>CAYXKW010000001.1:0-100880 GCA_964464695.1 uncultured Candidatus Saccharibacteria bacterium
ACCTCGTCGAAAACCAGATACTTTCATACAAAGACCTTACCGAAAAAGGTATCGTAGAAATCTTCCGTGAATTCTCACCACTTCGTGACTATTCTGAGAAGAAGTTTGATCTTGAGTTTATATCATTTGAACTTTCTCCTGCTAAGTACGATGAAGTGTACGCAAAGGAAAACAAGCTCACCTACGAAGCGCCACTTCGAGCTCGCGTTAAACTTTCAAATAAAATTCTTAATACTGTAAAGGAACAAGAAATCTTCATGGCAGATTTCCCTTTGATGACCATCCACGGAACATTCATCATCAACGGTGTTGAACGTGTAGTTGTACCTCAGCTAGCCCGATCATTCGGTGTTTTCTTCGATTCTGAAGAAACAAAAGGTAAGCGTTACTTCGGTGCCAAGATAATTCCTTCACGTGGTGTGTGGATTGAGCTTGGAACAGAACCAGATGGAGGTGTGTACGTTCGTGTCGATAAGAAGCGTAAGTTTTCGGTTATCGCACTTCTTCGAATTTTTGGTCTCACAAGTGATGACCAAATTAAGGATGCTTTCAAGCACCACGAAGTTGCTGGCCCACTTATGGCGACTCTTGTTGATCGTGATGAAGTAAAAACACTTCATGATTCATACATCGAAATTTACAAGCGTCTTCGTGACGGAGATCTTGCAACTCCTGAGAACGCAAAGGAATATATTGACTCTATTATTTCTCCAGAACGTTACGATCTTTCTCCTGTAGGACGATTCCGATTCAATAAACGTTTTGGTAAGTCAATTGACCAGAAAGATAAGGAGGCACAACGTCGAACTCTTTCTAAGGAAGATATGGTAGATATTGTTACTCATATTATTGAGCTTAACAATAATCCAAATGCAGTTGAGGATGATATTGACCACCTTGGGTCACGACGTGTGAGATATGTGGGTGAAATGATGGCACAGAAAATCCGTACAGGTATGATGCAAATGAAGCGTAACATTCAGGATAAGATGTCAGTTATCGACACTGATACTACTCTTCCTATTGCTATCATCAACCAGCGTCCACTGCAGGCTCGTATTAAAGAATTCTTTACAACGAACCAACTTTCACAGTTCATGAACCAAGAGAACCTTCTTGCAGAAGTAGAGCACCTACGTACTCTCTCTGCACTTGGTCCCGGCGGTCTTACTCGTGAACGAGCTGGTTTTGAAGTTCGTGACGTTCACACTTCACACTACGGTCGTGTGTGTCCAATCCATACTCCAGAAGGTCCGAACATTGGTCTTATTCTTCGTCTTTCTAACTACGCTAGAATCAACGACTTCGGTATTATCGAAACACCGTATGTAAAGGTAGTCAAAGGGCTCATTACAAAGGAAATCGTGTATATGAACGCACTTGAAGAAGAACGTTATGTTATCGCTCACGGTGGAAATGAATTCGATACAGCTAACAAATTAGTGAACAAAGAAATTGAAGTTCGTCGTGCTGGTCAACCGGGTCTTGCACTTCGTGATGATGTTGAGTTCATCGACGTGGCAACTAATCAGGCGTTCTCTGTAGCTACATCTATGATTCCTTTCCTCGAGCACGATGAAGCAACTCGAGCACTGATGGGTTCTAACATGCAGAAACAAGCTGTGCCACTTATGTGTCCAGAGGCTCCGCTTGTTGCAACTGGTATGGAAGGTGAGGCTGCAAAGCACATCGGACGGCTCGTTATGGCAGAAGAGGCAGGTGAAGTTAAATACGTTGATGCAAAGAAAATTATTATTAAGACAGATAAAAAAGAAACTGCTTACAGTCTTATTAACTTTGCTCGAACTAACGCCTTTAACCTTTTCCATCAGAGACCGATTGTTTCTCTTGGAGAGAAAGTAGAAAAAGGACAAGTACTTGCAGATGCTGCTACTTCTGATAATGGTCAGATTGCGCTCGGTCATAACATTCGTGTAGCGTTTATGGCGTGGAATGGTGCTAACTACGAAGATGCGATTATTCTTTCAGAAAGACTCGTTAAGCAAAGTAAGTTCTCTTCTATTCACATTGAAGAATTCGTTTGTAACGTACGTGATACAAAGCTTGGAGCTGAAGTAACAACACACGATATTCCAAACGTTGGAGAGAATAAGCTCAAGAATCTCGATGAAGACGGAATCATCCGTATTGGTGCAGAAATCCGACCAGGAGATATTATGGTAGGAAAGATTACGCCAAAGGGTGAGACTGAACTAACTCCAGAAGAAAGACTTCTTCGCTCAATCTTTGGAGAAAAAGTTCGTGATGTGAAGGATTCATCACTTCGACTTGATCACGGAAAGCGTGGTCGTGTTATTGGAGTGAAAGTATTCTCACGTGAACGAGGGGACAATCTCGAAAGTGGAATCATCAAGCGTATTCATATCGAAGTTGCGCAAGTTCGTAACATTTCTGTTGGAGACAAGCTTGCAGGGCGACATGGTAACAAGGGGGTTATCTCAACAATCCTTCCAGTAGAGGAAATGCCGTTTGATAAAGATGGAACTCCTATCGATATCATTCTTACACCACTTGGTGTGCCATCACGTATGAACCTAGGACAAATCCTAGAAATGCATCTTGGTCTTGCTGCAGAAACTCTTGGGTATCAAGCAATCGTGCCTTCTTTCCAAGGAGCTTCTGATTCTGAAATCAAAGAAGAACTTGTGAAAGCTGGATACGATGCATCAGGAACAGTACAACTCTACGACGGTAGAACAGGCGAAGCGTTTAATCAAGAGACTGCTATTGGTATCATGTACATCATGAAACTTCACCACATGGTTGAAGATAAGATTCACATGCGATCCATCGGCCCTTACTCCCTCATCACTCAGCAACCTCTTGGAGGAAAGGCTCAAGGTGGAGGACAGCGTTTTGGAGAAATGGAAGTATGGGCTCTTGAAGGGTACGGCGCATCACACATTTTGCGTGAAATGCTAACGGTGAAGTCAGACGATATCGTTGGACGTTCGGAAGCATTCGACAGTATTATCAAGGGAGAAGATGTTCGTGAGCCGAACACACCAGCATCATTTACGGTGATGTTAAACACACTTCGAGGTCTCGGCCTTGATGTGGAACCTAGAAAAAGAGAAGGGTACGAAGTTCCGTTAATTGGAGAAACATCTTTATAAATCACATCACTCAACATATACACCTATGAAAACAATTGATACAAATAATTTTGACGGACTGTCGATCAAAGTAGCTTCCCCTGAAGCTGTGCGTGCATGGTCGTTTGGTGAAGTGACGAAGCCTGAAACAATTAACTACAGAACTGGACGTTCAGAACGTTACGGACTCTTCGATGAAAGAATTTTCGGCCCAGAAAAGGATTACGAATGTTATTGTGGAAAGTACAAGCGTATTCGTTATAAGGGGATTGTGTGTGAGAAGTGTGGAGTAGAAGTAACAAAGTCTATTGTTCGTCGTGAACGAATGGGGCATATTGAACTTGCTTCACCTGTTGCTCACATCTGGTTCCTTCGTACTGTTCCATCTCGTATTGCTCTTATTTTGGCTCAGCCAGTAGGAGATGTAGAGAAGGTAGTGTACTTCGCAGGTTATGTTGTGAAGTCAGTTAATCAGGCTGCAAAGGAAGAAATTCTTTTTAATCTTGATTCAGAATTTAAAGCAAAGATTAAGTCATCTACTGATGAGAAGACACAAGATAGACTTCGTGAACTTCTACTTGCAACAAAGAAAGAAATTGCAGAAATCAAACCAAATAAAATCTTCGATGAACTAACATACCACCGCTTCTCAATGAAATACGGAACATGTTTTGAGGCAGGCATTGGAGCAGAGGCAATCTTTGAAATCTTCAAGACGATGGACCTCAAGAAGATTGAAGGGGAGATCGTTCTACAGCTTGAAAAAGCAGGAGCGCTTGAGCGTGAAAAAGCAGAAAAGAGACTTTCTCTTATTCGTGCATTCCAAATCGCAGGTATTCGTCCAGAGTGGATGTTCATGACAGTTATCCCTGTTATCCCTCCAGGTATCCGACCAATGGTTGCACTTGAAGGTGGACGCTACGCTGCGTCTGATGTGAACGACCTCTATCGCCGTGTGATTAACCGAAACAACCGTCTCAAGAAGTTGATGGAAATCGGTGCGCCAGACGTAATTCTTAGAAATGAGAAGCGTATCTTGCAAGAAGCGGTTGATGCACTTATCGACAACTCTGCTCGTCATGGGCAAGATGCAGTTATGAGTCAGTCACAGAAGCGTCAGCTTAAGTCACTGTCTGATAACCTCAAGGGAAAGCAAGGTCTTCTTCGAGGTAACCTCCTTGGAAAGCGTGTGGACTACTCTGCACGTTCTGTTATTGTGGTTGGTCCATCACTTTCACTAAATGAGTGTGGTCTTCCAAAGCACATGGCTCTTGAACTTTTCAAGACGTTTATTATTTCAAAAATTCTTGATCGGGAGCTAGCATTTAACATTCGTGGTGCTAACAAGTTGATTGAAGATGGAATTCCAGAAGTATGGGCAATTCTTGAAGAATGTATCGAAGGAAAGTATGTGCTCTTAAACCGAGCGCCTACTCTTCACCGACTAGGTATTCAGGCGTTTAATCCTAAGCTTATCGAAGGTAATGCTATTCAGCTTCACCCACTCGTTTGTCAGGCCTTTAACGCGGACTTCGACGGTGATCAAATGGCGGTACACTTACCACTTTCTGTTGCAGCTCAAGAAGAAGCTCGTACACTTATGGCAGCGAATCGTAACCTACTCCGACCTGGATCTGGAGACTCTATTGTTAACCCGAGAATGGACATGGTACTTGGTGCATATTGGATGACGAAGATGATTGAAGGAGAAAAAGGAGAAGGAAAGTATTTTGCTTCTCCGAATGAAGCAATCACAGCATATGACTTCGGAGTTGTTTCTTTCCGTGCAAAAATTCTTGTGATGCCGTCTGATAAGGCGAAGTATGCAGAATTTAATGAAAAGCCGTTTGAAACAACTATTGGAAGACTACTCTTTAACTCAGTGTTCCCATCTGAATATCCATATATGAACGATGAGGTAACAGGAAAGAAGATGAACAGTATCATCGATCAGGTTATTTTGACATACGGTCTTGAAACTGCTCCTTCAGTGATTGATAAAATTAAAGCCTTTGGGTACAAGTATGCAACTATTTCAGGAACAACATGGAATATTGATGCAGTGAAAGTACCAAAGGAAAAACCTGCGCTTGTTGCTGAAGGATGGAGTCAAGCGGCTCGTGTTGAGGCGGATTACGAAGAAGGTCTTCTTTCTTCAGAGGAACGATATGAGCGTACTATTTCTGTATGGCAAGGTGTTCGTTCTAATATTGAAAAGCTTATTCCAGAATCATTCGAAAAGCACGGTTCAGTGTTTGACTTGATTACTTCCGGTGCCAGAGGTTCTATTGCACAGATTATTCAAATGTCAGGTATGAAGGGTATTATTGTTAACAACTCTGGACGTAACCTCGACTTCCCAGTTATTTCATCATACAAGGAAGGTCTTACTCCACTTGAGTACTTCATTACAACATATGGTGCTCGTAAAGGTAACTCAGATACGGCTCTTAAAACAGCTCAAGCGGGGTACCTTACACGACGACTCGTGGATGTGGCGCAAGATGCTATCATCACTGAACTTGATTGTGGTACAAAAGAAAGTAAGATTGTACGAAAAGAAAATGCACTCGGTATTGAAGTACCAATTTCTAAGAATGTTCGTGGTTGTGTGCTTGCTGAAGATATTATTGTTGATGGAAAGGTTCTCTTTAAGAAGAGTCATCTTATTAACAAAGATGATGCTCTTATCATCGAAAATGCTGGTGTAGTTGAAGTGCGTGTGTTCACACCACTTATGTGTTTATCACTTCACGGAATTTGCCAGAAGTGTTACGGGCTCGATATGGGGCGTAACAAGAAAGTGGATCTTGGAGAAGCTGTTGGAATCGTTGCTGCACAAGCTATCGGTGAACCAGGAACACAGCTTACGATGCGTACATTCCACGCCGGTGGAGTTTCTGGAGTCGACATTACACAAGGTCTTCCTCGTGTTGAAGAAATCTTCGAACGTCGTATGCCTAAGAATCCAGCTATCATCGCTCATGAAGCAGGAACTATTACTGCAATTCGTGAAGAAGGAAAAGAAAAGATTATTGTTAACCTTGCAGATGATGAAGTTGTGGCAAAAGGAAACAAGAATGGTAAGAATGTTGAATATACAGTACCATTCCGTCGTCAGCTTGCTGTGAAGGTTGGAGACAAGATCAAGCGAGGTCAGTTACTTACTGATGGATCATGTGATATTGATGAACTCTTTAATTACGCAAGTAAGGAAGTAGCAGAAGAATATATCGTGAGTGAAATCAATAAAGTGTACGAATTACAAGGTGCAGCCATCTCTCGTAAGCACGTTGAGGTTATCATCAAGCAAATGTTTGGACGTGTGAAGATTATCAATCCTGGAGATACAAAGTTCACACAGTCAGATGTTGTTGAAATTTCTAACTTCCGTGGAGAAAATAACCGCGTGAAAGCAAATGGTGGAACAGAAGCGAAAGGTAAACACTTGGTACTTGGTATCACGGACGTGGCACTTTCTACTGATTCATGGCTTTCAAGTGCGTCATTCCAAAATACAACAAGAGTGCTTATCACTGCGTCTACTCGTGGACAAATGGATGAGCTTCGAGGACTAAAGGAGAATGTTATCATTGGACGCTTGATCCCAGCCGGTACTGGTCTCCGTGGGAAGAAGTCATAATCTACTTTTACATTAACTGATTTATTTAAAAAGTTGGCAACGACTTAAAATAAAGTAAAAGCGCAGCCTTCGGCTGCGCTTTTACTTTGCAGCATTTTAGTGTAGTATTCACTGTGAAACTTTGGATTTCCAAGGTATCTTTGAAAGGGTTCTATGAATATCAAACAAAAACCGCTTGGTGTCCCAGAAACAAAAGCGGTGATTCAGTCGCAAATTGAAGGCTTATCTGTACAGCAGGTGGCTGTTGTGAACAGGCTTCGGATGCTCGGTATTCCAGACGGAATGATTTCCTCTGCAACGTCCGCCGACCCTGATTCTTCTCTGTATGAGCAGGCAGAAAATGCCATCATTTCACACCTCTGTGGTGTGCGCTTCATTAAAGCAGAAGAAGCGCTTCTGCTGCTTAACGGTAAGAAAACTTGCACCTATTGAACTAGGTGACAAATCACATATTTCCACATGTAAAAACCCTACTTCGGTAGGGTTTTTTATATGGGAATAACTATCTGTTCTTTTATTACTCACGCTGTATACTTGTAATAGTAATTCTTTTCTGTATTTTCAACCAACACAATGAAAGGAAGGTGTTTCATGGGTCATCTTTTTGAAGGTACGAACGGGTTTCTTTTGCTGGTTAACATCGCAGGCA
Source organism: uncultured Candidatus Saccharibacteria bacterium (assembly GCA_964464695.1). Lineage (GTDB taxonomy): Bacteria > Patescibacteriota > Minisyncoccia > Phycocordibacterales > UBA5272 > UBA11704. The sequence goes on from CAYXKW010000001.1 coordinate 7,409, forward strand.
TCCTTGCTCTCATTTTCCTTGCGTGTTTTTTTCACAAAATTCCTGAACCAAAAAACGGAAGAACTGTTCAAAGTTCAGGCGCTCTTACAAGTGTTCTTTCAATCATGGTGATTTTGATTGTTGTTATTACCTTCGGGTATTTCATGATCAAAAGCCCTGACCTCGTCGAATCATCTCGTTTTTGGTTTGGATCAAAATGAGTTTGGTTCCACAAAAAGCCCACATCCTGGGCTTTTTATTTTTTTAGAGTAATGCTACTTGCGTGCTAAAATAGTCACATGAACCCCAAAGACCAGGTCAAAGAAAATCTCTCTATAACCGACGTGGTCTCTACCTATATCAGACTTGAAAAGTCTGGTGCGCAGTATCGTGCGAGATGTCCGTTCCACAACGAGAGAACACCCAGTTTTTATGTTTCACCTGAACGAAAATCATTTCACTGTTTCGGTTGCCAAGTTCACGGTGATATTTTTACCTTTGTAGAAAAAATCGAAAACATTCCGTTCGTAGAAGCACTCAAAATTTTAGCTGACCGCGCGGGGGTATCACTTCAAGATTCACAAAAAAATAAAGAAGAGTCACGACTGATCTCACTTTTGAAAGACACTACAGAACATTTTGAAAAAAACTTTGCCAACTCTCCAGAAGCAAAGGAATATATTTTAGGACGTGGAATTTTAGAAGATACGATAAAGACATTTCATATAGGATATGCGAAGAATGAATGGAGGGATCTTTTCATGGTTTTGGCTCAAAAAGGGTACCAACCAGAAGAAATGGTCGAAGCTGGAGTTGTCATCGAAGCCAAAGATGACAACGGCAAAACTAAGGGCTGGTATGACAGATTTAGAGGTCGTGTGATGTTTCCTATTCGTAATGTTTCAGGGGCTACAGTGGGCTATTCTGGGCGAATTATGCCATCTTTGGTTGACCCAACTGTCGCACAAGGGAAGTATGTGAACACTCCAGAAACGGCGCTCTACCATAAGTCCAAAATACTTTTTGGCTATGACACTGCAAAGAAAAAAATGTCGGAAGTAAAAAGTGTCATCGTCGTAGAAGGGCAAATGGATTTGTGTATGTCCTACCAAGCTGGCGTGCATAATACCGTTGCTGTATCAGGTACTGCATTTACCGATGAGCATATCCATCTTATCAAGAGATTTTGTGATACAGTTGTTCTTTCTTTTGATATGGATGACGCAGGTCAAAATGCTCTTAAGAAAACAGCGATGTTATGTTTATTAGGTGGACTTGATGTTTATGTGGTACAAGATATCGGTACAAAAGACCCTGCAGATTTAATTAAAGAAGACCCTCAAAAATGGGTACATGCAGTAGAAAAAAAGAAGCACGTGATTGAGGTAATGATTGGTAGAATTTTCGAAAGTACAAAAGACGAACGTGAACGAGGAAAGAAAATAGTAGCAGAAGTTCTACCGTTTGTAAGAGCAGTCCAATCTCCAATAGATAGAGCTCATTTTACAAGAGTTATTTCTCAAAAGTCATCTATCCCAGAAGATACATTAACAGAAGAAATAAGTAGAGGTATACTACCACAAGAAGAGGTAGCTGTTGAGAATAGTAACGCTCCTCTTTTGGGTCTAATTCGTCTTGAACGAGAAATTATTGCATATGCTATGCTAATAGGGAAAGAGAATCATGAAGAGTTTCTTTCACTTTCAATTGATATCAAGCAGTTCCCTGATGCAATTATTCAAGAAGAAATGTTTGCATTAGAAAAGAGAATTATTGTTGATAAAGAGGGTTATTTTAAAGATCTTATGAGTACACATAAGCGAGAACAGCACAAAGCTCATCTTGTAATCTTGCAGAAGAAATTACGCGAAGATGGCGCAGACCATGAGGCGATTTTGAAGCAGATTTATGAGCATGTCAAAAATGCTGTTGACTAACTATATTAATATTTGAAACCTGTTGAAAACTATATAGACTATATAGTATGTTTGTGTTATAATCGCAGGTACCGTTTCTATGGCGAAAAAAGCATCTTCACAAAAAAAGAGTGTACCGAAAAAAACTGCGGCAAAAACCGTAGCAAAAAAATCAAATGTTAAAAAAGTTGCAAAAAAGACTACAGTACAAAAAAATCGTACATCAGCTAGTAATGCATCTACCAAAAAGGTAACCCAAAAAGTACAAAAGAAGACCGTTAAGAAAGTCGTAGCTAAAAAAGCTCCAGTTACAAAGATAATAAAAAAAGCAGTTGTTGCTAAAAAAACTCCTGCTAAGAAAGTATCTACACCAACACCTAAAGTAAGGGATGTAGAAGTAAAACCAAAGTACAAACCAAAGGCATTTACCATTAAAACTGGTCCATCTAAGCCAAAGGTCGTAGAAAAACCAAAGAAAGTTACCACCCGTAATCAAAATGAACAAGAACTCCTCCAAAAAGGAAAGGAGCGTGGTTTCATTACATATGATGAGATTATTCGTTATTTCCCAAATATCGAGCTTGATATTTTATATCTAGAAGAATTATACGAAAAAATAAACCAAGCAGGTATTGATATTCTTGAAGGTGGAAACCTTCTTGATATGGACGAAGACCTCCTAAAAATGGAAGGACGTGACAGTACTCACGACAGTATTCAGATGTACCTGCGTGAGATTGGACAGTACCCACTTATTTCAGGAGAGAACGAGCGAGAGCTTGCTATCCGTATCGAAAAAGGTGACATGGAAGCAGGGACATTACTTGCAAAGGCGAACCTTCGTCTTGTGGTTTCTATTGCAAAGAAGTATGTTGGGAGAAGTTCTGATCTCACACTTCTTGACCTTATTCAGGAAGGAAATCTAGGACTATTTAAGGCTGTCGAGAAGTTCGACTATTCAAAAGGATTTAAATTTTCAACATACGCTACATGGTGGATTAGACAAGCAATCACACGAGCGCTCGCTGATCAGTCACGTACGATTCGTATCCCCGTGCACATGGTAGAAACAATCGCTAAGTATAAACAAGTTGTTCGTCGTCTTTCTCAAGACTTAGGACGTGACCCACTTGCAGAAGAAATTGCAGTTGAAATGAATGTTGATGTTGATAAAATTCATATCATTGAAAATATTAACCAAGATACCGTATCACTTGAAAAGCCGATCGGTGATGACGATGACAAGAGTACTCTTGGTGAGTTTATTGCAGATGATAAGATTCTCTCACCTGACGCTGAAGCATCACACCGAATCCTTTCAGACCAGATTAATGAGATTCTAGATGATCTTTCTCCAAAGGAGCGTAAGATTGTTGAGATGCGTAATGGTCTTGGAGAATTCGATGGTGTTATGCATACACTTGAAGAAGTAGGAGCAGAGTTCGGAGTTACCCGAGAACGTATTCGTCAGATTGAGGCAAAAGTTCATGAGAAAATTCGTTCGCATGAAAAGAGTGAGCGTTTGAGGAATTACTAAGAAGCAAGCTGTTAGCTTTTAGCCAGTGATCAATACTAAAGAGCGAGCGCATAGCGCTCGCTCTTTAGTACTGTACTTACTACACGCTACTATCTACTCTCTACACGCTGTCCCTAATAACATACCTGGTATCCATTTTGCCAGTAACAAGAATTCTGATATGAATAATTGTAGTTATTGTTGTAGTAACTATAGTTGTTATAACCAGTATCAGTATAGCCAACATTGTAGTTATAGGAATTGTAGTATGGTTGGTACGAGTATGCGTCAGTATTTTGGTATGTGTACGTGTAGCTCGGGTAAGTATAGTACGTAGTTGGAACAGTATAGTAGTATGATGTGTTTGTTGTCGGCTGTGTGTAATGTAGGTATCCAGTGTTATAGTTAGCATTCATATTGTAATTATAATTAGAATTGTAATTAGTGTTTGAACATAAATAACCAATTATTGAAACATTCCGTGTAGTTCCATTGTAGAAGTATGAGTAACATCCATCATTGTAATAGTATGAAGGTGAAACAGTGTAGATGGAGTTATTCGTGTACGCTCCGTATGTTTGTGTGTACGGATATACGTAACTTGCAGAAGCTACAGAAATTGCCCCAACAGTAAGGAGAATTCCAAAAAATAAGTGTTTGGTTGCTTTCATATACTCGTATTCTATGCTTATTACAGATGAGGTCAAGAATTGACAAATTACTATTATATTTCATTTTATTATAAAAATAGCCGCAAAATGTGCGACTAGAACCTAGGATTTCTCTATTACTCCGTAGAGTGGTTGAGTTTTCAGAAACCAGAGTTGAAAAGTACTTGAGTTTGAATCATCATCAATATCTGCAGTCATTCTCTTTGACGGACATTTGGCATGTGTGCAGATACCTATCATGTCAGCTTCTTTCATTTTGCAATGAGCGCATCTACTGAGAGGGTTAACCTCATCTGTAATTTTTCCCATTTCATCCCTTTCATTTATTATGATTGAAGAAAGTAACATTATCTCTTATATATTTCAATATGTCAATAGTCGCTTGCAAAAAGCCTTTAAATATGGTATTATAAGGAAATGTTAATCGATCATGTGACACTAGAAATAAAAGCAGGGAAAGGTGGTGACGGAGTTGTTCGTTGGCGCCGTGAGAAAGGTGTGCCATTTGGTGGACCTGCTGGAGGAGATGGAGGACGTGGAGGAGACGTCTATTTTCGAGTTGTGCGAGATATTCAAGCACTTTCTGTCTATAAGCACAAAAAAGAATGGGATGCTCAAGAAGGAGAAGCAGGTCAGAAGCGAAGTATGCACGGGTCAGATGCAAAGGATATGTATCTTGAGATTCCACTTGGGTCTGTAGTCTATAATCGTGAATATGATAAGCATTATGAATTTATGGAGGAAGGAGACTTCATAGTTTTACGTGGTGGAAAAGGTGGAGAAGGAAATGAGAAGTTCAAGTCAGCAACAAACCGAACTCCTGAAGAATTTACAAAGGGAACAAAAGGGGAATTCGCAACATTTGATATTGAGCTTAAGCTTATTGCTGACGCTGGATTAATTGGATTACCAAATGCAGGTAAGTCATCACTCTTAAATGCTCTTACTCGTGCTGGAGCAAAGATTGGAGACTATCCATTTACGACTCTTGAACCAAACCTTGGAGCCTACTTTAGTTATGTGCTTGCAGATATTCCAGGGCTTATTGAAGGGGCAAGTGATGGAAAGGGTCTTGGGCATAAATTCCTTCGTCACATTACTCGCACGAAGTCTCTTGTGCATCTTATTGCTGCAGATAATGAAGACGTGGCAGAAGTGTATACGACTATCCGTGCAGAGCTTGAAAAGTATGACCCGATGCTTCTTAAGCTTGATGAGATAGTGGTTCTTTCAAAGACAGATATGATTGGAGATGCAAAAGAAATTGCAAAGAAGATTAAGGCTCTTGAAAAAGCATCTAAAAAAGATGTGGTCACACTTTCTCTCTATGAAGATGACAGTGTTAAAGCATTTGGTGACCTCTTGGTGAAGAAACTGGAGAAGAAATAGGAGGGGGAGACGGCAGACAATCAGACTACTTCGCTATCAGACAAACAGAAAAATACCAAAATACAAAAGCGTGTCCGAAGGACACGCTTTTGTATTTTTGGTCTGACTGTCTGAAAGTCGGACGTCTTATTTGAGTGCCGCCTTAAGTAGTTCCTGAAACACTCCTGGATTACCAGCGCCTTTAGATTTTTTCATGCACTGACCGACGAAGAACATGAACATGCTTTCTTTTCCAGTCTTGTAATCTGCGACTTGTGTAGGATTTTCTATGATAACTTCATTAACAATTTTTTGAAGGAGTGCTGGGTCATTTTTTTGGATAAAGCCTTTTTCTTCGGCAACTTTCTTAACATCAATTTCTTTTTCAGTAAGCATAAGCGGAAGCATGTCCTTTGCTCCACGTGATGAAAGCTCACCTTTATGTATCATTTCAAGCAATGTAACAAATGCACCCGGAGATGGGAAATTATCCGCGACGAGTTCTTTATTTTCTTTTTTTAGTAACCCGAAAATATCTGCAACGAGATAGTTCGATGCAAGAATAACAAACTCTGCATCCTTATCTTTAATTACCTCATCAAAATAAAAGGCAACAACTGGGTCTGCGATAATAATATCCGACATGTCTTCTTTTAACCGTAGTCCAAGTAAGCGTGCTTTTCTTGCAACGGGCATTTCTGGGATTTCCTTTTTCATCGCTTCGATATCAAAAAGTTTTGAGAGATATAATTTTGGAAGGTCTGGATCTGGGAAGTACCTATAGTCATGTGCATTTTCTTTTTTACGCTGTGAAAAAGTTTCAAGCTTGATTTCATCCCATCCACGAGTTTCTTGCACTACCGCGCCACCTTCTTCAATGAGTGCGATGTGACGCTCCACCTCATAACGAATAGCTCCTTCGACTGATGCGAATGAGTTGATGTTTTTTACTTCTACTTTTGTACCGAACTTATTAGGATCTTGTGATACTGAAATGTTCGCCTCGATACGCATTTGGCCCATGTCCATGTTTGCTTCTGACGCACCTACATAACGGAGAATCTGCTGAAGAGCACGAGCGAATTCTCCTGCTTGTTCTGCAGAATGAATAACCGGCTCTGTAACAAGCTCCATAAGTGGAACTCCTGCACGGTTATAGTCCACAAGGGTCATTCCTCCAACGTGTGAGGACTTTGCGGTATCTTCTTCGAGGTGGATACGAGTGAGTTCTACATCGTTAATTGAACCACCAGAAACGATAGGGAGGAGGTACTGTGAAAGCTGGTAGCCTTTTGGAATATCAGGATAAAAGTAGTTCTTTCGGTCAAATTCTGTAAAGTCAGCAATATTGGCCCCAACAGCAAGACCAACTTGGATAACTTTTTTTATTGCCTCTTTATTCGGTACAGGTAAGGTGCCTGGATGAGCCATACAGACCTCACAGATGTTCGTGTTAGGTTTTTCGGCCTGAGGGTCGTTTTTACAACCACACCACATCTTGGAGTTAGTGTGGAGCTCTGCGTGGACCTCAAGTCCAATCGTTGTAATATAGGGCATAGACATGTTATATATACTAACACTATTTGACTTATTTGTTAAATTATGTTATAATTGAAAACGAAGTTTTTGAGAGTGTTTCGGATAATCCGGGACTGCAAAAATAAAGGAGCTCATTTCATGGAGACGTTGCAAGCCAAAGAAAATGCAATTCAAATTTACCAAGGCAATCATTTTGGTCGCAAGGGTGAAGTTTCAAAAGCCAAAGGAAGCTATATTCAGGCACATTTTGATCATAATCTTGGTGCGACGGGTACACAATACAAGGTTCAACCAAATTATGTCCGCCAAAAGCTGATTGGGTACATCTCAGCGCTTTCAGGTGCACTTGTGCCGGCTATCAAAAGTGGCCGACTGATCACAGCATACAAGTATCTCGTGGAGCTCCGAACAATGGTTGTCGAGCTTAACAAGAGATACGGCTTCAAGGGTTTGGGTCCGACGGATCTTGAAGTGCTTCTTGCGGTGTTTACAAAGGCATGGATTTTACCACCTTTGTGGGTGCGCAAGGGTATCGTCAAATTGGGCGACCAGATTCTCGATTCAGGTGCAACATATTCAACAGTTGCGCTTACCAATGCGAGACTCTCTACTGCAAAAGTCCTTTCGAAAAAGATGCGCGAGCAGTACAGAGATGCAGCAAGCGAGGTTGTTCTTCGTGCTTGTGAGTCAGGGCTCGATCATGGCCTTGAGTGGGAAACGGTTGCACGAGTTGCTTCGATGGTTGGGTTGCCGGTACAGATGCACTTTGCTGCATACATGGACGGTCGTCCGGATGTGGCGAACAAATACGGCTATTCGCTCTTTAATGTCGTTATTCACAAGGTTCGTCAACTCAGGAAGTAGACGAATGTTTAGTTAAATAGAGATAGATGCGCGACACCTTCGGTGTCGCGTTTTTTTTATTGACTTCTTAAATTATACGTTGTAGGGTGAGTTTAGTGTTCGTTGATTGCTTTTTAAAAAAGGGAGGTTCCATGTCAAAAAATATTACCATGGATGAAGTGCTTGAACTTGTCGATGACAAGGTTTACTTCGGTTCTGACGGAGCTCTCGCGAGTCTTCGTTACTACTATTCAGAAAAGAGGACTTGGGAGGATATCAAGGTTGCAACACTGCGTGCACGAGTTCTTTATGCTGTTATTGCGTCACTTGTCAGAAAAGGTTTCATCGGGAAAATCCGTGCGGTTTACTTCGTGTTTATTGCATACCGTTTCTCTAAGAAAGTGAAAAAGAATTTTTCTTACAAGGAGATGATGACCTACCAGCAATATGTTTTTCTTTCACTTTCTGCAGGCATGTTGCTCGTGTTAAAAAAACTTACATTACTTGCTTGGTTGCCAGGTGTTCAGGATCAGTTGGAGAATGACATCAAGGATGCCAGAATAGCGATAGATTTAGATTTTGAAGAAGAACTCATCCAAGCTGAGCAACGGGTAATGGAAGAGGGTCCAAATGCAATATTGTCACTTGGGCCAGCAGAACGTTTGTCCCTGATTGCGACTGCTCTTGTCTTGGTACTTAGTAAGCACGGCTTATGTAAGAAGCTTGGCGTAAGTCCAGAGTCATTAGGTGAAATAAAAGCTAAAATTCTTTCTACGGTAAGCGAATACAAAGAAAGTAACAATCCAAGAATTCAAATGTTGGTTACGCAGCTATACCGTGCGAGCGGCCCAGCACCACTTTTGGAAGAAGGTCATCCTGTGTGAAGTTCAAAACTTTTTACGCAACCTTTCAAGGTCCGACCATACACTGGTCGGATTTTTGTTATTGTTACAATGTTACGAAATAATTTTTGCGAAAGAATGGTATTTTTTATTCCAGGTTCTCTGACGCTTTGCATATTGCCAGGTTGCGATTCGTAGCTTTTCTATGAGTTGCTCGTAGGTGACGGTGCCGTTTATATATTCTGCCATCCATTTGTATTCGATGCCACGTTTGGCAAGAGTTTCTACGCTGTATCCTTGGGCAAGCAATGTCTTCATTTCATCAAGCATCCCGGCACCAAATCTTTTCAGTAATCGCTTGTGGACTCTCTCTTCTAAAAGTTCTTTCGATGGGTTAAGTAAATAGAAATCTACATCGTATCTAAAGACCGGATCCTCAAGTGGCTTCACAATTCCATCAGTTTCAATTATTTCAAGTGCACGTATCAAACGGATGCGATTATGTTTATCAATTTTTTCTGCACGTCGTGCATCTTTTTGATGGACCATGTTGTAGAGATTTTCTGTTGTTGTGTCCTGTAATTCTGCTTCAAGTGATTTTATGACATAGATTTCAGGAAGTGTATTGGAGTACATAATCGCATCAATGTAGTATCCTGTTCCTCCACATACAATAGGAGTCTTGCCACGACTAAGAATGTCATCAATGATTGGAAGAGTTTTGTCTCTAAATTCCTTTACAGAAAAGGGGTCATTGATATCACAGATATCAAGCATGTAATGAGGGATACCTTTCATTTCTTCCGTTGTAATTTTACCAGTTCCGATATCAAGCTTTCTGTATATCTGTCTTGAGTCTGCAGAAATAATTTCACCATTGCATGTTAGTGCGAGGTCCACCGCAAAATCACTCTTCCCAGAAGAAGTTGGTCCTGCTACGACGATGATTTTGGACATGTGCTCCATGATACGTATATACTACAAGTAATTACTGAATTATCAAACAACTATGCTAATCCTCTATACCAAAGATAATTGCGGGTACTGCGACAAGGTTAAAAAAACTTTTTCAGAACGACGTGTCGCGTACGAAGAAAGAAATATTAAAAATCCTGAATATTTGAAAGAAGCACAATCTCACTTTGCTCGTACGATGCCATTTATGTACGACACAACCTCAAATACTGCACTACAAGAATCAGATGAGATTATTGATTACGCCAGTGAGTATTCTTTTTAGAAAATAAAAAAGTCATCCCGTAGGATGACCTGCCTCATGTTATTGAGGACTTGTTGATGTTCAAGCCGGCGCAGATACTGCTGTCGGAGGGAGGATTTCTGGTGCCTTCCTGGCCAATTCCGCCATCTTCGTCAGGCCTTTTGCCGTCGGATTCAGGTACTTGTTGTTGAAGCGGACAAGAAAGTTGTCCTTCCACGCCTGGATGGCATCGAGGAATGCCTTCTGGGTCATGAGTCCTTCGTGAATCAATTCACGGACCTTTCGGACAATGTCCGTCAGGCGATAGCCGACGCCGTATTTGGTAACCATGTTCTCGTTGATGACCTTGGCTGTGGCCACCTGAATCTTCAATACAGCTTTTTGCGCTGCGCTCATTTTCTTGGACATGTGCAACTAACTCCTCGTAAGTTGGTTCTGCTTTCCGACAACCGGAAAGTCAGAATATTATACTACCATGTTTTTTGTTTTTAGCAAATAAAAAACCCGACATTTCGTCGGGGTTGTTCGCAGTGTGATGCGGTATCAGTTCGGTTGTCTTGATGTGGAAATGCAGTTTTCGTGAATGCCGCGCACAGGACACTTGCCACTGTGACACGCTTCACGACATTTCGGTTTACCAAGATCATGGTGACATGTAGTTGCTTGCGTCTGTGCAACAACCGCTTGAGCGTTGTGCAAGGCTACGCTTTTCTTGTTTTTTCCATAAACAGCAGTTCCGTGAGATGGCATTGAATTCTCCAGAGGTTTTACTTGTTCGTTGAGTTCTCGAGTACATTTGTACACAAGACCTACATCCTATCATCATTATTAACTATATGCCAGTATCTTAATGAACATTTAACCAAGTCGCCGTAAGTTCATCAGTTGCTTTGTTTGATGGTGAGTATACAAATAAAAAACCCGACGAAATGTCGGGCGCTGCGCAGGTTATGCGTCAGACTGTTGCAGTCAGATTTTCATCTGTGCTTTGGGAGAGTTTTGCGCGCATATCGGAGGTCTCTTCTTTCAGGTGCGATTCCCCAGCTTCTGTGAGAAAGTAACGATAACCAGTTTTGGAAACAAGTCCAGCCGTCATCGCCTTGTCACGTGCATGCATGAAGCAGGTGTATTCAACGTTTCCGGACTGATGTCGGAAAGACAGTAGTTCCTTGATGGGGTTAATTGTTGCTCCATTCTTACTTCCGTAGTCAGGACGCTCATTGAGGTCTTTGATGGCCTGAAGTAGGTCCACGGTGCTAACTTTGGTAGTAGCTTGCGTGGTGCCGGTTTGTTGCACATGTTGCATGTTGCAGTATCCTTTTCTTTGTTTGTGAACTCCGTCTCTCGGATATCCGAGAGAGTACTACTTTACCACACTAATCTATTTTCGTAAATATATTAAAAATGTGGACAGTCTTATGGTGTGTATTCAGTATAGTAGAGATATGTTAGAATACGTCTCACAGAATGCCGGAGTGGCCAAGGAACGAAGGTGATGCAGGTGTCCGTAGTCAGCAGACTAGGACGCGAGGAGCGAAGAGCGACGAAGATGTCGGTAGCCAGCAGGCGAACGACCAGGAATGGTACCATTCCATACATAGATATAGTACTTGTAAAATATCTATGTAACAAAAACTAAACAATAGAATAAAAATGCCGGAGTGGTCGAGAAGCTTGGCTTCGAAGATGTCCGAGACTAACAAGTCAAGGACCAGTGAATGGGTACCATTCCGCGTAAGTAAATATTATATATGCTATAAACTATATAATTGCTGTAGAAATAATTAAATAAAATGCCGGAGTGGCGGAATGGTAGACGCGCACGACTCAAAATCGTGTATCGCAAGGTGTGAGAGTTCGAGTCTCTCCTCCGGCACATGCACTTAAAAACACAGACTTCCATGTCTGTGTTTTTAAGTGCACTGTGTCACTACGGAAGTACATGACCTGCGTCATGTACGTGAGACGAGAATAGGGGTCGCGAAGATGCTTCGAGGAGTGAAGCGACGAGGCAGCTTTGTGACCGAGTCTCTCCTCCGGCACCAATTTTAATTCACAAAAGTAATAAGCATATATACTGCCATTAAAACCATGGTAAGATTTTCAAATATAGTTACTTTAGAAAGAGGTAATTTAATGTTTCCTCCTAAACAGCCACACTCAAGTTTCTTCCCAGAGCTAAGTGAATAGATAATCCCAATCGTTGTGCAGGTATACATAATAATTACCGCTACTTGTGTTGTAACGAGGAAAAGTCCTGAAAGGATAAACACACCGATGGTAGTTTCTAAATATGGATACATATTTGCATATAAAGAAACCTGTCTCGCGAGAGGGTCATATTGCTTGAACATGATGGCAAATTTAGGGATATCTTTTATCTTTAGTAACCCAAGGATTGTTATGAATACTCCCATACTGTTCATGAGAAACATTTCTAAGGTAATCATTTGGAAGTATGTAATGAGTCCTCCAAGTACAAATGAAAATAATGCCGTACTAAGCAAAGGTGTATAGAGGTCAAATGTTTGAGGTTCTTTGTCTGTCATATGGCATATACCATTTGTCGTAAGATCGAATCCTTTATCTGATACTTTAAAGTCTGGACATCCTTCTATCACTTCTGACCATGTCTTGTTTGTTTTGATTGCATGATATGAGCAATGTTCACTGTCCTTATATCCCCAAGCTTTTAATACCTCTACTTCTTTGTATTCATAAACGCCAAGAGTAACAATTCTTCCTTTATGAATTGTCTCAAAGCATAAACGCTTCATATGAGGTATCTCAATAGTCTTCTCGTGAAGATATGGATTATCTGTCCTGTAGAGTTTCCAAATGTGATCTTGCATCCCTAGAGATGAAAGCGAGTAGTCTTGCATATGAATATGGTATCACAAAGAAAAAGGAGCTGTGAAGCTCCTTTCAAACGTTATCAGGGTGCGCTACTGCGCGTAGTTGGGTTGGCGCAACTGATTCCACCAACCATTCGGTGCTTTTCGAGTCGGTTGTCTGATGAGCATCATCACCGCGACGAGCGTAACAACCACCATGGTGGTGAAGAACGCTGGCGTGAAGATGAACGTCAACGACTGCACGTTGGTACAGACTGACTGTTCGGTGAAGAGCAGCCAGAACATCGACCAGTTGCCGGTGGTCAGCGCTTGGTTGGTCATCTGCAGGTGCCACATGAAGTGGGCCAGGCCGTCGATGGCAGCATTCGGATGCATGGATGCTTGGGCCGGTATGGCGATTGTCATACAGGCAAGAGCAAGAAAGAACGAAGTTTTGAGCCTCATGGATAACTCCTAGTGGTTGGGTTGACGGGAAACTACTGATGTCTAGTATATATTGAAAATCGTAAGGTTGTGATTAGTTGTCCACCTTCTTGTGGATAAAGTTTTATCAAGTATTTTATAAAAGACCTGATTGGTTCAGGATATCTATATAGTTCTGAAAGTTTTTTTTATGACGCGTACGTATGAAAAGGATGAATAACGAAGTGTTCTCATGTTGTCATAAAAGCTTTATGTCTATTAAAGTCAGTATGGTACGCTGTAATTACAGTGAAACTAATTCTCCACAACTACAGACGCTGTCCATTTTGTATTCGGGTACGTATTGTTTTATGTCTGAAAAAAATTGACTATGAAATTATAGAAGAACCACTACGCGAGTGGACTTCGTGGATGAAAGCGTGGAGTGAAAGTAATAATGAGAAATCACGAGTTCCAGTACTTCGAGTTACAGATAAAGATGGTCAAGAAAAAATAATCCCAGAATCAAATGATATCAATCTTTTTCTTGATGAGTTGAGTGGTTCTACAGAATTTACGCCACAAAAAAATACGAAAAGTTACAATGAGATGCTTGCGTGGTTTTCTTGGTGTGACACAACATTAAAACCATTAATTGATAATTATAAATATGGTGAGCATTTAGAATTTACAAAAGAGAAACATGTACTACACGCGCTACGGTTACAAGAATGTATGCAGCATCTTGAGAATGCTCTTACGACAAGAAACTTTTTGATCGAAGAAAAACTTACACTTGCAGATATTGCTATCATACCGTTTATTCGGCAAATTATGAGGACCAGAGAGGGGGAGTTTAGTTTCGAGTCATACACTCGAGTGTATGCGTGGACAACTGCTATAACCGAAACTGACTGGTTTAAGGATGAAGTAATGAAGAAGGTCTCAATAAAAAGTACTAAGTAATTTTTTACACACTCAAGGTCTCCCACAACTAACTACTAGAAACATGGTATTATTCTCTTTATGATTTCTCTTATTACAACATATGGATATGTTGTTGTGTACTTGGTCTCAATTTTTGAAGGAGAGAGTGTTTTAATTCTCGGGGGCTTTGCTGTTCATGAAGGATATTTATCTATCGGCCCATTATTTTTGGCAGCATTTGCAGGCGCTATTACAGGAGACCTTGGATGGTTTTTACTTGGACGGTACAAAGGCCACAAGTTGGTAGAGAAGTGGCCATGGCTTAAACGGTGGTCGACGCGACCGCTTAAAGCAATTCATGCGAAACCAGCTTGTATGGCGTTTGGTTTACGGTTTATGTATGGCTTTAGACATGTTATTCCATTTGGACTTGGAATGTCATCTCTTCCACTTAGAACATTTATGCTGTGGAATTCGTTAGCTGCTGCTGTTTGGACACTACTTATTGGTTCGCTTGGTTTTTTGTTTGGAGACATTTTAGAATTATTCCTCGGACATATTAAAAAGTATGAATTTGGAATTATCATTGTCGCAATACTTCTCATTGCAAGTATAAATGCAGTAGGGAATATGGTTAAGTTTTTTCTTAACAAATATATCGAAGGAAAAAGTAAATAGCTATATATAAAAAATCCCCACACATAGGTGTAGGAAAATTATCACAATGTATTGTGGCACTTACTGAATTGTAGAAGCAGAAGCGCTCGGGGAGCTACTCATCATGAGGTACTCTCGATGATTTTCTGAATACGAAAAAAGTAAGGTTACCCCATCAGGAGCAATCTGGTAACAAACACCTGCGTCTCTTACATACTTTGAAGTAAGATAATGGCGTTTTCGTAAGTCATCAGCAAAACTTTCTATATCAAGCAAAGGATATCTTTTCCCAGCTATATGTTCGATGAGGTTACGAATGTCTTCAACTGATAAAAATCCATTTCCACACTCGTTGTTAATTTTAAAGAGAGCAATGAGAATTCTTGCATGTTTCTTGGAAACAGTTTTCACAGTGAGAGGGGACGTGTCATCTTCTACTTTTTTAATTGAAAGAACTTCTCCTTCAGGTATGCAACGTGCCTGAGAGTTGTTAGCATCAAAAAACATAGGGACTCCTTGTTGATGAATAGGAATACTCTAACATACCTTCTTGTAGAGTAAAAGTTTTAGATGGTGACGAGTGTTACTGGTAAAATTTCCCTTGACCAACTTATATCATATATGGTATAAAAAATAGGTTAGTTCTTTAGTTTATCAAGGAGAAGTTGTGATTCGAGATCGATTTCGGTTTTCTTTTGCAAACACCATCACTGGTGTTATTTTTTGTTTTGCTGTCGTCAGTATTCCTGGCGAGGTAGAGTCAAGGGAAGCTCCATCTCAGTTTGCGAAAGGTCAAACACTGTGGAAAATATTTGTAACGCCTCCACAACCAAAGGATAAGCGTGGGAATTTCAAGTGTACAAGTGACAGGTATGTCCAAGACGAACAACAGATTGGACTCGCTTCTTGGTATGGTGGGGAATTCCACGGAAGACAAACAGCGAGCGGCGAGATATTCAACAAGAACGCAAACACTATTGCGCACTTAACGCTCCCGATGGGAACCGAAGTGATTATTGAAAATCCTGAAAATGGAATCAAAGTAAAGGCAAAAGTAAATGATTGTGGCCCTTTTGTCAGAAATGTTATCGCTGACCTCTCACGTGGTCTTGCGGATAAAGTTGGTATTACAAAAGAAGGGAAAGCGACGGTGATTATCACTGTTCTATGATTTCTTCAAGGAGCAATTCTTGTTCACTAGCCAAACGGGCACCTTCGGTGCCCGTTTTTTTATTTATGCCATAGTAAAGTGTGAAGAAAAGTTATTTCTTTGTTCACACCTGTATCATGATATACTTTTGTAATAATCAGCATATGGGACAAACAGAATCATCAATTTATTGGATAGAAATAGACAAAATAGTACCTAACCCGTATCAACCACGACGTGAGTTTGATCAGGATAGACTGCAAGAACTATCTGCAAGTATCAGACAGTACGGAGTACTTCAGCCACTTGTTGTGTCACGTCAGGAAACGATGCGTGAAGATGGGGGAATAAAAGTAGAGTATGAGCTTATTGCTGGTGAGCGTCGTTTGCGTGCATCCAAGCTTGCTGGGATTCTTCAGGTACCTGTGGTTGTTCGTAGTGGAGATGATAGTCGCGCGAAGCTTGAGCTTGCTATCATTGAAAACCTTCAACGTGAAGATTTGAATGCAGTTGAGCGCGCACAATCCTTCCAAAGACTCGCAGATGAATTCAAATTAACGTGGGCAGAAGTTGGACGAAAGATGGGTAAGAGTCGTGAATATGTTTCGAACACTGTTCGCATCCTTATGCTTCCACAGGATATTTTAGACGCACTTTCAAAAGGTAAGATTACTGAAGGACATACCAGACCACTGCTTATGCTTATCGACAGAACACCAGAGCAAATGACACTGTTTAAGGAGATGATGGTGCGTAAGATGACCGTACGAGAGGCGGAACAGATCGCGCGTCGCATAGCATTTGAAAAAGTTCGTAAAAAGGATCTCTTCATGACACCTGAAGTTGTTGATATGGAAGAAGCACTTGCTTCGACTCTTGGTACTCGTGTTCAGATTGAGCCACGAGAACGCGGGGGCCGTATTTCAATTGATTATTTTTCTCATGAAGAATTGCTTGCTATTTCTATTGCCATAAGAAAAGCAGGGGAAGCAAAAACTCACAAAGGGATGTTTGATAAATTACGTGATGAAGATATAGAGACTCTACAAGCAGTTCCAAATACTGAACGATATATCAAACCAATTACAGAAATTACACATCTTGATAAAGAGGGCAATCCTCATATTGAGGTTGTTGAAGAAGTTGCAGATGTCGTTGTTGCTCCATATAGTGGACCAACTCAGACTTCTAGCGAAGCGATAGAATTAGATGGAGTTAAGCCAGAAAATATTGAGATAATGACAGAGGAAGAAATCGCCGTCGATGATAGATCTCTTGAAGAAGTGAAATCAAGTGAGCAAGATGAAGATTTGTATAGTGTAAAGAATTTTGCACTATAAAAAATATGCAACAAGAAATATTTACAATTCCAGTTGACGCGCCACAGATTGGGGCGATTCACACGCACCATAAAAATCCTGAACATGAATACAGGGTTACCGGGATTTCACTTAACTCAGATAGTGATGAATGGCATATAGAGTATGTACCGTTGTATGATGGAGCAGTTGCTCCGAAATTCAATCGATCACTTGCAGGATGGATGAATAAAGTGGTGATTGATGACCACGAAGTTGAGAGATACCCGTTTGTGAGGATGGGATAATTATAGCCATTAGCTATTAGCCATTAGCTTTTGGCTTTATATACATACATTCAAAAGAGTGACACCTACGGTGTCACTCTTTTGAATCAGCTAAAGGCCAATAGCCAATGGCTAAAAGCTGTATTTTGCTATCGTGTTAGGAATTTATCCAGAAGTCCTCCGTGCTCTCTGATATGCTGTCTAATCTTTCTCTTCGCTAAAGTTGTCTTAGCCATATCAATCCACTTTCGTTTCGGGGAAGAGCTTTCTTTTGTCTCTACTTCTACAACATCACGATTTTGAAGCACCGTATCAAGAGGAACTAGTTTACCGTTAACTTTTGCCCCAGAAATATGATCACCAATATCAGAGTGGACCGCATACCCAAAATCAATTGGTGTTGAACCATGAGGTAAATCAATAACGTCTCCACGTGGAGTCAGAATAAAAACTCGGTGTTGGAAAAAATCTTCTTTTAAGTGAGCCATGAAGTCTTTGTGGGGCTCGAGCTCTTTCTGCCATTCGAGAAGTTCTTGAGTCCACCCAGTTTTTTTAATGATTTCATCTTTAGCCGCATTTTTTCCAAGCTCCTTATATGATAAATGACTTGCGATACCATACTCTGCTTCCATATGCATATCTTTGGTTCGGATTTGAATTTCAAGAGTATTACCATCACCAGAAAAAATAGTTGTATGGAGCGATCTGTATCCATTTGGTTTTGGCACTGCAATGTAGTCCTTGAATCGTCCAGGGAATGGCCTGTAGAGCCCGTGGATGACCCCAAGAGCTTGATAACAATCAGAGATGGTAGGAACAATGATACGAAGCGCAACAACGTCATGGACCTTAGATTCATCCATCTTGTAACGCTTCAACTTTTGCCATAATGAATAGAGGTGCTTCACACGGTGGTCTATTTGCTCAATCTCGACATCAAATATACGAAGCTCTTCCTTAAAAGCAACGACCACCTTCTCCATTTGTTCATCGGAAATTGGATTCATATCATTAAATAGCTGCATCGTCTTTTTGTAGTCTTCAGGGTAGACATAGGGGAATGCTGCATCTTCTAGTTGAGCCTTCAGACGTCCCATTCCAAGACGGTCTGCAAGTCTGGCATGTATCTCAAGAGTCTCGAGAGCAATTCTCTTTTGTTTTTCTGGGGATACATATTGTAAGGTCTGAATATTGTGAAGTCGGTCACATAATTTAATAACCACAACACGGATATCATCTGCCATCGCAATAAAAAATTTTCGAAGTGATTCTACATGCCGTTCAGCTCCTGTGTAACGAAGCTTTCCAAGTTTTGTAACACCTTCAACAAGTTTAGTTATGTGCTCACCAAAAGCTTGAGTCATTTCTATGTCGGTGACTGTTGTATCTTCAAGTACATCATGCATAATACCTGCTGCGATTGTGTCAGCGTCCATTTTAAGCATGGCAAGATTGAGACCTGTAGCAAATACATGGTTATAGTAAGGCTCACCTGATTTTCTTTGTTGTCCAGCATGAGCTTGTTCTGCAAAAACACACGCTTTTTTTATGAGCGCTCTATCTTTTTCATTCAAATCAGGAAGAAGTGCAAATATTCTATCAGGATTGGTGTCAATAAAAATATGCGAGTCCATAGCATTACAATAACATGTCTAAAAATAAAAATGAAGAAGTTTTTTATGTAGAGTAAAAATTGACAGATTAATTTTTTGTCGTTAAGATTGGTTATCTTGTACCTTTGAAAGGTTGGTATGTTTAATAGCACTGAAGATAGAGGGCTTGGTGTACCGAGTGTTTCTCCAATTCCTGAAGTCATGCTCACCGGCAAATGGATAATACTGCTCAGTAAACATACTGGAGTTGACGCTTGTGTTCAGGTGGGGGCCCTTGGTTGTATGCGTGATTCCAGTTTTGAAACTCTTGCCTTTATTTTGGATGAGCCACAATCAAAAATTAAAAGTCAGTTTACGTTTGCTTTAGAAACAACAGGGAAGCAAGTTCTCAAAGTTGGGAATGAAGGCGATTTACAGAAACGTTGCTTTCAAGCTCAAATGGTCGCATGTCAGTGTTTATTTCGTTTAGAGCTGGCAAAACATCTTTAGAAAATAGATGTGTAAAATACCCTTTCAGAGGGTGTTTTTTTATAAGCTATTTTTGTAATAGAATTTCCAACCAATTTTTCCCTGCGTGAGCTTTTGTGTGTATAAAAATAACTTTGAATTGTGAAGTTATTTCTCGAATATCTTTTTCAGAATAATAATAAAATGTTCTTTGTCCAAATTTATCGGTTTCTACTTTCTCTTTGTATTCATCTGCTTGTTTGAGAGATATTCTCATAAGTCCTTTATCAGATAATGAAGTGTGAGCTTTTACTAAAACCTCAGCAAGCTTCTCTTTACTCAGATGCAGTAATGATGCGAACGCGAAAATAATATCAGTGTGAGCTGGTGGGGTGTATGTTTCAATATCCTCAGTAAGAAATGTAGTATTTGGGAGTGATTCTTTTGCGTACTCAATAAATTCGGGAACATAATCTATTCCAATATATCTGTTCGTATATTGTATTATTTCTGCTGCATCACGACCACAGCTACACCCAAGTTCTACAACGTGTGCTCCACTTTCTTTGTATAATTCGAAAACATCCTGAATATCTTCTGTGCGTGGGCCATTTTGCTCAAACTTTTCTATATATTCTTGAAAATATTCGCTGTATGTTTCTTTGGTTGTATCTGTGCTATCGTTCATAAAGTAAGTATAACAAATTATGTTTATTATAATAAAAAATCATGCAACACGATGTGTTGCATGATGGTCGCTAGTACATGAAAGGAAAGATGGAAATTACTTCTCAAGTATGGCTATTTGAAATAACCACCAACATAAAAGAAATAAAAGGAGATTTCCTAACGAAGGAGCTAGTTCCTTTACCCAATGGATGTCTATGTTTTGGGGAATCATAAAATGCAAAACCCAAGATAATGGAAGAACCAGGATTGTCAGAATGATGGCCAGGATAAGTTGTTTCTTTGAGACTACTTTTGATTTCATGGTTACTACTCCACATTAAAAAAACTGAGAAAGAGCTATTATTTAATTATAACACTTATATTAAAATATGTCAAGTTTTTGATGTTTGGAAACAGTTAGAAACGGGAGGGGTAGAAACACAAAAGAGTGACGCCGTAGGCGTCACTCTTTTGTGTTTCAATATTTATTTTTTCGGCTCGAGTTTATGCGGGTTGTGATTTGGGCACAACTTGTCACTACAGCGTTCAGGAATAGTTTTCGTTCCCTCCATCATGAGTTCATCACATTTCGTACCATCTGCTTTTACATATGGGCAACGATTACCTGTTGGTTTGGTTTTCACGATATGTTTACAGTCTGGATAGTTTGAGCATGAATAGAATACTCCAAAGCGTCCTTTTCGTTCTTCCATGTAACCATCTTTACACTTATTACAGTGAACTCCCGTCGAGTTAGCTTTTCGCATCTCTTCGTCTTGTTCGATGTACTTACACTTTGGATAGTTAGAACAGGCGATGAACTTACCATAACGACCATCTCGTTCCATTAAGTCTCCTTTCTCACACTTTGGACACTTCTTACCAATTTTCTTTGGGCCTTCCATAATACTGCCATCAATTTTGCGCGCACCAACACAATCAGGATAACGAATGCAAGAATAGAATTTTCCATTCTTCGCTAACTTGATTACCATGTTGGCATCACAGAGGGGACATTGCATACCCTCAGGAGCGTCACCCATGCTTGTTGCTTTCTCTAAACTTTCTTTTGACTTTACATCCTTAATGAATGGTCCATAAAAATCTTTCAAAGTTTTTAGGTATGTTGCTTTACCTTCTGAGATGAGGTCAAGCTTATCTTCCATGTCTGCAGTAAACGTATCACTAATGTATTGTGAAAAATGTTCCTCAAGGAATGAGATAACTACTTCACCAGTATCTGTTGGGTGAAGCGCTTTATTTATTTTATCAACATAGCCGCGCGCTTCAATAGTAGAAAGAATTGATGCATAGGTTGAAGGTCGTCCGATACCACGCTTTTCGAGTTCTTTGATGAGGCCTGCTTCTGTGTAGCGATGAGGTGGCTCTGTTTCTTTTTGGATTGACTGCAGTGTCGTTAACTTGAGTTCGTCACCTTTTGAGAGGTTAGGCAAAATAACATCATCGCCGCGAGCGTCTTGATCCACTGCAAGCCAGCCTGGAGATAGCAGAATAGATCCATTCACTGTGAAGTTCGGAATAGATTTATTCATTATATTTGCTGTAATCTTGCTTCGTTTGATTTTCGCGTCAACCATTTGACTCGCAACTGTTCGTTCCCAGATTAGAGAGTAGAGACGCTTTTCGTCATCAGTTGTGCCACCGCTTCGTAGGGTTGCGTGAGTTGGACGTACTGCTTCATGGGCTTCCTGTGCGTTTTTACTTTTTGTTTTGTACGTGCGTTCTTGTACCTTGTCAGCCCCGTAGTTTTTTTCAATGACTGATTTTATTTCTGTGACAGCTTGTGCACTGAGAGTTGTACTATCTGTACGCATGTAGGTGATGAGACCTTTTTCATAAAGCTTCTGCGCAATACCCATCGTACGAGATGGGGCGTAACCAAGTCGAGAGCTTGCTGCTTGTTGAAGGGTGGAGGTAGTAAACGGAGCTTTTGGTGAACGTGATGCTTCAGTGCTTTCGATATCTATAACCTCCCAAGAACCTTTTTTACCTTCGTGTACAATTCTCTCGGCTTCATCTTTATTGTCTGGTTGTACTTCACACTCCATGAGTAACGGATATGTTTTACTCTCCGCCATTTTGCCAATTGTTTTGTATTCACCTGCAATTACGAAATAGGTAACAGGAATAAACGCACGTATCTCTCGCTCACGTTCCATGATGATACGAAGTGCAGGGGATTGTACACGTCCAGCAGAAAGACCGTAACGAACTTTTTTCCAAATAATTCCAGAGAGGTCATATCCAACGAGACGATCAAGAACACGACGTGCCTCTTGAGCTTCTTTCATCTTCATATCTATGGTACGAGGATGCTTCAGAGCTTCTTTGATGGCGCTCTCAGTAATTTCGTGGAAAGTGACACGCTTTGCTCCTTCTAATTTACACGCGTCTTGAATGTGCCACGCGATAGCTTCTCCTTCACGGTCGGGGTCGGTTGCGAGAATGACTTCGTTAGACTTCTTCGCAAGAGCTTGAATTTCGGCGATAACTTTTTCTTTTCCAACAGAAACCTCATAGTGTGGAATGAAGCCTCCATCGATGTCTACAGCCTTTTTGTTGCTTTTTGGGAGGTCTCTGACATGACCAACAGAAGCACGTACCTCGTACGCGCCATCTAGATATTTCGAAATTGTTTTAGCCTTCGAAGGGCTTTCTACTATTAGGAGTTTCATAGGGTAATAGATTCTACTTTACACTAAACGTCTCACTTCGCCAAATGATTCTTCGAGATGACCAATTAATTCCAGTGAAGAATACGCAGAAATAAAATCTGAAAAAGATAATTGTGTACGAGCAAAAAGTGTATCTTTGTCAGTTGGTTCAGTGAGCATTTTCATAATAATTATTTCGTGTGGGGTATAGTTTGTGTCGTCTATAATTTTCTTTTCTTCGGGTATCTTTTTTGAGAGATGAAGAAGGTCAAGAAGATCGTCAGGGGATGTGATTGGATACGCACCTTCACGAATGAGCATGTTGGTACCAAAGGCAGTCGGTGTAAAAATTTCTCCAGGAACGGCTGCAATATCACGACCTAGCTCAAGGGCTTGTCTGGCAGTAATGAGGGTGCCTGATTTTTCTCCGGCTTCTATAAAGAGAACTGCATCTGATAGTGCTGCCATAACACGGTTCCGCATGGGGAATGTCCATAGAGCTGCACGTGCATCATTTGGTAATTCAGAGATGAGAGCACCTCCTTGTTCTAGAATTTCTTGTGCGAGGTTCTTATGAGTGCTTGGGTAGAGAACTTTTTCATCAAGACCACTTCCTGGAATTGCTATTGTTTTTAAATTATTATGTAGTGCATTTTTATGAGCTAGACCATCAACACCAAGAGCAAGCCCAGATACGACAATGACATCATATCCTTGTAGTGACGCGAGTAACATTTCAATAGCTTGTCTTGCGTATGTTGTGTGTTTACGTGAACCAACTATTGCTAAGATTCGCGGTGTCGCTCTGCCGTATTCATCGATAGTAATTTCTGGGAGTGTGCCTTTGATATGTAATTCTTTTGGAATATCGTGTAGCTCAAGTAGGCGAGCAAGGAGAGGGTGTTCGGAGAAGGAGTCGCGCGACACAATTGTAATCGACGAAGTCATATAAAAAGAATATACAATTAGTAAGGTTCTATACAAGGGATAGTTAAAAATACTTTCTAAAGAAAAAAATAATACTGTAACCTGTCATGAAATTATGCATTAAAAAACCAGATAACAATGAAGTTACCTGGTGGTAGTTGGTGGAAAGCTAGAAGCAGACAATTCCACCGGGGGCACTGTCAGGGAAAAATAGTTTCTCCCTAGGAAGCGCACGGACAAGAATCGCGAATTCAGAATCTACATCATTCCAGCTGTGGTAGACATCTTTCCATCTCCCTTTGATCATTTTGCCTTGTATGTCAAATATACGATCTTTCCATGTGTAGTAAAATCCTTTTTTGCCTTCCTTGGCCACAAATTGGAGTTTTCCTTCCATGTTAAGCGCATACACTGGTCGAATCTTGGTGAAGATATAGAGTGCTCTCCCGTAAGGGACTACCGCACAAAGCGATTCGCTGACTGTCATCTGTGCATCTTCCCCAACTTTGCCCTCATGAAACAACACATACTTCCGGGGATCACCTTTCATTGTCACAAATATCTTCATTCCAATTTCTGGTTGTGCAGCAAAATCTTCCACAGAAGGTATCTTGGCAGGCATCCCTTCCTCGAGCTGAACTTTAATGGTTACCATGGAAGCTGAATTGATGAGCGGCTCACTCCTAAACAGATTCCCAAAATTAAATGGGTTCTCAAAGTTCAGAATGTTTGCAAAACGTGTAGCAAGAGGTTGGTTGGTATTTACTACGGGGTGTGTGTAGTTAGCGACCCCCCCAAGGATGATTGAAAGAAGAAATATCCTCGTTCCAACTCGTTGGAATAGTAACTCAGGATCACCGTGACCAAAACCCGTAAACCATCCGAAGATTCCTTCAAGTATCCTGCTAAGCGCCATCCCAAGTTGTGTAGTCTCAACCCTCATTTGGTAATTTGGGAGCCGTTGGTCCTGAAAGAGTCTGTGAGAAATTTCTCGGTCAGTTCGATAGGCTTCACCAGGTGAAAGTTGCTTTTTCAGTGACCACAGAAGATAGATACCAATGTTATGCAGTATAGGGAATAATGATGGCACAAGTGCGTATCCATCTTCCCAGAAATATCCTGTAGCTTTACCCGCAAATAGAAGTTCTGCCCGAGTGCCTGCTTCTATTTTTTGAAAAAAATGAAGTAAAACACCAAAAGTGAACAGCAGCGTTAGTTGATCAGAATATCGATTATTCCCAAAGTAGGATACATAAAAAACCAGGTAGGGTACAGTTATCAATAAACAAATAAACGCACCCTGACCTTTCGTGAGATGAGACCATTTCATATAACCTCCAAACAGGTGATGTTAATGAACTAAATTAGCGTAATCCTGTCACATTTAGGCTTAAAAAGCAATTAATTTACTTAGTTATTATTGTTAACAAAAAAATGCCATTAAGGCATTTTGTATAATTGTGTCCCCCGTAGGGAGTTCGGTCACAAATCTGCCTCGCTATGCTCGAAGCAGATTTGCGACCCCTATTCGATCCCTTACGCAAATGAAGCAGTTCATTTGCTCTGTTGTCACTAATATGTAAAATGCCTTCCATGAATACATGAAAGGCATTTTACATATTGTGTCCCCAGTAGGGATCGAACCTACGACCTGCGGATTAAGAGTCCGATGCTCTACCAGCTGAGCTATAGGGACAGGTCTACACGGAAACACTATACCACATCATTAAAAATTATTCTAGAGTCTTGTCAAAATGTATGTTAGAATATAAAAACTTTTGCAGCCTAGAAGATGGTTCAAAAAGAATGATGCAGTGGTCGAGCAGCTTGGCTGCGAAGATGTCGAAAGTTAGAAAACTTTCGACCCGAGAGGTTAGAAGGTGACGCAGATGCGAATTAGTAAATTCGTGGCTTGGCCATAAATAAATAGAGCAGACCAAGGACCAAAAAGAGGCTTCATAGCTCTTTAGTTCCAAAGGATACTAAAAACTAAGAGAAAATAAATAGTAAAGACGACGAAATGATGCAGTGGCGAAGAGGCCTAACGCTGCGGTTTGCAAAACCGCCATTCGCGGGTTCGACTCCCGCCTGCATCTCCAAAATAAGCGAAGCGTTTTTGCGGATGCAGGAAGACATGACCTGCGTCATGTCTGTCGGGAGTCGAATAGGGGTCGCGAAACTTTATCGACGAGTTTACGAGGAGAAGTTTTGTGACCGAATCTCCCGCCTGCATCTCACGAAGTGAGAAAGGAAAAAGCCAACTGCCGATTAGTAAATCGCGTCGAGAGACGTAGGGCTTTTGTCGGGAGTCGAAAGTCCGGAGTATGTTTCTGTAGCAACAGAAACAACGAGGAGCGGTCGGCGAGAATTTTTTGTGATGACAAAAATTTACTTGTCGAAGACATTCCCGCCTGCATCTCCAATTTTACACTTGGGTAAAAGTGTCGCAGGTGTTAGAATAATCTCCACAGTTAGTAAATGCCCGGGTGATGGAATGGTAGACATAGAGGACTTAAAATCCTCGGCTGGTTACAGCGTGCGGGTTCGAGTCCCGCCCTGGGCACATGAATATTAAAACACGGCTTCATGCCGTGTTTTAATATTTACGATGTTGCAGAGGGACTTGAACCGCGGGCGATTAACAAATCGTGCCGTGAGGCCAAAGCAACTTGCGACGAGAAGATGTAGGTTTCGAGTTCAGCAAGAGAGCTCCCGATTTCTTAGTCTGTACTCAGACTGTTGAAATCGCAGTCCAGTGAAGCTTGTACTCAGGCGAGTCGGGAGAGGCGAGTCCCGCTGCCAGGCTTCGAACTTGCTAGTTCGCCTGGGCACAAAGTTTACTAGTATCTAGTAAACAAGTAATGTCTTTCATGGTGTTTTTCTGTATACTAAATCTATATGGTCTTGCAAACCCCTCCAACCCCTGAGAATATGGAAGTAAGCATTGATGAACGTATTAATATGGGTATCTTAGCTTTGCCAGCTTCAGTATTTGGCCTAACAGAAATCTCGAATTGTAATGTAACTTCATTAGACTCTGGACATCATAATTATAATTTTCGTATTGAATTAAATAACGACGCAACCTTACAATATATTGTACGCTTTCATCCGGGCACTTCATCAGACAATGATCCAATTTTGGGAGAATTTGGTAAACTTAAATCTTTAAACGGCCTGCATTGCCCTCGAGTACATTATGTTGGTGCATTTGAGGGTGTAGAGTCACAAGTATTAATAATGGAATTTATTCCTGGGGAGCATAAAGATTTTGAAATACTGACAGACGATGAGATTGGTTCACTCGCTCAAGCAATAAAGGATATTCATGGTATCACAAGTGATACATATAGCTCCCGTTTAGGTGCTCAAGCAGATTCACACGGGACGCACTTGTCATATGCTAATGCGCTCATTTCAAGTACGATTGATAATCGTATTGCAAAACTTAACCCAGACATTTATAAGAATGATGCTCAGCTGATACATAATGCTATAAAACAACTTCATGATTGGTTGAAAATTTCAGAAAATGCTTTTACGAGCACTCAATTTAGTGTAATGCATACCGATATTTGGTCATTAAATGTGATTTGGGATGAGGGTAAGCCTACTTTTATAGACTGGGAGGATATGTGTTATGGTGATCCGGCTGATGAAGTTGCATATATATTTGCTATTAATAACGTTAGTGATCATTTTAAAAAATATTTTTTAGATACTTATGTACGTAGTATGCAGGACACGTTCTTCTCGGAGCGTCTTCGTATCTACACTCTAAAAGCAAGACTATTTGATCTAATTTGGTCCATCAAAAAACTTGATGAAGAGATGAGTAATCAGCCAGGATATATTCAAAAAGAAAAAGGAGTGTACGAGGAGTACTACATAGTAAGACTTAATGCTCTTAAAAAATTCATTGGTCAAGTCTAACTATCGAATAATAGAAAGTTCCTCTTGCTGTTCTTTTTGCGATCTGTGATAAAATACAACCATGACCTTACCGCTTTATATTAATTTATCAAAAGTAGTATTAAAAACCATAGTAGCATCAACAAAGGCAATTTCAACAAAAGAAATTGAGAAAAAAGTTGGTGATGCTCTCAAGCTTTCTCCAGAAGAAAGATCTGCTATCCACAAAGGTAAACAAACAAAATTACACAACAGAGTTGTGTGGGCGTGCTACTCATTAAAAATAAAAGGGTATGCAGAAAATGAAGGAAAGGGAATGTACGTTGCCACAAATAAAGGAATAGCGTATAGTTCTATACTTAAATAGTATCTATTCTTTAAATATAATAAAAGATGGTATTTCTTAAAAAATATTTTCCTCACATACTACTTGGTATCTATGTAGTTGAGTTCATTGCTCTTAGCATAAATCCATATTCTCGAGATGTTTGGTATGCTGAGAATATTCCGATTCTTGCTGTTGTTTTATTTCTAGCGGTCCTTTTTATTCGAGGGGTAAGATTTTCTAATCTTGCATATTTCTTAATGAGCATCCTTCCGTTTTTACATACTATTGGAGGATACTATACATTCGAACTTGTGCCATTTGACTGGTTCAATGATTTTTTTGGGTTTGAAAGAAATATGTTTGATAGGGTTGGTCACTTTACAACAGGGTTCTTCGCGTACGGTCTTATGGAATATGTTATACGATACAAAAAGGTTTCCAGTAAGTACTGGGCTTTCTTTTTGTCGGTGTGTTTTATTGGGACACTTGCAATGGTCTATGAGATCATAGAGTGGCAGTATGCAGAGATTGAAGGTGGGGATGCGGGCGCTGCATTCCTTGGCTCGCAAGGGGATATTTGGGACGCTCAGAAAGATATGTTAATGGATACACTCGGAGCATTCTTCGTAAGTACTATCGGTTTATTTTGTATTAAAAGTAATAAATAGTTGCTGGGTTATTTTAGAATTCTTGAAGCACGTGCTATGGAGTGCATCCTATCTTATGTTTGTTATAAAGTCGTCATTGGTTGCAAACGTTACTGTTTCTCCGTAAAGATTAAAGGTGAGAGACTTCGCATGGATCATGATTCGATCAGAAGCAAACGTGCTGCCATATTTTATGTCTCCAACAATAGGATGACCAATGTGCGACATGTGCGCTCTAAGTTGCTGTGCACGGGTAGTTCTTGGTGTAAGTTCTACAAAAGTTGAATCTTGTCCTTCTTGCCTGTTGCGGGCAATAACCTTTACTTCAGTGACTGCATGACGCACTTCACCTCGAGGGTTGCTTGGGTTAACTCGTTGTTTGTGATTTTTCTTGCTTCGCCCAAGTGGAGCATCGACGATGAATGAATCCTTTTCAACTTTTCCCTCAACTAAAGCGAGGTATGTTTTTATGACTGTGTTGTTTGAGAATTGTTCCTTGAGTTCATTAAAGGTAACTTGATTCTTAGTTACTACCATAATGCCAGTCGTATCTCTATCAAGTTTATGGACGATTCCACCTAAATTAATTTTTCTCGAGTCTGCAAGTGTGAGTGAATTTTTGACACTAAATATGTTTGGAGAGAATTTTTTTAAAAAATCTAGAATAGTTTTTTCTGAAGAGTAATCAAATGGATGCACCACAATACCAGCTGGCTTGTTGAGAACAAGTATGGATGTATCCTCATGTAAAATAGGGATATTCATATGTAATTATGATACCACGTATATATTCATCGAAACAGAATTTTTTAGAGAAATTCAGGTGGCGTATCAGTTGCGAAAAAGTATGTTTCGTTAAAAAGCTTAAACATTAAGGTTTTGGCGTGAAGTGTTATACGAGGGGAATCATAGGTGCTTCCATACGCCTTATCTCCAACGATAGGATTTCCAATGTGTGACATATGTGCTCTCAGTTGGTGTGTACGACCAGTTTTCGGAGTGAGTTCTACAAGGCTTGTGTTTTTTTCACTATCGTATGAAATAACTTTTACTTCAGTTATTGCTTCACGCAATTCTCCTCGAGGGTTAACGGGATTAACTTGTTGTTTGTAATCCTTTTTGTTACGACCAAGTGGTGCATTGATTACAAAGGTACTTGGGGTAACATTTCCCTCAACTAATGCAATATATGTTTTTGTAAGTGTGTGGCCTCTAAACTGCTCCTTAAGTTCGCTAAATGTTTTTTGATTTTTAGCAATAACCATAACACCTGAAGTATCGCGGTCTAGCTTATGAACGACACCGCCAAGCTGTAGAGTTCGCTTGTCTTGAAGTGTTACAAGATTTTCAATAGTGAATATTTCGGGTATATGGTTTTGTAAAAAATCTAAGAGTGTTTCTTCTGTTGAATAGTCAAAAGGATGAACAACAAGACCTGACGGCTTGTTGATAATGAGTATATTGGAGTCTTCGTAAATAATTATAATTGTGTTCATATTATATAAATTGAGCAGCTTGCTTATATTTTCTCTCTAAGAATATAGTTTTATCTTTATATACTGACCGTAGTATGCATATGCTGTCTTTTTTTCCATACGTGAGAACATGCCAAGATTTGTTTTTTGGAGAGTAGATCCATCCACCCACACTATCATAATCCTTCCGAATTTCATTGGAGATCCACTCAATAAATTCATAACTTGCGGACGCAAGTCTAATGCGTACTTGTTTACGAGAGCTTTCTTTATGAGTATAAATATCAATATTGCCATCTCCGTCAATACATCCACGTAAAAAATGATAAAAATATTTTTTAGGAATAAGTAATTTACCGATTGTTTTAGATTTATTCTGAGTTAAGTTAATTGACAGTAAAAAATTATAAAAATGGGTATCTCCTATCTGGAGTACAAAATATTTTTTATCAGGATTACTTCCGCTTCCTTTTCTTCCAATTTTCAAAGAAAGGGAGAAAAATGTTTTTAAGTCTTCTAGTAATTTAACATCTTTGGATGTGATAACTATATGTCTAACATCTGACGATAAATTTCCATCAGTTGCAATAATCCCAATGAGATATGCTAAAGTGGGTGACCATTTTGTGGGGATATGTTTTTGTTGTTTCATTTTAACTATTTGCTAAGGCATATAGCGTATACCAAATAGTATACTACCTTTTTATTTATTAAAAATGGTGATGTATGAAGATTGCATAAAACACACTGGTATTTTTCCTTTTTTTGTAGTAGAATTCAATGGTTAATTATGCCCAGGTGGTGAAATTGGTAGACACATCAGTCTTAGGAACTGATGCCGCAAGGCGTGAAGGTTCAAGTCCTTTCCTGGGCACATCATAATAAATACCCACTCTGTAATCAGTGTGGGTATTTATTATGATGTGAGTATTAGAAGCAAGTGACCAGCTGATTAGTAAATCACGTCGGGAGACGCTAACTTGCGTAAGGACTTGAATACGGCGATTAGTAAATCGTACCGTGAGGAGGTCGCGAAACTACTTCTAGTGAAGCTGATTAGCAAATCACGCCGAGAGGCGCTAGGAGTTTCGTGACAAAATGTCCTTTCCTGGGCACATCTACAAAAAAAGTGAAGTCATACGACTTCACTTTTTTATTTTATTAAATATAAAAAATAAAAACCCCGAAACGATTGAACGTTTGACGGGGTTCGAGTGCGGCGTGTGCCGTACTTATGTTGCTTGCTGAGAAGAAGATTTCTTCTTCAGTTGACCGACGGTGTTGTATCCACCCTTGGTTACTGCATAGACAGTCAGGACGTCACTTCCTTTCGGCAGGACGCCAACCCAGGTACCGGAATTGAGGCCGGCAGTCTGCAGTTGCTTGATGGCCGAGGTATCCTCGAACACCAAGATCTGACGTGTCTCGTTGCGCAGCGTGACGTTGCGCTGGTCGAGGGCCTCCGGCATGTCATGCGACGACTCCTTTTGCTTCGGAGTTGATGCCGACACTGGAGTTGAGTTCACCTTCTTCACCTTCGAGTTTTTCTTCCCGACGATGAAGGCTTCAATAGGTTGTCCTTCACCATTTGTCATGATGACGTACTTGCCATGTGGCAAGCACAACCACTCCGCCTCGGTGGTAACAGGGATGCCAAAGAAATGTTTTCCTTCGGCGCTCCAAGCCTCCACCGTTTTGCGAGCAAGAACACTTTCCATGAACAAGGTCCGACGCAAACGAGTTTCGTCGTTTGCTTTCTCAATTTCGGTTTGTTGCATCATTGCAGCTTCGCGAGCTGCCTGGGACCGCTTGCGAAGGATTTCTCCTTCTTCTGGCGAATACCAATAGTCCAACTCGAGGCCGGCTGCGACCGCGATCTTGATGTCGAGCAGGACTTCGAGGGAAGATGCACCGGCAGTAATGAACTTGCCCGCAAACTTGACCGTAACCGAGTGAGCAAAGTCGTTCACCCGCATGACGGAGAAGACAACGTCATTGTCCTGGATGGTGATGACGAATTCGTCATCAAACACGATAAGATCAGCAAACTGACCTGGCTTGGTGCCAGCAGTCTGGTAACTCCACGCAAGTTCACCCCACTTCAGAACCTTCGCAGGCCGGAAGCCGTTGGTGCCATCACGATTGCCCGTGTACTTGCCGCTGCGGAACATTTCGATAACAATTCCGTCGACAGCCTTCACTTCGCAGACTTCACCAGCGGGAACGTTGCGATGATTTGTGGTTTCCATGGGGAACCTTTCCTTTCTTGGCTAAAAAGCCTTTGGTTTCAATGAACTAACATAGGAAGCAGTATGTAAACTGAATTCCATATATATAGTATACATTAAATATTGATTTTGTCAAGTAATTTGTCTATTAAAAATCTTTGGTAACATTGTAGTTTAATGGTTTTTTAGTGTAGGTGTGTGATTGATACAGGAATTAGAAAGGGCGCCCGTAGGGCGCCCTTTCTAATTCCTCACTATCTTTACAGACTACATTTTTTAATTATCACTTAGTTCACTCTCTACCTGTTCCGTCGGTCTTGTGATTTTTGCTTGATAGTCTTCGTTTGCTTTCTTTTCTTTTCTAAGGAGTTCATCAACGTGAAGGCGGTTTTTTTCACCAAAATCAATTTCTACTTCGAAAAATGGAATCACTTTCACAGGAAGTCTCTTCATAACAAAGTGTCTCATTTCACTTCTCATGCGCTTTGCAAAGTTAATTGCTGCTTCTTCTTTATCTTCTGGAAGTACGGTAATAAAAATAGTACCGTTTTTCATATCTCGAGAAACCTCAGTTCGAGTAACGGTTATCATAGAAGCACCTGAGCTTTCACGTTGAAAAAAGTCTTGGGTGATGCCAAGAACTTGTTGTTCTATTTGCAGCTGACGTTGTGATTTTGCAATATTCGCATCCATATAATTAGATTCTAAGTTTTTCTACTTTAATTGCTTCTACGATGTCTCCAGGAATAACTTCTAGTTTACTTTCTACCATAAGTCCGCATTCCGTTCCTTCCATAACGGTAGAGGTTTTAATTTTTTGTGACTGGAGTTCGATAATTTTTCCTTTCCCAAAAACCATTCCACGTCTAATGAGACGAACAACTGCTCCATTCTCAATCTTACCTGTTTCTACACGACCTCCGATAACATGCTTATCTTTTTGTGAACTAAATGTTCGAAGTACTTTGAGTGTTCCTAAAATTGTTTCTTTCTCTTCAAATGGTAGACGGTCTGTTACAACAGTTTCGAACCATTCAGAAAGTTTGTAGATAATATCAAAAATCTGTGGAGTAATTTTAAATCTATCTGCTTGGTCACGTGCCTTTGCTTCCATTTTGACAGTGAATCCGAGAATAACTGTTTTTTCATCAGATGATGCAAGCATGATGTCTCCTTCTGAGATGTTTCCAATTCCTTCTGCGATTATCTTTATCTTTATATCAAGGGTCTCAAATTTTTTGATTTCACTCTTCACAGCATCAAGCGTTCCAAGAGAATCTGCCTTAATAACTACAGGGATAACTACTTTTGCGTTTCGGTAGATACGTGGATCAAGAACTGATTTTATTTTTGCTTGGCGAGTTTCTTGTGCTAACTTTTCCATTTCTTTTTTATCAGAGGAAGAAATAAAAATCGCGCCAGACGCTGGGATTTCGTCAAATCCTGTAACCATGATTGGTTGTCCCGCGTGAGGGTTCTTGATTGGTTTTCCAATAAAGTTCTCAATAATTCTAATAGGGGAAAGTGCAGTACCGGCAAGAATAGATCCAGCTGAACTTAAAGTTCCATCCTTAAGGACGAGTGTTGCAGAGATGCCACGCTTTGCATCAACGAAGCTTTCGAGCACGTATCCAGTTGCTTCAGTGTCTAGATTTGCTGTGAGTTCGTTCATTTCTACCATAAGTAGTAATGTCTCAAGCAAAAAATCAATTCCAGTACCTACTTTTGCAGAAATTTCTACACATGGAATGTCTCCTCCGTAACCTTCAATGTAAATTGCATTCTCAACAAGTGAGTTTTTTGTTTTCTGGACGTCTGCTCCTGGCTTATCTATTTTATTAATAGCAACAAGATATGGAAGTTTATGAGCTTCAATTGTTTTCCATGCTTCTAGAGTTTGCGGCTTCACACCGTCTTCTGCTGAGACAATAAGAATTGCGATATCCGCAATCTCAACACCACGTTCACGCATTCCTTGGAATGCAGCGTGACCTGGAGTGTCTAGGAATGTGATCGGCTTAATCTTGCCGTCTGCTTGCTTATGTTCTACCTCATACGCTGAGATACGCTGAGTGATACCACCTGCTTCGCCATCGACGATATTGGATTTTCTAATGAAATCAAGGAGGGATGACTTTCCATGGTCAACGTGACCAAGCACAGCAATGATGGGCTGACGAGTTACAGTTCCTTGTGTTGTTTGGTTTTTCGGCATAATGATAAAGGCAATTATACCACAGAATGTCAATAATTAACAGCTCTTAGCAGTTGGCTATTAGCGATTAGCTTATTTAAAATAATATTATTTTTGTGTCTATTAAATAAAAGTAAATAAAAGGTAAACTTTTTCTAAAGGCTAAAGGCTAAAGGCTAAAGGCTAAAGGCTAAAGGCTAAAGGCTAAAGGTCCCTGCGACTGCTGGCTCCGCCTCCTACGTCTGCTGACTCCGGAAACCTTCGTCGCTCTTCGCTCCTTGGCATCTTCGCGGCCGAGCCGTCTCGAGCTAAAGGCTACTCTTATGTTCTGCTCGAGCATCATCTAGCACCGCAAGTTCTTCCTCGGTGAGATCGTACGTACTTTCGTAGTTCTCGATTGGTTTTGCAAAGGTGCTCATTCTATCTCGTGAGTGAAGTGATGATACGACGACGCCGTTTCCTTTTTCATTAACGAGAGCGATAGAGAAGCTTTGGTTGGAGCCACTCGCGTCGAAAGCTTTATATCGCATTGTCTGAGCATTACGAACAGCATGTGATATTTTTTCATCAAGAATCGCAGCGTGCGCGGTTATGAGTTCGTTTCTTTTTTCGATGCCTTCAGCACTCGCGATGCATGCTCGTATGACATCTTCAAGAGATGCGCCATTTTTCCCACGAGTAAGAACTACAATTTTATGATCTAAATATAATGCGTAGCAGACAACAATAAAGAGCGCTAACGCAAGAAAAAAAGTAGGAGTGTAGGAGAAGTTTTGAATATACGAAACTATTTGCATGCATAGATTGTAGCATGTGAAAAAGCAGGGGGTGTGAATAGAATATCTGGTGGAATCCTTGTATTTCAATAAAATAGAGAGAACTCTTAGTAAATACTTGACAAATTTCACAGGTATGCTATACTGTATTGGTGGTTGCGTGCGTCGTTTTTTGCCTCGACCTTCGGGTGGGCGATTCGCATGCGCCATGTGGAGTGGGGACGGTTTCGAAATGCTGCCCCCGCGAAAATGTTGTTCATTTTTTCAACCATGTCATCAAGAAGGAGATTCACATGAATGATTCCATGCGACATGCCATTTCCGGCAAATCCGAGGCGTTCGGCAAACACGACCCGCCGGCACCAACTTTCACTGATTCGTTCGGGCTGGGTGTTTCGTTGGTGGTCAATGTCGGCGTCGACGGTGCGGCCGGCCAGGCTTAATTGCTGCTGGGCCCGCTGGTGTATCAACATTTGATGGTCTGAATTAAGATCATCCGCAAAGTGGAGCGTATCCTGGTCCTGAGTTAGTTCTTAATTGAATTAATTCGGGGCTTTTTTATTTATACCTTATAGTTAGTGTTTATAATTTTAATAAAATATTTCTCTACTGTCTTAATTTCTCTGCTACTTCAGATACCTAGGTCTGGCCTGTGTATACACAGGTCAGACCTAGGTAGTAGTATTATTCTTAAATAATTGGTGCTAGAATTATAAACGTGGAGATGTCTTCACACTTGGAGCAAGAACAACATTCATGCTACGAGGTATGTGTGTTCTTTTGTTTCAAAACTTTGTCAGCTTTTATGGAGAAAGACCATGAAGAAAACACTGAGGGCGATTGTCCTTCTTGCAGTAGCAGGCGCGGCGTTCTTGATTGGCTCAGCACAGGCAGCGGCACCGCCGGATCCGATGATGAAGACATTCTTGGTTGTGCCGACGCCTCAAGATGGGGCAACGGTGCTTACGGCCAAGGCGTCCCAAAGCGTTCCGGGCGTGGAACAAGCTGATGTCGCTGTTTTTACCAAGATGGACGGTGCCACACTTTCGGGCGGCATGTTGGCTCCCCAAAGCGATCACGCGGGCCTCTGGCAGAAATCGGGCGTGGACAGTTGGGGTTTCGGCTCAGGTAGCATCAGTAGCTACATGGTCAGTCTGGGCGCTGGTGGAAGTTCGTGTATCACGAGTTGTCGAATGCAGGGCGGCACGTTGATGCCCTCGATTGATTTCATCAAGAAAATCTGACGTAGGCGCCGGCCAGCTGATCGGATGAGAGTTTGGTCTCGCGATTAACGTAATCGCACGCACTTGTTATATGTTCGATTTTCGAACCGCTGTAACAAGTGCTTTTATTTTGTATGATAGAGTACTACAATAGATACTATGATTTCATTTTTGAGAAAAAAATTTAATAGTGCACAACAAGGAGACGGGATTACAAGGGTGTATTTGGATAATGCCGGAGCGACGGAGATAGGAGAGCGCGCGAAGCGCGCTCTCCTTGAATCCCTCGATATATTCGGTAACCCGTCAGGTATTCATAAAGAAGGTGCTCAAGCAGGAGTGTTGTTGGATAAAGCTCGCGCTCTATGTGCAACTGCACTAAATGCTCATGCATATGAAGTCTATTTTCTATCATCTGGTACTGAGAGTTGTAATCTTGCTGTTATGGGTGTTTATGAAGAATTCAGACGTCTGACTGTCAGACAGTCAGACAGTCAGACAATCCCGCATGTAGTTACAAGTGCAATCGAACATCCTTCTGTACTTGAACCAATTAAGTTTCTTGAACGTACCGGAAAGATACGAGTTACCTACTTACCAGTATATGAAGATGGGGTTGTAAAAGTTCACGACCTACGGGAGGCATTGTGTGAAGAAACAATTCTAGTGAGTGTCATGTATGCAAATAATGAAATTGGAACAATCCAACCAGTAAAAGAAATTGGTCGTGCTATAGATGAATGGAAGAGGGAACATAATAAAACATTTACATCGTATCCATATTTTCATACGGATGCATGTCAGGCAGCTAACTATTGTGATCTAGATGTTCTCAGACTTAAATGTCATTTAATGACGGTAAATAGTAGTAAGGTGTACGGTCCAAAAGGATCAGCTCTACTCTATAGACGTGAAGGGATAAAACTTGCACCAGTGTCATTAGGTGGAGGACAAGAACGAGGACTTCGAAGTGGGACTGAAGCAGTTGCATTTCATTATGCGTTTGGGGTTGCACTAGCTGAGGCGTGTGAGATGAGAGAGGAGGAGAGCGCGCGCTTGCGCGCGCTCCGTGATGAAACAGTTGAACTTCTTAAAAAAGAAATTCCATCAGTTATCTTCTATGGAGCATTTGATGAATATTTTGTATTGCCAAAAGCCAAAAGCCAAAAGCTAAAAGCTGAATTGCGTTTACCAAATAGTATTAACTGTAGAATTCCAGGAATTAGTAGTGAGGAAATGATTCTCAGATTAGATGCAAAAGGATTCGCGGTATCACACAAAAGTGCGTGCGCTTCCATGGAAACTGAAGGGAGTTATGTAGTCATGGCACTTGGTGCAACAGAAGTCGAGGCAAACGAAAATATTCGCATATCACTCGGTAGGTCTACGTCTAGGCCAGACCTAGACAGATTGGTTGAAGCTATGAAAGATATTTCTACAAAATACATCAAATAAGTTGTATACTTTTAGCATCATTATTTAATAAACTCATATACTAACTATGCAACCATACACAGCAAAAGATTTTTCTCATTTATTAGGCACACCAGGATTTAGTGATGTACTTTTAAATAATCACTTTACGCTATACCAAGGGTATGTAAAGAATACTAATTTACTGATTGAAAAGTTTGATAAAGGGGAAGTAGCAAGTGGGACGCCTGAGTATTCTGAGTTACAGCGACGTTTTGGTTGGGAGTGGAATGGTATGCGACTACACGAGCTATATTTTGAAAATATGGCACAATCTGGAGTTGCTCTCACATACGGTGCACTTAAAGAAAAAATTGAAAGAGTGTACGGATCAGTAGAGAATTGGCAGAAGACTTTTATTGCAACTGGCCTTATGCGTGGGATTGGATGGGTGGTACTTGTTCATGATAAAAGTAAAGATGAACTGTTTACTGTTTGGGTAGATGAACACAATACTGGAAATTTAGTTGGGACAACTCCACTTCTTGTTATGGATGTGTTCGAGCATGCGTTTATGGTTGATTACGGACTCAAACGTGCAGATTATATAACTGCTTTTATGGCAGCTATTGATTGGAAAGTGGTAGAAAGTCGAATATAAATTACATAAAAAAGTCGACACACTATTTGGTATTTGTGTGTCGACTTTTGTTGTGAAGAGTTCTCATGATGTCTTGGTTACTTTTTTAGGGTGTATTTTTCTCCACAGACTGGCACCTTTTTCTTTTCCTCGTGTGATGAGAAAATAGGGGATTCGGAAAAAAATCGTATACAGCACACCCACAAGAAAAAGGAGTAGTAAACCAAGAATGCATAACGCATTGATTACACAAGCTGTAGCAAACTCCTCTAATAGCGAAAGAAACTTGGCTCCCAGTGAAGCTAATGTTTTTTTCATAAAATCCTCCCTTTTTTGAATAACGAACAGTAAAATCACAATATTATAAAAGTATAATGATGTCAAGTTGACTTCGTTTTTTATTTTTGGCATTGTAAGTATATTCCCGAAATTCCAGAAATGATTGCACTCAGAATGAAATACGTTTTCTAGCTTATCCACCAGGACTGAAACCTTAAAAACTGATACACTGTAAGTACTCCTGAACACATCCTGAAACGACTGACTAAACGAAATAATCCCGTCTCGAATATGTATTAACATTATATGGGTCCGTATCTTTATTACTAACCCTTATATTCCAAAATTGACTTATGCCTCCATCATTTAATAATTTTACAACCAAAGCAAAAGAGGTAATTCGTCGCGCACACGAACTTGCGATAGAGCGCGGACAGAACCAAGTTAGCCCACTTCATTTGATGGGCGCACTTCTCACACAAGAGGAGTCTCTTGTTCATGCAATATTAGAAAAACTAGAAATCGACATCATTCATTTAACAGATAGCATCATTGATGCGATAGAAGTTCCTGGTGCTTCAGCTACCATGAGTCCGTCGTATCAGATGTATCTCACGCCAGAA
The DNA here is from genome assembly GCA_964464695.1 of uncultured Candidatus Saccharibacteria bacterium. Lineage (GTDB taxonomy): Bacteria > Patescibacteriota > Minisyncoccia > Phycocordibacterales > UBA5272 > UBA11704. The sequence continues at coordinate 46,947 of CAYXKW010000001.1, forward strand.
CTCGCTGCTACGTTAGAAGGTTCACTTAAAGTTGCTCAGTCATTTAATGATGAGTTCGTTTCAACTGAGCACCTTTTCCTTGCTATCTTAGAATCAACAGGGCAAGTACGAGAAGTGCTTGCGCGATTCAGAATTGAAAAAGATACCGCGTATCATATTTTAGAAGAACTTCGTACACAAAACATCACAGAAGCTCAAGGTCCAAAGAAAAACAAAGCACTCGCTAAGTACACACGAAACTTCACTGACCTTGCACGTGCAGATAAGTTAGATCCAGTAATTGGACGTGATACAGAAATTATGCGACTTATGCAAATTCTTTCTCGTCGTACAAAAAATAATCCAATACTTATTGGTGAGGCAGGAGTTGGTAAGACAGCTGTTGTAGAAGGACTTGCTATTCGAATGGCGCGCGGTGACGTGCCTGAGAGCTTGAAAGGAAAGGAGCTTGTGTCACTTGATCTAGGGATGCTTATTGCAGGAACAAAATTCCGCGGGGAATTCGAAGAACGTCTTAAAGCAATCATGAAAGAAATCGAGCGCTCAGAAGGTGGAATCATTCTTTTCATTGACGAAATTCACACAATTGTAGGAGCCGGAGCAACAGAAGGATCAGCGGACGCTGCGAACCTCCTCAAGCCTGCGCTTTCTCGTGGAGAATTACGAGCAATCGGTGCGACAACTCTTAAGGAGTATCAGAAGCATATTGAAAAAGATCCAGCACTCGCTCGACGATTCCAGCCTGTTTTTGTAGAAGAGCCAAATGAAGTAGATGCACTCGCTATCTTACGAGGGCTCAAAGAAAAGTACGAGCTCTTCCATGGTGTACGTATTACTGATGATGCGCTCGTTGCTTCAGTTAATCTTTCAACACGCTACATTACCTCTCGTTTTTTACCTGATAAGGCGATCGACTTAATAGATGAAGCTGCATCGTCACTTCGTATTGCACTTGAAAACAAACCTCCGGTACTTGAAGATGCACACCGAAGAATTATGCGTCTTGAGATCGAAAAAGAAGCCCTCACAAAAGAACTCATTGCAGATAGTGAGAAGGAAGGTGTTTCTTCGACAAAGAAGCGAATTGCTGTTATTGATGAAGAGATAGCAAATGTCCAGGAAAAAACTCGTGAGCTTGAACTCAAGTGGAAAAATGAAAAGAAGACACTTGCTGAGATTGGAGAAATAAAGAAAACTCTTGAGTCACTTCGCACAGAAAGTGAGAATGCAGAGTTGCGAGCTGACCTTACACGAGTGGCAGAGATTCGATACGGGCAAATTCCAGAACTACAGCGTGAGCTAACCGAAAGAACAGAGAAGTTAAAGAAACTTCAGAAAGTTCGTCGTATCTTAAAAGAAGAAGTTACCGAAGAAGAAATTGCATCTGTTGTAGCACGTTGGACCGGTATCCCAGTTGTCCGCATGCTTGAAGAAGAAGAATCAAAGCTCTCACGAATGGAAGAAGAACTCGGTAAGCGTGTGATTAGTCAGCGTGATGCAATTAGTAAGATAAGTGGTGCAGTGCGTAGAAGTCGCGCAGGAATTAATGATCCAGGGCGACCAATTGGTTCATTTATTTTCCTTGGTCCAACTGGAGTTGGAAAGACCGAACTCACTAAGGCACTTGCTGAGTTCATGTTTAATGATGAAAAAGCGCTCATCAAGGTAGATATGAGTGAATACATGGAAAAGCATAGTACAAGTAAATTAATTGGTTCACCTCCAGGATATGTTGGGTATGACGAGTCAGGCCAACTAACAGAGGCTGTGCGTCATCGGCCGTATTCAGTAATACTTTTTGACGAAGTAGAAAAAGCTCATCCGGAAGTGTTCAACCTACTTCTTCAAGTTCTTGATGAAGGACGACTTACAGACAGTAAAGGGCGTGTTGTGAACTTTAAGAATACGATTATTATCATGACCTCTAATATCGGAAGTCAGTACATTCAGAAGATGGAACAGATTGGATTTTCTAATCTTGAAGCTGGAGGGGAGTATGCGCAAGTAAAAGATAGAGTTATGGAAGCAGTGAAAGAATTCTTTAAACCAGAATTTTTGAATCGTCTCGACGAAACAATTATCTTTGATGTCCTCTCAAAGGATGAAGTAAAAGCAATCGTTGGACTTCAGATTGATATTCTTGCAAAGCGTCTTCTAGAAAAAGAAATTATTCTTGAGGTGACTTCTGAAGCAGTCTCACACATCAGCGAGAAGTCATATGACCCACACTACGGAGCTCGACCTATCAAGCGATTTATTCAGACACATATTCTCAATCAAATAGCGTCACTCATGCTTTCTAAGAAGTTTGCAAAGGGAAGTATCGCAGAAGTGTCACTTGATAAGAAGGGAGCAATTCTTGTTGAAGCCAAGAAGCCACGAAAAATTCCAAGTCCTATCACAAAAGCTGAGATGATGAAGAAGAGTTCGTAGGGCACAATATCAGAAGAAGAAGCAACAAAACGAGCGCCTACGGCGCTCGTTTTGTTGCTTCCCAACAACGCTATTTTATGCTATTATTTTCTAACTTGCGTCGGTGGTGGAGTGGTCAATCACAACAGACTGTAAATCTGTCGCCCTTCGGGCTTCGCTGGTTCAAATCCAGCCCGGCGCACATGAAAATCTAAATGCCACAGTTACTGCTGTGGCATTTAGATTTTTACTGTGCATTGTGGAGATGGTTTTGAACTGCTGATTAGTAAATCACGCCGTGAGGCGATGGCCGCAGCTTGCATACTCCAAGAGTCACTCTGGTGAGCGAAGAGCGGGTGTAGGTTTCGAGCTTAGCAAAGCGAGAGACAAATCCAGTCCGGCTTTGGGGGTGTGACGAGGAGTTTTGTGACCAAATCCAGTTGCAAAGCTTGCATCCAAGTCCAAGACATAACCTTGGTAGGTTAGATGTGAATTTGGCAATTCAGAACTGCTAGTTCGCCTGCGCACAAGAAAAATACCCGTTAGGGTATTTTTTAATGATGGTGATGACTGTCTCCCGTAATTTCTTTTCCGTGAAGCATGTAAGAAGCAATGAGTGTCGTAATTGGTACAGCAAGAACAAGTCCGATACTACCTATTAATATACGAACTACTTCCGTAGCAAAGATTTCACTATTTAATATAAAGAGGGCACCAACTGTTGAGCTTTGTATAAGTAAAAGAAGTGGAAGGGATGCACCAACATAGGCAATTGCAAGTGTGTTAACTAAAGCACCGATGTGTTCTCGTCCAATACGTATCCCGCGCGTGTATACTTCTTTACGACTTAAATGTTTTCCTGCTCTTAAAAGTTCTTCTATTACAATTGCTTGACCGATTGCTATATCATAAAGAACTCCAAGTAATCCAATCATGATTCCTCCAAATAAAAGTCCAACCATGTCAATTGCTCCACGGGTATTAAAGGTAAGATATGTTGCTTCATCTGAACTATATCCACTTAGATTTCCCGCATATACAACGTAGTATGCAGCTAGGCCTGTAAGGATAACGGTAATAATCATGCCTATTACAGCAGCTGTTGTTGTTCGGTTAAAGCCATGGGTGATATATGACCCAACTATGATGATTAATGAGGCTACCCCAGTGCTTACTAGGATTGCATTATGTCCGCCGTATAAACCTGGAATGAGAAGATAGAAAATAAGAAAAAAACTCCCAATCAAACTAGCTAGACCTCGCACACCCTGAATGCCACCAAAAATAAATATAAGAGCAACAAAAGCAATAGTTAACCATAGAAGAATATCTAACCTGTATGGATCGGCTACTGACCAGTAACTAGTATTCTCTAACTGGTTACTCTGATGTCTAGCATAGAAGATTTCTCCTTGCTTGAGTTGAATATAATCATTTTTAAAAGTAACTGTTTTTCCTTGATCAGGTCCACTAATTACTTCTATTTGTATTGTTTGAACTTGTCCAATTGTGTCAGTTCCTGCAACTGTCGTTGTTCCTTGCTCAATAATTTTAATTACCTTAGCTTTTTCAAAAGTCTCAGTATCTACTACGAGTGTAGCTTCTTGAGCAAACAACAAAGAAGGTATAAGAGTAATGCTAAGCAGTGAAAGTAAAAGTAGTTTCTTGAACATATAGTAAGTATATCAATCCTATTTTTTACTGCAGACTTTACAAAAACCAAAGAATTCAAGGGAGTGGGAGTTAATGGTAGAAAAACCTTTTGAAGATCTAAGTACTTCTTTTTGGAGGTTAGTTTGCTCACAGTACGCTATATCTTCTATCTTTCCACATTTCTCGCATACGATATGATGATGATGGTGATCTTTGTGCAGAAATTCATAGTACGTTGCTGTATCTTGTAGATGTATCTTTCCTACAATTTTAGATTTTGTGAAGTCTTCAAGAGCACGATAGAGGGTAACCTTATCAATCTGACTGTTCATTCCTTTTTGTATGTCTCCTACCGTAAGTGGCTTCTTAGACTGCTTTAAGAATACAAGAAGGGATACTCTTCCAGTTGTTACTCGATAGCCGTGTTCTTGTAGTAGCTCTTCACTAGCTAAAACATCTTTAGATTTCATGGTTGCATTAGTATATCACTAACGCAACTCTATTGCAATAGTCTACTGTATACGGTAGTATATATGTGCAACTTAGTTGCGAAAGTAAATTGTATGAAAATAGCATTCGTAGGAAAAGGAGGGAGCGGGAAAAGCTCCGTATCATGGCTAGCAGTTAAGACTATAGAAAATATGGGTTTTTCTGTGTTGGCAATAGACGCAGATCACAATATGGACTTAACATCAAATTTAGGACTTGATCCCGATACTACTCCTTTTATGCATAAAACTGAAAAAGAGTTTATGGAGCATGTTGGTGTTGCAAAAGTAAGTGGAGTTCTTGCTAAAGATATAAATGATCTTCCTTCGTTTACAACAAACCCACAAGACACCTATACCTCCTCTATTTCAACAAAAGTAAGTGATAAAGTTTCCCTTATTAATATTGGTCTTGGTGCACCTGATGTGATGTTCTCAGGTAAATGTGCTCATGGACTTTCTGGGCCACTTAAGTACTACCTTGGGCTTCTCAATGAGAAAGATGATTTTATTGTGATAGATAGTGTTGCGGGGGCTGACATGCTCAACTATGGACTTTATGCAGGAATTGATGCAGTGATTGGGGTTGTGGAACCTCATCGAAATAGTATAAAGGTGTTCGAACAAATACAAGATATTTGCAGGAAGTCTCTTATTCCATGTTTTACGATAGTAAATAAACCAACAGGCAATGACTTCTACAAAGACTTTGTTTCAAAGAATACAAGTAAGATTTTGGGAGAAATTCCATTTGATGAGAATATTATGAACTATGACTATTTAAAAGTGAAAGAGGGCACAAAAGAAAATATGCGTAATGTTATTGAAAAAGTTAAGAAGTTGAAGAAGCGAGGGAGTCTCTCTACTATTAAAGATTTTCAAGAGATGAAGGCAAGTAAGTAGTACTCAATACGTTTTGTCTGCATGTAAGTATGCAGGTAAAACGTCAGAGTGTTCCTTATCATCATTCCAACTTTATATGGAGAAGTTCATTATGTCTTTGCCTTCAATCGCAACTGTTGATACCAAGAACCTGAAGCCAGAACAGCTGGAAGATCTGCTGTTTGAGGCTATCAAGAAAGACCTTCCTTTAGCATTCGCATGGTTCAAAGGTCTGAGCCTTGGAATTCACCACAAGGAAGATCCTGCGAGCCCACTTGCGGCTCAAATCAAGCGTGTTGTTGCCGACGGCATGCGTCACGTTCTGGAGAAGAAGCTGTTTAACGGTAAGCGAATTGTTTTCGCAAACTGCTGTGACGTGATTGTTGACCCTCCTAAAGGATTCAACTCTGTCCTGTTTCAGTTCGAGACACAGAACGGGAGGCTCAACTATGTCGATTGCTGAGAAGTCATTCAGTGCTTTTCTACTTGAGAACGCAGGTCATCTCCTCGAGCATTGTCTCAAGGAAGGATTTACTTTCTCAGTTAAGGAAGGATCACAATGCATAACGGTAAAGTGTATACTTCCAAGTGGGTATGTTCGATTTGTCATCTTTGATGATCATCGCACTGAGAACCCGCATGGTGGGAAACCTCATGTGTGCAATCAGTGGCACAAAGCAGTAGGTGACCCTATTTCATTTACAATGGGGAAAGAGGTCAGCAGTGATTTACAACTTCAAAGCGTGCTACAAGCTACAGCTGTAATGTGCCTTACTCAAAGCGATGCATACAGTGATATGAAATCAAAAATTTTTATTTAATAAAAGCGTCTAGGTGACGCTTTTTAGTATTAAATGAATCAGAAAAATGGTTTATGGCTGCTATGTAGTGTATTACGCTGTACCTAGCTATTTTTTATGCATACAGTAAACTTTGCTCAGTAGATTCACACAGGAGCATCTATGCTGAAATTTCCTTGGTATTTTGATCCATTAATAGTTCACAGAATGGTAAATGAACGGCCATTCCATACATACAACCCGATGATGTTTGCAGGAGTGCTCATGGGGAGACCACTTGTAGCTGGAATAGCAATGATGGTGCCATTCGCATCTCTCTTTTTATTCCCAACGAGGAAGTGATATTGTTTCAAACGGCGCAACTGCAAGTTGCGCCTTTTTTAGCACTCTACGAATTAAGTCTGTTGCATTTCATATTAGTATATGCTAATATTAATACATGATCGATAAACATAAAGAAGAGGGTCTTTTTAAAGCAATTGGAAATCGTGAGCGAGTACAACTAATCTGTTGTCTTGCAAAGACCCAAAGTGTCACTGAGCTACTAGATAAGTGCGAGTTATCACAATCCGCATTGTCACAGCATCTAAAGATTTTAAAAGATGTAGGAATCATAGAGTGTGTTCGTGACGGCAAAAAACAAATGTATTCGGTCGTGAATACTGAGATACTTAAAGTTGCCCGAATACTATTACAACAATAATAATTAGTACAAACATTTAATTTCAAATATATGAAACATATCAACATTAGTGCATTCAAAGAAGTCCTTACTGCTGAGAAAAACAATTCTACAGTAGATTTTATTAACGTATGTACGCCTGTAGAGTACAAAGAGAAACATATCCAAGGGGTTAGGAGTGTTCCGCTAGACGAAATTGCATCGCATCTAAGTGAATTCAAAAACAAAGAAACAATTTATGTACATTGTCGCTCAGGAAATAGAAGCAGAAAGGCAATTGAAAAATTGGAAGAATTAGGAATCAAGGCGGAGCTTGTAAATGTCGAGGGAGGAATTATGGCATGGGATGAGGCAGGTCATAGCACTATGTCGCTAACAAAGAAAATGCCGCTGATGCGACAAGTATTCCTAGCTGCGGGGGTTCTCGTTGTGGTAAGTCATATACTGGCGTCTATGGTCAATGGTAACTTCATTCTACTCTCGTTATTTGTTGGTCTTGGTCTGACTCTATCTGGTCTAACTGGATGGTGTGGAATGGCTCTTATCTTATCAAAAATGTCCTGGAATAAATAAAGAATAAATAACTATAATAAACTATGGATTTTACAAAATCTTCTCCACACTCACCATCAGTAAAAAGTTTTTTTGATACAGAAACTAATACTATTAGTTATGTTGTGTCTGATTCGGTAACAAAAAAATGTGCAGTAATAGATAGTGTCATGAACTATGAGCCGCATAGCGGAACAGTAACATATATAGGGGCAGATGAAATTATTTTGTACATACAAGAAAATAATTTTATTGTTGAATGGATACTAGAAACACATGTTCATGCTGATCATTTATCGGCAGCTGTCTACATTAAGGAAAAGCTTGGTGGCAAACTGGCTATTAGTAGAGCAATTACACATGTCCAGGATTTTTTTGGAAACGTATTTGATGAAAGTGAACAATTCTTGCGTGACGGCAGTCAGTTCGATGTTTTATTTGAGCCTGACGAGGAGTTCACTATTGGATCTATTCCTTCTGTAGCACTTTTTGTTCCAGGGCATACACCTGCAGATATTGCATACGTAGTTGGAGATTCGGTTTTTGTCGGGGACACTATATTTATGCCTGATTATGGATCTGCACGATGTGATTTTCCCGGAGGTAGTGCTACTATGTTATATAATTCAGTACAAAAATTGTTCACTTTGCCGAATGATACAAAACTGTATATGTGTCATGACTATTTACCAGAAGGAAGAAGTGAGTATCTGTGGCAAACAACAATAGCTGAAGAAAAAGAAAAAAATATACACTTAGCAGGTACGATTACAGAAAAAGAGTTTGCTGATATGCGTACAAAGCGGGATGAACATTTAGGAATGCCTAGACTTATCATTCCATCACTTCAAGTAAACATGAGAGCTGGCAAATTGCCAATTGATAAGAAAGGGAAAATTTTTCTTAAACTACCAATAAATAGCATACTTTCAAAAAAATAATACATGGAATCTCTTGGGTACATAATAGCAATTGGAATAGGCGTAGCGCTCAGTACCTTTGGAAGTGGTGGCTCTATTTTAGCTGTGCCAACGCTCGTGTATGTTATGCATATTGCACCACCTCTTGCGATACTGTATTCTCTTTTTATTGTTGGGGTTACATCGCTTGTAAGTATTCTTGTAGTCAAAAAATTCTTTGACTACAAGATTGTTTTTACATTTGGTATACCATCAATCGCTGGAGTTTTCGTTATGAGAAGCATGATTATTCCATTGCTTCCTCAAGAAGTAACTTTGGTTGGTCATGTTTTTAGTTATGACAAAATTATTTTGATACTTTTTGCATGTAGTATGTTGCTCGCGTCTGTGCGATTACTTTTTGAAAATACATCAGTTATTCATGAGTCAAAGGAGTCCAATATATTTAAACTTATTATTGTTGGATTTGTAACAGGTATGGTAACAGGTCTACTTGGAGTCGGTGGTGGCTTTCTTATTATCCCTGCACTCATGTACTTCACGCGAATGAGTATGCAGGCCGCGGCCGGTGTCTCACTCATTCTTATAGCTGTGAATACCTTGTCTGGATTTTTCTTATCATTACATCAATTAACAAATCCAGACTGGAAGTTATTAGTAATTTTTACAATGTTTTCATTACTCGGGGTTGTGGTTGGAGGGGGAATTAAAAAAACAATTTCCCCTATAAAACTACAACGTTACTTTGGTTGGTTTATTGGAAGTGTTGCACTATGTGTTTTGTTTGCAGAACTATTTAGTCTTTAATTTAGCACAACAAAAAACTACCCCTCTGGTAAGTGGGTAGTTTTTTTTATTGTACTAACTTACTTTAGTTTGTGACGTTAACAGTCCCCGAAGGGATATCTTGCTGATCAACAGGTTGAGTGTTTTGTTGCGCCCCTCGTTGGTACATACCATTTTGTGATCCATTTGACCCGCCTCGCCCCTCCATCATCATTCCTTGTCCACCACGGTTATTTTGTAGGCGTTTACCACCAATTCCTGCTCCAACCAAGCCACCGATAATTCCGGCGGTAAGTGTGCAAATAAGTAGTATGGTAATCGTTTTTTTATCTAGATGCATTGTATATATATGTTAATTTAGTAAGTTGCACAATCTATTACAACGTAAGTATGATTATTATTTCATAAAATCTAAGGAACTGTACAGATTCTTAAGAAAAATGAAATAAAATGTGTCATCTGGTTGTAGTAGTGGGTAATGATGCTTACCAAATCATGGTAGTATACATACTATACATATGAAACAACGTTTTTTACCTCTACTCAGTACCCTCAATAATGGGTTTATTTTTATTAAAGAAAAAGCATTCGAATACAAAAAAGTTTCTATAATTGTTGTCCTGGTTATCTGTGGAGCACTAGGATATCAGTTCTTTTTTAAAAAAGCAGCAACCTCTACCGTGTATCAATATGCAACAGTAACACGAGGTACGCTTACTTCAACTGTGTCTGCAACTGGCCAAGTTACTCCAAATAGTCAGGTTGATCTTAAGCCGAAAGTTAACGCTAACGTAGTAGGAGTAAACGTACGAGCTGGAGATAGAGTAAAAGCAGGACAAGTGTTGTTTAGACTTGATGCAACAGATGCATATAAGCAAGTTCGTGATGCAAAAACATCTTTAGCCTCTGCAAATCTTTCACTTGAGAAATTACGAAATCCGAAAACTATTGATGTGATGTCAATTCAAAACTCGATTGAGTCAGAAGAACAAGCAATTAAAAATCAGGACACCAAGGTGGCTACCGCATATAGAAATTTATTAAATAGCGGTATTCAGGCTGTTCCTGAAGTTGCTTTCACAACTGAAACAGCCCCAACGGTCTCTGGGAGTTATTCAAAAGGAGTAGAAGGCCAACTTAAAATAGTGGTCTATCAAGGAGGACCTACTGGGTATAGTTTTGGTCTAAGTGGTTTGGCGACTGGTACTGGAAATGTAAACACAAGTGTAGCTCAACCACTCGGGGACACAGGGCTATACATTAAATGGAACGGGAGTAATCCAACAACTAATTGGATTATTAATATTCCAAACAAAGAATCAAGTAGCTATCTTTCAAATTACAACACATACCAAAACGCACTTACTGATAGAGATAGTGCAAATGATGCATCAACTAGAAATCTTGCCAGTCTTAATCAAAAATTAGCAGACCTAACACCTGGTAATGATAATCTTGATGTTCAGAGTGCGCTTTTGACAGTACAGCAGCGACAAAACTCTTTAACTGACGCTGAGCAAGCACTTTCAAATTACACACTCACAGCACCTTTTGATGGCGTTATGGCATCCGTGTCCGTTGATATCGGCTCGTCTGCAGTTATGGCATCTGCAAATAGTAGTGCGGCGCTTGGGACTATTGTTACCGATAAGAAACTTGCTCAAATAACACTCAACGAAACAGATGTTGTAAAAGTAAAACTCGGACAAAAGGCTATTATTACGTTTGATGCAATCGAGGGGCTTTCACTTGATGGTTCTGTCGTTGAGATGAACACTCTTGGAACAGTAACCTCCGGTGTCGTTACCTATAAAGTTAAGGTCGCGTTTAATGCAGACGATATTCGTATTCTTCCTAACATGAGCGTCTCTGTCGATATTGTAACTGATAGTAAAGACGGTGCATTGTATGTACCAAGTCAAGCAGTTAAAAAAGATACTGCGGGGTATTATGTTGAAGAAAATGTAGCCGGACAATTATCTACAACTACAGGTACCTCTACTAGATTTGCAAATGCCTCATCTACACTTGGTCGGCCGTTTGCAACATCCTCTGCATCTTCAACACGTCAGAGAACTGGTAATGGTTCTTCAACATTTGCACAAACAAGAGGAACAGCATCACAAGCCGTAGCAACTACTGGAGCCACTGCAACAACACTCAGGAGGGTCCCTGTCACAATTGGTATACAAACTGATACTCAAACAGAAATTACAAGCGGACTTCGAGAGGGTGATCAGGTTGTAACAAAAAAGACAACCGTTACAGGGTCGACTGCTACTACTGCGGCTCCATCAGTAACTTCATTACTTAGACCGACACGAACAACTACTGGAGGTGGAACGGCTCGTCCACAATAAGTATGATGATGATCGATTGCAAAAAAATTACAAAAGACTACGTAAACGGGGACAATGTTACTCGTGTTCTCAAAGGGGTAGACTTCCATATTAAGAAAGGAGAGTTTGTGGCAATTATGGGACCCTCTGGTTCAGGGAAATCTACCATTATGAACATAGTTGGATTGCTTGATACTCCAACAAAAGGAACATATATTCTTGATGGAAAAGATGTTTCAAAACTTACTGATGATGAACAAGCAGAAATCAGAGCGAATAAAATAGGTTTTGTATTTCAGTCTTTTAACTTGCTCCCTCGGACGACGGTGCTGCGTAATGTTATGTTGCCACTCCTGTACTTAGATATTCCTGTGAAAGATAGGGAAGCAAAAGCAAAACAGGCACTCATATCTTCCGGTTTTCCAGAAGATAAATGGGATAATTTGTCCAACCATTTGTCTGGTGGACAAATTCAACGTGTTGCAATAGCTCGCGCGCTTGTTAATGATCCAAGTATTATTTTGGCTGATGAACCAACAGGAAATCTTGATTCAAAGACTGGAGAAATAGTACTTGCAACATTTAAGAAATTGAATAAGGAAGACGGAAGAACTATTATACTTATTACTCACGAACCAGAAGTCGCCAAGCACGCTGATCGTACAATTCATGTTCGTGACGGGGATATTATCTAAACATATGACCATACAAGACCTCCTCCAAGAAACAGTTACTTCAATTAATACTAACCGTGCTCGCACAGGACTTACTATTTTAGGTATAGTCATTGGTATTGCTTCGGTTATTATAATGCTTGCCATTGGGAATGGTGCTCAAGCTTCGATTTCTTCGAGTATTAGCGCACTCGGGTCAAATATTCTTACTATTTCAGGTGGAGGTGGTGGAAATGCTAGAACTGCAGGAGTGAGTGCTGGTAGAGCAAACCAGCAGACACTTACCTTAGAAGATGCAAAAGCAATTGAAGACAAACTTGATATTGTGAAAGATGTTTCTCCAGAATTAAATTCACGTGTTCAAATTATTGCGGAAGGAAACAATACAAATACAACGGTTATAGGTGCAGCCCCAGCGTATGAATCTGCTCACTCGATAACAGTAGATGACGGAGCTTTTATTTCTGATTCACAATATAGAAGTGGTGCAAAAGTTGTGGTACTTGGCCCAACGACGCGGGACGATTTATTTGGTGTCGGAGGAGATTCAGTTGGGAAAGAAATTAAGATAAATGGAAATAGATTTATTGTTATTGGAGTAACAAAAAGTAAAGGTGGAACTGGTTTTGGAAACGCTGATGATAGAATTTTTATACCACTCACCACATCACTTAGATACATTGCGGGAGGGGAATATGTAAGTAGTATTGCTGTTACAACAGAAAATCAAGAAGATATAGCACAAATGCAAACAGAAGTGACGGAGTTGCTACTAGAGCGTCATAATAAAAAGTCACTAGCTGAAGCAGATTTTAGTGTTATTAATCAGGCAGACCTTGCGAGTACCGCCCAGTCGATTACGAGTATATTTACAATAATGCTTTCATCCGTCGCGTCAATTTCACTTATTGTTGGTGGAATTGGAATTATGAACATGATGTTAACAACAGTACGAGAAAGAACTAGAGAAATAGGATTACGAAAAGCAATTGGTGCAAAGCGTCGGGACATTAGTAATCAATTTTTAATTGAGTCGATTATCATAACATTGATTGGAGGAATAATTGGAGTGCTCTTTGGCGTGGCGGTTGCATTTGGTATTTCTTCCCTCGGTGTTTTACAAACCTCAGTGACAGCAGGGCCAGTCTTACTTGCGTTTGGTGTTTCGGCGGCAATCGGAATTATTTTCGGCTATTACCCAGCTAAGAAAGCTTCAGAGCTCAATCCAATAGAAGCACTCAGGTATGAGTAACATTCGGTAGTCTAGACTGATTGTGAACGCAACTATATACTAAAATATATGACAAAATCTTTAATTGTAGCTGGTGGATGTTTCTGGTGTGTAGAACATGATTTACGAGAAGCTCATGGAGTAACACTTGTAACTTCGGGGTATTCAGGTGGTGATGGGCACGTTCTAGGAATAGAACATGCTAGTGTACCGACATATGAAAATCATAAAGGATACAAAGAAGTAGTTCTTGTGGAATACGATGAAGAAAGAACAACCTTCAAAAAACTTATACAATTTTTTATTGACCATATTGATCCAACAGATAATGGTGGACAATTCGGCGACAGAGGTGAAAGTTATATGACCGCTATCTATTATGAAAATGAAGATGAGAGATTAACGGCACAATTAGTTATTAAGGAGTTGGATGAAAGTCATGTGTATGATTCTCCTTCTGCTATTCAAATTCTAGAAAGAAAACATTTTTATCCAGCAGAAGAGTATCACCAACAGTATGCAGATAAAAATCCACTGAGATATGATTTATACAGAAAAGGTTCAGGGCGTGAGGCTTTTGTTAATAAAACATGTCAGATCAGGGATGAGAAAAAAATAGCTTGGAAAGACTAATCTTTTTCAGTTCGAATGTCAGATTTATTTGTGATTGGAATTGATGAAGTCGGAAGAGGTCCTATTGCAGGGCCTGTAGTTGTGTGCGCATGTGCAATACAAGCAGGAACTGACGTTATCCAATATTTTCCTAAACAACAATTACGAGATAGTAAAAAACTTACTGAGAAACATCGTCAAGAAATTTTACATAAAGTAGCACCGCTCAAGGAATCTCGAGAGGTTCTCTTTGGTATCGGAGAAGTTTCAGCTTCTCAAATAGATGAAGTGGGAATTAGCCAGGCAATTAGAGATGCAATGCAAATTGCGTTAACATCACTTCATGTGCAAAAGGTTCCTCAAGAGTCTTTTGTGTTTTTAGATGGCTCCTTGCACGCTCCTGAAACATATAATCAGGAAACAATTATTAAAGGTGATGAAAAAGTAAAAGAGATTTCCCTTGCTTCTATTTTTGCAAAAGAATACCGGGACACTATAATGAAAAATTACGCAAAAGAGTTTCCAGAATATTCTTTTGAGAATCATGTTGGATACGGTACAAAGGCTCATTATGAAGCAATTAGTAAACATGGTTTTACAGATTTACATCGTAAAAGTTTCTTAAGAAACTTACATAAAGATATACAGTTATAGTATTGCTACACCCCCAGTACAAGGGTATACTGAAACATATGTCTAGTATATTTACAAAAATTATCTCAGGGGAGGTGTCAGGGTATAAAGTGTACGAAGATGATTACGTTTGCGCTATTTTAGATATTAATCCTATCCAAAAAGGACACGTACTTGTTATCCCAAAACAAGAAGTAGACCAGCTCTTTGAACTTGAAGAAAAAACATTTGATCATATGATGCATCGCGTACGATACTTAGCACAAGTTATGCAAGCACAGCTAAAATGTAAGCGAGTCTGTGTCTTTGTAGAAGGATATGGCATTCCTCATGTACATGTGCATCTTGTTCCTACTAATGTTCCAGCTGATTTTGATAAAGCTCTTGTCTACACTGCCACAGAAGAAGAGCTTAAGGAAATGCAGAATCTTCTGCAGTCATAATATGAAATATCTCGCAATCCGAACAATTGCTGTTTTAGTCGCTAGTTACATTACAAGAGTTGGTGTACCACTTGCATTTAGTACTGTGCCACTTGCCTTTGGTACAACTGGTCTTGCCTTTATTGTTGCAATTGTTTTAGCAATCATTAACCATACGATTAAGCCTTTGTTTATGATTATTTCAATTCCTATAAATCTTGTAACGCTCGGTCTCTTTTCTTTTGTTATCAATGGATTAATGGTCTTACTTGCCGGTTATTTGGTGACTGGGTTTGCCATTCCGTCGCTACTTATGGCAATTTATTTTGCAATTGTACTTTCACTCGTAAACTGGATTCTTCATATGTTTGAATAGTTGGAGATTATGTGTAGACTTTTTGCTTTTTCATTTTGTGATAAGACAACAAAAGAATCACGTGTACGGTATGTTAATTTGTTTAAGGCACTTTCATTGCATGGAGCAGTATTACCATCATCAGTGCCGGGACATATGGATGGGTGGGGAATATCTGCATATTATAATCACACAGTTCAACCGGAGTGTTATAAGTCTACGAGCCCTGCTCACTTGGATATTTTTTTTAATGAAAACTCTTTTTTCTCAAATAGGACTTTCGTAAGTGGCGTAGCACACATAAGAAAAAAGACAGTCGGGGATACATTGTTGGTGAATACGCACCCTTTTGTTTCTAGTCAGTACTCATTCATCCATAATGGAAACATAGATTCAATTGATTTTTATTCCGGACTCTCAAAAGATTGTGATGGTCAAACTGATTCCGAACGACTTTTCAAAAGATTTTTAGAAATCAAGAATCAGGAAGGTCTTTCTTCAGAAAATGCATTTATTGCAATGCTTGAGGAAATTAAAAAACTATATCCAATGTATTCAGCTATTAATGCTATTTTACATGACGGGGAACATATGTTTGTGTCACGAATAGTAAATGAAAGCAGCCTGTGTTATTCTGCAACTGAATTACTTGAGTACTTTACACTGTATGTTGGAAGAACTAAAGAAGGGAGTGTCATTATTTCTTCTGAAAAAATACCTGATTCAGATATTTCGTACTACTTACTCCCAAATGATTCAGTTTCAACAGTTAATCTTTCAAGAGGTGAAGTGGCAACTCAATTACTTTTTTAAGTTACTCTCTTTGTCTGTTGTTCCTTCAGCCTCGTCCTGGATATCATCGATATCTTCTTGCATACCCTCCACATCTTCTGCAATTTCCTCAACATCTTCCTGAATCTCATCGACGTCCTTTTGGATATCATCGACGTCTTCAGCAATTTCCTCAACGTCTTCCTGGATACCTTCTACATCTTCCTGGATTTCATCAACATCCTTTTGAATACCATCTACATCTTCAGCAATTTCCTCAACGTCTTCTTGGATACCTTCTACATCTTCTGCGATTTCATCAATTTCTTTTTCAACACTTGCAAGAGCTCGTCCTTGGTAGTTCACGCTCATTTGAATGAATATAGAAAGATAGATTGCCTCTAGGGATACAATTGTTGTAAGAACAAGTAGTACACGATCAAGGTCAACACCAAGGAGGACTAATGTAAAAGCACCTAAAAAAAGGACTGTGTGGATGACAACCGATGTAATTGACCCAATAGCTTGAGTTACTGTCAAAGCAAGGATTTCAGCCTTATTTAAAGGAGTTTTCATGATATTCCTACTATATCATGAAAATGCTAGAATAGAGGTATGGTAGTAACAATAGTAACGATGATTGCTCTTTTGTTTTTCGTAGGTATTGTTTTAGTTTCTCGGTTTCTTTATTTACTCATTTCATCACACAATAAAAACTCTATGTTAGCAGATGTAAAAACAAAAGCACTAGATGTATTCATCTATCTCGGAATTGGTATATCACTTGTTGTAAGTGTAACAAATTTTCTTCAAGTAATTTTTGCTGCGGTTAATCGAAAGTATGTTGACGCACTTAGTTATGGAGGATATGTGGATGCTTCACAGAGTGACGTTCGCTTCGCAATTGCATCACTTGTTGTTATGTTCCCAATTTATATTGGGCTCTCATGGTATGTAGCAAATGATATTAAAAAGTTTTTATATAAACAAGATATTACCATTCGTAAGATAATGATATATCTTACAATGTTTGTTACAATTCTTACGCTTATCGGAACACTGGTCACTGTTATTTATACGTATTTAGGAGGTGAGTTATCTGTTCGTTTTGAATTAAAAGCACTAGCCGTATTTCTTGTGGCACTTTCTGTTTTTGGGTATTACTATTACTCACTTAAACGTAATTACTCAAAAGCAACATTTGTGCCAATACTGGTGACACTTTTTTCAGTTGCAGTAGTTACTGGAGCAGTTGTCTGGAGTATTTCTGTAATCGGAACTCCAGAAGAAATGAGAGCTAAAAAAATCGACAGCACTCGATTAAGTGATATTTCTAGAATTCAACAGGAAATTTTCAATCGTGTACAAATGACCGATAAATTACCAATGACATTAACTGATCTAGATAATGCTTTCCAGGGTTATCAAGTACCAACCGATCCAATCACTAATGAGAAATATGTTTACAAGGTTGTACAACAGCCAGTTGTCAAAATGAATTTTACAACTAATAGAAAAGAAATGACAACGCCAGCTGTGTTCGAGCTTTGTGCAACTTTTGATACCGTTCGAATGATTGACTCACGAGGTCAGGCAATTCCAGTTAAAGGAGAGCTGTCATCAGCTGATGCTTTTTACTCAGCTTCTAACTATTATTACGAAGGAGATCAGTCACCATTTTGGAATCATCAAAATGAGCTAACTTGTTTCAAGAGAATCATATCTACGGATATGTATTACGGAAGATAAGTAGACTACTGTTTATATTACAAAAAGGCGGTCGCGTAGCGACCGTCTTTTTGACTGCTACTTGATAAAAGGGTAGAGTACATAAAGTTGTAATTTCCATTAAAAGGTATCACCATGAATTCAATTCAATTGAAAAGCCTTCTGTCTGCCAGTGAAGCACTCTCTGTGCACGGTCCTAAAGGTTTTACTCTGGCTGTTAACTTAGTCGGGCATGAGACAGCCTTTGTGCTTCTCGTACATGAAGTAGCAAGAAGTATGCGGAACAAAAGCATGGCTTCAATCATTGATGAACTTTCAATGCACGTAGAGCCTCGAGGGCTCTACGTGCACATAAAGGAACATTTGTTCTTTTATATAACAGAAGAAATGGCACTCGATACTTTCTCAGCTCACAGTATCGAATGGAACGGTGTTTTGTGGCAAACATGCGAACATGCGTACCAAGCTGCAAAGTTTGATTATGAAGGTGGACACAGTGATATTGTTGACCAAATTAAAGCTGCACGTTCTCCATTTGTGGCAAAACGAATTGCTCGTGAGCACAAAAACAAAGTAAAGAAAAACTGGAGTAAAGAAAAAGTTGGAGTAATGAGGCAATTCATTCGTCTCAAAATAAAACAGCATTATGACGTTAAATCCTACCTTGTGGCAACAGGTAGCAAGATTCTCGTAGAGAATTCTAGAACTGACAGATTCTGGGGAAGCGGTCATGATTTCACAGGACTTAATCATACAGGGATACTCTGGATGGAAGCCAGAGATGACACAAGGTCGGGGGTAATCTAAGAGTTCCTCAATTCGTAAAACAGCGCCAATTTCGGCACTGTTTTTTCTTTGTTATCTTCTTATCTTTTGATAGTATAGAGAGATATGAAGCTGTACGATTATAAAAAATGTGATGCATATTGGCAGGCAAAATGGGAAGAAGATAAGTTATATGAGACTCCAAAACTGCCAGGTGAGAAGAAAGTCTATGTGTTAGACATGTTCCCATACCCATCAGGTGAAGGGCTCCATGTCGGTCACCCAAAGGGATATATCGCTACAGATATCTATTCTCGGTTCAAGCGAATGAACGGGTATGATGTACTCCATCCAATGGGGTGGGATGCTTTTGGTTTACCTGCGGAACAGTTTGCGCTCAAACATAAAGTACAACCACGAGTTGCTGTTGAGAAAAATATAGCAAATTTTAAGCAACAACTTTCTCATCTTGGTCTTGATTATGATTGGAAGCGAGAGATTAATACAACTGATTCGGAATTTTATAAGTGGACTCAATGGATTTTTACGAAGCTCTACGAGAAAGGTTTAGCATATGAAAGTAATGAGCCGATTAATTGGTGTCCAACATGTAAGACAGGTCTCGCTAATGAAGATCTGAATGGAATTCTTTGTGAACGATGTGATAGTGTTGTCGAGAAAAAACCACTCAGGCAGTGGGTGCTTAAGATTACTGACTATGCAGACAGGATGATTAAGGATTTAGATCTACTTAAGTGGCCAGAAGGTATCAAGACAGCACAGAAAAATTGGATAGGAAGAAGTGAAGGTGCAGAATTTGAATTCAAGCTCACTGATGTAAAAGACCATACAGATGGACAGATGTCAGTAAAGGTATTCACAACACGAGCGGATACATTATTTGGCGTAACGTTTGTGGCTATATCTGCAGAAATGGCAAAAACATGGCTAGACGCTGGATGGGAAACAAATAAAGATGTGACAGAGTATGTTACTAACACACTTGAAGAACAGAAAAAAGAAAATGACTATTCTGTCATTCCAGAAAAAACTGGAGTATATTCTGGAGTTAACGCGCTACATCCAGCAACAGGGGAGAAAGTTCCTGTATGGATTGCCAACTATGTGGTTGGGGGTGTTGGAACTGGTGCGCTTATGGGTGTACCTGCGCACGATGAGCGTGATAATGAATTTGCTAAAAAATATGATTTGCCGATTACCCAAGTTATTCTTCCTGAAACAGGTATTCCTCAGCAAAATCCTGAATTACGGAAAAGTATTGTTGCAATTCTTTGGAATAAAAAAGATGATACTTTTTTAAGTATTGATTGGGGCAAGGAAATGGGGGGAAATCTTTTTATTGGTGGCGGTTTGGAAAATAATGAAGACGTTATAGATTGTGCTATAAGAGAAATTCGTGAAGAAACTGGCTACACCACATTTTTAAACCTTGCGACAACATCTGTAATTTATCACAATTATTTTGCGCACTCAAAAAATGTAGGAAGAAGGATAGAAGCAACTGGGTTACTCTTTGAACTTACAGGAGATGAGCAAGTTCCTCTAGAGCTTGAAGAAAATGAGAAGAATAAGTTTACTGTTACATGGTTATCACGCAACCAAGTCAAAGCACAGATACAAGATGAACTGCACGCACTTGTGTTTGCTATCATGGTAAACGATACAATTTATACGGGAAACGGCATACTCACTAATTCAGTTACTTGTGATGGGCTAACAAGTGATGAAGCGAAGGTAAAAATAGTTGAAAAGTTTGGTGGTAAAAAAGTGGTGCGGTATAAATTACAGGATTGGGTTTTTGCACGTCAAAGATATTGGGGAGAACCTTTCCCAGTTGTTCGGGACAAAGAAGGAAAGGTGTACATGGTAGATGAAAGCGAGTTACCAGTACTCTTGCCTCAAGTAGAGCAATACGAGCCAACAGGAACAGGAGAATCACCTCTTGCCGCAATAACTGATTGGGTAAACGTAAAGGGTGTCATCACTGAAAAAGGAACCTTCAAACAAGATCCAAACGGGGAAGTGTTTACTCGCGAAACAAATACCATGCCACAGTGGGCGGGTTCATCATGGTACTATCTCAGATTCCTTGATCCTCATAATGAAAAAGCACTTGTTGATAAAGAGATAGAAAAAGCGTGGGGAGAAGTTAACGTCTATGTTGGAGGGGATCATGCAACACGACATCTTATTTACGCACGCTTCTGGCATAAGTTTTTATATGACATCGGTGTTGTGAGCACAGAAGAGCCATTTTCTCGACTTGAATTCTTAGGATTTATTCTTGCCGAAGATGGGAGAAAGATGAGTAAGCGTTGGGGGAATATCATCAATCCAGACGATGTTGTAAATGAGTATGGAGCAGACACACTTAGAGTCTATGAGATGTTCATGGCACCATTTGACCAAACAGCAAGTTGGAGTACTTCGAGTATCAAGGGGTCAGATAAGTTTTTGGATAAGGTGTACGCACTCTCAAAGAAAATAAGTGATACGAGTACTGTAGAATCAGACCTTCATAAGACAATTAAAAAAGTAGGGGAGGATATCGAGAATTTTAAGTTTAATACGGTGGTTTCATCGATGATGATACTCCTTAATTCGATGGAATCTGGGAGTTTTACAAAGAGTGACTATCTGGTATTTCTGCAATTATTAGCTCCATTTGCCCCTCATGTTACGGAACAGTTATGGAACGATCAGGGTCAAGCTGGGTCTATTCATAAGTCTCCGTGGCCAACATACGATGAAAGTAAATTACTAGACTCTGTTGTCACTATGGCAATTCAAATTGCAGGGAAGATGCGAGGAACCATTGAAATACAAAGAGATTCTGAGGATTCGCAAGTTGTAGAGGTTGTAAAAAATCACGAAATGTATAAGAAATATGTTGGGGAAATTGAACCAAAAAAGGTCATCGTTGTGAAGAATAAAATAGTAAATATCGTCATTTAGATTTTTACAGTATCTAGGCTTGACGTTTTTGGCAAGTTCTGGTAGAATAGATATATTAACTTAATAATTTCATATGTCAGGAATCACCTTTAAACCTAAAGCCGTTTCTAAAAAGCTTCTTACGACGCTTAACCCACGAACACGAGAGATCGTGGTTAATCGTTATGGTCTCGAAAAAGAGAACAGAATGACTCTTGAGGCAATCGGTAAGACATATGATATTACTCGTGAACGTGTTCGTCAGATTGAGAACTTCGCTCTTACTTCTATTAAGAAGTCAAAGGAGTATAAGGAGCATCTTTTTATTTTTGATGAATTACGAAAGACGGTTTCTGAGCTTGGATCTGTTGTTTCTGAGGATCATCTCATGAGACACATCTCAAAGGATCCTGTAATTCAAAATCATATTAATCTATACTTAGCTCTTGGTGAAGATTTTAAGAAGCATAAGGAAGACGATCATTTCTACTCTCACTTTACAACAGATGACAAGACGGCAATGCATGTTCGTGAAGCGCTTTCAAAGCTCTACGGTTCAATTAATGAAGAAGACCTAGTAACTGAAGAAGAAGTGTTCTCACGTTTTATGGGACACCTTACAGAACTTATTTCAGAGTACAAGGATAACAAGGATATTATCTATAGATATCTAGCGCTCTCAAAAGTTATTGGTAAAAACCAACTAAGTGAATGGGGAAGAACATCTTCTCCGCATGTTAAAGCTCGTGGCATCAAAGACTATGCATATCTTATTATGCGTCGAGCTAACAAGCCAATGCACTTCAAGGATGTTGCACAAGAAATTAATAAAACATTTGGTAAAAAGGCGCATGTAGCAACTTGTCACAATGAACTCATTAAGGACTCACGTTTTGTACTAGTTGGACGAGGGATGTATGGTCTTAAGGACTGGGGTCACACTGGAGGAGTAGTTCGTGATGTTATCACCGAAGTTCTTAAAGAATCAGGACGACCACTTCCAAAAGATGAAGTTATCAAACGAGTTCTTGCAAAGAGAATTGTAAAACCAAACACTGTTCTCGTTAATCTTCAAAATACAAAATACTTCCGAAAGGTTGCTGGAGATTACACTTTGGCGTAATAGAAGCTTTTAGCCTTTGGCTATGAGCCGTTAGCCTAAATACAATACAAAAGCGACCTCCAGAGGAGGCCGCTTTTGTGTTTGCTAACAGCTAACAGCTAAATGCTAAGTGCTGTTCATGTTATACTTTTCTCATGCAATTTCTTATTGATATAGCACTCGCGGCACTATATTTTAGCCTGTTTCTTTTGATATGTGCGTGGTCATGGAGGTTTTGGATGATGTATATTAATCAGAAGTATTTGGCTTCACTTGATTGGATAATGCTTGAAGTTAAACTACCAAGAGAAATAACAAAGTCTCCTTTAGCCACACAAATAGCCATTACTGGATTTTTACAGTCAGCTGGAGCAAGTACGGTGTATGCAAGAAACTTTGAAGGCAAGGTTCCACACTTTGGTTCTCTTGAGATAGCTTCTATTGAAGGAGTGATTCATTTTTATATTAGAGTTCAGCGTAGATTTAGAGTTCTTATGGAAACTAATTTTTATGCACAATATCCAGAAATAGAAATAATAGAAGCAGAGGACTATACAAAATTAATTCATTTCAACCATTTATCAAAGGACGTTAAATTGTGGGGGATGACTTATAGAACAAATGAAAAGTGGAAACCAACTAATCCAGATACTGGAAAAGAATACGGAACAAAAGAGAAACCTGTAACAATGAGGGCAGATTTTTTGCCAATCAAAACCTATGTTGATTTCGGATTAGACAAAGATCCTGATGAAGAGTTTAAAACAGACCCACTAACACAGATACTTGAAGCGATGGGAAGTATTGGGAAAGGGGAACATATGTGGTATCAAGTGCTCATCCAGGACGAATCTGTATATGATGGTAAAAAAATGCCAAAATTATACGTGAACTCAGAGACTCATGAACACAAAAGTTTACGAGAAATGTTAGATGAACGAAAGAAGCAGATTCGAACATCTCACTTTATTAAACATGGAGATCAAGTATATGATGATTATGGGTATGAAAGAGATCCACGAAAAGTAAAAACAGAAGAAGTGGATAAAGATGGTAAGCCGATATTTAAAGAAGTTCCATTGACCTATAACTTAGCTAAAGATGGTGTGCTTGAAAAAAATGTAAAAGCAGTCGGTAAAAAAGAGATAGAACTAACACAGGAAGACAAAGATGAATTAGAGGTACTAAACTCTAAACTTAATTCACCACTAGCTGTAAGTGTTATACGATTAATTTATGTTGCGAAAAGTGAAAATTTTAATGGTGGCCAAACAGCTACAACCCTTTCGTTTTCTAAACTTTTTAGTGGTGCAAATAAATTTGCTCCTAACCCTACCGATCCTTATGATTACCCATGGCAAAGGCAAGGAGGGAATCGCGTCTACTGGAGATCAGAGGAAGCTTTTGAAGCGTATGTTGAACGTGAAGGATTCTTCCCTCACATTAAAGAAAGAAAGAGCCTTGATGAGTGGGAAGACAGATTCTT
This sequence comes from uncultured Candidatus Saccharibacteria bacterium, assembly GCA_964464695.1. Classification (GTDB taxonomy): domain Bacteria; phylum Patescibacteriota; class Minisyncoccia; order Phycocordibacterales; family UBA5272; genus UBA11704. The sequence goes on from CAYXKW010000001.1 coordinate 71,195, forward strand.
TTGGTCATCAACGATGAAGCAGAGGCGGTTGTTTAGAATGATATACGAAGCAATCTTCTATCCATTCGAACATCCTAGTTCTGAAGGTGTTGCGATGACTCTTAATCTAGAAGAAATAGCAACACTTTGGCATCTACCAGGGCTGGTTGCGGCAACACCTACACTTCCTCGTATTGACAGCACTAAAGGTATTGCACCGGTTAATCTTCCTATTTAATAAATACTAACAATGAAAGAAACGAAACAAAGTACGGTTGTAGGGATTGTTGTGGTCATTTTTCTATTGAGTATTTTTTACGTATATCAGCAACTTTACAGAGTTCCTGATAATTTTCCAACTGGAAAAAACTTTACTATTAATGAAAATGAAAGTTTGAAAAGTATTAGTGAAAGATTAGAAGAAGAAAAATTTATTTCCTCACCAATATTATTTAGAGCAGGAATTTCATTTTTAGGAAAGGATACATCAATTCAACTGGGAGGGTATACTTTTAGCTCACCTCTTTCTTTGTTTGGTGTTATGACTACCTTTGTACAAGGGAAACCACATTTTCCACTCTTGTCTGTCACTATTCCGGAAGGAACGACCTCGTTTGATATAGCAAAAATTGTACATAAAGCACTTCCTGGAATAAATATAGATATTTTCGGGGAGACTGTTTCAAAGCATCTTGCCGATGGTAAGTTATTTCCATCAACATATTATCTATTACCATCACATACCGCTGAAGATATAGTTACGCTGATGGTTAAGACGTATGTGAGAAAAACAGAAGCGCTCGGCATAGCATCTAATGTACAAAAACCTCTTACGGATGAAAATGATGTACTTACGTTAGCTTCAATCTTAGAAGGTGAAGCAAATACTGAAGTTGATATGAAAATTGTTGCAGGCATACTTCTTAAAAGAATGTCTATTGGAATGCCGCTTCAGGTGGACGTTGCAATGGAGACATACAAGAAAAAAGGTTTACCGTTTCAACCAATTAATAATCCTGGACTTGTAGCAATTACCGCAGTTCTTGAGCCAACATCAAGTGATTTTCTGTACTATATAACAGGACGTGACGGTAAGATGTATTATTCAAAAACGTTTGATGAGCATAAGAAAAATATTCAAAAATATTTAAAGTAATTATTTGGTAATCACTTTTGTATCAGATATACTAAACTACTACTATAATAACTAAACAGCAGATCTGACTATGAAATCACACAACCTCGCATTTATCGACACAGAAACAACAGGAACTGATCCAGATACTCACGAAATAATTGAACTTGCGGTTATTGTTGTGAAGCAAACTCCAAGAGAGGGGCGTGGCCCAAAAATTGAGATTATTGAAGAGTGCGAATGGAAAATTAAGCCGCAGCACATTGAAAGAGCTGAAGAACAAGCCCTTCGAGTGAATGGGTACAACGAAGTTGACTGGATGTTTGCTATTGATAGAAAGAAAGCTATGCAAGAATTTGCCAAAAAAACAGAGAGCTGTAGCTTCGTGTCTCACAACCTCGTTTTCGATTACGCTTTCGTTAAAAAAGCATTTGAAGAAACAGAAGTAGAAAGTCGCATGCATTATGCGAAGTTAGATACCATTTCTATGGCGTTCGCACGTTTATATGACGCTCCACAAGCAGACAAGTTTTCTCTGCGTGCGCTCTGTGAACTTTTGAAGGTAGAAAATAGTAAGGCTCACACTGCGCTTGCTGATACGAGAGCCCTTGTCGCTGTTTATAGAAAAATGATGAATGCTTAGAAAGTATTTCACAGCTTTTGAAAAAAGTTGTCAAATATGGTATAATCCGAGAATTGACCTAATTTACTTATATGGTTTTTAGGTACTTTGTAACCTATTGCCACACAACTTATTACCTTATATTATGGCCCCAAAGAAAATTGATCACCTACAGAGCATCATTGTTAAAGGTGCACGAACTCATAACCTTAAGAACATTACGGTTGAGATGCCTCGTCATAAGATGATTGTGTTCACAGGGTTGTCAGGATCAGGTAAGTCTTCGCTTGCGTTTGACACAATTTTCGCAGAAGGGCAGAGACGTTATGTGGAGTCACTTTCTGCATATGCACGGCAATTCCTGACACAACTTCAGAAGCCTGATGTTGACGAAATAGTTGGCCTTTCTCCTGCTATTTCTATTGACCAAAAGTCAGCTGGACGTAATCCTCGCTCAACTGTAGCTACTATTACAGAAATTTATGATTATTTGCGTGTTCTCTATGCACGTGTCGGTAAGCCATACTGTGTTGACTGTGGTTCAAAAATCCAAAAGCTGACCAATGAAGAAATTATGCGCTTCATCTTAGATAAAGTAAAAGATGTTGATTATAAGAAAATAAAAACAGAAATGATGGGGGTTGAATTTTCTCATGCTGAAGTTCATATCATGTCACCACTTGTACGAGGACGAAAGGGTGAGTACTACCAAATGCTCTATGACATGCTTGGACGTGGGTATACAGAGGCTGTGATTGATGGAGAAAGAAAGAGTCTTCGTGAACAAATTGTTTTATCTAAGAATAAAAAGCATGAGATTTCTGTTGTAGTTGACTCAATTGCATTAGATGAGCTTAGAAATCTTAAGTCACAAAAAGATGCACTTACTCGTCTTGCAGAGGCCATTGAACGCGCTCTCGAAGAGTCTCAAGGTCTTCTTGAAGTGGAAATTCTTGGTGAGAAAACAATCATGAGTAACAAATTCTCATGTGCTAACTGCGGGTTTTCATTTCCAGAAATTGAACCACGACTTTTCTCTTTTAACTCACCATACGGAGCGTGCCCCACCTGTAACGGGCTCGGTACTAAGTACTTTGGGGGCTTGGATGAATGTGATGATTGTCACGGGAAGAGACTTAGACCTGAAGCGTTGCATGTATATTTAGACGACACATCAAAAATAAATATTGTGGATATTGTTGCACTTTCGATTGAAGAAGCTCAGAAATATTTTGAGAGTATTCCACTAACTCCAAAGGAGCAAGAGATTGCTTCTGTGGTGATTAAAGAAATTCAATCTCGTCTTTCTTTTATGTTAAATGTTGGACTTAATTATCTAGCTTTAAATCGTAAAGCAGACACGCTGTCTGGTGGGGAGGCGCAACGTATACGTCTTGCTTCACAACTCGGGAGTCAGCTCGTGGGAGCTCTTTATGTACTTGATGAGCCGACAATTGGACTACATCAGCGAGACAATGAACGACTTATCAAAACTCTGACTCATTTAAGAGATATTGGCAACACTATTATTATTGTTGAACATGATGAAGATACTATCTACGCATCTGATTTCCTCGTTGATATTGGGCCGCTCGCAGGAGTGCACGGTGGGGAGGTTGTTGTATCTGGGTATCTAGATGAACTACTCACAGCTCCAAAAAATAAATCAGGAAGTCTAACACTTGCGTATCTACGAGGAGAGAAATCTATCCCTGTGCCTGCTCGAAGACAGACTGACAAAGGAACAATTAGGGTGACAGGAGGGAATATTTTTAATATTCAAAATCTCTCAGCGAATGTGCCACTTGGAAAAATGAATGTTATCACAGGAGTATCAGGATCAGGTAAGAGCTCTTTTATGTATGAAATTTTGTACAAGAACTTACAAGCACGACTTGAGAAGAGATACAGAACGGTAAAAATTTATAATTGTGAAACTTTTTCTGGAACTGAATATGTATCACGAGTAGTTATGATTGACCAGGGTGCTATCGGACGTACACCACGTTCAAACCCTGCGACATACACTGGTGCGTGGACTCACATTCGTGACCTTTTTGCAGAATCAGAAGAAGCGAGAATCCGTGGATGGAAGGCATCGAGATTCTCCTTTAACGTAAAAGGTGGCAGATGTGAGGCGTGTCAAGGAAATGGAGAGATTGCAGTTGAGATGCACTTTTTACCTACGGTGTATGTTGAGTGTGATGTATGTCTCGGAAAGAGATTTATGAAAGAGACGCTTGAAGTGAAGTGGAAAGGAAAAAGTATTTACGATATTTTGAAAATGACTGTAGAAGAAGCACTCACGTTCTTTTATGATATTCCTGCTATTCATGACCGAATTAAGACTCTTAATGATGTTGGACTTTCGTATCTTGAGCTTGGACAATCAGCTACTACTTTGTCAGGTGGAGAAGCTCAGCGTGTAAAGATTTCTTCAGAGCTTTATCGTCCACATGTTGAAAAAACTATTTATCTTTTAGATGAGCCTTCAATTGGACTTCATTATGAAGATATTGCAAAGTTAATTGAAATTCTTAACCGTTTGGTTGATAAAGGTAACACAGTTGTACTTATTGAACACAACTTAGATATCATAAAGTGCGCAGATCATATTATTGATATTGGTCCAGAAGGTGGTGTTGGGGGTGGGAAAGTCGTAGCAACGGGAACTCCTGAGCAAGTGGCAACTAATCCGAATAGTTATACGGGGCAGTATCTTAAAAAAGTATTAAAGAAAGATAAAACAAAGTAAAGAAGTAAAAAAGCGAACGGTTACCGTTCGCTTTTAGTTTGTGTTTCAGTAACAAAAAAGCCGCATCTCGGATGCGGCTTGAGGAGAATGCGTGGAGTTAAATTCCAGCGACTCTTTCATTGTCTGATCTTTTTTTTGTCACCCCTTCATTTATTTTCTTGATTTCTGAGGGCCTGCCCTGAGTGTAACCTCGCAGCTGAGCATTTGGGTGACATGCAGGCAGTATTGCAAAATGAACAGCACCGCTAACGACCTTTTCCTCGTGTTTGAGAGGTGTGTCATAATTGCAGGGTTTGCACCCATGAATACATGACATTAGGCACCTCCTCGTAGAGCTTCGAGGCATTCATTCGGAAGGGCACTTTCGTAACCCAAATCTTCCACACGGTAGGTGTGAATCGTTTGAACGGTCGGAGGTTTGCCGCCTTGACCAAAAAACTTTGCCGAAATTTTGAGCATTGCTGCTCCAAGTGGGCTGTGCCCATTTTTTTTCTGTGTGAGCTGTTGGCTCATCGTCTTCTCCTGCCAATGTAAAGAACTATTATTCCTCAGGGTGTACTCACTATTTTGTGAGATTCCTTTGGTCGTTGTGTCGTCATAATCTGCCGGTACGGTCGCACCAGATTGAATTAGGCGAATATTTATTGTACAATAGATTCAATGAAAAAGCAAGACCTCGAAAAATGTGGATTACCTGACACTCCCGGAGTGTATTTTTTCCGCGATAAAGAGGGAACTATTCTCTATATTGGAAAAGCAACTTCCTTGCAAGATAGAGTCAGAAGTTACTTCAACCCGGACCTTATGGAATCAAGAGGTCTTCGACTGGTGACCATGGTCACACTGGCCACTACGGTAACGTATCAGGAAACAGGCAGTGTACTTGAGGCGCTCTTACTTGAAAGTAAGCTCATCAAAGAGAATGACCCAATGTACAATGCAAAAGAAAAAGATGACAAAAGTTTTACGTGTGTTGTTATAACAAAGGAACTATTTCCAAGAATTTTTACGATGAGAATACGAGATTACGAAAAGAAATTCACTAAAAAAGACGTAGCGTATGTATACGGACCTTTTGCATCACTGCCTCAATTACGAAGTGCGATGAAGATAATTAGGAAGATGTTTCCTTATAGAGATACCTGTGAACTTGGGAGTGCTAAAAAATGTTTTAATGCAGAAATTAAGCTTTGTCCAGGAGTTTGTATAGGACAAATATCAGAGGAGGATTATAAGAAAAATATTACAAATATCAGGAAGCTGTTTGACGGTAAAAAGACAGAAATAAAAAAATCACTTGAAAAGGACATGAAGGAGTATGCTAAAGGACATTTGTTTGAGCGAGCTGCATTAGCTAGAAACACATTATTTGCACTTGATCATATAAAAGACATAAGTCTTATCAAGGAAGACAGAGTGCTCTCTTTTAAAGATAAGAGCTTCAGAATCGAGGCATATGATGCTGCTCATATATCAGGGACATCTAGAGTTGGTGTTATGGTTGTTATTGATGGAGGAAGTCTTGAAAAAAGTGAATACCGAAAGTTTAAACTAGAAGAGGATATTAACGATGACTATGAAGGATTACGTCAAATTATGTTACGGCGCTTCTCGCGTAAAGAATGGAGGTGCCCTGACCTCATTGTCATCGATGGTGGATTAGTACATAAGCAAACTGCCGAAAAAGTACTAACTTCTTTAGGGTTACTTATTCCTTGCGTATCTGTTGTTAAGGACGAACGTCACAAACCAAAGGACATTTTGGGAGATAAAGTACATGTGGATTACCATAAAAAGGATATTCTTTTAGCGAACCAAGAGGCTCACAGATTCGCTATTACGTATCACAAGACCTTACGTAACAAGCTTCTAAAATAGCATAGAAAATCTACTGTCAAGACTAACTATTGACATCAATGTGAGGGACAAAAATTATGGCTTTTAGTTCATAAACGGTACAATCTATGTATTAACAAATGATGTAAAAATATTAGAAACGTTATGGCTATTCTACAGATAATTAAGAAAAGAAATGGGGAGATAGTTCCTTTCGAGGTAACTAAAATTGAGTCTGCTGTAAAAAAGGCTTTTGTGAGTATAACTCGTGACGAGAAGGCTGCGGTCGCAAAACACATTTCTGAACTTGTTGGCAAGGAACTTGAACTGGAAGCGCTCACTCGAGAGGGTTATGTTCCGAGTGTTGAACATACACAAGATCTTGTGGAAAAGCACATCATGGGGGCAGGTTTTTTTGACGTTGCTAAAGCTTACATCATTTATCGCTACGAACGAACAAAGGAACGACAAGTCGAAAAAATTGAGACTCTTGAAAAGGTTGAAGAAGGTGGTTTGTTCATCACAAAGAAAAGTGGCAAGAAAGAAAGATTTGATATTCTTAAGATTAAAAAATCTGTCACCTATGTAATCCATGGGTATGAAAAAGATGTGAATATTGAGCAAATCGTTAACCAGGTAAAGTTGGAAGTGTACGAAGGGATGTCTACAAAAGAAATCAGTAAGGCTCTCATCATGACATTGCGTTCTATGATTGAGCAGGACCCTATTTATTCATATGTTGCGTCTCGTATGATTCTTGCGCAGATTAACAGTGACCTATTTGGTAATGCACTTAATCACACAACTTTAGATACACAATATAAAGAAGCGTTTATATCAGGTATTAAGACTGGAGTAGAAAAAGGTATTCTTGATGCACGGATGACGAATTTTGATTTAACTCGTCTTTCAAGTGCATTGGTCCGTTCACGTGATGAATTATTCATGTATCTGGGATCTCAGACATTATATGAGAGATACCTTGTTCGTGATGTTGAAGGTGATGGGAAGATTATGGAACACATCCAAGGATTCTGGATGCGTGTTGCGATGGGGGTTGCGCTTGCTGAGAAGGAGCTTGATAGAACAACTCGCGCAATCGAGTTTTATGAAGCGATGTCACAACTTCGCTTTGTGCCGTCTTCTCCAACACTCTTCCACTCAGGAACAAAGCATGCACAACTCTCAAGCTGTTACCTAAACACAGTAGGAGATTCTCTCGAGTCTATCTTTAAGGTGTATTCAGATAACGCACAGCTTTCTAAGTGGGCAGGAGGGATTGGTACTAATTGGACATCGGTCCGTGCATCAGGTTCACTTGTCAAGAAATCAGGTATTAAGTCAAATGGTATTATTCCATTCCTTAAGATTGCAAATGATGTAACGGTTGCTATTAACCGTTCAGGTCGCAGACGAGGTGCGACATGTGCATACCTTGAGAACTGGCATTTTGATGTAGAAGAATTTTTGGAACTCCGAAAAAACACAGGTGATGAACGTCGTCGTACTCATGACATGGATACTGCGCTTTGGATTTCGGATCTTTTCATGAAGCGTGCACAGACAGATGGTGACTGGACACTCTTCTCACCGGATGAAGTGCATGAACTTCCTGAGTCATATGGAGACGCTTTTGAAAAGCATTATGAACGATACGAGTCACTCGCTAAGGAAGGAAAAATAAAAATTTTCAAAACAATCAAAGCGCGTGAGCTATGGCGAAAGATGGTTACTATGCTGTATGAGACTGGTCACCCATGGATTACCTGGAAAGATCCTTCTAACATCCGTTCACCACAAGATCATGTTGGTGTCGTTCATAACTCAAACCTCTGTACTGAAATTACACTTAACAACAGTGAAGAAGAGACTGCTGTATGTAACTTAGGTTCACTTAACTACCAGAGACTTATGAGAAATGGTAAGTTCGATGTTGATCTCGTTGCAGCAACAACACGAACTGCAATCAGAATGCTCGATAATGTTATCGACGTTAACTTCTACCCAACCATAGAAGCGGAGCGAAGTAACATGAAGCATCGCCCAATTGGACTTGGGCTTATGGGCTTCCATGACGCACTCTATATGATGGATATCAATTTTGATTCTGATGCCGCAGTTTCGTTTGCAGATGAGTCAATGGAACTTATCTCATACCACGCTATTCTTGCATCATCTGAACTTGCTCGTGAGCGAGGATCATACACAAGTTATAAGGGAAGTAAGTGGGACCGCGGCATTTTCCCAGTGGATACTATTGATCTTCTTGAAAAGAATCGTGGGGTTGAAATCCCTGTTTCAAAAGCAGGTAAGCTCAATTGGGCTCCTGTACGCGCGTCTGTTACAGAATTTGGTATGCGTAACTCAAACACAATGGCAATGGCACCAACAGCAACCATTTCTAATATTGTAGGTTCTGTTCCGTGTATCGAGCCTATTTATAAAAATATTTATGTGAAGTCAAACATGAACGGGGAATTCATCATCGTGAATCCATACCTCGTTAATGACTTGAAGGCACTTAATCTTTGGGATTTCGAAATGATCGGTCTTCTTAAGTACAATGATGGTTCTGTAAAAGATATTCCGTCAATTCCTTCACACCTTAAGGATAAGTACAAGGAAGTGTTTCAGATTGATCCATCGTGGCTTCTTAAGAGTGCTGCACACCGAGGAAAGTGGGTAGACCAATCACAGTCACTTAATATTTACTTCGCAGGAACTTCAGGAAAAGAACTTGCAAATATTTATGAGTACGCGTGGTCACTTGGTCTTAAGACTACATATTATCTACGTTCACTCGGAGCTTCTCAGGTTGAGAAGAGTACAGTGAATGCTTCTGAGTTTGGTTCTACACATAAGCGTGACGCTGGTGCTGATGCACAGTTTGGTTCTGTTGCTTCTGGAATTGCTGCAAGCACTGTAGCTTCGTCTATTTCAGTTGCGTCTACTCCTGTTACCATTTCAGCAGTAGTTAATCCAGCTCCTATTGTAGCTCTATCTACTCCAGTCATGTCGATGACTTCTCCAATTCCATCAATGATTTCGAAAGTATCTTCTGAAACATCAATGGCAACAGTAGCGGCTAAAGCTCCTCAGACAAAGTACAAGATTACGGTTATGCCCGAGGCAACTTGCGACGGGTGTCAGTAGGTAGACTTTGGCTATTTGTCTGTAGCTTGTAGCTTACAATGCAAACTCACACCAAAACGATGTTATAATTATTACATCACCAAAACAATCGTATACAGTATTATTTATTAGTCAATTTACCAATTATGCAACCACAACAAACAACTAATTCAAATGTTCCCCAAGCGGTGAATCCTAAGCCTATCATTGATAGAAACGCTGGTCGTGTTGACGTTAATCAACGTAAGATCATCAATGGGCGCGCGGATGTTGTTCAGTTGTGGCCGATCAAGCATAAGTTCGCATGGGATGCATATAATGTTGGTAACGCAAATCACTGGCTTCCGACAGAAATCAGTATGCAGTCAGATATTGAACAGTGGAGGTCATCATCTGTACTTACAGATGATGAGCGTCACGCGTTTAAGATGGTTCTTGGCTTTTTTACAACAGCAGACTCTATAGCTGCGAATAATCTTGTACTTGCATTCTATAAGCACATCACGTCTCCTGAGGCGAGACTCTATCTTCTTCGTCAGGCGTACGAAGAGGCTATTCATACACAAGCGTATCAGTATATGGTGGAGTCGCTTGGACTAGATGGTACTGAGATTTACAACATGTATCGTGAAGTAGATGCAATCTATAACAAAGAAGAGTTTATCCTTTCTTTTAATGATGGAATTTTCAAGGATGATTTTAAGACAGGTACATTTGAATCAGACCAGAAATTCCTAGAGAATATGTGTGTCTTCTCTCTTATTCTAGAAGGGGTCTTCTTCTACTCGTCATTTGCTGTAATATTTGGATTCCAGCGTCAGAACAAACTTGTTGGAAGTGCAGAGCAAATTCAATACATCATGCGTGATGAGAGTACTCATATGAACTTCGGTATTGATATGATTAATACTATCAAGCAGGAACAGCCAGAATTGTGGACACCGGCATTCGTAGAAAGAATCACCAATCTTATGAAGAAGGCTGTTGTACTAGAATACCAGTTCGCGGTGGATGTATTTCCAAAAGGAATTTTTGGACTAAATGCTGAAGGGTTCAAGCAATATATTGAACATATTGCAGACAGACGACTTGCACGTGTTGGGATAGACGCAGTGTACGGAAGTGCGAATCCGTTCCCGTGGATGTCAGAAGCTGTAGACCTTAACAAAGAAAAAAACTTTTTTGAAACTCGCGTAACAGAGTACAAAACTGGAGGGACGTTGAGTTGGTAAATTTCTTAATTATTGTTATATATGCAATTAGATTATTTAATCGCCGCAGAAACAGCTTTTTTTAGTGAAGAAGGGAGAATTAGTATAATAAAAATATTTGAAAAAATAAATTTATCAGGTGGTGACGAAAAGTCAACCCCACCTGTAATCAATTTTTCTTTAACTGGAAAGGTAACTGGGGATTACGGAAAAGGGGTAAGAGTTACAATTTTAGATAAGAACCTAAAAATAGTTATGCAAGAAGTTACTGTCGATGCGAAAGAATTAAATAAAGATTTTTTAAATTTTATTGTTATTGTTAACGGTGTTATTCTCGAAAATGATGGGGACTATACAGCCACAATTAGAAATTACGAAGGAGATTTAATTGTAAGCGAAAATAAAAGACTTTTTTCAGTGACTAGAAACTAGGTATGTCTTCACAGGACATAAAATTTTCAATAGAGAGTAAGGCTAAGAGTGTGTCTAAGGATCCCTCTAAACTTAAAGTAATTCCTGAAACTCAAGGTTCATCTTCAGGACCATCAAAAAAAACAAGTGAAATTGTTAAAGAGCAGGGTACTCGACTTGAAAAATTAGAAATAGAAGCAAGCGAGCTTATAAATAAAGCTAATAGACTTATAAAAAAAGCTGAAAATATTAATACAGCAACAATAGGGATTCTGTTCGCAATTATAGTTGTTTTTCTTGTGTCTTTTCTTGGGGTTGCCTCAGACTATATGCAAAACAATGATGAAAATAGGAAATATTTTTCAAGTCTTTTAGAAAAGTACCAGACGAAAGAAAATTCAAAAGAAGTCCAAGAAATCTTTAAAGATTGCATCAATACGTACGGATTAAAGTTTTGTGTTAGTAGATAGTGATATTAAAAATAAAACTAAGGGTTTTCCCCTTAGTTTTTGTTTTGTTAGATTGTTGGTTTTGATTGTTGCAGGTGTTGTGAGGCTTTCTTCCAGTCTTCGTAGAAACAGGCGAGGACGGTCATGTCTTCCCAAGCACCCTCATGAAATAATTCTTCCTTGAGAGTTGCCTCGATAGCATACCCGCAACGCTTACTGTATTCGATACTTTTTGTATTCTTGGCGAATGCATAAGAAATAATCTTATGCATGCCGAGAGTTTCAAAAGCATACTTTAGAAGTGTCATCTTGGCATCACTTGCGTAGCCTTTTCCATGAAACTTCTTTTCACCAAGAATTGTCCCAGTAACAGCATTTCTGTCTACCCAGTTTATAGAGTGAAGACCCATTGTTCCAATTGGGCACTTGTCTTCTTTTGATTCTATAATCATGACAATATCACTAGGTGCTCGTGAGAGGACACATGATTTTTCTACCCACGCTTTTTCATCAAGGTCGGCGAGTGGGAATCTGCGGTTAAGATACCTTCTTGTCTCTTCATTATTTATCCACTTGGTGAGTAAAGGGACATCATCGACTGAAAGCGGACGAAGGGTGGTTGTGTTTCCAGTAAGGAATACGTTTGACATGAGTAACTCCAAGGTTGTAGTAAAAGAACAAATGCATCACATTATGTGATGCATTGTAATTCCTTATTTATTTATCGTAGGTGTTATAACGACGTACCCAGCATCACACAATGAGAAAATCCCGAAAGGACGAAGGTCCCTCGCGCGATTGACTGCATATTGCAATGTGGTTTATGATAGTAAGCCATATTTTATTTATAACCTGTATATAATTGCTTGTCAAGTTTTACTATTTGTCGTGTTTATTGTAGAGTAGTATTGACGCTCCTTCATACTAGTAGTCACAGCTATAAGTTCCTTACACAATAAGGCTTTTATAGCTGTGACTACTTAGGATTTCTTCCAAGTTCATGCAGAAGCAACTACTCGTCATAAGGAGATTTCATGTCTACAAAAAACCAGTCCATAACATACGTTGAAGTACTGCGTGGAAAACATGTGCTTGATCGTATGGTTGATGAAATACTGTCAGTCTATTCTTTGCTCCAGTATCTGACAAAGCCGAAGATTGAAGAAATATTTGAATCCAGAGGGTCAGAGCCAACAGTTGTTCATTGGATTGATGCTATGGACTTTCAGTGGAGAGTTACTCTCTATCATCCAGAAAAATCAAATGGTATGGAAGTTGATTTCATAGCAGGTCCAGCCCTTGTTGCAGAACTAAAGGGAGACGGTCTGTTAATACAAAGAACAGCCTACCAAATTGTCCCGTTGATGCACAGTCAACTACAAGCGCTCCTCGATGGAATGGTGAAGATTGTTCCGGAGCTTGCTCAGGATTTAGTCGGGTATCAAACCCTTGGTAATGAACTCAGTTTTATGCAAATCGAAACTTGAATGTCAGTGGCCCGAGTACTCAAAACTCGGGCTTTTTTTATATCATAATTTAATTTAGCTCACTTTATAAAAGTACGCTATAATGGCATGCATATATATTATTTAAAACTATGGAAACAACACAATTACAGATAGAAGATGAAGAAGTGGGAACAGGGGCAGAAGCCGTAGCTGGTGCTGAAGTAACCGTGCATTATATCGGTACTCTCACTGACGGGACAGTTTTTGACGCTTCACGAAATCGTGGAGATGAGGGGTTTTCTTTTAAGCTTGGCGCAGGACAGGTCATCAAAGGATGGGACCAAGGTGTCGCAGGTATGAAAATTGGAGGCAAGCGAAAGCTTACAATTCCATCTGATCTTGCATATGGGGATCGTGCTGTCGGTGGGGTTATTCCAGCTAAGGCTACGCTTATTTTTGAGGTTGAGTTACTGGAGGTTAGGTAGAGAAGGGGGGGTAGGGAAGAATATAACAAAGCGCAGCCGTAGGCTGCGCTTTGTTATTTTACTGTGCCTTGTGTGTTAACAATGAAGTGCGAGTACATTTTCAGTGATATACTTGTTGCATATGAACTGGAATACATTTGTAGAAAATTGGAAGTCGTTTTCTTTAGTAAGAAAAATTATTTTGTGTGTTGTTGGAGTGGTTATTGCTGTTGTCGTTTTACTAGTTATCTCTTTTATTAAGGCATCTTTTGGGCATTCTATGAACCTTTCTCAAGGCGGAATGGTGCCATCAATGTCTTTGCCGGCATCAAGACAGCCTTCTTATGAAGGAGCAAGCAGTATGGCGTATTCTAAAGTCGCTTACGATTCATATGGTGGCACTATCGGTAGTAGTCCGATTGTATATGATCAAGCAGTGGCAACATCCGATGCTGAACTATTTGAAGTAACTTCGTATCAAGCAACAATCGAGTCACGAACAATGGAGGAAGATTGTCTAACGGTTCAAAATCTTAAAGCAGATGATGCTATTATTTTCCTCTCTTCAAATGTTGGAAAGACATCGTGCTCATTTACTTTTAAAGCAAAGAAATCCTCTACACAAAAAGCTCTCGATGCAATTAATGGACTTGATCCAAAACAGTTAACAGAAAATGTTCACACTATTGAAGATACGCTTATTAATTACGACAGAAGAAAAGTGATCTTAGAGAATAAACTAAAAACTATCGATAGTATTTTGACAGAAGCAGTAGCGTCGTATCAGGAGGTATCGCGTCTTGCTATTCAGACAGGAAGTGTGACAAATCTCCGCCAAGCTATCAATGATAAAGTAGATATTGTTGAACGACTTACACAAAAGAAACTTGCGATAGAACAAGAGCTCTCGTCTATTAGTAATTCAAGTTCTTCAGATTTGGACGAGACGAATTACGCGCAATTTAGTGTCTATATTGTAAAAGATACGTACATTGATAAAGATGGTCTTGTTAGTTCATGGAAGAGTGAGATAAAGAGACTTGTGAGAGAAATAAATAATTCAATACAAGCAATTACTATTGGCTTCTTGAGTATATTATTTGTTATTGTTAAGTACATCTTGTACTTGTTAGTAACGGTGGTACTACTTAAATATCTTAAGAAGATAATTGTCATGATTTGGAATAAGGAGTAAATCTAGAGTAAACAAAAAAACAAGGAAAATATTCCTTGTTTTTTTGTTTATGCATATTTGGCAAAAGCTCAATATGTGGTAATTCCTATAGGAATGTCTGGAAAGCTTTGTACCACTACCACTAACTACAAGCCACTGGTATACTATCCATATGATGAAAGTCTCACAAAGTCTACCAGACATTGCCGTACTTCGTGGAGGTGCAAAAAATTTTAAACAATCTCTGCAAGAAGGAGCAGAGGTATTGTCGTCACTTACAAAAATAGGGTATGAACCAGTTGATGTTCTTATTGATAAAGAAGGGGGGTGGACTTCACACGGTGCACCAACAGACGCACATAAAGTGTATACAAAGGCTCATACTATTATTGACACCACAAGAATGAGAGGTGAAGAATATCAAGCTCTTGCAAAAAAAATGCAGATAAGTTTAATCTTTTCTGAAGATCAGACCATGTCGCTTAATCGTGAAGATCTGTACAGAATTTTACGTCAACAAGATATTAAAGTTCCTGACACGTTCGTTGTCCGTGCAAAAGCACCGCTGGAATCTTCAGTGTTTCGTGAATTATGGACTCGATTCCATACACCACTACTCATTAGACCACTTCATCAAAATGGTAACATGCCGTCAAAAATAGTACGCATGTTCCATGACCTTGAAAAAGCATTAACGGAATATCATGAACAAGGAATAGATACTCATGTTCTTACGTACAGGAAGTTGCCAACAACTTCTCTTGCAGTGTTGCCTAACTTTAGAAATCAAAAAGTGTACACTCCGATGTGGGTTGATACATTCCCAGAAGATGGAAGTTTACCAAACAAGGAAGCCCGTATGCAACCGCATATGCAAGCCCCAGAATTTAGAAAAGAAAACATGAGGTCTTTGGCAACCAAAGTCTATACTGCGCTCGGATTAACTACTCCTGCATGTATTGATTTTATACATCACAACAATGAGTTCGTTGTTGTGAACATTGATCTTAATCCTTCGCTTCGAAAAGATGGGAGATTTGCACAGTCACTCAACACAACTGGAGTTGATGTTGGACACTACGTGCATGAGTGTATTAAAAGAGACAATGAATTCTAGAGATAAAAGATTAGTAAGTTTGATTCTAGGGTTACCGGTGATAATACTTGTTGTAATGTACTGTGTTCAGTATTTCTTAGCGTAATTACAAATATTTTAAAACATAGCAAAGTAAAAACCGCCCCTCTGGTAAGTATGGCGGTTTCTACTGTTTCTTATTACTAAAAGTTTTAAGAGACGTCTTTGTTTGATGCGCACGGTTGCTTCCTAAGCTTAATCGCGACAACTTTTTGAGCTATCTTTGTTTAAGACCTGAGACGAACCCGTCTTGTCAGTCCTACATTTCTTGTTACAGAAGCATAGTACCTTACAGTTGTTTTTGAAGCCGCATCTGCTTTTTATCGGCATCGATATTGTAGTTATATTAATCATATAAAGTTAATAAGGCTTTATATTTTCATAAAACTCATCGTATCTATAGACTTCAAGGATTGTCGTTTATGACACTCTCTTTCTATATAAAATTGCTGATAATGAAACAACTGCCTACGGATAAGTGTAACAACACTGCGTGATATACTCAAGTGATAAAGTGTAAGTTATTCACACTTTCTGAATTTTATATACAAAGTCTATTTTCGTACAATGAAAGCATTAGGAGAAGAAAAACTGCCAATAAGAAAAAATAGTACAACTACGAGAAAATTAAAGGAAGATTTGGAGTTTATAAATGACGTCATTGCTTACTACCAAAATCACGGTAGACATGAACTAGTATGGAGGAAAAAAATCTCAGCATATAAAATACTTGTTAGTGAGGTAATGTTACAACAAACACAAGTATCTCGAGTTACACCAAAATTCATTGAGTGGATGAAAAAATATCCAACCCTCACTTCATTTGCAAAAACAAATTTAAGAGAAGTGTTACTACTATGGCAAGGACTGGGGTATCAAAGACGAGCAAAAGCATTACTTCAGATAGCTATAACTACAAAAAAATTACCTCAAACGTACGAAGCATTATTATTACTTCCAGGTATTGGGCCATACACCGCGTCTGCAATCTGTGCTTTTGCATACGATACATTTAGTCATCCTGTTTTAGAAACAAATATACGAACTGCTCTCATTGAGTATTTTTATCAGAGTGAAGATGCTGTTCATGATGGTTTGCTGTATGATACATTGTCACGATTAGAAAAAAATAAAAAAGTAAGATCCCTAGGTGCTAGGGATTGGTATTATGCGCTTATGGATTTTGGAGCTTATCTTAAGTCTCAAAAAATTTCTCATAATAAAAAAAGTCTACATCACGTCACCCAGTCACCATACAAAGGGTCGTCACGAGAACTGCGAGCAAAAGTGTTATTTGCAATTACACATAACGTTGCATTGCCAGCTGACGAAAGACTCGCTAGCGTACTTCAAGAATTAACTATAGAAAAATTTATTATCATTAAAAATAAAAAGTACCAGTTGGTGGACTTTTAAGCTAGTTCACAATCCTTAAGAAGGGTGTCGATTTGTTTTGGAGTTAATGTGTGAACAGCTTTTGCTTTTAGGCCATGAATCACAAAGGACATAATTCGTACACGTTTAAGTGAGACCACTGTTAAGTTAAGTGCATTAAGCATTCTACGAATTTCATGCTTCTTACCCTCAGTAAGAATAATCTTAAGAGAGTAACCTTCATTGTAGATAGTGACTGCCTTTACAGGAGCATATTGAGCTTCCTGAGTCTTAATACCTTTTTTAAGGAGTGTGATTACTCGAGGGGTTGCTTTCTCTCGAATAACGACATCATACTCTTTCTCTCGGGCAAATTTTGGGTTAAGAAGGGCATCAACAACTCGATAGTCATTACTGTATAAGAGTAAACCTTCACTTTCTTTGTCGAGTCTTCCAAGAGGTTCGCATCCTGGTAACTCAGGGATCCTTCCAGTAACTGCCCCACGTGGTTTATGGTACAGAGCGTAGACTTTATCTTTTTCTACAACCTTAACAGTTATGATGTCTTTTGCTCTTACTTTACTTCCGAGCGTTGCTACTACTTTGTTGATAGTTACGTAACCTTTTGAGATGTAGTCATCAATTGTTCTTCGTGACCCGATACCCTCATCTCTGAGAAGTACATTGATACGTATTGGTTCTTTATTTGTTGGTTTAATTTCGATCATATTTTTAACGGGTATCTTTCATAGGAAGGACATACGATATACTCCATAATATAGCACATCCTAAGACAACAAACATCAGTTGAGGTCTCTCTCCAACAAATGGAGCTATGATTACTCCGACTGTTCCGACAATAAGAGTTCCTGCTCCTTGCATGTTTATAAAGAGAGCTGTGAGAGATGGATCTTCAACACCTACTTTTTTGAAATAGTAACTAAATGACATTGTCTCAACAAAGGTTGCTCCAATTCGTGATACAAAAAGAAGAAGCGCCCATACCCATAATGCCGTAGTAGAAACGGTAACAAAAAGGAAAGTTGTGACTGTGAGAATAAGCAATCCAATTATAAGCATTTCTTTTTCACCAAATTTTTTATCAGCAAGGTATCCAAGTTCATACGGCAAAACAACAAGAGGAATTAACGCGATAGGCAGAATAATCATCATGTAACTTGTAAGTGGTATACCTATAGCCGATAAGTAGAGCGGAGAATAAATAACCATGGTTGCGTAGAATGATTGGACAACAAGTTCACCAATCATAGCGGCTCGTAAATTTTTATTTCTAAAGGCCTCTTTTGCAGCCCCGATTATGTTTACCTGATGATAAGCAGGTTCTTTCATGTGGTGCAAGTATCGATGTAAAAAGTAGAGATACGGTATAAGCATACAAGCAGAAACCGTATATAGTACTGAAAATGAATAGTAGCGTAGTATTGCTCCTCCAATAAAAGGAGAGATAAGAATCGCTAAATTAAATATTGCCAAAAATAGCCCTCTTACACTTCCAACTCGTGCGTGTATTGTGAAGTTCTCAATAAATATATTGAGAGTAATATTGAGTAAGACTTGGAGAACAAAGTGAACTACAAAGAATACAGGTATTAAATATATGTTTTGAGTGTATCCAAAGATGGTAATGATTACCATCTCAGCAATGGCTATACCAAATGTAAATCCATATGTGTGAAATTTTTTAACTGAACGCGCTATGTTGACTGAAGCAATGAGAGCTAAGATACTTCCAATCATGTAGATTGCACTTACGATGGATGAATTAAAGTATGTGTGAAGATATGAGGAAGTTGCATACACTGGAATTGCATAATGTAATGCAAATAAAAAGGTCATTACATAGGTGACCATGAGTAGTTTGTTTCTAAGAATAGAATGCATAGATGTTTACATTATATCAGTCTATAGAGGAGATACGTAGGTAGTTCTGTTGATAGGAGGCAGACAGTAAAGTCTTTGTTAAATAATATATCCGAATCTAAAAAGTGACCACGTTGTGATCACTTTTTAGATTCTTTAGATTACAAAGAAGGCTTACACACTAATAATCACAGGAATAATTACTGGACGTTTAGCGGTTTTCTGAAGAAGGAATTTAGTTGTTGCTTCCGCGACATCTTGCTTCATTTGATCAAGATTGGTATAGCCACCGTGAGCAAGTGAGTCATCAATTACTTTTTTAGTGAGAAGACGAGTCTGGTAGAGTAGGTCTTGAGATTCTTTAAGGTATACAAAACCACGAGAGATAAGGTCAGGTGATTTTTTGAGGGTATGTGTGTGGCTGTCGATAACACCAATCACAACAAACATCCCGTCTTCTGCAAGCGTTTGTCTGTCACGCATAACAACATCTTGAATTTTACCAACTGAAGTACCGTCAACCACAATCATTTCACTAGGAGCTTTTTCTTTTATTGCGACAATTGCATTTCCTTCATTTCTAATTTCTATTACCATACCATTATCTGGGATGACAATATTTTCTTCACTCATACCAAGTTTACGCTCTAAGTCAGCGTGCACTCGGAGCATATAGTGATATCCGTGAACAGGTATGAAAAACTTAGGATGAATTTTTCGGTGAATCCAATTGAGCTCGTCTGCGTTAGCGTGACCTGAAGAGTGGACATCGGATGTTTTGTAGTGAATAAGGTGGGCACCTTGTCTTGATAGTTTATCTTTAAGATTTTGAACGGCTCGTTCATTTCCTGGAACAACAGAAGAAGACATGAGAATCGTGTCACGAGGGGTCAGACGAATAAACTTGTGAGTCTTACTTGCAATTCTTCCTAGAGCAGCAAATTCCTCTCCTTGTTGTCCTGTTGCAAGGATAATTAATTTATTCTCAGGGTATCTAACAATATCTTCAAGAGTGATGAGTGTCTCAGGTTTAACTTTAAGCATGTCTGCGAGTTTAGCGATCTCGACGTTAGTCTTCATACTTCTTCCTTCGACAACAACCTTTTTACCGTATCTTTCAGCTGTTTCTAACATGAAAAGCATACGCTCAACCTGAGATGCAAAAGTACTAATAATAAGTCTTCCAGGAGTTTCTCTAATAATAGTTTCAATATTTTTATAAACAACGGTATCTGAAATCGAAAAGCCAGGATTTTCACAGTTAGTTGAGTCTGCCATTAAAAGAAGAGTCTTTCGGTCTTCAAATACTTTATAGCGTTCTACTTCATCATCAGTAGGTATTCCTTCATTATGTTCTAGTCGAAGGTCTCCCGTGTGAACGATATCTCCGTATGGAGTTTCAATCATGATTCCCATTGAGTCTGGAATAGCATGTGTTACACCGAAAAAACGTACTTTTAAGTCACCGAAAGTTATTGCATCACCTTTTTCAACAACGTTGATAGTAAGCGGCGCTAAATGGGGGAATTCCTCTTGACGCTTCTTTATCATAAGTGATGTGAAAAGTCGTGCGTAAATCTGAGGGTTACCAATACGAGGCATGATGTAAGGAATAGACCCGATATGATCAAGGTGACCATGAGTAACTAGCACTCCTTTAATCTTATGCTTGTGTTCTTCAAGGTAGCGAGTGTTTGGCAAAATGAAATCAATCCCAGGAGTACTTGTTTCTGTAAATTGAACACCACAATCCACCATGATGATAGTATCCTTATATTCAACAAGACTCATATTTCTTCCAATTTCTTCAACACCACCAAGATGAATGATACGGATGTCACCATCTTTTAAAGGAGGGATGTGGTCGGTCTCTCTCTTTCCTGTGACGGTAGTGTCAAATTTAGGGCCAACCATTGATCGTGGAGGGCGGCTATTGCGTGACCTGTTGTTACCACCTGTGCGAGGGAAGCGGTCTCCTTGTCGTTTAAATGGAGCTGAAGATGGACCAGTTTCAGGTGTCTCGCTTGTAGTGACCTCTGAAGTATTTGTAGCTTCAGGTACTATTTCATTTGTTGTGTCTTGTGTAATTGGGTTCATATTTGTAATGTTATTTTTTAATGGATACTATTTTGAATTGTTTCTAATAATGGTTTGTAATATGCTTTTGGCCAAACGTTATCTGTATACCTATACCAACTTTCAACAAGCATAAAACGAGAAGCGTTATCGTAACTATAAAGTGGTAGAGTCGAAATATTTTTATCATTTGTTATGTAAATGAGTGAAGGTGCAAATAGAAATATCCCAGGGATTTCTTCATTGAATTCTGTTCGAACAGCTTCATAGGCAGTTAAGCGCTCCTCCTCGCTATTACTTGCTCGTAAAATTTCAAGATTTTTATCAAGCTCTTTACTAACATAATTAGATATATTTAATCCCGGGTATGATCGTTGTGAAGAGTGCCAGAAAGCGTAAAGATCAGAAGGAGACTCAGTAATTGCTCCGAAAAGTAAAACCTGGAAATCTCTCTCTTTGATAATATTTTGGTTAAGATCAGAAACATCGTAGATAGCAATTGTTGCAGTCACTCCAATTTTTTCCCAATCAGCTTTTATCATCTCAGCTACTTTTTTCATCTCATCTGTATTTGCGGTTGCAAGAGTGATTTCTAGAGTGCTCGAAGCGGCCTTGATTGCTTTACTTTTTACAAGCAGGGTACGAGCACCTTCTGTGTTGTACTCTGATGGGGTTTCTTCAGGGTCAAAAGGGTATGGAGTATTGATAACTTTTCCATATTTAAATAAAACATTATCAACAATTGCTTGCTTGTTGATCGCCATTTGTAATGCTGCCCTGACATTCTTGTCAGCTAGAGGTGTTGATTTATTTGGGTTGAAAAAAATAGCAAATGTTCGAGGTAGAAGAGATGTTTGAATTGAGCTTGTAGCAAGTCCAAGAGTGCTTACTTTTTCTGGGGATATCCCGTGTATTCTTGTGATATCTCTGTCAGTTAAAGCTTTCATCATGTACTTTTCGTTTTGGTATGTGAGTATAACGATGCTATCTATGTATGGTCTACCAAGAGTGTAGCTTTTATGTGATTTAAGAGTGAAGACTGTGGGAATACCAGACTGTGTTGAAATGTTTTCAATTTTATAAGGACCGCTTCCAATTGCGTGTATATTTAAATCACTCAAACTAATTTGGTCATCAGTTAAATTTTTCCAGATATGTTTCGGTAAAATCCCGAGGGACAATGTTTCCATGAAAAGTGGGTAAGGTTTTTTTAGAGTAAACGTAACTTCAAAGTCATTATTTTTTTCGATAGTGATACCTTCCCATTCAATTTTATGAGGACTCTTGATTGTTGGGTTTTGTACTGCGTTAACTGTATAAATAATATCATCAGCAGTAACTTGTTCACCATCATGAAATTCTGCAGTTTTTTTGAGGATAATTGCATACCTAAGCCCATCTTCACTTTTTTCTATATTTTCAGCCATATTAAGTGAAATACTACCGTCGATATTTTTCCTCGTTAATCCTGCAAATAATAAAGCCGTAAGATCTTTATCTTGTTCAGATGAAGCAAGTATTGGGTTGATAAAACGAGGAGTACCTATGATTCCCTCACGAATTACACCCCCATAGATTGGAACTTGTATGAGAAAACGCTTATTAAAAACAACTAATGCTGCAAAAAATAAACAGAAACCAATACCAAACAGTACCCAAAAAGTAATAACTTTTTCAGGTGAAAGCGATCGGTAGACTACTGATATTTTTTCTTTAAAAGTAGTTATTTTTACTTTATAGTTTGAGTTGTCCATAGTGAATTTCACAAAAGGACTATCTATGAAGGTGCTCTGACTAACGAATTACAAGTGGGTAGAGAATGGAGGCAACAAACAATATCGCAACAACAATAGTTAAGCGATGCAGAGTTTTCTCTACTCCTCGTTTTTCGAGCGCTGCCCCTGATCCACCATCTGCACCAAAAGCGCCTGAAGCATCAGTGTTCGCTCTTTGTACTAGAACAAGAGTGGTGAGGAGAATCGCTAATAATACTCGCACAATAGATAGCAATTGAAACATGTAGAATATTCTATCATATTATTAAAAGTTCTGCAAAATGGTAAGAAAACAACTTTTTAGGTTTATGTATTTAGTAAATTCTCTGCACCTTTTTATGCTGTAACTAAGTAGCTACTTCCAATTTTTTAACCTCATCAATTACAAGGGTCTTCTCGTTATTTCTTGTTGAAACCTTACCGCGGACAACTAAGGGTATATCAATAATTAAAAGCTCTCTATATTTTTTGTAAGTTTCTGGGAAAATAGCAACCTCAATGTATCCTGTGTAATCGCGTAATTTAAGTAACCCCATCTTGTCTCCTTTTTTTGTGACAGTTACTTTAATTGCCTCAATAATAACCGCTAAGGAGACCTCTTTGCCATCAGGGGTCGCAGTGTGCACTTTTTCAATGTCGATATTTCTTGCAATAATTTTTTCTTTCCAAGGGTCAAGAGGAAACCCAGAAACAAAAAGTCCAAGCAGATCCTTTTCCCAAATTAGTTTTTGCTTCTGAGTAGCAGAGGCTACTTTTTTCATTGTAAATGATGCATCAACACTAATTTCAAAAAGACTATTCTGTAACATATTGTCTTTAACGACATGTTTATGAAACTCAAGAATACTTTCTACGTTTGCAAGAATTTCATTTCGTTCTGCAAATTGATCGAGTGCCCCACACATAGTAAGTGCCTCCAAAGATTTTTTGTTTAAATTCTTATGAGTGATTCTTCTTATAAAATTTTCAAATGATATAAATTCACCAGAAGTTTTTCTTTCAGTAATAATGGCATCAGCAATATCAACCCCGAGATTTTTAATAGTATACAAACCAAAGCGAATTTCTTCTTTTCCATTTTTATCAAGCACTATACTAAATCCACCCTCACTAAAGTTCACATTAGGCGGTAGGATTGCAATTCCCATTCTTTTGCACTCTGTAACAATCTCAGAGATCTTATCTATGTCGCCACTTTCATTTGTTAAGATTGCTGTCATGTAGGCAACTGGAAAATTAGCTTTCATGTAGGCTGTTTGGTAGGCAACTCGACCATAACTTGCAGCGTGAGCTTTATTGAAGCCGTATGCAGCAAATGGCTCGATGAGTGACCAGAGTTGTTGCCCTTTCTTTGTAGACAAACCGTGTTCTTGGAAACCTTGTAAAAGTTTTTCCTTTTGAGCTTGCATTTCTGCGGGAATTTTTTTACCCATAGCTTTTCTCAGTTTGTCTGCTTCAAGCCATGAGTAACCAGCTAAGTGAATAGCAATAAGCATCACATCATCTTGGTACACAATAACACCGAAAGATTGATCGAGAATAGGTTCGAGGCGGGGGTCAAGATAGGTAACTAGTTCCGGGTTATGTTTTCGTTGAATGTAATCAGGTATCATTTCAAGTGGGCCAGGACGGTACAGCGCCACCATCGCATTAATGTCGAAAATTGTACTAGGTTTTAGTTCTTTCAAAAACCTAGTCATCCCAGAGCCGTTTAGTTGGAAGAGACCCATAGTCTCTCCTCGCGCTAACATTGAAAAAGTTTTCTCATCAGATAAGGAGACGGTCTCTATATCAACAGTGATATCGTAACGCTCTTTAGTAAGAGAAATGGCGTCACCTAAAATAGTTAAGTTTCGTATTCCTAGGAAGTCAAATTTAAGTAACCCCGCATCTTCAATCGTGTACATGTCATACTGAGTGATCACTTTCCCTCCTTTAGGGTCTTTTTGAATGGGAGTAAAGTCCCATAACGGTGAAGGGGATATTACAGTTCCTGCCGCATGAACTGAGATGTGTCTAGCACACCCTTCCACCTTTTGTGCCATATCTAGAATTTCTTGAGTTTCTCGGTCAGTGTCATAGAGTTCCTTTAGTTCAGGAATTTCAAGAAGAGCTCCTGCAATGGTTACAGGAAAGCCTTGCTTTGGAGGTGGTATCATTTTACTAATTCGGTCACCCACCATATATGGATACTTCATGGCTCGTGCGACATCCCTTACTGCACCACGAGCCATCATGGTACCAAAAGTTCCAATTTGAGCAACGTTATCAATGCCGTATTTTCTTCTAGCATAGTCAATTACTTCATCTCTTCTGGTGTCAGCATAGTCCATATCTATATCAGGTGCAGATGGCCGTTCAGGGTTTAGGAAACGCTCAAAGGGGAGCTTGTAAGCTAGTGGGTCACACTTAGTAACTTGAAGAAGATACGTAACTAATGACCCTGCCACAGATCCTCGAATATTCGTCAAGATATTATTTTCTCGAGCATATCTTAGTAAGTCGTATACAACAAGAAAATAAGGTGAGTAGCCTTTATCTGCAATAACTTTTAGTTCGTAGTCTAAGCGTTTTTTTACAACATCAGTTAACTCAAGGTTACGAACAGAAAGTCCAGAGTAAGCAAGTTCAGTAAGATCCTCGTTATAACTTTTTACAAATTCAATTGCAGGGAACACCCACTGGCCCAAAGGAATCTCTAGGTTACAGAGTTCCGAAATTTTAATTGTATTTTCAAGAGCCTCAGGAATATCTTGAAATTCACTTAAAGTAGAATCAGTCTCAAATGAAAAGTTATCCTTTAGAAAGAAGTGGTTGTACTCATCAAGAGAGTGTTCTTCTCCACTAACCAAGTAAAGAATTTTTTGAGCCGGTTTATCTTGTTTGTTAAGGTAATGAGTATTCCATGTTGCGACAAGAGGGGTGTTGGATTTTTTCGCTAAAGCAATTGTCCTCGATCTAATTTCTGAGTAGTCTTCAAAATTAGTTTGAGGGTTAATTTCAAGATAGTAGAAGTCTGGAAAGTGTGTCTTATAAAATTGAAGTCTTTGCTCAGCTAATCTTTCATCAATGAGCAAAAGACTACTCACATCTCCCCACAAGCCACCAGAAAGAATAATTAATCCATCTTTATGATTCAAAAGAATTTCATCTGTTAAAACAGGATCAACCGGGTTATCTATGTTTACAAGTGACGTAATCCTCATTAAGTTCTTATACCCTGAAAGATCTTTCGCTAGAATCACTATTTGAAAACGTCTTTCATTATAGAAAATAGAAAATTCGACACCAATTATTGGCTTAATTTTTTCCTTAAGACAGGTACTAAAAAAATCAATTGTCCCATACATGTTACTGTAATCAGTTAATGCCACAGCAGACATGCCGGCACTTTTTGCCTCTTTAATTAAATCTGGGATTTTAGGTAGGGCTCTTAATAAAGAAAAATGGGAGTGATTTCGTAGGTGAACAAACATATATGCAATAGTGTAACAAAACAGCGACTTTTGCACACATAATAACTTTAGGTTAAATAAATCGCAATATTCTAAGGCAACATGATTACTTTTAGTAAAATGCTTAAAAATTTCTTTAGATTTTAAATATTGTGTTAGTTAAAATAATTTAAATTAAATAATATAATACAATACTATTTTAATAATTAGATAAAACAGAATGTATAAATATTGAAAAAAATATCAAAATAAAATCACAAAAATGGGGGAATATTTCATTCATCAAGGATCTATTGGATCACTCGCTTAGTAGTTGCGTATTTCTTACAGTTTACAGTAATCTCTGTAAACATTTTGTTATTTTAAAGGTTTGTATCTATTTTTAAACAGATAAGGTTAGTCAATATTATTTTGCATATACGCATGCAATATAAGCATATTTAACTATTAGAATATAATTAATAGTTAAATATTATAAAGTTAATTTTAATTTTTATCTTAATTATTTTATAGATAATCGCCTTTGTTTTTATTTAATTTAAGCTATTTATTTTGATCTATTTTTTTTATGATTTTTTTATCATTTTTATTTTTATTTTTAAATTTGTATTTTTAATTTTATAATCATTTTTTTAACAAAATAGCTTTTTATTACATGGTTTTTTTAATTGTACTTTATCCACAATTTAATATGATTTTGATATGTACTTAGCTTGTATATTTACTATACTGAAGAGCATAAAACTTCATGCAAGATCTTCGATCACGAATTGTTCGAAAATTGTATATGGCTGTAGCCCTGTACCTCATACAAGCTCTTTCTTTATCCACAGTTTATGCAGCTGTTATTAGCGGTGATTTTGTTGCCTTTCAGGATATTAGAACTGCTAGGATTGCTTCTTTCCAAACTGAGCCGTACTCTCTACACAAAATAGCTTCTAAGTTAGCTGATCTTTTCAAAGGGGTTTCCAGTGAAGTTGCTTCGGGTAAAAATTTGAATAATATAAATGATGAGTACAGACTCCTGCGGTCACTAAAAAGTAAAGGTTCTTTTTCTGGTTATGGAGCTGACCTCAATCTATTAAAAAGTGAAAGTAGGACTTTTGATGTTGTTGGTGGTGGATTAGTTTCCTCGGCTTTTATTTCAAATATTTCAAACCTGACAAGTTTTTTTTCAAGTGAGGTATTTTCAAAAAACTTATATATAAATAATGATGGGAAAGTATCTGCCCATTATTTTGTTACTCCTTTGATTTCAAAACTAAAACTAGAGTATTCAAGAAACTATGGGCCATTTATTGTTGGTGCTACAAATGTTGAGGCGTACGGCGGAACACCTAGTCGCCAGTTTGCTTTTTTTGATAAAGCTTCTTTATCGCTCTACTGTAAATCTACTTCTCTCTTTTCTAGCTTAATCAGTGAGAGATGTGACTATCTTAAAGTAGTCGCAGGACTTTCAGAGAACTCCATTAACAATGATAATCTTTTGGCTGAAGTTATTCCTACTTCAACCTCTACTCAATCAGTTGTTATACAACCCCAGACTATTTACATTTCAACAAGTACAGTTACCTACATTACGAGGTATGTTTCAGTTCCTGGGGCAGCCGGTAAGGACGGACGTGATGGAGTTGATGGTAAGGATGGACGTGATGGTTCTGGAGGTGTATTTTTTGCAGTATCTAACAGTACGCCTACTGTAACTTCAGGGGGTACTTTTACTACTGGTAATAATGTGACTCTTTCAAGTTCAACGTTAAATGGCTTGAGTGTGTTTAACGGTGATGCCATCTTCAACAGTAACTTAACAGTGAACGGTAGCTCTACTTTTGCAACTACGACTTTCTCTGGTTTGGCAACATTTAACGGAGACGCGCTCTTCGGAGGTAATGTTACTGTTAATAATATTACCGTAACAGGTGTAGCTACTATTGCTACTTCTACTATTGATAGTCTTAAATTGAATGGTTCACTTTATGACGTAGATAATAGCGCTGGTTCATTGGGGCAAGTTCTCACTAGTAATGGTACTTCGACATATTGGGCACATGTCACTAAAACTATTATAGGTGGTTCTGCTACTGGATCTACATTCTACTGGAACGGTTCAACTTGGATGGAGAATTTAAATGTATTAACAGATGCTTCTGGCAATGTGACCACAAACGGTAATTTGGTTGTGAATGGCAACTTTACAGTTGGAAGTAGTACTATTGGTAATTTAACTGTTGGGACTTCTTCAATTAACAATGCATTAATTACGAATTTAGATGTTACAAATGCTACTGCAACAAATCTTTTTGTCCAAAACTTTACTGCAGCTACGGGGACAATATCTGAACTTACTGTTAGTTCTAGTAGTATCTCTAATTTGTTTGGGCAAACAGCAACTTTCGGCAACTTACTAAGTACTAACAGCACTTCAACTAATGGATTTTTCACTAACTTAGTTGCGACTGCTCTTAATGCTGTCACTGCAATATTTACGTCTCTTACGGCAACTAATGCAATATTCACCAACGCAACATCTACCAACCTCTTTTCAACTAGTGGGATATTTAACAGCTTAGTTTCTGGGTTGGCAAATTTTACTAATCTTATAGTTGGAAACTCAACCACTACTAATGCAATAGTTACCAATTTAACGTCTTCGTCCACTCTCACAAATAGTTTAACGGCAGGAAGTATTCTCACTACTGATTTTATTAGTACAAATTCTACAAACACAAATTTTGTGGCAACTAATAGTACTAGTTCTAATTCCTATATTTCAACTGGAACAATTTCAAATTTGATTAGCGCCAATGCTAATCTAACAAATCTCATAAATACTAACGCAACCTCTTCTAATTTGTTTACTACACTTTTGCAAGCGGTAAGTATTATTACTGCTAATTTAACTGCAACAAATGCAGTTTTAACAAACGCCACTGCAACAAATTTCTACTCCGCAAATGCTTCTTTTGGGGGTATTATTTCTACACTCGCTAACATCACAGATCTCATTGTAGGAAACTCTACTACTACTAATGCAGTAGCTACCTATCTAACAGCTAACACAGCTACTGTAGGTACTTCTACTATCACAGGTAACCAAACAGTAGGGGGAACTCTAGGAGTAACAGGTACTTCTACTCTCGCTACTACTACAGCTACTAACCTTGCTGTATCAGGACAAACAACACTTAACACAGCTTCTGCTACTAGTATTACTGCTACTAATGCATACCTTACCACTGCTTCTACTACTAACCTTACAGCGGTAAATGCTACTGCTACTAATGCTGCAGTAACTAACCTAACAGCTACTAACAGTACAAGTACTAACTTCTTCACTACTAACTTCTCAGCTACTAACGGTAACTTCACTGGAC
>CAYXKW010000002.1:0-28278 GCA_964464695.1 uncultured Candidatus Saccharibacteria bacterium
CCGCTAAAAAAGTTCTTATGTTTGGATGGGAATACCCTCCACACCACAGCGGTGGATTAGGTGTTGCCTGCAAAGGCATTGCACATGCTCTTATCGACAACGATGTACATGTTTGTTTTATGCTCCCAAAAACAGTATCGCTCCAAGAAGTGAAAGTTCCTATTATGTTTGCTGATAAATACATGAAGCAAGTTCCTATTGCTTCCCACCTCGAAGTTCTTGCTCGGGAACTTCAAAATCCATATATAACTTCTCATGAGTACGAAAGAAAACTAAAGACCTACATTAAAGCAGGGGGAACAATGATCCCAAGAACTTTATTTGAGCAAGTAGAATATTACGGGACTCTTGTAAAAACTCTTTCACAAGACGAGCTCAAAACATTTGATGTAATCCATGCTCATGACTGGCTTTGCTTTAAGGCAGGAATTGCTGCGAAGGAAATTACCAAGAAGCCATTTATAGTCCATATTCACGCTACAGAATTTGATAGATGTGGAGGTAATACAGTAAATCAATATGTATATGATCAGGAGCGTGAAGGTATGCATAAAGCTGACCACGTTATTGCTGTTAGTGAATTAACAAAAAGAACTATCGTTAACCACTACGGTATCGATGCGTCTAAAGTTACTGTTGTACATAATGGTAACACTACTATGACAGACACTCATAGTGAACGACTTGCCCCCCTTTTACGATTTAAACATGAAGGGAAAAAAGTAGTCCTCTTTGCGGGAAGAATTACCATTCAAAAAGGAGTAGACTACTTTATACATGCAGCGAAAAAGGTAATTGAGTACGAAAAAAATGTACACTTTATTGTTGCAGGTACTGGTGACATGGAACAGCAAATAATTAATCTTACGCACGAACTTGGGATTAACAATTACTTCTCGTTTACTGGATACTTCACCGTTGACGAACAAAAGACACTGTATACTCTTGCCGACCTTATCGTTATGCCATCAGTATCTGAACCATTTGGGATAATCCCACTTGAATCTATGGCAATGGGTACGCCGGTACTTGTGTCCAGGCAGTCTGGAGTTTCCGAAGTAATAACACATGCACTTAAAGTTGATTTCTGGGACACAGATGACATGGCAAATAAAATATTAGCAGTCATACGGCACCCTGTACTTAAAGAAACATTACAGAAGGAAGGACTGCTGCAAGTAAAAGGAATAACTTGGGACAAAGCAGCCAAAAAAATGAAAGAACTTTATCAATCAATAACTTAAACAACATGCCATCAATTGCTCTCTACCTCAAGACTCATCAACCATTTCGTATCAAGCACTATCGTGCTTTTGATGTTGGATATGACCATGAATATTTTAATGACAACGGTGAAGGGAATACGAACAACGTAAAAATTCTTAAAAAAATTTGTGAAAAATCCTATAAGCCAACAAATAAAATTCTACTTCAACTTCTTAAAAAACATCCTGAATTCACCTTTAGTATTTCACTTTCAGGAACACTACTTGAGCAGCTTGAAAAGTATGCACCTGCAACACTTGAAACATTCAAGAAACTAGTGGAGACTGGTCGAGTTGAGGTGCTTGGTGAAACATACTACCATTCTCTCGCCTTTTATTATTCACTATCAGAATTTGAAGAACAAGTAAAACTTCAAAATAAAATTCTAAAGAGAATTTTTGGCGTTACTCCAAAAGTATTTTCAAACACTGAGCTGGCCTACAGAAATGACCTAGCGTCTTGGGCAGAAAAAGCAGGTTATAAAGGAATCATTGCTGAAGGATGGGATCCAATTTTAGGTTGGAGGTCAGCAAATTTTGTGTACCAACCACCTACTACAAGTAAGATAAAGCTACTTCTTAAGAATTACAGAATGTCAGATGATATTGCTTTCCGTTTTAGTAACAAGGAGTGGACAGAGTGGCCTCTCACCGCAGATAAATTTGCACACTGGGTAAATGCAGTTAATGGAAATGGAGAAACAGTAAACCTTTTTATGGATTACGAAACATTTGGTGAACATCAATGGGAGAGTACTGGTATTTTTGACTTCCTTAATCATATGCCGAAGGAAATTCTAAAAAATAAAGATAATAGCTTCAAGACTCTTTCTGAAACATGTAAGGCATACCCTGTAAAAGATACTGTCGACATGCCTCATATTGTAACCTGGGCTGACACAGAGCGAGATCTTACTGCGTGGACTGGTAATAGTATGCAGCAGTCTTCTTTAACTGAGTTGTATCGTATCGAAAATCAAATTCTCGCAACAAAAGATAAGATAATTATTGATGACTGGAGAAAACTTCAAACATCGGACCACGTATACTATATGTGTACTAAGTGGTCTGCAGATGGTGATGTCCATAAATATTTCTCCCCATATGATTCACCATATGAAGCCTTTATTGCATTCACTAATGCACTCACTGACCTTAAGCTTCGTGCAAAAATATTATAATTATATATGGCAAAATCAGTTATCTTAGCTAATGGAAATATATTTGTAGGACTAAATGCTCACGGCTTTGTAAGTGACTTCTTCTTCCCCTATGTTGGTGTGGAAAATCATGTACGCGGAGAAGCGCATCGTATTGGAGTCTGGTATCAACATACGCTTTCTTGGCTTGACGATGGTAGTTGGGACACAGAAATTAACCTTGACCAAAACACGTTTGTTGGGATAATGAAATGTACCAACAAACATACAGGACTGCAATTAACCATAACGAACGTAGTCTATAACGAAAAAAATATTTTTATTCGAGAAGTGGAAGTTACTAATACAAGTGACCACACTGAAGAAGTTAAACTGTTTTTCCACCAAGTTTTTTCAATGTACGAGACACTGCAAGGTGACACTGCGTATTATGACCCTGTAAAAAATGCGCTTATTCACTACGAAGGAAGAAGAATGTTCCTCATTTATGGAGAATCTAGCGATATCCCCTTTCAAGACTATAGTGTTGGTTTATATGGCATAGAGGGGAAAGAGGGAACTTTTAAAGATGCAGAGGACGGAATGCTTTCAAAGAATCCTATTGAGCATGGACATGTCGACTCCACGTTCTCAATTACTCTTACGCTCCACAAAAAAGAAAGTAAAAAGGCATACTACTGGGTCACTGTTGGTGAAACAAAGGCGGAAGTATACGAACTACATGATTACGTTAAATTTAAAAATCCGGAGCATCTCATTGAAAGTACAAGTAAATTTTGGAAAGCATGGCTCACTCGTCAAGATTACACAATATGCAATAACACAGAACCTAAACTTCTTGAACTTTTTAGAAAATCACTTTTCTACATTCGTGGGAATATTGATAACCGTGGGGCAATACTAGCGTCAGGTGATTCTGACATGCTACAGCATGGTCGTGACACCTACAGCTATATGTGGCCACGAGATGGAGCCATGACCGTTATGGCACTACTTGAGGTTGGTGAATATAACATATCAAAACACTTCTTCAAATTCTGCAATGATGTCGTCGAGCCAGAAGGTTATCTGATGCACAAGTACAGATCAGATAGATCACTTGGTAGCTCCTGGCACCCTTTTGTTAAAGATGGCGAGCCAATTCTACCGATTCAAGAAGACGAGACAGCTCTTGTGCTCGTTGCTCTCTTTGAATACTACAAAAAAACAAAAGACATTGAATTTATAGAGGGACACTACAATGATGTTATACGACGTATGGCGGTATTCCTAACCGAGTTTACTGACCCTGATAGTGGGCTCCCTCTTCCTAGTTATGATTTGTGGGAAGAAAAACACGGTGTCTCAACATTTACTTCCGCAACTGTGTACGCTGGACTAATTGCTGGAGCAAAATTTGCAAAGTTATTTGAAAAAGAAAATGACGAAAAGCTTTTCTTATCTACAGCAGAAAAAATGAAAGAGGCTATCTTAGAACATCTTTATGACAAGGACTTGAAGATGTTTATTAAAATGCTTAACACAAAAAATGGTGTTACACATTATGATAAAACTATCGATATGTCAAGTATCTATGCCATTTTTGCATACGGAGTACTAGATATTCATGATCCAATTGTAACTGAGTGTATCCAAACTATTGAAGAAAAATTACGCATTCACACTGGAATTGACGGTGTACCAAGATACACTGGTGACAGATACTATATCCAAGTCGAAGGAGTTCCAAATCCATGGTACATCACCACTTTGTGGCTTGCTCAGTACTATGCACGCACTGCAAAAACGACACAAGACCTTGAAGTGGTAACACACTGGCTCTCGTGGACAGTTACTCACTCACCGCTATCTGGAGTATTATCAGAACAGCTTCATCCTTTTTCTGGAGAACAGCTCTCGGCAACCCCTCTAACCTGGAGTCATGCAGAGTACGTGCGAACTGTCATGCTGTACCACGATGCACAAGTCCGACTCGGGATATGTAGCATTGAAGAAACTAACCCTTAGCAAATACCTATGACCAACATATCTACCCCACTCTCACATTTTAAAGAACAATTTAACTTTGAACCAACAATTGTTAATAAAGAAAAAATAGCCCCATTCACCCATGTGATTGTTTGTGGTATGGGAGGATCTGCAATTAGTGTTTCACTTCTAAAAATACTTTTTCCAGAGATTTCAATAACTCTTCATAATTCATATGGACTACCTGTACTATTTAACAAAGCATCGACACTACTTATCATCAATTCGTACTCAGGTAATACAGAAGAAGAACTTGAGGCATATGCACAGGGTGTAAAAATTGGAGCAAACATGGCGGTTCTCAGTCTTGGGGGTAAACTTATAGAACTTGCGAGTAGCGATGGAATTCCATACGTCCAATTACCAGAATCTTCTCTTGAGCCACGTTTTTCGATCGGTCATCAGATCGTAGGGCTTCTTACATTCACTAATCAGCAGGCAAAGATACAAACTCTTAAAGAAAAAATTAGCTTTGTTGACTTAGAAAAAACGGAGCAACGTGGGAAGGAGCTATCTCTACAGTTCAAAGATAAATTCCCCGTCATATACTCTTCATCAAATCTATACCCTGTAGCATATCTTATAAAAGCAGCTATTAACGAAGGTGCTAAAACCCCTACGTTTGTTAACCAGATACCTGAGGCAAACCATAATGAACTTCAAAGTTTCATTACTGACGAAACACGTTCAGAATCAAACTCTTTTGCATTTTTATTTTTAAAATCAACATTTGACCACACAAGAATTCAAAAACGTTTTTCTGTCATGGAAACAATGTATGAAGAACGTGGTTTTGTACACTCTGGACTACAAACTGATCATACTGACATCCAGCAAATTTTTACACTCATAATTACCGGATACTACATGGCAACGTACATGGCATTACAAAAAAATATCGACCCTTACAAGACACCTTTTATAGCGGAATTTAAGAAAAGAATGACTGAATAATACTATGTATATACTAATTGATATTGGGGGCACAAAAACAAGAGTAACACTAACTGAGCACAGAGAAGCATTTCTTCCTCCTGTTGTATTTGAAACACCACAAGACTTCACTAAGTGGCTCTCCATGCTACAAGAAGCAAGTCTATCACTTCATAATGGCAGAAAAATTAGTGGTGTCGTGGCAGGTGTTCCTGGCACATTTTCAAAAGATGGGATAATCGAGCGCACACCAAATCTCCCAATGTGGAGACGTTCCCCACTTAAGTCAAAGTTAGAAGAACTTTTTTCTTGCCCAGCAGTACTAGAAAATGATGCGTCGTTAGTTGGTCTCGGTGAAGCGGTCTTTGGTGCTGGTAAAGATCATCCAATCGTTGCCTATATAACAATCAGTACAGGAGTTGGTGGCGCACGCATTGTGAATGGTAAGATTGATAGTGGTATGCACGGATTTGAGATTGGGCACACTATTATAGACAACCATCATGATGTTGAAAGTCTTATAAGTGGTGGGTCACTAGAAAGAAAGTATGGTAAACCATCTCACGAAGTTCATGATCTGGCACTCTGGGAGCGGGTTAACCACTTTGCAGGAGTCTTTGGAGCTAATACTGTCATGTACTGGTCACCATCTATTGTTGTGTACGGTGGGCCTGTTATGAATGACTTACATATTGAGACAATAGAAAAAGAAGCCAAAGCTTTCTTATATATGTACGAGCAAACACCACTTTTCGTACGTGGAACACTAAAAGATTTTGGCGGTCTCTACGGAGCACTCGCCCGATCAAAGGAATTATAAACTTCTTAGAAGAGATTTATTTACCGTCTATGTGACTCCAAGCGTAGTCTTTATTACCATACACTTTTTTGCCTGGGTTAAGGATATTCTGGGCATCAAAAATATTCTTTGTTTTTTCAAAAAGAGACATTATTTCTGGAGAATACATCATAGGTAAATAGGCTGTGCGTAAGAGTCCATCATTGTGCTCTCCTGACATAGAACCTTTGAATTCAAACACAAGGGCATATACCTCTTCCATAAGATCATGAAGCACTTCGATGATTCCTTCTTTGTGGATATCTACAAGCGGAATTATGTGGAAATTAGCATCACCCATATGACCAGCTACGGTATAGATAAGATCTTTATATTTATCCTTGGTAAAAATTGCTTCAAGTTTTGGTAGGAAGGTTGGAAGATCTTGCGGGTGGACAACAATATCATCAATCGTTGGGGCGGTGCGCATTCCTTGTAATCTTTTTCTAAGTAAATTAAAGCTTTCACGACGGAATGTCCAATATTTCTTAGCTTGTCGTTCTGAAGTTGTTTTCTTCATTGGAAGACCAAATGACTTCATATCTTCGTATGCTTGCGTGACTTGTGCATCCACCTCAACCTCAGTATCTCCAGTAAATTCTGCCATCAAAATTATTTTTGGGACACCTCCTGTGAGGACCATCCAAAATTCTGGTAGAAATTGAATTCCAAGAGTAATCATATTACCGCCCATTCGTAAGGCTATATCTTTAAAAAATTTAATTGCAATCTTAAATGTATGATCATCATATGATTCGATGGTTTCTGGTTTATGAGCAAGCATTTTTACAATAATTTCACCCAGCCTCACTGTTGAAGGTACAAAGAGTACGAGCATTCTTGAGTGAAGTTTCGGCTTTACCCCCGTAAAAGTAGCCGAAGTAACACAAGCGAGCGTCCCCTGACTTCCAACCACTAGTTTCGAAAGGTCAAAAGTACCAGTTGCTTTGTTGTAAACATTCCAAAGGTAATACCCTGATGAATTTTTGGATACTGTTGGTTTAGCTTTCATAATGACATCATAGTTGTCATTAATAAGTGAAAACATTTCTCTATGAATTCTTCCACCTTCTCCTGTTTCCTTCAGCTTAAGATCAAGATCAATACCAGAAAAACCATGTAACATATCACGTTCTCCATTTGCGTACACAACATCTAAGGATTGAACGTAGTTTTCAGTCTTACCGTAAGTAAGTGTTTTTTCCCCTCCTGAATTATTTGAAACGATACCTCCAATAGCAGCAATCTCACGTGATGCTGGGTAACTTGGCATAATCCAACCAGCTTCTAATGTTTGCTTTTCAAAATCTCGATAAAACACACCAGGTTCAGCAGATGCTGAGAATTCTGTAACATCTGTTACGTGGTTCATGTACTTCGTTGTATCAAGTACTATTGAATACGATAACGACCCACCGGTCATACAAGTACCCGCAGACCGAATAGATAGAGCAAGATCAACCCCTTCACTTTTCTTAGCACTAACATATTCACAGACCTTGCTGACATCAATAGAATTTTTTGGATAGACAACGAGTTCTGGTTTTACATAGAATAAACTCGTGTCTCTCGCTACACGCTCCCTGTCTTCTTCATTTAAGGTAACATCCCCTTTTATTTTAATTTTTAATTCCTTCGCGACAACTTGATAATCAGGAGTAATCATATAGAAAAAGTATACCAGGGATACCATGTAGGTACTAGTGGTTACTTCTATAAAAATAAACACCAGCAGGTAAGTGCTGGTGTTTATGTATTAATCAGTAGCGTTTTCTAGCTTCTTTTCAATTTCTTTCTCGGTAATTTCGAGACGTTTCTTGAACTTTTTAAGGATAGAAGTTTCTTCTTTTGTTAACTCTCGTTTTCGTTCTGCTTTTACAAGAACATCATGGAATTCTTCAGTTTCGCTTCGGAGAGCTTTAACATTAACATGTAGCGTGTTCTCCACTTCTGCAAGCCTTCGCTTAACCCGTCTTCTGAATCGAGAGAACTGCACAAGAGCATACCACAATGTCCCGAGCACCATAAGTGTTGCGATGATGATAATAAGAACTACTGACAACCAGTTCATAACAAATATTCCAAAACGAACGAGAACCATTCTTTCTATAATAATAACCCTAGTCTCTGTATATTCACTCACTGAACCTTTGCTGTCTAAAACTCTTGCCTTCATTTCGTACACACCAGAATCAAGGACGCCATCCCAAACAAGTGTAAATACTCCTGTATCATTCGATGAAGTCTTAGCTGTTGAAACAACCCCATCAATATCAGTTAAAACTACTTCAACGGTTGATTTAGGGTATGTTGCGCCGACAACTTTTAATTTTTTATCAAAGTCTACTTTCTTACTATACTCAGTAATCACTGGCGGATTAATTGTCTGAATAGTGTAGTCAAGTGAAACAGTGCTACTGTTGCCTGCACCATCAATAGCATTGATTACAATAGTATGATTACCTGAGTTTTGTTTTGGTAGATGGTATACATTTGATGGGTCAGCAGGAAATAGTATTGGTTGTCCATTATCAATACTCATTGAAATTGTTGTAATACCAGACAATGCATCTTCTGCAACTACAAGAACTGCAGGTGTTTGATTAGTGGTTACGATACCGTCAGGGAATGATGCCTTGAGTGTTTCTGGTGCTTGGGTATCTACTTGGAACTTGTACCGTGAAATTGCCCCCCATCCGCTTGCGTTTCTAAACTGCACAGCCATATACATCACACCATCGGCGTCTGCAGTAAATGATCTGTTACTAACAGGAGGGTCATACACCTTTGTTGGTGTTGAAGTTTCTTTATCTGAATACACAGTTCTAATAGCCGTAACTCCATCAGGTAGCTTCCACTCAAATGACGCATCTCTTCTTCCGTACCAAGCAATACTGTCTGGATGCGTTGGTGATGTAATCACTGGTACGACTGTTTCTTTAACAGCAGCGACAGTAGGTGTCGTATCTCCAGTAATATAGACAAATGCGGCACCTGTTGTTTTGAGAACATCTGTTGCATTACCATCATTTGCAAGAACTGAACCTGATTTAATTGAAATACTCACATTACCTTCTTGTAAAGCTTTAAACGTTACAGAAATAACCTTTCCTGTTGCTTTACTAAAACCAGGATTAAGTGCAACACCTTCAAGTGAAAGAGTTCCTTTTTCATTAGAAAAAATAGGCTCTTCAGCCCAGAGCGAAATAAATGAACCCGTTTTTGAAACAGAAGTAATAGAGAGTGCGTCAGATGGATACGAAACAAGTGCAGACACTGCATTGATTGCCTCAATATTGTTATTAACAATAATATCAACTGTAAAAGTTTTTCCAACTTTTGTTGAAACTGAAGATGGTGAAACAGTAAGGTTCGCAGCAAAAACATTTCCACTACCTAGTGCAGAAAAAAAGAAAAACAAAGCGATAGCAAAACCAAGTCGTAAAAACTTATTCTTGTGTTTTTGGTTGCCTTGTAAAAGGAATAAAG
The DNA here is from genome assembly GCA_964464695.1 of uncultured Candidatus Saccharibacteria bacterium. Classification (GTDB taxonomy): domain Bacteria; phylum Patescibacteriota; class Minisyncoccia; order Phycocordibacterales; family UBA5272; genus UBA11704. Next base: position 9,714 of record CAYXKW010000002.1, read on the forward strand.
AGAAATTTAACATAAAAGTACAACACAAGGAGTGCCATGGCTACACCTCCTAGTATACGCGAAGCAATAGGAATAGAATGAGAGTTTTCAACAGGTGGAAGAGACGTGAGTGCGTATGTTCCATTCATATAAGAAACTTTTACATGAATAAATTTATTTCTACTTTGGTATCGTAAAATATATTGGTTAGTAGCTTTTCTCCAAACAGATGTGTCTGTGACATCAGCTCTTCCATTATTTGTTTCAGCGATTTCGATTGAACTGATAGCACTTTTCTCTTCCCCTTCATTAATCACAAGATACCATGCATTATTATTTACTAGTGGGTCCCTTGTAACAAAAACAGAAAGATCGTTTGCACGAACTTCCACAGGAATTCTAAATGGGGAAACTAGTGCTCCGTTTTGAAGTGGGACAACAACAGACTTACTAACACTTGTAGTCTTTAACTGTGTTGCCTCACTATTAAATGCATGCATAATAATATCATCAACCATAAGTGTCCCTCTGCCTTTCTCCTTTGGTATAAGTGTTACTTGAAACAGTCTTCCAACATCAACCCCTTGTTTATATGGACTACGTACACCACTGAAACCTCCAGGGAAAATTCCTTCAAAGATTATATGTGTTCTGCCGTCTAAATAAATCTCATCTGAAATAGTCGGTCGCTTAATCCACAATGAAGAAACTGTATTTTCTGTTGAAATGTCGCCAACGGTGAAGAGATTTGTATCGAATGAAAAGTTACCTGAGAACCCACTCACCGTCTCACCGTACGGATCAAGAAATATCTGCACAATAAATGGCTGTCTGCTGGCTGATGATTGGTTGGGGGCATCAATAGCGATAGATGCTGCAGACACTACAGTAAAGGTAGCAGAGGCAATACATAAAGCTATTAATATTTTTTTAAATAGTGTTGTCATATATTATCCAGTCCAACAATAAGCAAGAATACTTAAATCAGTTAGGTTAATTTGCTTATCTGTGTTGAGGTCAACCTTATCTGGGAAGCCGAGTCGTTTATACCAAAAAGCCATAATACTAAAATCAAGCAAGTTAACTCTATTATCATTATTTAAATCACATTTTTTTCTAAAACCAGCAAGTAGGTTACTTTTTATGCGAGCTCTATCAGTGTCACCTACTCTAAATGTAAGTACATCTGAGTATGGTGATAGATTTTGTGATGATACTGACCTTGCTTTCGCTTCAAAATCACCACTTCCTACCAACGAAGAATCTAGCTCATAAAACCATGCCCCAGTAGAATCAGATCTTGTCTTTCTTAGAAGTTCAATATTGCTTGAAGAAAAAGAAATTCTCACTTCAACGTCAGGCGCCGTTGTCCCAGTGAATGTGATAACTCCACCTTTTTTAACTTCAATTTTATCAGACGTAACTGTTGGCGGGATGAAAATGCCTTCTACAATAGTGGCAACTGATTGAGAAATATAAATGGTAAACATTAGTAATTTTGACTGCAGAGCGTTTGTATCAGTTGCTCTAACACCAAAGCTATACGTCCCAGGCGTAAGACTTCTCACACGGATATCAAACGTTCCATCAGGATTTGCAGGAATCTGGGCTACCACTACTCCATTTTTAAGAAGTGCTATTGTGCTACCTGGGTATGCAATACCCTTAAAAATTGCAACATCAATAGTATCTGTCATGTTAACAGGACCGGCATTTGACGAAGGAGGGAGTGGTGGGGTATTTGGATTTACACCAGGATTTTGTAGAACACTTGCAGAAACAGTTACATTTTGAATTAATGGATTTGGTGTAGGGTCGTCAGCAAACGTTAATTTTGGTATTACAAGTAACGCGACAAGACAGCACAGAACTAAAAGTTTTATACTTTGTAACTCCAGAGAACATATACTACTTATTTCTTTGATGCGGCGCGTGCTTGCTTGATGATCCATTTATTATAATGTTTAACAAGAGCAATGAGTAGCAAGATAGCAACAAGGATTGAGCCTCCAACGACTGCTAGCAGTTGCCAAGGAAAAATATAGAATGTAACAGAAGAATCTGCAACACTTGCATTACCGAAACTTAACTTAAGATTTGCAGAATACATACCGAGAGCAAAATTATTCTTCTGATACTTTACTTGGTCAAAAAATGGAGCTGATACTGCTGGTGCGTCTTTCTCACCGTATCTTACTTCGAAACGTCGAGTACTTGCTGGAAGAACATTATCTCCTTTAGTTTTATTCACATCAATAGTTGCAGCAACCATTCCCAATGTATTCTTGATAGTAAGCTCTCCTTCTGGAGCGACTCTGTCATTACCTTCATTTTTGAACTTATAGACAAAATCAACAGGAAGACTAGTTAAAACCTTCTTGCCACTTTTGAGTGCAAAAGAACTAAGTCCACCCTGCTCTTTCACTGGGCCAGTAACTTTTAAGAACAAAAGCATGCCTACCTTGGCACCAACTGACACCTCCCCTTCTCCAGCTGACGGAGGAACTGTAGACATGAAGATTGCGCCAAAGTGACCTCCTGAATCCGCATCTTGTGGAATAACTACATTATAAGGAAGTGTAACTCTCTCACCCTTTTTAAGAACTACTTTATCGACAATCTTTACCCATGAAGGTAGTCCCTCTTTTGAAGTGATAAAGTTAGGAGTACCTGTCTCTCCTTGTGCTTCAAAGTTCTCAACCGACGTATAGTATGTCTGATCAGTATCCATTGGATTTACAAGAGTAAATGAGCCCTGAATCGTCTCTCCAGGATCTCCGGTTAGTTCTGCGCGTGCTGGAGAAACAGTCAATGCTTGTGCTGAAAGAACACTTAGAACGAGACTAGCGACAGCCAGGCCTTTAAATGTTTTTTTAATTGTTTGAAATGAAGTCATAGTAGTGCTTTTAAGGTAATACATTTATAAGGTTAGAAATTGGCAGTTGCCACGTACACAAGGTTTGCTGCGTACGTTCCAGCTTCTGTTATTGCAGCAACGTTTGTAAGATACCGAAGTGACAGTGTTGAAACTGGTGTTGCTCCAGTACCAACTGCTAAAAGTGATGAGGATGTTGCTGTTGCTGCATATCCGTATGACGTAGCGAATGAATACGGGGCAGAAACAGTAACAGCTGTTCCTCCTGATTCTGATGCACGGAAGCCAAATTGTTCAAAAGTTGGAGTAGAGGATGCAGCAGTCCCACCAATAGCATCAATTGTGTTGCTTGCATTTTGCTGTGATGTAAGAGTTTGCCCTCGTACCGTTAATGAAAATCCAGACGGTGCATTCGTTCCAACAGCAAGTGTGTGTGCTATGGTTTCTGTTGCATCTCCTGCTGTATTAGTTGATGAAGCGAACTTTGCACCACCTGTACCAAGAGTTCCAAAATAGATAGTTGATGTAGAAATGACAAACGAAAGTGACTGATTTACTGTTCCTGTCATGGAAACAGTATCATCGTTAATGATATTAACGGTAATTGTTCCCGTATCACCAAATGTACCTGCGATTGAAATTATAGAACTAGTGGCGGATGCAGGGTTAGTAATTTGCTGTGTGCCAGATGCTTGAAATACTGCGTTTGTTCCGATTCTAATCTGGACACATCTATTTGCAGGAATGACTGCAGTACCTGAGGTAAGCGTGAGACTTTGCGATGTTGTTGCAACTCCCCATGTTAAGGTTGAGGCTGCACCATCCTTAAGTAATGCATCAGAAAATCCAGAGCATGAAGCAGATGTACTTGTTGCAAAGTCAGTACTAGACGCATTCAAAGAACCAAGTGTCCAACCGTTTGGAAAGGTAATGCTAATATTTTGCCCAGCAGTTACACCTGTTGGAGTTACGAACTGAATTGTATGATTTGACAAGGCACTCACTTTAACAGACGAAAGTGTGTCTGATAGTGAAGATAGTGAAGCAGCAAAGGCCAACTCTACATGAACTACTGATGCGCCGACAACAATACTGAGGATTGTAATAAAACTAGCACAAGACTTAAAGAAGTTCTTTTTGAACATGATGAGGGAATTTATTTTATAACCTAAGATTCTACATCTTATTAGTCTTAATAATACCATCTAAAACGGCTTATCTTCTGTGGATAATAGACTTATTTATGATTAATTTTGCTTTTAAAAGCTTAATTTTAGAAATTCGCAGTTGCAACATATACCAAGTTTGCTGCATATGTTCCCGCTTCTGTGATTGAATTGATGTTCGCAATATACCTCACATTAAAGTTTGATGTTGGTGTAGACCCCACACCAACCGCCACAACCGAAGAAGAAGTAGCTGTTGCCGCATAGCCGTATGATGTAGCAGAAGAATATGGAGCTGATACAGTAACTCCTGTACCACCTGCTTCAGTTGTACGGAAGCCAAATTGTTCAGACCCAACTGTGGAAGAAGCTGCCGAGCCCCCAACTGCTGTAATGGTATTATTTGAGTTTTGCTGAGATGTGAGCGTTTGCCCTCTCACCGCTAAGGTAAATCCTGACGGTGCATTTGTCCCAACTGTAAGTGAATGGGCAATTGTTTCTATTGTATCGCCTGCAGTATTAGTAGAAGAAGCAAACTTTGCTCCACCTGCACCTAAAATACCAAAATAAATGGTAGAAGTTGATACAGTAAAGGTAAGTGACTGGTTCACTATCCCTGTTACTGCAATTGCGTCATCTGGAACAATATACTCTGTAACATATCCAGAATCAGTTCCGGCCGCAAAAGCAAGTGAATAAGCTCCTGGAGTAGCTGGGTTAACCCATGTAGAAGTACCTGTTCCACCGACGACCGCGTTTGATCCAACTCTAATTTGTATACAACGATTTGCTGGAATAACTGCAGTACCTGACGTAATATATAGCGTAGAAGTAGCTACTGCGACCCCCCATGTTAATCCTGAAGCTGCACCTGCTTGTAGCGAAGCATCAACAAATCCAGAACAAGAAGCAGAGGTACTTGTTGCAAGGTCAAAGTTTGCAATTGCAAAAGTACCCGTTGCGTACCCTGCTGGTAAGGTGACACTAATCCCTTGTCCTGCGGCAACACCTGTTGGAGTAACAAATTGAATAGTGTGATCTGAGAGCGCACCAACTGTTAACTTAGACTGTGTATCAGACATAGTAGTGAGTGCCGCCGCAATAGCGTGTTCCACTTTTTGGACTACAAACAATAAAGATAACGATAAAGTAAATGCTACGAAAGAAGTTAGTGCCCAGGAATTCTTTTTGAACATGTTTAATTATTTAATGGAATAGTAATTAATGTAGTATACAGCAGATAAACACTTGGAATTTAATGTAATTCAACATATATCACAATAAGTCTAGCATTATAAAGATAAAAAGATGTGGATAACCTTTAAAAATTGGCTGTTGCTACATAAACAACATTTGCCACATATGTTCCTGCTTCTGTAAGTGGTGCGATGTTTGCAACATACCTGAGTGCATAGGTTGAGGTGTTTGTTGCTCCACTCCCTGTAGCAAAAACTGAGGTGGTTGTTGCAGTAGCTTCATATCCATATGATGTTGCCGCTGCGTACATGGTATTAATCGTTGAACCACTACCCCCTGTGACTGTTGCTCGTATGCCGAACTGTTCAGTACCTGGCGTTGAAGATGCAATAGAAGATCCTGGGATAGCGTCTATTGTATTAGACGCACTCTGCAGAGAAGTTAATGTTTGACCTTTAAGTGTAATAGTGTACCCAGAAGGCGCGTTTGTTGAGACAAGTAATGAGTGGGCTACTGTTTCAAGTGTGTCACCATTTGGATTTGTTGAAGAGGCGAATTTTGCAGCCCCTGAACCGAGTGCACCGAAGAAGATTGTAGATGTCGAGATCGTGAACGTAAACGATTGTGCAACAGTCGCACTTACAGAAACAGTATCGTCTGTAATAATATTTGTTGTAATACTGCCTGTATCTCCAAATGTACCACCTATTGTGAGAATAGAACTCGTTGCTGCTGACGGGTTCGTAATTTGAGATGTACCAGTTGCTTGAAATGTCGCATTACTTCCAAAACTAATCTGGATACATCTATTCGCTGGGATCACAGCTGTACCTGAAGTAATGGTTACTGTTTGTGAAGTTGTTGCAACTCCCCACGTTATACCTGAAGCAGCCCCATTTCTAAGTAAAGCATTCCCAAATCCAGAACAAGATGCAGATGTACTTGTTGCAAAGTCAGTACTTGTTGCACCAAGAGATCCCAAGTTCCACCCAACAGGAAATGTAATAGAGATATTCTGTCCAGCAGTTAAACCTGTAGGTGTCACAAACTGAATTGTGTGGTCTGAAACAACGTTAACTTTAATGGAAGACTGTGTGTCAGACAAAGAGGAAAGTGCTCCCGCAAAAACTTTTTGAATATGTGTACCAAATACACTAATAAAAAATATAAAAATTAATGAAATTGAAATTATGGCAGAAAGTTTCTTTTTAATCATGACTGAAGTTGACACTTTGATGATACATCATACAAAAATGATGCACTTTGGTATGCAAGTTGTATTGAATACAGAATACCATATGTTTATAGACTAAATTACATCTTTATACACAGTCTAAAATTAGAAATTAGCAGTTGCAATATATACAATATTTGCATTATAGGTTGCAGCTCCAGTAATTGGAGAGATATTTGTCAAATAACGTACAGAAAAAGTAGTAGTTGCATTATCACCTGTCACCGCGGAAGCAACTTGTGAGGAAGTTGTCGCTGTTGCAGCATACGCAAAACCACTTGCAGCATACGGTGATGCAACGGCACCTGTACCACCAGAAGAAGTGAGTCGAATCCCAAATTGGGGTGTACCTGTTGCTGGAGCTGTATTTACTGCTCCAATTGCCGCAATGGTTGAAGTGCCTGCAGTTAAGGTTGCTCCACGAACAGTTACAGCATAACCATTTGCAGCAGTTGTAAGAACCTGAAATGTATGTGCTTGAACCTCTACGTCACTACCTTTTGTATTTGTACTTGATGCAAATCGTGGGTACACGGGTGAAGCATCACCTAAGAAAACACTAGATGTCGATATGGTAAACGTAAGAGAAGCTGGCGCAACTGTGCCACAGATTTTTTTTGTATACACCGTAGAGGTCCCCATTGAAGCATTTGTGTCCCCTGACATCGAAGCTAGTGTAGCGTCAAATCCTGTGCAGTTATTATCTTGATACCCAATCGTAGCCAAACCAGAAGCACTTGAAATACATGAACTTGTGGCATAATTTGTATTTGTATTAATTTCAACGTGTGCATTAGTTGAGGAAGAAAGTTTAAGAACTGTTGCGGTAAATCCAGCTGTACACGAAGTCCCTGATATCCCACTACAACAAATAACGTTATTGCTGTAGCCTGACGTTGATTGCCATGGTAATTCTGCATGGGCATTTGTAGAAGAAGACATACGAAGTACGATTGTGTCAGTACAACCCACAGCAGTTGTTACAGAACATGAAAGAATAGCAAAAGCAGGTGTTATTGTTGTAACAATAACAATAAAGGCCACTGTAGTGATAATTTTATCTATCTGTTTCAACATATAATCTTGCTGTTCTAATTATTTTAGCAGTAGTAGACAAATTATTTATTTGATATCCAGCACGCATTGCAACCGTACCAGCAGGAAGTGTACTTGATGTTGAGCCTTCAGCAGTTGTCCCTAGTGTTACATTATCAATTCTATAATACAAAGTTCCATTGTTTGGATATGGAGGAAGATAGATGAAAAAATCAAATACTTGATTAATCGCAAAAGGCATAATGGTTGCTGACACTGTTTGTGTAGTTCCATTATCAGTCATAAATTTCCAACCTGTATCACCTCGCGACGTTGAATACTGCCATGCAATACTATTGCCTGCTGGGTTATCCGCAGAAACTGAAGCAGCTGTTGTACCATCAGTAAATCCTATGAATACTCGTGTTCCCGTTGTTGTGGCTACCGTGAACGCATTACGTGACTGAAAAAAGAAACCATTTGAACCAACCTGCGAACCTACATAGTACGGTGTGGTGGCACTACCTGTTCCTGCAGTTGCATTCGATACAGCTCCTGTTGTTTGGTTAGCCATGTACCCCAATGCTTCAGACACAACATGACTCACCGTACCGACTGAGGTAAGCGTGTTGCCAAACACATTGTACGCTGTACCTGCACCAGTTGAAATCATAAATATTGAGTTTTGAAAAAAACTTGGTTGGTATGCATAATCAACACCGCTCGGCCCAATTGCTTTTAATAAAGTCCTTCCACTTACACTCTTAGCATACACACTTAAGTTACCAGAAGCAGGCGGACTTGGATCTGTTTGTGTTCCTAGATTAATTTTCCCATCTAAACCAAGAGTTTGAATTGCTTTGTTAAAAATAAAACTGCTCATTGATCCAATAGCTCCACCATCATTAAATTGTACGTATGTATCTGAACCAGACGGTGCCATAGTAATAGGATCCCAACTTAATCCAGAAACCTGCGATGAACTTGCGGTTAAAACTCGCCCATTTGATCCGACAGCCAATCTCCCAACAGTTGATGCTCCGCGAACAAGAATATCTCCTTTTGCTAACAAACCATCTAAAATATTTAAGGCAGTTGATGTAGCGCCCGCACCTGTGCCACCTTGTGTGACTGTTACAAATGCATTATCAGTAAGAATTGTCGATGTTGCATCTGGGAATGTAAAAGTACGATACGCAGTTGTTCCTGTTGCGACCCACCAGGCATCTCCCACTTCTCTCCATGGATGTCCTGGGTTTGGTGTTGCAGCAAATAAAACAGACAACCACGTCACTGAAGCTGCTACCAAGAACATTTGCGCAACACTTTTAATTTTTCGTATAAAAATATTCATAGATGTTTTACCTGTCCGTTTCTACATAGACTCTACTCATTCTCACATTTCTTGCTGAAGCAGTAACATTACTAATCTGAAAACCAGCACGAAGTGCCGTTGCTCCTGCTGGCAAAGTTAGTGTCGTCGAACCTTCTGCTGTTGTACCCTTTGTTATGTTATCTATTCTATAATATACCGTATTATTATTTGGATAAGGTGGGCAGTAGATAAAAAAATCAAAGACATCTCCAACTGACATCGGAAGCACTGTTGTTGATACAGTCTGAGTCGTACCATTATCAGTCATAAACTTCCACCCAGTATCTGCACGTGATGTCGAGTACTGCCAACCTATAAGACTCCCTGCCGGGTTATCAGCAGAGACAGATGCTGCCATAGTGCCTGAAGTGAAGCCTACGAAAGCACGTATTCCTGTGGAGGTTGCGTCAGGAAATAATAATCTAGACTGATAAAAGAAGCCATTCGACCCAACTATTGACCCACGATAATAACTTGTGGTATTACTTCCTGTTCCAGTTGTATTACCTGCGGTTGCGCCAGACACAAAATTTGCAAAATATCCCTGCTCTGAGTTGACATGACTAATTGTACCTACGGATGTCACATTGTTACCAATAACATTTAACGTTGTAGCACCTCCTGTGTTTATTAAAAAAATTACATTTTGAAAAAAACTCGGCTGATATGCATAATCAATACCATTTGGTCCAACCGCTTTTAATAAAGTCCTTCCACTCACACTCTTAGCATACAAACTTAAGTTACCAGAAGCAGGCGGTGATGGGTCAGACTGTGTTCCGAGGTTAATAATACCGTCTACTGCAAGTGTGCTGCTTGCTTTGTCGAAGGTAAAGGTGCTAGTTGCACCCATTGATCCTCCATCGTTAAATTGTATCTCCTTGTCACTTCCTGCAGGAGATGCGGTTGGGGCTGCCCACTTCACGCCGGAGGCTTGTGCTGAATCAGCAGTGAGTACGAAGTTATTAGTTCCAACCGGTACTCGTGTATGAATAGATCCATTGTGTACAGAGATATCACCTTTTGTTGAAAGACCAGAGAGAGTATTCATTGCAGTTGAAGTTGAGTTAGCACCTGTTCCTCCTTGGGCTACAGTTACCAAAGCATTGGTTGTAAGAACTGTAGAAGATGCGTCAGGAAACGTGAATGTTCTGTATGCAGTAGTACCTGTTGCTGCCCAGATTCCATCACCGATTTCTCTCCATGGATGTCCTGGATTTGGTGTTGCAGAGTAAAGGACACCTGCGATGGAGAGGAGAGCGATGGTGATACCTGTTGCAAAGTTAGAATGTTTACGAAATAAATATTGTATGTTCATATTTTTTGTGACTACCTATCCGTCTCCACATACAAACGACTCATTCTCACATTTCTTGCTGAAGCAGTAACATTACTAATCTGAAAACCAGCACGAAGTGCCGTTGCTCCTGCTGGCAAAGTTAGTGTAGTCGAACCTTCTGCTGTTGTGCCCTTTGTTATGTTATCTATTCTATAATAGACCGTATTATTATTTGGATATGGCGGACAGTAGATAAAAAAATCAAAGACATCTCCAACAGACATCGGAAGCACTGTTGTTGACACAGTCTGAGTCGTGCCATTATCAGTCATAAACTTCCATCCAGTATCTGCACGTGATGTTGAGTACTGCCAACCTATGTTACTCCCTGCTGGGTTATCAGCAGAGACAGATGCTGCCATAGTGCCTGAAGTGAAGCCTACGAAAGCACGTATTCCTGTGGAGGTTGCGTCAGGAAAAACCATACGTGTCTGAAAGAAAAAACCATTGGAACCAACCTGCGTTCCTCTAAAATAAGGCGCTGTGTTACTTCCTGTACCTGCTGTATTTCCTGCGGTTGCCCCAGTTACTTGGTTCGCAAAATATCCTTGTTCAGAGTTAAGATGACTAATTGTACCGACAGAGGTCAGTGTGTTACCAATTGTTGTGTACGCGGTTGTGTTTCTTGTATTGATAATAAAAATTGAGTTCTGAAAAAAACTCGGCTGATATGCATAATCAATGCCATTTGGCCCAACTGCTTTTAATAAAGTCCTTCCACTCACACTCTTAGCATACAAACTTAAGTTACCAGAAGCAGGCGGTGATGGGTCAGACTGTGTTCCGAGGTTAATAATACCGTCTACTGCAAGTGTGCTGCTTGCTTTGTCGAAGGTAAAGGTGCTAGTTGCACCCATTGATCCTCCATCGTTAAATTGTATCTCCTTGTCACTTCCTGCAGGAGATGCGGTTGGGGCTGCCCACTTCACGCCGGAGGCTTGTGCTGAATCAGCAGTGAGTACGAAGTTATTAGTTCCAACCGGTACTCGTGTATGAATAGATCCATTGTGTACAGAGATGTCTCCTTTTGTTGAAAGACCGGAGAGAGTATTCATTGCAGTTGAAGTTGAGTTAGCACCTGTTCCTCCTTGTGCAACTGTTACAAGAGCGTTATCAGTTAAGATGGTGGATGAAGCATCTGGAAACGTGAATGTTCTATATGCTGTTGTACCTGTTGCAGCCCAGATACCATCACCTATTTCTCTCCATGGATGTCCTGGGTTTGGAGTGGCGGAGTAAAGGACACCTGCGATGGAGAGGAGAGCGATGGCCGCTAACACTGGAAAGGTCAGTGAAGGTTTTGTGTGTGATGAAAATGTATATTTACTATCGAAAGACATGCAAAAGGAATACTTCTAGTGTACTATCTTTTTATGAAATTCTTAGTGTATAAATAAAAAATATGTACTACACTTATAATTTATATTTTTCTTTTCACGATACTGATATTTGTCTCTTTGTTATATTCAAAGATCCACTCTTCTCCATCATTTTTGGTAAAATCAGCAGTTGTGGTCGCGTCTTCAACTAATCCAACTCCGTCATTTGTTTCTTTACGTAAATTACTTACCCAAAGCAATTGTTGAACTTGATCAATCCAAAAAATATTATCTCCATAAATATCAATAAGTTCGTACGAAAGACTTGGATCTCCGAGCGTTACTTTTACCCATGAACCAGGAGCAACCCCATAGCCACCTTGTGTCGCAAGGGTTGTGTACCATATTTCATTTGTATTTGTATCACTGTTAATAATACTAACAACACGAATATTGCCACCATCATTCTTATCCATAAGGATGGTATCTCTATTAAAATCTGGATGTTCATGTTGAGTTGGTGTCTCAAATAACACATCAACTTTTATACCATCGAGATACACCGTTGGAGTTTCTGTCTCAAGTTTCTTCGCTTCTACTTTTATTTGAAGCTGTTGCAGCTTACCCCATGAAGTTGTTGCAGTTACAGGAATTTCAAATGTTCTATACTTCATAGAAATTTCATTGAGTTCCCCAAGGCTTGTCCACGTGATTCCATCAAACGAATACAACACGTCGAGAAAATTATTTTGGAATTGATTTCCATCGTTTAATATTTGAGATTCTTCATCTGTAACACTCTCACTCACTTCGTGTACAGATTCCTGTTCACTTGATGTAGAGGTTTCTAGAGTTGTGCTCGATACAGATATATCAGTCGATAAATTATCAGTGCTACTAGAATCTACTGTCATCTGCACAGGAACTGTCTCGGTCTCAACTTGTGTACTTGCAGTAACTTCAGGAGCACTTTCTTCTTTCACTACCACAGGAGTTGTTGGTTGCTCCGCTTGAACTTGTGCAGGTTCAGATTCAGGGGGCGTACTCTCAGTAGGTGTTTCAATTGCCTCCTGTGCAAAAACTGTGTCAATAAAATGTGAAGTAATATATGAAGCTACTTTAGTTTGAATAGGAACCATTGATGTTGTCGAAGCCTTATCTCCTACCGTTTCTTGTGGTTGCTCGTCCTTTGGTTTTTCTTCTACCACCGGAACAGGAACCACTACCGTATCTGTTTGATCTTTCTTTTCAGTGGTAGTCTTGAAAATAACATCGATGGTATCTTGAACTGATTGTATAATTCCATCAAGTACTGACGGTCCCTCTTTTTTTGTTGCACCTGGTGTTGCGATGGCTGTTTCAATAGATGGAGCAGTAGAGGTACCATCGGCTGGGGTTGAGGTTGTTGCTGTAGTATCTTCTGTTGTAGTTGAGGCACCTATAGTTGTAGTGCTCGTATCAATTTGAAGCGTAGAAGATGCTTGTGTCTGAGCAGTCGATGAAGCAATGAGTTGCGTCGTACTTGCAGTTGTTGTCGCAATAGTTGAAACATTTAATGATGAAGATGCGAGTGTTGTCCCAAGCTCTAACATTTCTTCAGGAGTAAGATCTGCCCCCTTCGTTAAGGAAAGAGAAACCACGATTTTTGTTGGCTTCGTTGCAGTATCAAATGTTCCCTTGAAGTTCCCACAATATATTTGAGCTTCTGTGTTCTTTGGCAAAACTGCAGAGTTTTCTTTTGTGAATTGAGTCTCATCCCCGTTGGAAGCTGTCTCTGGTTCTCCTTGAGCATGTTGTGGATTAATCCATCCTCCTAAACAATTTTCTGGGTAAAAAATATTAGTGTCTGCTTTTCCTTTTGGTGAAATAAAACTCCCCAAAACAAGTAGCAGTGCGATTGACGAAAAAGCCATCATCCAATGCTTCTTAAATAAAGCAGTATGGACCTGCTCTCGGTAGTTAAACACAAGGTCATTAAGTGACTTTGTAACCCCGTCAATAGATGAGTCTAGCTCAGGGAATTTTTTGGAGATGATTCGAGGACGTTTGAATGGAAATTTGCCCATAATACAATACGTAGTATAGCAGTTACAAACCTTTTATTTTGTAAGGCAATCCCCAGATAATAGCCGTTAGCCCTTAGCTTGAGGCCTTTAGCTTTCAATACAAATACAGTACATGAGTTACGTGGAAAAAAATACCGTAATATGGTAGTATTTCAACACAGCAATTACTTCAAAATATAAAGAAAACAATTTTGAATGGCTACTAGCTAAAGGCTAATGTCTAAAAGCTGCCTCAATGGGGTATCGTCTAATGCTCCCGATTTCTTAAATTGCTCCCGACTTTTTAAGTTGTAAACAACTTCTTAAAGTCGCAGCCCTCTTGAGGATACTCAATCTGTAGAAATCGTAGTCCCGGATAAATAAATTATTGATTACGGACTGATTGATGATAGACATGTGTAATTAAATAAATTGGGGTATCGTCTAATGGTAGGACAGCAGTTTCTGGAACTGTTAATCGAGGTTCGAGCCCTTGTACCCCAGCCAAATACAAAAATCCACATCAAATGATGTGGATTTTTGTATTTGGCTGGGGTACAGTACATGACCTTCGTCATGTGCGTAAGGGCTCGAATGGCGGAGTGATGTTTTTCTAGCAAGAAAAACCACGAGCCCGCCCGAAGAAACTTTTTTGACGAAAAAAGTTTACTGAGGGAGAGACCCCTTGTACCAGTTGCGCAGGACTCGAACGAAAAACTGGTCTACGAAATTATTTCTAAAAATTGGGCTCAGTATTTTTAGAAAAAATTTGTCGGTTTTTCCCGGGGTCGAGAAATTGAGTATTTTATGAATAACAAAGTTAAGAAATAAAATACCAATTTGGTGACCGAATGTCCTTGTAAGAATTCTCCTTCTGAAACGTAATAGTATAAGTGCATAAGACACGTATATAGCAGGCTGGGGATAACCTTGACTTTTGCTATATACACGGTGTATAATGCGCCCAGTAAGAGAAAGAGCCAACGTGCTCACTCTCTGACAAAATCTCCCTTAATTGGGAGATTTTGCATTTAATATAGCTTATAAAAACTACTCTGTTTCAGACCAGCGGTTGTCCTTTTATAATTAAATTTCTTAGTGTTTAGAATACTAATTATGTCTTCATCATGTGTTTTTGGGTAAGTAGTAATTATTGATTCAAGCTTCTTTAATTCTAAATTAAGATAGTGGGCAGAAATATCAGCAAGTTGAGTTTCGATATCATGATTCTTTTTTGTAACAAAAGAAATACCAGTAAAATGCTTTCTTACATCTGATGTTGTCATACCGAAAGGAGCAAACCCGTACGTAAGCATTTTGTTATAAGCAGAATAAATTAATATATCTTGAATTTCATCAGAAGATTCAATTACCACTTCTCCGCTAGTGCCTTTCTTTATTAAATAACTAAGATACATGGTAAGAAGTTCTGTTGCGGCTTCTTTTAGTAAACCATTACTTATTCCCTTAACTTGCTGAACCCAGCCATTTGTCTTTTTTGCATTTAGTGGAATCTGAGATACCGCATGAGCAGTAGTTGGATTATTATTCAGGAAAGTTGTTTTATTAATTGAAACTAAACCAATCCTATAATCTCCACTTAAAAAAGTGGTTTTAAAGTCATCACAAAAATCATTTAAAGAAAGCTTAGATACTCCGGTTTTAAAGATACTAAACTCGTCTGCTTCTTGTCTCATTTCATGTGCATGAAATACAATATCTGTTTTCCCCCAATATTTAAATTTTATTCTATCTGCTTTTATTTTAAGAGGTTCTTTATTGTCTCGATGGATAATAATCCCAGCCAAAGTAAAATGCGGGGCAAGAGGGTTAATATTTCTCAAGTCATGTTTTCCAGACTCATCAATATATAAAGTAAACATTACAATACTATACCATATTAGGCAATACTAGACCCATTCAAAAATATACCCATTATTTTTTACAATACTTGTTCCAACGTCGTCCCACAGCCCCAGCCAAGCAATATATATACTGTAAAGCGTAGCTTTCTTTAAGCCTATGCTTGGATGAGGTACAGCACGCGACCTACCGATTAGTAAATCGCGTCGGGAGACGTAACACTTTCGTAAGGACTCGAATGCCCGCAGCAGTATTTTTGCAGCAGCAAAAATGGCGAGGGGCGGACTGCGAAAAATTTTTGTGGCGACAAAAATTTATTTGTAGTCGAGATTCCTTGTACCCCAGCTCGTAGTTTTTAAAGTAATTGGTATACTAAATTTAATGTCTCAACAAATTATATTTGAACAGCAATATTTGCCATATGCCCCAGATCCTAATGTCGCTGAACCGGCAGTTGAGGTTTTGAATGGAAATGTAATATTAGATTTCCCTATTCAGGAGCAAGGGAAATTAGGAAAAATTCTTTTTGAAGAGTGTGTAATCTATAGAGTTGGCAGTCCAAATGATGAAGGTTTTTATAGTTACGGATTTGATCCAAAAATGAGGAATGATAGCTCATTTTCAAAAAAGGAATTTCCTGAGCTTGAATTTCACAGTTTTTACAAAATAATTGGAATGGATTGGAAAAAAGGATTACTTGGCGAAGGAGTTGTAATTCTGGATGGTGAATTTAAGAATAAGAATCAATTATCTCACTTTGTATTTTTTATGAAAGAGGCAACTTTTGAGTGTGTTGCAAAAAGTTACGAGATTTTAGAATAGGATAAAAAGGTTCCAACATCATCCCACAGCCCCAGCCAAATTGAGTCAGGTTCAGTGCTAGAAACATCAAATAACAAGTAATAATTATGCTATTATTTAAATATTACCATTATTTAAAATGAGATCTCTGTTAATATTTATACTAACTTCGGTTATTTTAGTTTTAATCTACTTTAAAGTTCCAACAAATTTTCAAGAAGCATTTTGGCCAAATTTCTGGGCTGATTTAATCGTTGCAACCATATTTGGTATTATAATTAGCCAGCTCACAGATTTAGTAAAAAAACCAAAGCTAAGTCTAGTAGTAAAACAGAATGGTTTTTATCGAGATACGATACTTCTTACCAAAGAAAAAAATGGTCTATATACAGCATCTTTTACTTTTGCAATTAAAAATAGCGGAAACAAAACCTTAAAAGGTGGCGAAGGTTATTGGAATACCTACCTCGATATGAGAACTGTATCTTCAAATTTTAAATATTTAGTGGCAGGTGAACCTGCACATCAAAGAGATTTGATTAGATATTCAATTTACCCTAAATCATCTACAGATATACTAGATTTTAAATATGACCTTAGTGTAAAAAAGGAAGATGTAGAAAAAGCATTCATACCCTACATGTTTCAAACAGATTATGGAAATTTTCCAAAAGCCATCAAATGGAACCCTGATACTGGAGCTGCTCCAGTACACTTATTCGGAAAGATAAAATTAATTTTACCTGACTAATTATTTTAAACGTACTAAGTGCCTGGATTCAACCCTAATCACCCTCTCAAAATCGCTTATGATGTAAGGTATGAAAAAGTTCTAGTCCAACAATCCCAATTCGTTTATTTTGATCAAACACTTTTTATATTTACTCATCACTTGACTTATACAATAAAACATGATATAATATAATTCTACTTTATCATTTTGCAAGAAGATCCCATTAATCAAAGGTTTTGATTAATCTATCTTGCTGATAAAGCAAGGAGACGAATCATGGCCGCAACCGCGGAGAACGAACATGCAGAGTACTTCTACTTCCGACTAGTCGGAATGGCAGGCGATGGCGAAACTGAGAACTACGTTCCTTATGGATTACGAAGCCGAGTCTTTGGTGGAACTCTCACTCAAGCGCGAAATGAAGCCGAAAGGTTCCGTCGCGAAGAAGATGAGTACGCCACTGGTGTTTGCATCTACGCCAAGAGAAATGAGGTTTGGCAAATAGTTGCAACCTATCTCGGCTACCCGGATTACCACTAATCAACCAAGCACGGACAATGTCCGTGCTTTTTTCTTTGCAGTACCCATTTCTACATATCTCATAACAGCCCCTCAATTTCTCACACATGACGCAACAATAACGAGTATACTGTTAAATACTAACCAACATTGACTTGAAAATCCTCACCTGGTTCCAACATCTTACACTTCGACAAATTGCCAAATACCTAGCAATCGCACTTGCTAGTATTTTCGTGTGTACTGTAGCAATCTATTTAATCGTCTTTTTCTTTTCACGCTCATTCATATATTCAGACACAAAGAATCTTCCACACGCGCAAGTTGCGGTAATTTTAGGTGCATCAATACTGCCAGATGGAGAACTTTCTCCAGTCCTACAAGACAGAGTTGAGATGGCGATAACTCTCTACAAGAACTCTTCAGTTGAAAAAATATTAGTCACTGGTGATAACAGCTCACTTGCATACAATGAAGTAAATCCAGTACGCCTGTATCTACTTGAGCAAGGAATCCCCGATAAAGATATCTTTTTGGACCATGCAGGATTCGATACCTACAGCAGTATGTACAGAGCTCGCGATATATTTTTAACAGATTCAATGATAATAGTGAGCCAGTCATTTCATCTCCCTCGTGCAGTATTTATTGCAAGAAATTTAGGAATTACGTCCTACGGAATGAGTGCCGACCAAGGGCATTATCTATTACGAAATTATATTCGAGAAATTTTTGCAGATGTAAAAGCGATATTTAATCTAATATCGAAACGACAGCCAAAATATCTTGGAAAAGAAATCCCGATAACTGGTGATGGGAGAAACAACCCCTAAGACACGAGGCTGACTGTAGTAAACTATCTTACCAATAGGCGCCCCTACCTCGTTGATAGATAAGGTCGCCAACCGGAAAGACACAAAAACCACAATAGAATATTTCAAACTGGAAATGACTAAAAAAGCTTATTCAACGTATAAGCAATTAAATCTCAATATCTCTTAGAAAGATTTTGAACATGTAAGCAGAGCAATATTGTTGTATTGTCCACGAGTGATGAAGAATATTCAAACGTTCTTCAGGTGTAA
>CAYXKW010000002.1:28378-89935 GCA_964464695.1 uncultured Candidatus Saccharibacteria bacterium
ACATACCAGTACCGAGTGTTTGATTGTAGATTTGTGATCGTAACTTGTTGTGATGTTCGTGCTAGGTTATCGTTAACGGCAACGAAACCATTCTTAGCGCCAAAACCAACTGAGTTAATATCACCTTCGTTCATCAAGATTGGACTTGTGTTATAGAATACTTTTGCATTAGCCATTTCGTTTGTACTCCATGTAAATGAAGCAGAACTATTTGTTACTGATTTACTTACTGAGTAAAATGATGGTGCTGTGAGACTTCCAGATACAGAAACAACTCCTGACCAACCACCAGCATTAATAAGATCATTTATTGCGTCTCGTGTAGATGGACCAACACGTCCAAATCCAGTAGTAGCAGCTGAACCAGAACTTACGATTCCATTCTGAGTCTGGAATCTTTCGACTGCAGCACGAGAAAGTGAACCAAAGTAACCAGTAACGAGACCTTCTGGGTAAATTGATGCATTATCCTTAAAGAAGTTTTGCATATTTGTAACACTTGCGTTTGTTTCCCCGAAATCAAGCTGAGAGTCGACTGTGTTGTATGCATACACCTGTGTTGCTAGCATAGCAGAAGCGAGAATACTTAGTGCACTAAATGTAACCACAGAACGAGAACCGATTGTATTTTTTTTCATATTTTTTTGTTAAGGTTCTCAAAAAGAACCTACTTAATTAGGTAAAGACTGTCTCCTTATTTCCTCTTGCAGTGCAAGATATATTGTTAGGGTTGAAATAACGAGATTACGAAGATATTTTTTTAAAAAATACTTGAACAGTGTAAGTGGGATAGCCCCCACGAGTGATGAAGGATATTCAACGTCCTTCAGGTGTACTATAATTATACAACAAATTTTAAAAAAAATCAAGGTTTCTAAGAGACAACTTTCTACACTGAGGAAACACCCTTACTATCTATGCTGCACTTATCCCCTCCTTTTATTATTGTAAAAAGATACACTTACATCAGTTTCTGAAATACTATATATTATGAATAAAATCACCTCGACAATAACACTCTTCTTTATACTCCTTACTGGTTTCGCAAGTATTGCATCTGCACACTCTTCTTCAGTTGTGTATGTTGATGCAAACTACACTGCAAACAATAGCGACAACCATGAATTTGGACATACTGCTTTTACGACAATCCAAGACGGAATAAATGCTGTTAACGAAGACGGGATTGTCTACGTTAAACCAGGGACATACAATGAAACTCTCACCATCACTAAATCACTTTCGTTAAGTGGGTACACAAACTACGTAGTGTCAGGTGCTTCTGATGCCGCACCTTCGATAAATGGCAGTAGCTCTATCGCAACTATTTTAGTACAAGGATCCAGTACACCACTTAGAGTGTCTATTTTTAATTTCCATATCACTAACGGAAACCATGGAATTCTTGTCGTACAAAGAGCAAACATGCTTATCAGTCACAATACAATCGATGGCTATATAAAAAATGGTATTACCTTTGGCTCAAAAATTATTCGTGGCGATGGAAATGTCTCAGGAACAATAAATAACAATATTGTTCGTGGCAAAGGTCCAATTGATACTATTTCACAAAATGGTATCCAGGTTGCAGAACAAAATACAGCCACTATCGTTAATAATACAATTCTTAATAATGTGTACACTCTTTCGGGTATTAAATGGGCAACAGGAATTCTCATTCATAATACAAAAGGTGTAACGGCGTCCGGTAATTTACTCATTAACAACCAAGCAGGCATCAATATTCTTCAGGCAACTAATAACACCCTTGAAGGGAACACTTTTATAGGGAACGAAACCTCCAATGCTGGAATTATGATAACTGACTTTGATGATGATACTCGTCCCGCCTCCGACAACACTATTAATAAGAATATAATTACTGGTGGTTATGTTGGGATCTGGGCAAGTTACGCACCAAAAAATAAATTCACTAATAATATCATTTCTAGCACATCACAATACGGAATCTACTTTTGGGACACTGATACAAACACAGTAGCTAACAACATAATTAGCTTCATTTCATCTCCAACAAAAAAAGCTTACGGAGTGGCTCTTAACGGAGGTGATACAAAGAGACGAAGCATTGGCTCAAGTTATAACTACATTATAGACAACACCATTACTGACAGTGATGCAAAATACTATACTTCGAATGAGTCAGTAAAAAATGTTCTCCTGAGAAATAATTTCTAACCACTCTACAAAAAATACCCACTACTAGGTGGGTATTTTTATTATTTAATTACTTAAACCATTCAATGTGCCAATTCTTCATCATGTTTATTTCCACTGTTTGTGCAGAAATAATTTCACGTGCAAGCTTAAGTAGTTCTGGTCGCTTTGAATTAGTAAGTACGGCTTCTGCCATAACAACAGCACCCTGATGATGCACAATCATTTCAGATAGAAATGCCTTATCAAAAGCATCTCCTGTTTTTCCATTAAGACCTGCCATCATACCATCCATCGTCATATCCATCCCAACTGTGCCTCCCATCACTTCACCCTTTGGCATCATATGGCCACCTGTCATTGATGAATATTCTTGTGCATGTGTATCAGCACTTTTAGAAGTTCCGAAAGAAATAAAATATAACGACGCAACCACAACCCCAATCACTATACCAACCCCACCATATTTCACCAATGAATTATTTTTCATAGATTGTAATTATAAATTAATAAAATAAAATATCTAGATTAATACGCCTTTGTATGAAGTAATCCTTGAGAGAAAAGATTCTGCAGGAGAAGAAATAGTTTTATTGTGCCATGACGTTTCTTATAGAGCAAAAACCTAAGTATTTCACCATGTGTAAAAATAACATATAGACCAGTAAAAAAAACAGCAGCAGCTAGCGCAAATTCATACGAAATAGAAAAATTGTACATCCAGCTTTGCCATATACGCATATGGTCAGCAAGTGTCATAGTACAAATGATATGAGTGCTCATCGAAAAAGGACAGTGTTCCATTGGAGTATTTGTTTCTGCCATATGAATCATATGGACCGGAGAATAGAGAACAATGCACAAATACCCCAAAAGTAACATAGCCCCTAACCATACTTTTACGAATGATGACAATCTAAACATAGAAATAAGTATACACTTTTTTAAAAAGCTATTTTACTTCATCAGGACTTCAATTATCAAAAATTGAACATCTTCTATTGCTCGTATTTCTAATTGTTCTGCATCTTCCACCCCAAGCGCATCTCTCTTTTCTAGTAGGTATTCTTCAATTTTTAGTGAGCCTTCAACTATAAAAATATATACTCCATGTGATGGACTATGAAGTGTGTATTGATGGTTCGCACCAGCCTTTAATGCCCCGTAAGAAATATATGCGTCCTGATTAATTATAAGTGATGATGGGCCTACTAGTTCAAGGACATCATTCTTAATCTCATTAAACGAAAAATGCTTTTGATTATAGCGTGGGGAGATATTCTCTTCTTGTGGAACTATCCATATTTGGAAAAGCTCAAGCGGTTCATGTGTTGAATTGTTATGTTCACTATGCATCACTCCAGTTCCAGCTGACATAACCTGAACATCCCCTTCGTGCACAACATAACTATTCCCAATAGTATCTTCATGTAGTACTGCACCTTTTGTCACAATGGTAATAATCTCCATATCTCGATGACCATGAGCTCCAAAACCTTGCCCCTCTGCAATCTCGTCATCATTCAAAACTCGGAGCGCACCGAAACCCATTTTTGTCTCATCGTACCAATCATTAAAACTAAAACTATACCTAGAAGTAAGCCAACCGTAGTCCCCGCCACCACGCTCTTTTCCTATATATTTAACTGCTTTCATGGGTATAAGTCTATCATAAACGGGTGCTATACTTCTGTCATGCCATATACAGAAAAACACACAAGATCCATCGCAAAAGCTATTAGTTACAGGTTAGTCAGTATTGCCTTTGACCTTTTAATCATTTTTGCTTTCACAAAAAAAATTGAAATGACCATCGGTATTGTTGTTATTTCAAACATTGTAAGTATCTTTATGTACTATTTCCATGAACGCGCATGGAACAAATTCCACTTCGGAAGAAAACTCCTTACAGACAAGGTGTAAAGTAATATCTTCATTACAAACTTCACACTACCTATATATGCACACAAGTAAACATGCCATCGCCACTATACTCGTTTGTTGTACAGTAATCTTTTTTTCATATACGTACTATAAAAAAAGCTATTTGAAAAATTCTCACACTCCCATACTACAAGTAACCCCTACACCAATACTTGAAGACGGTCCATGGGTTTGGCAACATACCCTACTACTTGATGGTAAAAAAGTTACACCTGAAGATAGTCAAAAATTTATTATGACATTTACTCGTAATTCTCGAGAAGTAACGAGTACTACAGATTGTAACTCCATCAGTTCTACCTATATACAAAATGGTGAGATTTTGAGTTTTAAGCCATTCATAGCAACTAAAATGTTTTGTGAAAAATCCCAAGAAGCTATCTACACACAAGAACTTTCACTTGCGACATCATATACAGTTAGTTCTACAACACTTACCATCAATCTTAATCGTGATGTAGGCACCATGATTTTTATGAAACCAGGAACCTTTCAAACAACAGCTCCAGACAAGACCAAAGAAGAAGCGCTTAAATAATGTTACGAGTTCATGTACGCACGAACGAGACGAATATCTTGATATGAGCACTTACCTTTAAGGTGTTCGTACACTGGTGTTAATTTACGAGTATCTAATTCTTTACATGCTTTTTTAATCGCATCTATTGTTTTCTTTGGTGGTAATGTGTGCTTGAGTTCGACTATTTCTTTAAGTTCTAACAACTTCTCTATATGTCCGATAATCGTGTCTACCGATAACGACCGTTCTTCAGCAATCTCAAGAATCGTCAGCCCTGATTGCAACATTTCTTTTGTCTTTTCATGCGAAGGCATTTTTGTTTCAACTTCCTCAACCACACTATCATCAAGCTCAACAACAGACCCACCACGTTCTGTGAGGAACTTTTCATGGAGTCGCCCCAACTGTTCATCTGTATATTTTTCAATCGCATTCTCAGCCTGCATACTACGAGTACGGAAGGTATCATCTGCCTCTCTCACAGCTTCTGCTATCATGAGCGCTTGTGGATTAAAGCCCTTAAGATGGAGCCCCTCGAGAGACTTAAGTCGAGAGAGCGCAACATACCCTTGTCCTGAAGCAAAGGACCTACTTAAGTCAATTTCTGCCTTATCGAGGGTCATTCCTTGACTCTTGTGTACCGTTATCGCCCAAGCTAATTTCACAGGTAATTGCATGAGTTCGGCTTTCACTTTTCCATCTTCTTCTATTTTCCATGAATCTGCTTTGATGGTTATTTTTTTACCATTAACAAGCTCCACAACAGGAGCTCCTTCATGATCAAAATTAATAACAATCCCCATTGACCCATTCACATAACTTCTATCTTGCGCATTTTTTATACAAATAACTTTTGCACCAATTTTGAGCTGAAGAACCTCCTCTGCAAGACAGTTATTCTTAAGGGATGCAAGTAACTGAGCCTTCCCTTTTGTAATCATGTGATACGATCTGACTTCTCCTGGCATTTTTTTAAATGCCAACATATTAATCTCATCAACATTCTCATTATGTGTATAAAGCTTGATATGATCCTCAGTATGAGCTTTCTCATGAGCGTCGCGTAACATCTCGTAATGATCTTCTTCTACCTCGCCACTTCGTATAGCATTTAGGATGGATGTAAGCTTATCATCATCTTGTCTGAACTGTTCTGTAAGATAACACACGACAGGCTTCGCTTCCTTCCATGCTTTAGATGTAAAAGCAAACACTTCTTTATTCTCATATTCATCTCCATGACGCACAACTGGTGGTAGTTGGAAAAAGTCGCCAGTAAAAACAACTTGTACACCACCAAACGGTAACTCGTTTCTTCTCATGTGCTTCCCCACTTTATCTAACATGTCCACAAATGACGCGTGGAGCATCGACACCTCGTCAATAATTAGCACCTGGGTTTCATTCCAACGTTTATAGAGATTAGCTTTTTCTTCAAGAGCATCTAGATCATATGCATGTAGCTTTTGTTTTATACCAATACCACTCCATGAATGAATAGTTGTGCCACTAATGTGTGTTGAGGCGATACCTGTTGAGGCAGTTACGGCATATTTAACACCGTGACGCTTAAGGTACACAATATACTCACGCAATGCAAAACTCTTACCAGCCCCCGCTGCGCCAGTAAGAAATGTCGTATGACCTAATTTAAGGATTTGGAGGGCGGTTGATTGAAGCATGATAAATAGACTTTAGCTCTTAGCTTGTAGCCAGTAGCTTACATGCAATTCGTTTCAGTGTAAGCGGAAAAGTGAAAATACAGAAGACTTGACTTTTTATATATTTTATGCTATAATATAAATATAGGGTAATACTATTTGTATATCCACTTACAACTATAAAAAGTTGCAAGACCTCATGCTAGAATTACTGAGAAGTTGTAGTAACAATTACATCAAAGGAGGACAGCCGTGAGCACTAGTTCTTTTACGATAAAATACACGCTTCCCTGCGAACATTGTGGTAGAAACAAAAATTGCCACACACGAATCGGCAACTGTGTCAGAAAAGGAGACACTGATCTCTTCGAAGGCCACCAGGTCTGCCTAACAAAATGTCCCGGCTACAAAGAAAAAGAATGTCGGAGAAAAGGCACAGGCCAAGCACCTGAAGGCACGATTGATTTACGTAGAAAGGTTAGAGTGGCTCCAGGAAATACTTTTGAATTCCTGAAAACCCTTCCTCCACCATTCAAGGTAAGTGAAGAGTACCTAGGCGAAAATCGCCGACACCGATTCCAATGATAGGAACCCACTTCCACTAGCACAAGTTGCTGGTGGATTTTTTATATTCAAGATAATCAACAAACTATACCTTTAAATACTTTCGAACTGCCAAGAAAGAAGATACTACGGTAAGTACAGATCCGAAAGCAAGTAATGTAAGAGTGAGCTCTACGAAATGCGCTAAGTAAAAATCATTTATATTTAGTCCTTCAAAGAAGAAGACTGTTTTCTTTGTTACCCAAACAGTTGCTGGGAAGAAAATAACAAGCGTTGTAATAGTTGCAACTATTGCATAGAGAAGTGCTTCTACAATAAATGGACCACGAATAAACATATTAGATGCTCCTACAAGCTTCATCACCGCAATTTCATCTCTATACACGAAGATAGCCAGACGGATTGTGTTGTACACTATCATACAACTCATAAGCACGAAGAGAATTGAAAGCCAGAAACCAACGGTATTCGTCCACCCAATAATACTATTTAATTTATCAATACTATCTTTTATTTGATAGTAGTTTACTTTATCAACAACACTTTTGTTATCCCCCAACAATCCTGATTCATTGTTTAACTGGTCTGCAATAGCGGCATAACGTGACGTATCTTTTGCAATCACTGAAAGTGAGGCACCGAATGGATTATTCCCGAGCTCGTCAAGCGCTTGAAGCGTGAGCTGATCTCCCTCATGCTTTTTCTTGAAATCTAGAAGTGCTTGTTCTTTAGAAACATACACAACATCCTTAACATCACTTAGTCCAAGTAATTTTGCTTTAATAGTAATAGCTTGCTCTTCTGTAGCGTCAGTTGTTAGGTATACACGAACATCTACTTTACTCTTTACTTGCTCAAGCGTGTAATCAAATACTGCTCCGAATAAATAAAAAGATGTGACAATCGAAAGAGTAATCGTTAAAATAAAAATCGAAGAAAGAGACACCGTTCTATTACGGTAAAAACCTCGTAGCCCTGCCAATATTGTTCTTTTCCACAGTACTGTTTTCATCATATATTACATTGTAAATTTACCAGATTTTTGGTCCCGTGTTACACGGCCATTCTCCATAGTGATAACTCGTCGCCCAAGATTATCAACAATACCTTTGTTATGTGTCGTAAGAATCACCGTTGTACCGAGATCGTTAATTTTCTTCAATATCTGGACGATATCATAGGTATTTAGTGGATCAAGGTTCCCTGTTGGTTCATCCGCAATAATAATCTCTGGACGATTAATAATCGCACGAGCAATAGCAACACGCTGCTGTTCTCCACCTGATAATTGATGCGGGAAGTGATACATCTTTTCCTTAAGGTCTACGAGATCAAGCACATGAGGAACATCCTCAGCAATTTCATCATCATGTCGTCCAGCTGCTTCCATAGCAAAGGCAACATTTTCATACGCAGTTTTATTTGGAATAAGTCTAAAATCTTGAAATACAACACCAACTTTTCTTCTGTAGTTCGTTATATCCTTTCCACGAAGTTCATGAATGTTGTCAGAGTTAAAAGAAACAACGCCTTCTGTCGGTGCCTCTTGAGCAAGCAACATCTTGATGAGCGTGGTCTTACCAGCACCAGAATGTCCTACGACTGATACCAGTTCTCCTTTATTGATAGTAAGAGAAATGTCACACAGGACTTTGTTACCATTTTCATATTCTTTTGAAACTCGGTCAAAATAGAGCATTAATTTAGTATAGCATGCTTAGAAATCTACAGGATGTGAATTAAAATATAGTTTTAAAAACCTCTAAAAACAAAGGTGGGCTCAAAACTATTTTATAAAGGTGTCGATAGATCTTCGTAACGTCCTAACTTCTACGGGTTTAGCATGCCCCAACCTAAACAACATAACTTGGTTTTCAGTAACATTGTCAAAATCATTAAAACACTCTTTTTCTAGTTGTTCAGCTTCAATTAGCAATTTTTTATGTCGCTCTGAAAGAGCTCCCATTTCAAGTAATTTTTTACGAAGTAAAAATATAGGTAAACCTGCTTGTGGCTGAAGTGCTATACCAGCATGAGTTGCTTCGAGCCAAACTCTTTCTAGCGCACGCCCAGCTTCTATAGAATATGCTGGGAGAATTTTAGGAATTGTTACTAGAACAAGAGTAGAGGATGATATTATTTCATTGTATACAAAACGAGCAACAATATACGAAAAACCAAAATAATTAAAAATCTTCATGATTTTCCAAGGGTGAGTGTACTTAAGAAAGAATTCACCGAACCAGCCCGCTTGTAAGGTCTCAACTGGAAGTCCATCTTTTTTTCTGTAAGCACTTTTTTGACTAAACCGTAGAAGCTTTTGTAGATGAACATGAAGATCTTTTCTTTCTGATCGTATAATATCTACTAAATATACAGCTCGTGCTAGTTTTTTTATCCTCATTTTTTCAGATACCTCATGCCAAGTTACATTTGGGAAATGAACTATCGCTTCGCGTAGTTTTTTAAGTTGCTCATTTGATACTTTTACAGAACTATACTGACGTCGATTTGTTCTTCTGGTCCAAATGGCATCAAACAAATGATCGCAAGGCTCATCAGATAGCTTAAAAGTAAGTATAGCGGCAATATTATTTGACTCTTTATTCTCATAAGAAATAAAAGTACTTAATCCATATGAACTTGCAGCTACTATACAATTCTCAATAACAGCGCCTAACGAAAGGAGTGAAGGTATCTGCCTAAAATTTAAATACGACATATCTAATTCTTCATGAACATGTATTCGAATTTGATTCTCTTTTATTTCAAATATCCACGGCTGAATGTTGTCACCTGACGGCGCCTGAATACCTGCAAATATAATTGCACGAATCACAGAATCTGAAATAGGAAGCTCACGAACTTTTCTTTCAGATTCATGTATTGTCATATTTTCTTAGTATATCACTACAGCTTTTTTTCGGCTTCAAGGAATCCGTCTATGTGACCTTTCGCAAGCACTCCTTCTATATCACTTGTCTCAAAATCTGTTCGATGATCCTTGACCATTTTGTATGGATGAAGCACGTATGAGCGTATTTGATTCCCCCACTCAATTTCTGTTGTCTTACTAATTTGCCGTCCTTCTATTTCTGCTTTTCTTTTTTCCTCTTCAAGTTTAAATAATTTTGATTGTAGAATTTCAAGCGCCTTTTGTTTATTCTGTTCTTGTTGTCGTTCAGTTGCTACATGTACCGCTATGTTTGTTGGAATATGGATAACACGCACAGCAGTCTCGCGTTTGTTAACATTCTGTCCACCAGGACCTGAGGACTTTGAAGTTTCTATTCTAATGTCGTCCGGTGAAATAGTCTGTCGCTCAGCAGGAGGTACAACAGGTAATACTTCTACCATTGTAAACGAAGTATGACGCTTAGCTTGCGCGTTAAATGGTGATATACGAACAAGACGATGAACACCTGATTCATTTTTAAATGTTCCATATACATTTTTACCGGTTACCTCAAGTGTTAGATTTCTAAACCCACCGTGATCGTTTCTATTATCATGTAACACCAAGTATGAAATACCATGAGAAGAAAAATACGCGTCATACATCTCAAAGAGCATTCGTACAAAATCTTCGCTATCATCTCCTCCAGCGCCTGCCAAAAAAGTAATGATTGCATTTCCTTTATCGAGTGCCCCGACTCCTTCTTTTCTATCTTTTAAGTCTTTTAGTACGCGAATGGTTTCTTGAGCTTTTTCTTTATCATTCCAAAAATCAACTTCATTCATGCGAGCCTCTAATTCCATTATTTCCTGGTCGAGATTTGGTTCCATATCTACAGTATACCAAATAACCATCATTTGATTTGTTATCTGATATACGTATACTTAGTAGACATGCATAGAAAAGGTATTATCTTGGCCGCTGGTCGTGGAACACGACTCTACCCAATGACGCTTGGTGTTAACAAGCAACTCCTGCCGATTTATGATAAGCCGATGATTTATTATCCGCTTTCGTTATTTTTACATGCAGGAATTAAAGAAGTATTACTTATTGTTGACCCACAAGATCTAGAGGCTTTCAGATTAATTTTAGGAGACGGTTCACAGTTTGGCATTTCACTATCGTATGAAACCCAAACCGTTAAACGTGGCATTGCAGATGCTTTTATTATTGGAGAGCAGTTTCTAGACGGCTCTCCTTCGTGTCTTATTTTAGGAGACAATGTTCTTCATGGAAATGGTTTTGAAAACATCATACAAAAAGCACACACCGATGCCATATCTGGTGCCCGTATTTTTGGATATCAAGTACAAGACCCTGAACGATTCGGCGTAGTCTCATTTGATGAGACTGGTAAGGCTGTCTCCATTATAGAGAAACCTGTAAACTCACTTTCAAACTACGCTATACCTGGTATTTACTTTTACGATGAGCATGCGCCATCTCTTGCAAAACAATTAACTCCATCAGATCGTGGAGAGCTTGAGATTACAGATCTCAACAAAGCGTATCTAGAACAAGAAAATCTCATGGTGACTATTATTCCAAATGATGTTACCTATTTTGACACTGGCACATATGACTCACTTATGGAGGCATCTCTCTATGTTCAAAAAAAACAATCCGAAACCAAGCAGCCGATTGCAAACTTAGAAGCGCTTGCTTATGAATACGGATACATTACGAAAGAAACTCTTGAGCAATCTGCAAAAAAACAATCGAAAACATCCTACGGAGAATATTTGTCATCTTTGCTCTAATAAATAAAAAAACACCATCTACACGAGACGGTGTTTTATTTTTTTCGCTTGAAACTTGCCATCAAACTTTTCCCATCGTCTGTCATAAAATAAATGTCATTCTTTTTCTTAGGACCAGAATCTCCTATCGTAGCAAGTCCAAGCGCCATTAAATGGACCAAATCTTTTTCTATTTCTGCAATATTCGTAGAAGGATACCGTTCCCCATTTTCATATACATCTGGATACAAAGCCATGTAACTGGACATCACTTCTTCAAGTGTCATTTTTCCAGAAAGTCTATGACCTGACAATACTCCGAGCAAGCGTCGCTGACTCAAAAGTAATTCGAAATTATCACTTTTCATCTAGATCTCCCATAGCTTATCTAATAAGAGCCTACACAAAATTACAGACTTTGTCGATATTGACGTCACTCTTCTGTATCTATCAAGTAAAGTACTTTCTGTCTTGTAATTCGTTTGGTAAATATCCATCATCTCCATACATAGCATACCCATCTCCATATCCAATATCTTTCATTAATTTTGTTTCTGCATTTCGAAGTTTCATAGGAATTGGAAGGTTGCCCAGCTTTTTTGCGTCATCTAGCGCTTGTAGATATGCATCATATGACATGCGACTCTTTTTGGCTTGTGAGAGATACGCTACACCGTGAGCCAAATTAATACCGCATTCAGGAATGCCGATTGTTTCAACCGCTTTAAATACTTCATTTGCAATGACAAGAGCTTGTGAATCTACAAGCCCAATATCTTCTGATGCAAAAATAACCATTCGACGTGCAATAAACTTTGGATCTTCGCCAGAAGCAATCATCCGCGCCAGATAATACATCGCCGCATCAGTTTGGGACGCTCTCATACTTTTAATAAATGCACTTATGGTATTGTAATGGTCCTCCCCTTTTTTATCATACCGAAGTGTTGATGATTGAAGTGTCGACTCTAAATGTTCTACGCTTATCTCACCGCATAACTCAATAGTGTGTTCAAGAACTGATAACATCTGTCTTGCATCTCCTCCTGACATACGAACAAGCCATTCTTCACTTTCACTATCAATTTTTTTACTAAGTTTTTGTGATGCACGTTTGATTATTTCACGAAGATTTTCTTCTGTAAGTAACTCGAGTACAAAAACTCGAGCACGAGAAAGTAATGCAGGAATAACCTCAAAACTTGGGTTCTCAGTTGTTGCACCAATCAAAATAAGTTGACCATTTTCAACATATGGTAAAAGAAAATCTTGCTGTGCTTTATTGAATCGATGTATCTCATCTAAAAAAAGTATTTTTGGACCAAAAAGATTTCCACCTTCGAGGATTCTTCTAATATCTTCTTTTCCAGAGGAGACCGCAGAAAGTTCATGATAGTCAGCATTAAGTGCTTTTGCATAAATACGCGCAAGCGATGTCTTACCGGTTCCAGGTGGCCCCCACAAAATAAAAGAAAAAGCATGCTTTTTAGTAATTGCCATGTTAAGTGGCTTACCCGGTCCGACAAGATGTGATTGACCTATATAATCGACGAACGCTTTTGGGCGAAGAAGTGATGCGAGTGGTTCCATTTTTTCAGTATATCAAACCATATTCTGAAAATGTGGAATATTGACACATATGTAAAATATGTGGTATAATATAAAAAGGAGTATCTGCTCCTTTAGGTTTACAATACAGGAGAATTCTCATGAGTCCAGTTAAATCTAGTAAGGCTTCCGTTCTTACTATTGGATTACACCAAAAAACAGATGGGAGCATATGGACCCCACTCACAAGGTCAGATGGTTGGGAAAACCCTCTATGGAAAATCGTAGGAGGAAGAATACTTCCCGAAGAGGAAGCTGAAACGGCGGCGCTTCGTGAATATTGGGAAGAAGTTGGTCTTCGATTAGTAAACCTTCGTCATGTTGGTGGCATTAATAAACCATCAAATAACCCTCGATTCACATCACACCTTCAACATATTTTTGTTGGTGAAATACCATCACTTGAGGGATTCTTGCCTTCAAGTATTGATGGACATGAAAAACTTCAAAATGAATTGTTTAGAGTTCAAGATATTCAACAGGCAATTCGAAATAATGCGGAACTTAATGGATACCGAATTCTCAACGCCCATTCAGAAATTTTGGAAACACAGTTTGGTAGAATTTTTGGCTAAACTTTTTGTTTTAGCAAAAACACATGCGCCTCATCGGGGCGTATTTTTTATACTCAAACAGACATTTCAAGAGCCGTTGAGCAGGATTGAACTGCTGACCTCGTCATTACCAATGACGTGCTCTACCAACTGAGCTACAACGGCTTATTTTATTTTGACTACCTGCGGAGCTTCACTTTATTTGGTAATATCTACCAACTTGCGCCGTGAGCCTGCTGGCTCCCGACATCTTCGAAGCCAAGCTTCTCGATCTACAACGGCTTATTTTATATTTATTTCACCTACCCACAATTTGCATACTTGAACAGTCTACCAACTGCTTCCTACGCTTGCTAGCTCCGGAAGTCTGCGCGGCCAAGCCGCTTGAGCTACAACGGCTTATATTATTTCACTAATTAGCTAGTGAGTGTTTAATCTAGCTGGAATGAAGTAATATCTAGTCGAAAACCTGCTGGTTGTTCGACATCTTCGCGGCCGAGCCGTCTCGACGTGCAGTCGATTGTACCAAAAATTACTCCCCACTGCTAGTTGATAGAAAGTATTTTTGATGGTGAATGATGTCCACTAATAATACGTACGGACATGCCTGGAAACATTTCTCGACACAGCTCAACCACCCTACTATTTGCAAGATTATTTTCTGCAGGAACCTTTACCCATATACGATATTCATCGTCTTTTAATTTTTCTACTTTTTCCATTTTTGAATCTGGAACAACCTTAATCTTCAGATACATGTTTCTTTTTCCCGATTTTATTTTCCTGTTGTAATCGGTATTCATCAATTAATTTATGATTACCCGACAGGAGCACTTTTGGTACTTTATATTTCTTCTTATCATGCTCATACACTTCTGGACGAGCATAAATTTCATGTGACGCTATACGTTTCTCCTCAAGAGATAACTCATCGTGCAGTACGCCTTTAATTTGACGTGAGATAGCATCAATACTTACCATTGCAGGTAATTCCCCTCCTGTTAAAACATACTCTCCTATACTCCATTCCTTGGCTTTCAGAATTTTCTTGACTCTCGAGTCAACTCCTTCATATCGCCCACAGATAAAAATAATATCGGTATATTTTTTTGCTGTAGTTTGGGCAAGAGTATTAGTAAACATTTCACCTCCAGCGTTAAAAATTACCACAAGTACCTTTGAAGTCTTTCTTCGTGCTATTTTCTTTTGTATTTTTTCTACGCAGTTAATAATCGGATCAACCCACATCACCATACCTGGGCCCCCACCGTATGGCTTCCCATCAACACGACGATGTTTATCTGTTGTGTATTCTCTAAGTGGGTACGTGCTTACTTCAATTAACTTACTTTCTATTGCACGAAAAATAATCGACTCTGCAAAATAAGAGTCGAGCATTTTTGGGAATATTGTGACCACATGGAACCGAAGAGGTTGTTGCTTCATACTTGACAGTATAGCAATTTCGTAGCAATTAAGCAAAATAAAAACCCTGTAGAGTTTTTACTAGTATAATTTAAAACAATACCTACGAACTTGCGTCAGGGCCTTTGGTAAAAAATTGCTCAGGTACGAGGAACCTAGAAATTTTAAAAGGAGACGTACAAATGGTACGGCGACTTTTAAAATTTCGTAGCGACAAAGTAGATGAGATAATTTTTGACTAAAGGCTTTTTAGGTCGTTCATAACAGCATCCACATCCTCAGTATCATATCGTGGAGTATATGACTGTGACCCCTCTTCTTTACTTCCACCATTAAAAGCTGGACGCCCTTCAGGCTCATTAATCTTAAGGTTGACTCGTGCATTATTCTTCATTCCAACAACACGGAGTAATGTTCGAAGTGCTTTTGCTGTTGCTCCATCTCGCCCAATAATTTTACCCATGTCAGATGCATCAACATCGAGTGTAATTAACACACCCATTTCATCAACCCTTCTTTCTACTTTCACCTTCTCTGGATTATCTACTAAAGCCTCCACAACGTACTGGACAAATTCTTGATCTTTCATATATGTAATTGTTTGTATGCAGTAAGTGTATCAATCTATTTCATTAAGATGACTAAAGTTATTCACAGAAAATAGCACATAGCTTTTAGCTGTTCGCTCTTAGCAACTCAAAAGCGGTGCCTAAGGCACCGCTTTTGAGTTGTGTGTAGCTAAAGGCTAACAGCTAACACCTAAAGGCTGTCTTATGCCTTTACAGCTTCTTTCTTCTGAGGAGTCTTCTTAGGAAGAACGTTTATCTTCTTTCCAGTAAGAATTCCTTTTGTAACAAGTAAATTAAATGCAGTAGGAGTAGTTTGTGCTCCAACTGACATCCAATGCTTGATACGATCAGCTTTCGCTTCAAAAATACCAGCCTTTACATTATATGTTCCAACAATCTCAGCAAACTGAGATGTCTTAGCCTTGAGTGTACTTTCGGTAACAATGAGGCGGAAATGTGGGTCGTTCTTGCGTCCTGTACGCTGTAATCTGATTTTTAACATGTGACGTATTCTACCACAAGTAGGCAAAAAAGAAAAGCCTTTGCGGTAAGACCCTTAAAATAAACCAACTAAGAAGTCTCACTCTTCCCAATTTCTGCATGTACCTTTTTATGATAAAATTCATCCACTAAAAAATTAACCTTATCGACGAGCTGTTTTCCTGAGTAATCAACCTTTAAAATAACATCAGTTGCACCATCCTTTAAAGCTCTATTAATGGTATCAACATCTGAAATATTAGAGCACACAACAACAGGAATTGATAATCCTCCTGTTTCTTTCATTTTTCGAAGAAATCCAAAGCCATCCATTCCAGGCATCATCAAATCAAGCAAGATTACATCAGGAAGTTCTTTAATAACACCATTAACTCCTTCGAGACCATTTTCCTCAACAACAACGATGTACCCATGCTTTTCAAAACTGTGTTTATATATTTCCTGAAGATCTTTATTGTCTTCAATGATCATTATTTTTTTCTTTATCTCTGACATACTGTGTTGTAATAACTTTAAATTATCTGGCTTCTGGGAACTTAATATAAAATTGGGAACCCTTATCTCTTCCTTCTGACTCTGCCCAAATTTTACCTTTCTGTGCTTCTGTGAATTTCTTTGCCAAAAAGAGACCTAGCCCACTACCTAAAATGTTTACTTTTTGTAAATCTGCTCGTGAGAATTCTTTAAACAATGATGGCATCACTTCTGGCTCAATACCGACACCAGTATCTGCTACTTTAATAGTAACATATCCATCTTTACTGGTAACAGAAACATCAATAGAGCCTTCTGGCGTGTACTTAATTGAGTTATCAATAATATTTATGATAATTTCTTTTAGCTTTGCCTGATCTGCATAAATCATTCTCTTGTGACTTGTGTCCAGAGCCGTAGTGAGATGTATACCTTTTTGTTCTGCGTGAATCTTAAAGATGGCAAGAATCTCATTAACTGTAATCAAAACGTCGAATTTCGTAGGAATATACTCCATTTGTCCTAATTCAATTTTTGATTTATCAAGATACTCCGCGAGCAGTGTCGTAACATCATTTCCCGCAATCATAATTTTCTGTAACAAATCTTTTACAGGATTACTAATTTCTCCTTTATCGCCATCAAGTAACATTGTGGCATACCCTCGCATAACCGTAATAGGTGTACGAATCTCATGAGTTGCAAAACTCATCAATTCTGATTTTTGTTCATTTGCAAGTTCAATTTCAAAAGTATTACGAACAAGTTGGATACCGATAACAATAGTTAGTAGAAATACTAAGATACGCAACAATAACTGCTCAACCGTTTCTGCAAGAATAAGCTCAATGAGCGAAACAACGCACAAGAAGAACGTAAAGAGCCCTGCGAAAATGTTCTTTACGTGGAATAGCTCAACGATATATATTGCGTAGGCAGTAAATACAATAACTGGAAAAATAAAGAGTGCTCCGTATGGTACAAAATCAAAATTCTTAAACCCAATTGGAAGAATGAAACTAAAGAGAAGGAGGAGTCCTGCTGTTAGTGACATACCCGTAAACATAAGCATCACTTGCCGACGCTCATCTCCTTTTGTTTCCCCTATTCTCTTAAAGAGAACCACAATACCCGCAACGAAAAATGAAAGTGTAACCACTCCAGCCAAAATAATTCCCTGGCTTTTTTCAGGACTGATAGCCTCATCAGGAGAGATGAAGTTACTAAACTCTCGGAATACAAAAGGTATAAGAAGAAGCGATGAGGTAAAGAATGCGAGTGGCAATAGTACATATCTATGCCATGGAGGTAAGACTTTTTGTTCATTTGGGAAAACATACGCAAGCTGAAAGAATGCATATGCATGCCAGATAGACAAGAAAATATGGAAACGAAGAGCGAGCAGTGCATCAGCTGGATCAGTAAACTTATACAAAAAATAGTTTGAAATACCCCATAAAATGGTAACGTATGAAAAGAAAAGAAAACTCCTGCTAGTGATACTATTTCTACTTCTGTAGAGAACTGTCCATGCAAGAACTAGAACTCCAAGAACCGCAATACCGACACCAATCAGGTCAAACTTTACTCCTGAAAGTATTCCGTCAAAATATGTTGAATCCATAATATAATTAAATAATGAAAATAAGTCTAGATCTTCCTAGTACTAAGTATATACGGAATCAAGGAAATGTCGTGTGTGTAACTATTTAGTCTGAAATAGGTCTCGTGACATTTTTATGCTTACTTGCGTTCCCTTCCAAGATAAGATTCATCTTTTGAACTAGCTCCTTCCCTGAATAATTAACCTTAAGTAATACTGCAGCAGCTCCTGCTTGCAAGGCCTTATCATGAGTCGCTTGATCAGATAAATTAGAGCAAACAACCACCGGGATATTAATACTAGTATTTTCTTTCATCACACGAAGAAAATCAAAACCATCCATGTTCGGCATCATTACGTCAAGCAATATGATGTCAGGCTTCTTATCTGTTACTTCTGATATTCCAGATAGCCCGTCTCCTTCAATTACTACTTCGTAGCCAGCAGCTTCAAAGTTAATTGTATAAATCTCTTGGAGACTTTTATCATCTTCGATAATCATTATTTTCTTTTTCATATTTATATAGCGTAAGTATATACCTACCACTGCAATAAAACCACTTTAGCGAACAGTCGGCAAAGTGACCGTAAATAATGAACCTTTCCCTACCCCATCTGAGCTAATGGTAATTAGTCCATGATGAGCTTGGACAATTTCATGCGCAAGATATAGTCCTAGACCTGAACCACCACTATTTAAAACCCCTCCTTCACCACGTGAAAATTTGGTGAATAATTTTGCTTTTGTTTCTTTGGTAATACCTATCCCTGAATCCTGTACAGAAAAAATAATCTGTTTACTGACTGCGTCTCTGTGTAGCGAAACTTTTACGAAACCTTCTTTCGTATACTTGATACTATTGTCTATAAGATTAAGAAACACTTGTTTTAACTTAACGCCGTCGACGTTGAGCACAAAAGAATCTGCTTCGTCTAAAGTAGTTTCAAAAGAAAGACCTTTATCCTGTGCTGCGATTTTCATGTCACTCATGAGATCCTTAACAACTATTTTAATATCCGTCTCTTCAAAGACATACTTCATGCCTCCTTGTTCAATTTTTGTTACATTCAAGAAATCCTCCACAACAGACGCGAGACCTTGAGCAGATGTAAATATGTGTCTAACTATTTCATTTTGTTTTGGAGTTAAATCACCAACCACCCCATCAGTAAGCGTTGAAGCATATCCCTTTATCACTGTAAGTGGGCTACGAAGTTGATGAGAAGCTAGTGAGATAAATTCAGATTTAAGTTTATCAAGAGATTGCAATTTTTCATTTGCTTCTTCAAGATTTTCTGTAAGGTGTTCCAGTGTTGAAATGTTCTTGATAAATTGAATACTGATAAGTAGCACAAACAAGAAAATACCAACTCGTAGTAATAGCTGTCCTGTATTTTCTGCAAAAATAACTTCTACAAACGTTGCAATACACAGTGCAAATGCCATGAGTGAAGCACCTAGATTTTGTACTTTAAAAGCCTTATGTTTAAAAATTGCATATGCAGTGAAGACTGAAAAAGGTAAAAAAGTGACGGCCCCTAGAGGAATAAACCTTAAATCTTCAAAGACTGCAGGTAAAATAAGATTAAACGTAAACAACAACAGAAATGTGATGATTGCACCAACTAAGATAAGTACAAAGGGGGTTTTCTCTCCTTTTTTTGCCTTAATAATTCTTCTAATTAAAAATATGAAACTTGTAACTATGAGTGAAATCGCAGTGAGAAGTAGTACCACAATCCCCTTTCCAACAATAGGCTCCGGTACCTCATTGACAAGTTGTACACCTGAAAAAACTAAATCGCCAAAGAGCGCCCACAATGAAAAGATTGTAATGTAAGGAATGAGAATAAACTTATACCAGGTCGGAAATGTAACTTTTTCTTTTGGGAAAACATACAGAAAATTGAAAAAAGAAAATGAATGCCAAAAACCTAGGAAAATTGTTATTTTCCAAGCCTGAAGAAATATATCTGGATCACGTGTCTGCGAACTACTGTAATTGAAAAAACTCCAAAGAATTGTCACAGAACAGAAAATAATAAACGAAACATTTGTAATACTTTTTGCATTACTAATGTACACAATAAAACCTAGGAGCCCAATTGCTGCGATTGTAATCCCAACACTTAACAAATCAAGATTACTAAATGATATATTTTGGATTAATTCGATAATTCCTGACATAGTATTACATTATATATTCTACTATAGGCTTTACTCTTTTCGCTACTGCAGTCGGCTCACTTGCCTTCCCCATTCTAAAAATAAACCCAATATGTGAATCCTCAGCTTGAAATATTTTTACAATATCAATATATGACTTTTGAATCAAATCAACATGCTCACCAGAAAAATCTCCAGTCCCATTATCCTCAATATGCCCCCTAAGATAGATAGTTCCATTACATGGGTGCATAGCAATACCATGCGCAGTAGCAGTGAGCCATACACGTTGTAGCGTTCTCCCAAGGTTCACATAGTCCTTATTAGTTGTACCTTTCATACGAAGGGCACCATATGAGCCTGATGCTGCATACTTTTCTCCATTTTCTTTGCTTATCATTTTCGAAACTTTCAAAATTCTATTAAGTAATGTGAGTACAATCCAGTTCTTAAATAACTTAACACCTTTTAATTGATGTGGAAGGAATTCAAGTGTATCAATATAAAAACCCCCTGCTTTATCCTCATCTTTCTTGTTCCACAAAATATGATCGTAAAAAAAATCATGAAGTTTCTTGTTTTCAAAAAGTACTCGTTCATTCATCGCAAGTGCTACACCTAGTCGTTCCATATGGTGCTTATCATCCACGATAGAAAAAGAGTTATAACCAAGACTATCGGCAGCGTCATGTAAGGCCTTTTTTTCTACCACTGTTAATGTTTCTCCAGTAAAATCTTTTCTATTGGTGCATCTGCTGTAGACAACCTCATAGAGTGGGTCTTTAGGAGTTTCTTTATGTTTCTTGAACAAAATATCAGCGACATGTTCGTGATTACCGTTATGCGGGAATACTATAATATCTACTTCATATCCATATTCCTTCGCACTCACTACAATATTTTCCATAAGAGCACCATGGGCCATATATGACCCTTTTTGCTTTGAGTTATAGAGTGACAGGTCTGCTTCAGGGAGATTAAAAATAGAGAGTGTCTCACCATGAACTTTAAATTTCCATGGCTGGCAATTCTCACCGGATGGAGCCTGAACGCCATCTACGATTATTTTTTCAATGACATCGTGCATGTTTGTATATAATTATAGGCCAAATATTTTTCTGAATGTTTCTGCAGCGTCCTGTCTTTGAGTAACTTCGTCTGGTTCATTATACGTCGGGATCAAAAGTTCATCCATATTAATAAGTGAACGGCTATTCACAAGAGGTTGGTTATTTGCAATTTTTCTTATACAGTAAGCAATTGAAGCGCCATTAACAATTGCAGCTCCTCCTAGCTGTGGCCATGAGACAATTGTCTTACCCATCTGAAGAAGCGACTCTTGCATTTTTACGGTAACATTTTCTACACCGACGCATTTTGTAGCCATCTTGCCAATACCAAACTTGTCAAGTTTAGTGAGTGACTCATATGATAAGTCATCTCCCATTTTCCCGTGGAAATATTCTACTGGCTCATCATGGTCGTATCTCTCAACATCAATTACAGCATTATCACCATTATCCGTCCCCATGAGTACAGGGATTTTATACTGCTGAGCCTTTTCACGAATAAGATATTTAATTGCAATATTATCAAGCTCATCAACAACAACATCAAGTCCATCAAAAAAGGCATCTATATTTTCAGGAGTAAGACCATCTCTATAAAGTTCAATTTTCATGTATGGATTTATTTCATACATTCTGCGAGCTGCCATCTCTACTTTTAAAACTCCAAGATTATCTACGCCCATCAAGATACGGTTAGTATTAGAGAGAGCTAGCCTATCCATGTCTGCTAGCTTTATATGTTTAGCACCCCCCTGAAGGGTGAGTAAAAAAGCGACACTAGATCCGATACTTAAACCACCAATCCCAACAGTTGTGTTATAAAAATTTTTCTGTTCTTCTTCATTAATCAAATTTTTATTTCGTGCTGTCCTTACTGATTGAAAATCAGACTCCTTAAGAACATGAACAAGCTTGGAGGACCATGGAAAATATATCCAATTCCCATCCTTATGGATTGGTTTTTCTGATGCCAAAGCTGTGTAGTATATTTTAAATTCTTCTTTAAAAGTTTGAGTGTACACTTTAGTTGGATTCTGTATCCCAAAAAGTTCTAATTGTTGTTCTTCGTAATCATCAACAGAAACTTGAATCTTTCCGCTCTCAAAAAGCTGTGTAACAGCACGTTCATGTTCTTCGTTATTGAAATCAAAAATCACTGGTTCTGCGGGCGCTGTATCTCTTTTTGAAACAAGAAACTCTTCAAGATTGTGTGGCATGGTTATGGATATTTACTTTTCTTAAGTGTACCATGCAAACAAAAGAGAAGAAGTTTTCTTTTTTGTGGGGAGGAAAGTTACTTATTGACCCAATTCTGTTTACCTGCAGCCCTAAAATATAATTCATGCCCACGTGGCCAAAAAATAATCTTTGGATATATTCGGTCTCCTAAGTGAAGAGATAGTCTTGTGTACTCTGTACTTTGAGATAGGAGTGCCTCATAGATTATTTGTAGTGTTTTTTTTCTAATTGAAGACGTCATCTTCACGTTTGATTTAAGTTCTACATTTATTTCGAGGTATTGGTCTTCATTTTCATCATTTTTTGTGAACATTGTAAATTTACCTGTTACATACTGAGAAAGGTCTTTTGAGAGTAAGCCTTTTTTAATAAACTCAGGATATATAATTGCACCGTAAAAACTCGCAGAAAAGTCAGAACGCTCATAGACATACACAAAGGGTAACTCAGTAATAGTATCTTTAATTCCTGCTAATGTAATTTCTACATCCAAATCTACTCCAACATTTTTAAAAATAGCTCGCATCTCATCATAGGTATACACGCCGCCGCTATCTCCTATTTCATAACGGACAAGAGGTAACACATTATCTCCAGTACAATAAATAGAGCCGTTAACTGACTCAAAATTTATAAAATCTGGTATGTATTGTGCTAAAGTTGGCAACCTTAATGCTTGGTCAAATAGTTTTTCATAAAGGACTGTATTAGTAGTCGCCAATCTTCGAATAAGAACACAGAGTGGGGATTCTTGTGCCATTGTCCCTAAATCAGCACTTCCATACACATTCATGATATCTCTATAGATATCTTTAACACCTACAGCTTCAGTAATATAGTCTCTAAATGTCTCAGAAAATCCTTCTGCTGCAAATATTATTTTAAGATCAAAATCTTTCCAAGCAATACCTGCTTCAGCTCCTTCGTCTATCACATCTTTTACAAATGGAGGATATCCACATAAAATAATCTGATCAAAGTGCGGTGCTAGATTTTTAAATGTCTGAAAAATCTCATTTTTACTTATTCCAGGAGTGATAATAGTAAACGAATACCCATGTTCAGTAATATGTTTAAATGCTTGGTAGGTTAGCAACCCTCCAATCCATACCCCCATTCCAAAACAATTAATTACCAGAGTTGATTTTTTGTTATGTACTTTTGAGGAATTAAGAAACAACTGATGTGATACTGCGGATTGTAGGTCAATTGAAGATGTTCGTGGAAAGTAAAACGGCGCCCCAGTTGACCCTGATGTAGATGTCATAACGAGCGAGTCGTGTACTAGTGCTCCTTTTTT
This sequence comes from uncultured Candidatus Saccharibacteria bacterium, assembly GCA_964464695.1. Lineage (GTDB taxonomy): Bacteria > Patescibacteriota > Minisyncoccia > Phycocordibacterales > UBA5272 > UBA11704. The sequence continues at coordinate 52,454 of CAYXKW010000002.1, forward strand.
ACACAAGCTATTCCAAGGAAATGCACGCAAATAATTTTTTTTAGTAACTGGGGGGACAGTTGCAAATTCACTGATTGTTTTTATAGTCTTAGGATTTTTTCCTGATTGAGTGACAAATGTCTGATACGCCTCAACCTCACGCATAGTTTTTGAAAAGGTTTTCAATAATTGCTTTTTAGATATTTTTTTCCACTCTGTACTTTTTTTAGAATAAATATCATCCAAAACACTATCAAAGAGTTCTTTTTTTTGCTTATGACTATGTGTGAGTAAACGTTTCATTATAACTGTTGAGACAACTTTACTAGTTTAGTTCTAATTGTGTAACAAGACAAATGACAACAAATAACTATATGACTAATGTATAATCAATAACTTTTAGTTCAAGATTAGCGTTCTTAACTTTTATTTTTACAGGTGTGCCGATTTTGTATTCTACGCCAGTACGTTCTCCGAACACTCGTCCACCTTTTTGGTCATAGTTATAAAAGTCATCGCCTAAATCACGAAGTCGTATCATACCTTCACACTTACTTTTCTTTTCTTCAACAAAGATTCCCCACTCAGAAACACCTGATACCATTCCATCGAACTCTTCACCAATTCGATATGACATGTACTCGACTTGCTTGTACTTAATACTACCCCGCTCAGCATCAGATGCTTCCTTTTCACGACGAGATGCCTGCATACATAGCTTTTCGTAGAATCCTCTTTCCTCTACCTTTGGATAATTCTTATCAAGCACTTTCATGAGAAGTCGATGTGTAAGCACGTCTGGATAACGGCGAATCGGAGATGTGAAGTGTGAATAGAAATCAAAAGCAAGACCGTAGTGTCCGACGTTATTAGTACTATAAATAGCTTTTGCCATCGAGCGAGTAATATGAACCTGAAGGAGAGCTTTTTCTGGCCTATCTCCCATTTTTATAAGGAGGTCATTTAAATCTTTTGATGGAATAAGTCCGTCCATAAATCTCACTGTGTACCCAAGTCCCTTAATGTATAAATTCAAGTCATGCATCCTATCTGGATCTGGTTTATCGTGAATACGGTACACACAAATTGCATTTCCTTCACCATTAATATCTTCTTGAGTCTTAGTAATAAATTTACTGACGTATTTATTTGCTAGAAGCATATACTCTTCAATTAATTTATGAGTATCACCACGTGTCTTGGTATACACATCAATCGGCACACCTTTTTCATCTAACTTGAATTTAACCTCCTCTGTTTCAAGCTGTAACGCGCCATTATCAAAGCGCGCTTTGTTTAATTTTTTAGCTATTGTATTTAAAATCTCAAGCTCTTCAAAAAAATCCCCACTCTTTGTATCGAGTGTTACCTGAGCATCTTCATAGCTATATCTTCGGTGTGAATTAATAAGTGAGCGCCCATACCATTCATTGTGAACATTCCCTTCGGTATCTAGCTCTAGGACACATGACATAACCAACCTGTCCTCACCCTGCACAAGTGAACACAGATCATTTGAAAGCACTTCTGGAAGCATTGGAATAACTCGGTCAACAAGATATACAGATGTTTCTCGCGCGATTGCTTCTTGGTCTAATGCCATTCCGTCGCGTACATAATATGATACATCTGCAATGTGTACACCTACTTCGAAATTACCATTTGGAAGTTTTTGGAATGAAATAGCATCATCAAAGTCTTTTGCATCAATTGGGTCAATAGTAAATGTAGGAACAGCTCTGAAGTCTCGTCTATCTTTCTTATCTTCCTCTGTAATTCCACGCGACTTGATACTATTTGCTTCTTCATTTACTTCTTTTGCATGCTCATCAGAAAATCCGCGTTCAAGTGCGTAAGCTAGCATTTCTGCATTATTATCTCCAGGCTTCCCTAAAATATTTGTCACTTTTCCAATTGGAGACTTTTTTGCATCAGTCCAATCAGTAATCGCAACTATTACTTTCATACCGGTTTCTGCATCCATTCGTGCGTTATTTGGAACAATGATATCGGTATACATTCTCTTATCATCAGGCACAAGAAAACACATACCATTTTCTACTTCAAGAATCCCTGCATAACCCTTACGGCCTCGTTCGATAATCTGCGTAACACTACCGTATAGCTCATCTTCTCCTTTTTGATTCTTATGCTTCCCAAGAAGCTCCACCTCAACATGGTCCCCTTGTAACGCAGTATGGAGATGTGAATGGTCCACAAAAATAGCCCCTTCTTTGGATTGTTCAAGATCTGACACCCGAACGTACCCATCTTTTTTAGAAGTAATACTTATTTGCCCTGTAAAAAGTCTTTGCATATTGCCTTATTCTAACATAGTAAGACAAGATGTGTTATCACGTTAACAAACTAGCATAAAAGTGTACAAAGGCATGACTTTCGTTTCTATTACGTTTCCATTCAATGAAGGTCTTACCTTTGTGTGACTTCTCCCATTAAAACTTTACAAATTAATAATTTACAGTAGTATAAAACTACCTAGCTTCTTTACGAGCTAGGAATTACAGTGTCGTGGACACAGAAAGTTTTTTATCATGAAAGTTAGCCTTGAACTTTTTAGCACCGAAATGCCCTTCTTTAACAGTCATCTTAAAGAAGTTGCTGAGGGAGTAATCGATGGCTGGAGTAATCTTACTCCCGAAGTCCAAAAACTTGTACTTTGGGCAGGTGTAAGGTTTGACCCAATTAAAGGTATTCAAGTCCAGATACAACTCGAGTGGGAGATAGTCATAGAATTCAGCCTAGTCAGCAAAATAAATCAAAAGCACACTTTTTATATTGAGGGGTGTGAAAAGATCAAAAGTCGAACTGAAGAGCTGTTCAAGGAAGTTGTACTTCAATCCTTAAAAAATATTTCAAAGGGATTGCAGGAAAACGCCGAAGACTTAAGAGAAACACTAGCGTAAAGTTTTGTGTCGTGTAACTAACAAGCGCGTCTACGACGCGCTTTAATTTTGCCAATCCTTTCAATTCGAAAGTCCTTATTCCGCCAACCTTTCTGCTTCTTTAAAATTAATCGACAAAAGTTTACTGCCTCCATCAACACCAATAGTAACCCCGTACAGCATGTCACAGTGATTCATTGTTTCTCTATTATGAGTAATCACGAGAAGTTTACTATGTTCAGAAAGCCTCTTAAGCATCGCCCCGTATTTACGAGCATTTGATTCATCTAGTGGTGCGTCTGTCTCATCGAGTACCATAAATGGTGGAGGAGTTATTGCACTCATTGCAAAAAGGAGAGCAATAGAGACGAGCGCTCGTTCACCACCTGAGAACATGCTTATTTCTTTTACTTTTTTATTTGGTAAAGACACATCTAAATCAATCCCCTGTTCTTGTATTTCTTTTCCTTCCTCATCCATCTTAGTAGAAGTCACTAGTACTATTTTTGCTCTTCCACCAACAAAAACTTCTCCGAAAAATGTACTGAAAACCTTTGAAACCTCTTGCACTCCTTGTGAAAAACGAGAGGACAGCGTTGATCGCAATTCATCAATAAGTATTAGTAAATTTCTTTCACTTTCTTTGATATCAGATAATTCTTTAAGAAGATATTCATCACGTTCTTTGGTTGTCGTAAACTCTTTAATAACTTCATCTTTATTTGGAATTCCTGCTTCTTCAATACGGAGTTTTGACCGTTCAATACCACGCATAAGATCATGCTTTTGAGTATCACGGTATTTTTCAAGTGGCTGAATTTCCTTATACCCTTGCATATGTTGCCCAACAATAATCATACCCTCTTTGAGCAATGAGCTTGAGTGGTTACTTCGTAGATCTAACTCGCTCTCTTCTTGTTTTCGTAAATTAATGGTACTTTTTAATTCTCTTAACTTACTTTCAAGTAGCATTATTTTTTTCTCTTCTTCGTGACGAGTAACAACTGTCTGTTCTACTTGCGTGCCAAGAGCCTCTATCTGCCCTTCAAGTTTTGCAATTTCTAGCGATAGAAATGTAAGAGTACTTTCATGTTCTTCAATTGAATCAATGATAACCTTTATTTCGTTTTGGATACTCTCTTGTTTCGTTGTGTCAGCGTTGGTATATTTATTAAAAAATTCATGAGTTGCCTGCGTAACTTCATTTGTTAAAATGGACGCCTTTGGAATATCTGACTCATTTAATGCTTGTGTAAGAAAGCTCAATCTATTAATAATAGTGATATGACTAATTTTTACTTCAGTCATAGGGATAGTTACCGATGTTACTTCCCTATCCTTACTGATCTGTTTTTCTAAAACTGCCTCCTCACCTTCTAATCTTCCAAGAGTTTTTATTACTTGGTCTTTACGTTCAAGTAAAAGTCTAAGCTCTGCATGTAGTCTATTTTTTTCTGCAGAAATACCAAGATCTTGTTTTGACTTCGTGTCTTTTTTTTGTTCTGTTAAAATAGCAAGCTCTTTTTCAATTGATTGTGTAACAACAAGAAGAGAGTCCGATGTTCCTTCTTCATGAATTCTTTCTCGGAGCGCTGCAAGATCTCCATCTTCTTTGTGAAAATACGCAACGAGAAGTCCATGAAGGTTCTTACGCTCTTCTTCTTGTGATTCAATTTTCTTTACCTGTCGACCAAGATGATCAAGGTGTGGTTTTATTTCTGTACGAAGTAACTCGACTTCTCTCACGTGTGTTTTTACTTTCTCAAGCTTCCTTGTACTTTCTGCTAGACGTAAATGGTACACACGAAGCCCAAGAGCATCCTCAAGCGCTTCTTTTCTATCTTTTGGAGATGCTAGTAAAATTCTGTCAGCTTCACCTTGATTAATGATTGTGTGAGCACTTCCACCTATTCCTGCAAATGATAAAAGCTCCTGAACATCTTTAAGGCGAACCTTTGCATCATTTAAGGTATAGTCGCTTGTCCCATCCGCATAGATGGTACGAGAAAGTGTTAGATGCTCGTAGACAAGGTATGGAGCAAGTGAGTCACTAATAACTGGATTACTTGAGCTTTGTGCTTTTTTAAGTGCGTCTTTTTTTCTGTTATCAATTACCATGGTAACTGATGCTCGAGACATTGATGAAAGATGTTCTGAACCTTTAAAAATAACATCCGAACCTGTTTTCCCGCGCATACTCTTCATTGACTGTTCCCCAAGGACAAATCGGATAGCTTCTGCAATATTAGATTTTCCTGAACCATTTGGTCCAACAACACCAGTTACTTGATGGGTTACATCTATAGTTGTTTTCTTGGCAAAAGATTTAAAGCCCTGAATCGTAATGTAAGAAAGGCGCATAAATAAATAAGGAATATATTTCTTCTTTAGTGTACCACCCAATTCCCTAAACGACATGTGAAAAGTTTATGACAAGGAAAGCCTGGGTCTCAAGATTGAATATGGTACACTAATACTTTATGACAACACTCCACGCAATCATTCTAGGTATTATTGAGGGACTTACTGAATTTTTACCAATATCTTCTACTGGACACATGATACTTGTGTCCCATTTTTTACACATTGTTGACTCTGCAACATTAACAACATTTGAAATAGTTGTGCAGTTAGGGGCAATTCTTGCTGTTGTTGTTTTATTTTATAAAAAATTATTCCAAATAGAAATGATTAAGAAATTAATCGTTGCATTTATTCCAACTGGAATAATAGGAGTTATTGTTTACCCACAAATAAAATATCTACTTGGTAGCCAGGTATTAGTTGCTACGATGCTTATTGTTGGAGGAATTATTATCTTACTGGTTGAAAAGAAGTATGCAAAAGATACAGAGGCTGGAGAAATTATTGAAATCTCAAGCATTTCGTATAAAAACGCTTTTATTCTTGGTCTTTTCCAAACACTTGCAATTATTCCAGGTGTCTCAAGATCAGGTGCAATGATTGTTGGAGGACTCCTTAGGAGACTTTCAAGAAAAGTTCTTATTGAATTTACCTTTTTACTTGCTGTTCCTACGATGACCGTAGCGACACTCTATACAATATTAAAAAAGCATAAGGAACTCACACTTGACTCTGTAAGTCCTATTGTTATTGGGACAATTGTATCGTTTGTCGTTGCACTTTTTGTCATTAAATTTGCACTTGAGTATATCCGTAAGCACTCCTTTAGTATTTTTGGATGGTACAGAATTATTGTTGGTGTTATTTTATTGTTTGTCCTTTTATAGAAGATAGCTACTAAAAAACACATACTCAGGTATGTGTTTTTTTATGTAAACTATCAATAATTTAATTACCACCTATATCGCTCATCTTAATTCCTTGGTTTTTATATTTTTTTGCCAACTTAACACGATTAAGCTGTTTTTCAACATGTCCTTCAAAGAAACTAAAGTCCACATTTTCTTCATTCTCATCTCGAAGTGCCTGCGCACGCTTAAGTGCTTGCTCTGCTCTGTCATGATCCAATTCTTCAATCATTTCACCACGCTCAAGGAGCACAACTACCTCAGTAATTCCTTTAAAGTTAGGACGCACATTGACCAAACCTTTATATACAGAATACCCAACACCTTTACCTCCCTTTTTAATAACCATCTCCCCTGCTTTAATAGTTGAAACCAAAGCAACGTGCTTATTGAGCACGGTAATCATGCCGCTTGTTGTTGGTAGCGTAATACTATCAACAACTTCGTCAGTGATAACTTTATCTGGGGTGATTACTTTTAGTTTTAACATGTGAGAGATATACAAACTAACTACGCAACCGCAGCTGCAGCAATTACGTCTTCAATTGAACCCTTCATATAGAAAGCTGATTCTGGAATATGATCATGCTTTCCTTCAAGAATTTCCTTGAAACTACGCACAGTGTCTTCCCGTTTAACATAGACACCTTTTGCTCCGGTAAACTGCTCAGCAACGAAAAATGGCTGTGACAAGAACTTCTGAATACGACGAGCGCGACTTACAATCTTCTTGTCTTCATCTGACAGCTCATCCATTCCAAGGATGGCAATAATATCCTGAAGGTCCTTATATCTCTGGAGAACCTTTTGTATCCCACGCACAACATCATAGTGTTCTTGACCAACGATATCTGCTTGAAGAATTGTAGAACTTGAGTCGAGTGGGTCCACAGCTGGGTAAATACCAAGCTCAGAAAGAGGGCGGGAGAGTGATACCGTCGAATCGAGGTGAGAAAATGTTGTCGCAGGTGCTGGGTCAGTAAGGTCATCCGCTGGCACATACACTGCCTGAACAGAAGTAATCGAGCCATTCTTTGTTGATGTGATACGTTCCTGAAGTCCTCCCATTTCTGTTGCTAGTGTTGGCTGATACCCCACAGCTGACGGCATACGCCCAAGAAGTGCAGAAAGTTCACTACCAGCTTGTGTGAATCGGAAAATATTATCTACGAAAAGAAGAAGGTCCTTCTTTTCTTCATCACGGAAATATTCAGCCATCGAAAGTGCAGAGAGTGCTACACGAGCACGTGCTCCTGGTGGTTCATTCATCTGACCGAACACAAGAACTGTTTTATCTAGAACCCCTGACTCTTCCATTTCACGGTAGAGATCATTTCCTTCACGAGATCGCTCCCCAACTCCGGCAAAAATAGAATACCCAGCGTGCTCACTTGCAATGTTACGAATAAGCTCTTGAATCACCACAGTCTTTCCTACTCCCGCTCCACCAAACAATCCAACTTTACCACCCTTAAGAAAAGGGCAAATTAAATCAATCACTTTGATACCTGTTTCGAGAACTTCGGCTTTTGTTGATTGTTCACTAAACGGAGGAGCTGCCCGGTGAATAGGATATTTTTTTGCTGTTTTTACTGCTGGCTTTTGATCAATTGGATTACCCACCACATCAAACATGCGTCCTAATATTTCAGGCCCAACAGGAACTTCGATATATGTACCTGTATCTGTTACTTCCATACCTCGTGTTAGCCCATCGGTTGTTGACATCGCAACAGCACGAACATCATTGAACCCGAGATGTTGTGCGACTTCAAGAGTAAGTAGCTCTCCATTTGGATTTTTTAGTGTGAGAGCATTTTTAAGTGCTGGTACTCCGTTTGTAAATGTAATATCTACAACTGGTCCTACGATTCTTGTGATTGTTCCTTTGTTCATAATGGTGTGGTAAGTAATTTGTTGGTAGTGGTTAATAATCTCTTTCTCTTTATGTGGTGAGTCCGAGTAGAGCTTGTAATTTTTGTTTTTCTTCTTCACTCTGTGATGCCCTTTCTAAAAATGGAATTAGTTCTTTATTTCTAAATGTTGGTTCAAATCGTAGTTCTAAAAATTCCTCGAATGTTACATACGTAACTTCAATTTTTTCTCCGGCATCTAGAGAAGGATGTCCAGCTTTTTGACAATTTTTTGCAATAAAAAAATAATTATTCCATTCAACTTTGTTTGTTCCCCACGGATCAGCAGTGAACCATTCCTTCCAATCTTCTGAGCATAATGCAGTCTCTTCAAGTAGTTCCCTACTGGCACTTTCTAGTGGTGTATCTGTACTTTCAATCACTCCACCTGGGCAAGTTATGAAAGGAGGTCTTCCGGGTTGCTCTTCCTTATTAATAACAATTTTTCCTTCATGTGTTGCAACAATTGTTACAGAATCACGACGTTTAAGTGCTTCAAAAGTCGAGGTTGATCCATCAAATAATTCTTGTTCCCATTGATATGTATCAAAAAGTAACCCTTTAAAAACTAATTTTGCGTTGTCAGGAATTTTTTTCATATATATATTATGCGGAAAGTGCCATAGCTCCTGAACTAATTTCTGCAATTTCTTGTGTTACTGCACCTTGTCGTGCGCGGTTATAATACAACTTCAAATCATCTTGCAGCTCCTTTGCGTTATCAGTTGCGTTTTTCATTGCAAGCATACGGGCTGTATGTTCAGATGCATAACTTTCAAGAATAGCGCCATAAATAATATTATGGAGCATCATTGGAATAATACTAGACAACACCGTGTCCTGGTCTGGCTCATAGGCATACCGCGGCTCTCCTTTCGTGTCTGGTTCACCCTCAGATAAAAATGGAAGGAGTTGAAGATGTGTTGGAGTAAAAGAGCTCCCGTTTATAAAGTGTGTATAGATAACACTCACTGTCCCAATCTTCTTTTCTTTATACCAATCAACAACAAGTGTAGAAGTTGCGTGTGCGTCATCTCCAGTTATCAATGAATTATTAAAAGATGCAAGAACTTCAAGATCAAGTTTCTTTGCAATCTTCTCAGAATACTTTCCAAATGCAATTACTTTTACTTTTTTTCGTTCTTCTTCTGTGTAGGTAGCGATTAACTTTCGGTATACATTCACATTATAACTTCCACAAAGCCCTTTGTTAGAAGATACTAATATGACCAATTCGTTTTCTACACCATTATGATTAAGAAGCTCGTGACGAGTATGGGGGTCGAGAGAAATATCATGTAAAATATGCTGAGCTTCTTCATGGAATGGTCGAATAAGCATCGTGTTATCAATTGATTTCTTCATCTTGGTAGCAGAAATCATCTCCATTGTTTTGGTGATTTTTTTGATACTCCCTACACTTTTTATTTTTTCCTTGATTACTTTTGTTTGCATAAATGTATTACCTCAACCTCTCTATATCTTACTCGGGCTTTGTGTACATTGAAGCGTATGTTGTGAGTGCTCCCTTTAAGTTACTCTCAAAATCTTCAGACCAATCAGTTGCTAATGAAGTAACAAGTGGAGCGTGAGATGCCTGCATGAACGTATGCATCCCCTTTTCCCAAACAACAACTTCAGCTGGTGTAATCCCATCAAGAAATCCATTGTTAACTGCGTAAATGGATGCAACTTGAAGTCCAACTGAAAGTGGTTCCCCGTTTGCTTGCTTCAGCACTTCCCCTGTTCTTTTTCCTCGTTCAATTGTTTTCTTTGTATCTGCATCAAGATCAGAGTCAAACTGTGAGAAACTTTCAAGCTCACGATATTGTGCCATAGCGAGCTTCATTTTACCTGCATTTTTCTTCATAGCTTTTGTTTGAGCTGAAGATCCTACACGCGACACTGAGAGACCAACATCAATTGCTGGACGCATACCTTTGTAGAAAAGATTCGCGTCTAGAAATATCTGACCGTCTGTAATAGAAATAACATTCGTTGGAATATATGCAGATACATCCCCTGCTTGAGTTTCGATGATTGGAAGCGCTGTGATTGAGCCACCTCCAGCAGCCTCATTACGTCGACATGCTCGCTCAAGAAGACGTGAGTGAAGATAGAAAACATCTCCCGGGTACGCTTCACGTCCAGGTGGACGCTTAAGAAGAAGTGACATTTCACGGTATGCAACAGCATGTTTTGAAAGATCATCATATACAACAAGTACATCTTTTTTCTTATTCATAAAATATTCTGCAACTGAAACTCCAGAATAAGGAGCAAGGTACGAGAGCGTTGCTGAATGAGATGCTCCAGCTAAAACAACTACTGTGTATTCCATTGCACCAGCTTCACGAAGTTTTTCTACAATCTGAGCAATCTTTGATTCTTTTTGTCCAATTGCAACGTACACACAAATAACCCCAGTTCCTTTTTGGTTGATAATTGTATCGACTGCAATTGTTGTCTTTCCTGTTTGACGATCACCAATAATAAGTTCACGTTGTCCACGACCAATTGGAATCATGGCATCAATTGCTTTTATCCCAGTCTGAAGCGCCTGATTCACTGGCTCTCGCTCCATAACTCCTGGTGCAATTTTTTCTACCAACTGCCGTTCTTTAGATTCAACTAGTGGCTCACCATCAAGTGGTTTCATGAGTGGGTCAACTACTCGTCCAAGAAGTGATTCACCAACAGGAATAGACAGCACTCGTTTTGTTCGAGTAACCTCCTGTCCTTCACTCACCAAATCAGCTCCATCAATGATAACAACACCAACCATGTCAGATTCAAGGTTAAGAGCAAGCCCTTTTGCACCAGAAGCAAATGTAACCTCTTCCAAACTAGCGCAAGAAAGAAGTCCTGATACTCTAGCGATACCATCACTCACTGAGACAACAGTTCCAACTTCTTCTATCTCAACTTTTGTAGAAGCATGAGCAATTTTTTGTTCTAGTTCTTGAATTATTTTTTCTACTGACATAGTTTTTGTGATTAATGGTTACGTTGTTAATTGGTGATTTGTTTAATAATTCTCTGAGCACTCCCATCGTACATCATCCCGTTACACTTTGCTTTAAAACCTGCAAGAATGTTTTTGTTGATAATAACTTCGTGTGGAGCATTGTTGTCGCCAACAATTCCTTTAATTACTTCAATCGACTGTTTTGAAAGTTCAAATGGGGTCTCTATAAGAATAGTCCCTTTACGATGACTCCCTTGGGACATCTGCAGTAACGACTGTTTAATAGAAGGAAGTAGAGTGAGTAGGTCGTACTTTGTAAGTAATTCTACAACATCAGCAATAGACGCTTTTCCTTCCAATATGTAGATGGCTAACTTTCGTGAGAGTGGCATAGATGTGACTGCTTATGCTTTCATGTGAGCAATGAGTGCATTATTTTCATCTTCGGTCAGCTCTTTCATAAGTGTTTTTGCGTAAAGGGATGCAACAAGATGAGGAGCACGCAACGCAAAAGCTTTTTCAACTTCGGCTGCGATATGAGATTCTTGCTCAGTTAACTTTGCCATGCGTATATCAATTGATTCTTGTGTTTCTTTTTCAATTGTATGCGCAAGATCACGCGCAAGCGCTTCTCCGTTTGCAACGATTACATCACGCTCTTTTTTAGCAGCTTTTAGAATTTCAGCTTTTTGCTCATCTGCTATGGCGAGTGCCTTTTCTGCATCTCTCGCTTGGTTAAGGCCACGTTCAATAATACTATGACGTGTTGTAATTGTGCTCCCAATTTTTTTAAAGAAAAATTTATTGAGAAGAAAGAGGATGATAAGAAAGTTGAAAAAGTTAGCAAGCGCAACATGCCAATTAAATCCAACTGAGCCTAAAATGTTAAGAATTTCTTGCATACAGGTAATTCGTAATCAGATACTTTGTTACAAGTTAAAGAAAATATCACTAACTCCCGACAGAGACCTGACTAACGACTTTTATTACTTAAGGAGGAAAAATGCAACTAGCGCAAAGATGGCGGTAGTTTCAGTCATCGCAACACCGATAATCATCTTTGAGAAAAGTGATCCTTCGATGTCTGGGTTACGCCCAATCGCTTCCATGGTCTTGCCTACAAGGTACCCTTGTCCTATTGCTGTTCCGATCATTGCAAGGATACACATTCCCTTTGCGATATAAATTGCTGCTTCTGGTGTCATGATAAATTATAATTAAGTTTGCTACTAGATGTTCGTGGAATACGTATGTATACCCACGAATTCTAGATGGTTTCAATAAAAATGAGCCTACTCGGCTTTGGAGAGCAGTATAGCAAATATACATATAATTTGCACCAATAACTTAATAGTGGCTTTTGATTACTAATGCTGCCCTCCTTCTTTTTTCAGAACAAGAGAATAGTACACCGTCACGAGAGCAACGAATACAATTGATTGGACAACTCCTACTAAAATCCCCATCGCCATCCACACAGCAGGAACAACAAATGCAAATGCTCCGAGCAAAATAACAGTAAGTACTTCGTGTGCAAAAAGATTACCAAATAAACGAAGTGAGAGTGAGAGTGTCTTTGCAAGTTCTGAGATAATTTCAATCAAACCAACAAAAAAACCAATAATTGCAACCATTCCCTCTCCAAAGCTTCTTTTAAAACCATGTATTACTTGTTTAATCTGAATGAAGTGCGAGAGATAACCTAACACCCCTTGTTCTTTCATTCCAACAACCTGCATAGTAATAATAACTGCAAGAGCTAGACCAAATGTAGTATTAAAATCAGTTGTTGCACCACGAAATAGTGGAACATGTTCTCCGTTAACGATAATTGAAAACCCGTTAATACCTGGCATCATTGGAAGTAAATTAGCAACAAGCAAATACAGCATGAGTGACCCAACGTATGGAATAACTACATGTGCCTTATGCTTATCTCCAAGAATAGATGTGATAAACGACTCAATCATTTCATACAAAATTTCCATAAGATGCTGAAATTTAGAAGGAATAAGTTTAAACTTTGAAACAGCAATGCACAGTCCGATCAAGAGAAGTGTAATAAATAGAATGGTTATTGAAGAGGTGGCTACAGTAAGTGGTCCAATATCCCCTAGTACGGGCGCAGTAATAGACGGAATTTCTTCCTGTGCCTTAAAAAAACTATGACTCTCGACTGTAGCTTCGTGCATTTCTTGCATAATGAAAGCTATTCTACCATAGTATTAGAAAGTTTTACCAGATTCTTACTGTTTATGTCTTGATTCATAACTAAGGTACAAAGACAGGAAACCAAATAATGAAGTGAGAATTAATATAACACCCTTAAAAGCAAACCAATCCCCTACCGTTAGAACACGTCTTGCTATCTCGTTACTCAGGGCTATCAACAAAAAATAAAAAATCCACAGATACGTAAGCTTTTCCCATGCTCGCACTGTCATAGGTAGAACCTTATCAAACGCTATTGATAAGAAACTGATATTAAACCTAAGTCCAAGTAAAAGAGTAAGAGCACATGTTACATCATACAAAGTGTCCCTCATCTGTATAAATTTCACATTTCTAAAATGAAGAGTTAGAATACCAAAAATGATAGTAATGAGCGCAACATACAGTGCAAGATACGGTATTCGTTTCTGAACTCTATACGTAACAATAGTGGAAATAATAGTAGCAACCATAAGAATCATCGTTGCTTCATAAACGCGAAAAAATTTAAATGAGGCTAAAAACAAAAGCACTGGCCCAAATTCTAATAACGATGAGGCCACAATATGAGTGAAAATTTTTTTTGAAAAAATGGAGATACCTTTTTGATTCATGGTATGATGTACGGTATAGTATAAACCATATGAATACAATTAGACATTTTTTCAAAAATTTAAAAATAACAACACCTGTAGCAATTTTACTTGCCGCAATTATGCTTTCAGTTTCTCACATTGCATATGCAACAATTATTTCAAAATCTGGCGGACAGAAAACTTTAGAAGCATTCAATGGAAGATCTGTAGATGAATCTGACTTTGCAACCGGTAAAACTAAAAGTGACGTTATTGTAGTTGAATACTCCGACACAGAATGCCCTTTCTGTGGCCAAGTTTATCCTGCTATGAAGAAACTTCATGAGGAATATGGCAGTAAAGTTTCTTTTGTGTATCGATATTTTCCACTTACACAAATCCATCCGAACGCATTTGATGAAGCTCGTGCACTCTACTGTGTAGGAAAAGTAGCAGGTGCAGAAAAACGAAGAGAGTACATCAATGAAATATTCACCTATAAAACAAACAAGCAGAATATGACACTGCCAAAAGGTGGCAAGGAATCTCTTGCAAAAAATATCGGTGTAGACGACAAAGCGCTTGCAGCTTGCATGCAAGGGCCTGAATCAGGAGATGTGGTGACAGCAAGTACACAAGATGGTATTGGTGCAGGTGTTCAAGGAACCCCTTCAACATTCATCCTTGTGAAGACCAAAAAGGGATATGATATAGTTGCCCACATTGACGGAGCTCGCCAGTACGAATACTTTGCATCAGCTGTTGAAGAAGCTCTAGCAAGGTAAGAAAAATAGACTTAAGGTTGCTACACATAATTGCCCTGCCCTTCGGACAGGGCAATTTGTTTCATAGTTTTGAAGGAATTAGCCGTATCTAACTTTGTCCCCTTTACAAGCTAACTTGACAGGAGTAGGATAACTAGGTGGCACCCGATATACACGGGCCACCCACAAAAAAAGAGAGTGACAATACCTGAAAAAAGGTAAAGTCACACAGTTCATTTTCACATAGAATGAGGCACACAATATGGCACAGAAAGTAACCCCGACAACAGGGGGACAAGAATTCATGGCGGCAATGGACGATGAGGCGAACTTGATTGAGCGCTTCTTCGAAAAAGTCAGCAAGTTGCGAAGAGGCATCCTGATTCAGTACTTTCCACGAACTGGTCAGTACTCCGGGACCCCTCTCGAACATCAGCTGCCTCGCACTGATGTGCAGATGATTCACAATGGCGGGGCCTGGGTCAGTTTCAGCCTCGCTGGTGTCATTTACCGCACTGAGACCATTGCGTGCTACAAGGCATTCATTGCTTGGATCAAGGAGCTCCTCGATGACACCAAGCAAGCCGCCGCTTGGGCATCCGGAATTCTGCACGCGCCGGTCGGCATTCGTTTCTACACACCTCGCTAAGCTCCGATAACGGGCTGATGCACTAGCTACCATCGAAGGATGGTAGTTTTTTTATTTAAAAATACCATCAAAGATATGTACTTTTTTATAATATATGGTATAATAAAAATTGAACCTGACATAAGAAAGGAACTTCAATTGGCACATTTTATTTTCTCATTAGAAAAATTTTATGCACTTTTAGAGCAAGAAGCTCAAAAAACAAGAGAGATTACCAAAGAATTACTTACGAGACTTGGTGTGAAACCAGCTCCTAAGGATGTAGTAACCGTGCTTATAATTTCCAAAGATTCATTTGCTGGACACGAGGCTTTTTTCACACTCGGAGAAGAGTGTGAACGAATCTATGGGAAAAAGATTAACCTTGAAAGAATTAGGCTAGTAATCTTACGAAGTCTTGATCAGGCAAGTAAAAGCCCACACCTTGAACGAGCAAGTTTCATTCTCATTCTTGGGGAAGATCTACTTGGTGTTGAGAACTACCCAGAACTTGAGCAGATTCTATACCCTAAGTGGTAATCAAATCTATTTTCGACCGCGCACGTCTGTGCGCTTTTTTTATGCAATATCAGCAACAACCTCTTGTGTATGTTCTTTAGGTTTTACTTCTTCGTATATTTTTTCAATATTTCCCTGTTCATCAATTAAAAAACTCGCACGAGTTATGCCTAGATATTCACGGCCCATAAATTTTTTCATTCCCCACACCCCATATGCCTGACACACAGAAGTGTCTTCATCAGATAGTAATGGGAATGGTAGCTTATATTTTTCGACAAACTTCTTATGGCTTTTTGTTGTATCTTTGCTCACTCCTAATACAACTAGCCCAAGCTTTGTGAGCTCCTCATAGTTATCACGGAAATTACATGCTTCTGTCGTACATCCTGGAGTATCATCTTTTGGATAAAAATAAAGGAGTACCTTTTTGCCAAGATACTGCTCCAATGTATGAACTGAATCATTCTGATCTGATAATGAAAATGTCGGTGCTTTTTGATGAATTGTTAACATACTAACAGTATATCAAATTTACCCACAGCTCTTACAAAGTCCATATATTTCTATTGAATGCGTAGTTGTGTTCTTAAACTTCTTACTTTTCTTGAGCATCTTTTTTACTGCATCATCAACTGATATTCCTTCAATTTTTTCTACCGTCTCACACCCCTGACAGACGAGTTGATGTGATGCTCTGCCTGTTTCTAGCTCATAGTGTGCATGACCATGATTAAAATCTAATCTTCTGAGAAGCCCTGCTTCATGTAGCGATGAAAGATTACGATAGACTGTCGCCTGATCAATATCATGTTTTTTACGAAGAGTATCCACCAGTGCGTACACCGTAATCGGCTGCCTCACTTTTGCAACAGCTGCAAGAACCGTTAGACGATGATCTGTCACTCGAAGATCAGCTTCCTGTAACATTGCCTGTAATTCCTCTTTTGTATAGCTTGCCATATACCGGCATTCTAACACAGCTAGACAATGTCTGACAATGCTCTTGCAAATAATTCGCATAAATTATAGAATAAACCGTATGATGATACCAACATTTAATCTTTCTTTTATACTCATGCTTGCAAGTGCGAGCGCACTCCCCCTCCTAGCATTCCTTGCTCTTATCTTACGAAGAAACCTTTTTCAAGGAAAACTAAAGATAGTATTACTGTTAGTTGGTGTTTCGTTATTAACTATAACAATCATAAGCACTTTTAAGGAACATAGTGGTGCACTTACTTGGAAAGACGCTCTAGCAAGTCTAGGAGGTGGGGCACTTACCCTTTTTATTCTTTCGCGTTTTTCACACGGGCATAACCATGACGTACAAAAAGATGGGGCAAAAGGAATTGTTATCAGTGAAGCATTTCATTCTCTTTTAGATGGCGCAGTCATTGGTGCGACATACTTAGTTAATCCATTACTTGGGTATGCTGCTACTATTGGAATACTGACACACGAGTTACCAAAAATTATCGGAACACTCACTATTTTCAGAAGTATTGGATTGTCTATTAAACAGACTATTCTATACGGTATAGCTGCTCAGATTGGCTCTCCTGTTGCAGCAATGCTCATTTACACCCTTGGCAAGCAATTCAACGATGCACAATTCCAAGCATTAGAAATAGCCAGTGTCTCTTCGTTAGGGGCAATTGTACTTTGGATTATTTATTTAGAAATTAACTTTCACAAAAAACATCCACATGAATCTCATGAGGATCATGAGCACTAAATCGGTATAGTTAGAGCATAATTCCTCCACCGATACACTCATTTCCATCATATACAACAAGTGACTGCCCAGACGCTTTTACTATCTCACCCTCTACAACTCTTACTGTAGTTTCATTAAGTATTTCGATTTTCGCGAGCGGAGCGCGGTACCTTGCTCTCGCTTCATACACAACCCCACCTTTTCCTTTTTTTGTCCAATTAACCTTTTCTAAAGAAATAATCTCACCTACTTTTTCTTGAAGAACTGCATGTGAAACAGTAATGGTATTTGCTTTGATATCTTTTGCAATAATAAAATAAGGAGCATCTTCAGTAGTCTTTTTTAAAATAGTAAATCCATGACGTTCACCAATGGTGTAAAACATGCAACCAGAATGACTTCCGATTATTTCACCTTGTTCATTGAGAACATTTCCTTCTTTTTCTTGTATGTATTGCTTGAGTAATGTTTTAATATCAACTGTTCCTACGAAACAAAGCCCTTGACTGTCCTTCTTACTACTTACCGGTAACGAATGCTTTTTAGCAAGAAGACGAACATCTTTTTTCTCCATTCCACCAATAGGAAATATAACAGATGGAAGAAGTTCCTTTGTAAGAGCCCATAAGAAGTAAGTCTGATCTTTATTTTCATCACAACTCTTCACAAGAGAGACCCCGTTATGTTCTGCATAATGTCCTGTTGCAATATATGCATCTTTATCCTGCTTTTTTACCCAATTGAAAAAGGCTCCAAATTTTACGTGCTTGTTACACATTACATCTGGATTGGGAGTTCTCCCTTTCGCGTATTCTTCTATCATATAGTCTATGACTTCTTTCTTGTATTCCTTCTCAAGGTCAAGTGTTACGAAAGGAATATCCAAAAGCGCAGCAACTCGCATTGCATCTAACCTATCTTCTTTCCATGTACATTCTATAAAATCAGGCTGCCAGACTTTTATGAACACGCCAATAACATCATAACCCTGTTCTTTCAAAATGATTGCTGACACTGAAGAATCGACACCCCCTGACATCCCAAGATATACTTTCCTTTTCATACTAATTACTCTATCATATTTAGTTATCTGTTGCATAAAATACTTCTTAATTATAGTATTGTAGTTAGGACCTTATCTTGATAAGGATGTTTAATTCAACAGGAGAAATGTATGCCTCCAACAATGGAACTTGAGTTAACTCAGTCCCAAGGTGTGTCTGGTTTTCCAAAAGAAAAAATACGAACGAAAAATAGAAAGCCTGTTCATTTTCAACCAGTCGAGGATGATGAAGTCTGGCGAAGAAGTGCTTACAACGAACACACCAGCCTTGAGGCACTCCGCCGGTCAATGCTTACGTAGCAAACAAAAATCGAAAGCAAAAAGCGCCCGACTAAGGCGCTTTTTTTAATGCTTTTATTGTATAATTACTTTTCAAAAACAGTAGTTTCTGTTGCGGTTTCCATTTCTAGAGCTGCGTCAACTGGTGAAGTTTCTGACATCATGTATGGAACAGACGCGAGCGCTGTTTCAAGAATTGACATTGCTTGTTCGTTTACAGCTTTAGTATTTTCTACTATAAGCAACCATTTACCGTTTTCAATAGAAGCAACATGCCATTCACTGTTTGCTGATTCAACAACTGTCCATTCATATTCTCCTACCATCTTCTGACCCATCTGAGTAATACCAGGAACCTTTGGCATGATCTTGTTGGTAATATAATCTGCTGGCAAATATCCACGATCGCCTTCATAACTTAGATACATAGCAAGCACCGGTGAATTCATATCAGCCACCTTAATAAGTGCCCCATCCATGCTTACAGTTGCTGTAGCTGTTTCTGGAAGATCAAAACCATACTCTAATGTGTTTCCCAATTTTGTAAAAGTCCCCTGAAATGATTTAGAGGTTACACTCACTTTCATTTCATCATTTGCTAAATTTTTTTCATCACTGCTAATCTTACTACTTCCTAAATACAAAACAGCACAAAGAGCTACAACGCCTATAATTATCGGTACATATCTTTTCATATGCTTGTAAGTATACGCTTCCTGCAAAAACATGCAAAAACACATGTTTTTGCTTTGTAAACACACATTTTCAGCTTATTTATCAGCCTTATTTGACAGTCTGATACGCAGTACCTCAAGCTCATCTCGTAAAATAGCAGCTGTCTCAAAATCAAGAATTTTAACTGCTTCTTTCATTTGCTTCTCTTTTAGTTTAAGTAACTTGTCTGGATTCTTAGCAAAAATCTTTGCATCAAGATTAAGTTCATCTGACACAGCCTTATCATGGTCACTGACAATTCCCTCTGTGATGTCTTTAATATTTTTAATAATGGTTGTTGGCGTAATATTGTGTTCTTTGTTGTGAGCCTCCTGAATTGCACGTCGTCGATTGGTTTCTGCGATAGCTCTATCAAGAGAACCGGTCATAACATCTGCGTATAAAATAACTCGCCCATCTACGTTTCGCGCTGCGCGTCCAATTGTTTGTATAAGAGAGGTCTCTGAACGCAGGAACCCTTCTTTGTCTGCATCTAATATTCCAATAAGCGTAACTTCTGGTAAATCCAATCCTTCGCGAAGAAGGTTAACTCCAACAAGACAATCGAAACCACCCTTTCTAAACTTTGTAAGAATAGCAATTCTGTCCATTGTCTTAATATCACTATGAAGATATTCAGCTTTTACTCCTTGTTCTTTAAGATATTCTGCCAAGTTCTCTGCCATCTTTTTTGTAAGTGTGGTTACGAGCACTCGTCCTCCTTTTTTTACATCCTTTACTGCTTCTACAATGAAATCATGGACTTGACCCTTATATGTTCCAACTTCTCGAACTTTCCTAACCTCAAGAACTGGATCAAGAAGTCCTGTTGGTCGAATAATCTGCTGAACAATCTGGTCTGATGTTTCTCGTTCATATTTTCCTGGCGTTGCACTTACGTAGACAACATCTCCAACACGTTCCTCGAACTCTTCGTAGCGAAGTGGTCGATTATCTTTGGCGCTTGGCAGTCTGAAACCATATTCTACTAGTGTACTTTTTCGTGACTGGTCACCTGCATACATGCCATGCAACTGTGGCAGTGTTACATGCGACTCATCAATCACTGTTAAAAATTCAGGACGTCCATTTTTATCGTGTGGGAAATATTCAAGCAGTGTGTCTGGTGCAACTCCTGGCTCCTTCCCAGACAAATGGCGCGAGTAGTTTTCTACACCCTGACAAAAACCAACTTCTTTAATCATTGCAACATCATACCTCGTTCGACGCTTTAATCGTTCCGCCTCAAGAATCTTTCCGTCCTTATCCAATTCTTCTAATCGTTCCTTTAATTCTTGCTCAATTGTTAACACCGCTCGTTCTCGTGTTGGAATATCAGAAATAAAGTGCTTCGCGGGGAAAATAAAATAAGAATCAACAACTTCAATTAACTTCATGGACACTGGATCAACAATTTGAAGATGTGAAACCTTTCCTCCTGCAATCTCTATTTGAAGCATCACTGTTTCAGAAATTGGCATGACGTCAATTCTATTACCTAATGCTCGGAATGTTCCAGGTGTAAGGTCCGCATTAGTTCGTTCATAGTACACAGCAACGAAACGTTGCATGAGATTTATTTTAGAAGCACTGTCTCCAACCGCAATTTTGATATTTTCTCGCTCATAATCCTTTGGTGAACCAAGACCATAAATACAGGATACTGATGCGACAATAATTGTATCTTTGCGTGTAAGTAATGCTTGAGTGGAAGCGTGGCGTAACCGGTCAATCTCCTCGTTAATTTGTGCGTCCTTTTCTATATATGTGTCTGTTACCGGCATATATGCTTCTGGTTGGTAGTAATCGTAATAAGATACAAAATAATGTACCGCAGCATCTGGAAAAAATGTTCTGAACTCCTGCGCAAGCTGAGCGGCAAGCGTTTTATTGTGAGCAATAACAAGCGTTGGTTTTTGGACTTGCTGTATTACGTTTGCTATAGTAAATGTCTTTCCTGTTCCAGTTGCCCCAAGAAGTGTCTGGCGTTTCATCTTTTTTGTGAGGCCTTCAACCAAAGATGCTATAGCTTGTGGCTGATCACCTTTTGGAACAAACCCCTGAATATTAAAAACACCAGAATGTTTGTTATTCTTTTGACCGGAACGAAGTGGCTGTGCAGATGAATTGCTTGACATAGTTGATGTATCATTATAGCATACATTTGACATCGTTCATTTATTTTCAAACAACTGGAGAACATCTTGAAAAAAGCACTTCTTGTTCTTTTTTGCTCCGTATGTCTTTTCTTTGCTATTCGATTTGAAATCACACGTACATACACACAACTTTCCGTCCCTCTTTTCTTACTTGCGATTATTTTGTTCATGGTCCTTGTTTTCCAAAAAGAAGAAACCGACAATAAGACGTATCAAGAAGCCGGGGTTCGACTTGGGCCAGAGAACTAATATGAGTTTCATCGAAAGATAATCATGTCTTCGAAACTCTTAAACTGGAGACTCTGTCTTATTGTTTTTTGTATACTTGCCCTCACACTCATCGTGGAAGGGTTTGTGTCACTGAAAACAATCAGTGTACTGGTATTACTGGGAGCAATTATCACTTGTGTAATTTCTTTTGGAATACCAGTCTTACTATTCCTTTTGATGGAAAAAAGAGATAGCGAAAGTTTCTCTGTGCGAGTCATACGGTTATTTAGAAAAGATACTGAGGAAAATGCCTTTGATGTTTCCAAAGTTATAACAATCGCAATTTTTCTTCTTGCCCTTTTTTTCAGCTGAACTTGCTTCAAAAAGACCCCACGACGGGGTTTTTATTTTTCACTCATGTGAACCGTAATAGTTATGTATAAAGTCTTTTTTGAAACTTTGGAATGTACCGCCAATTATATGCTTACGTGCATCTTCACAAAGGACTGTGAGGAATTTTAAATTATGAATTGAGGCGAGGGTTGCTGCAAGCATTTCATCAGACTTGAATAAATGATGAAGATAGCTTTTCGTGTATGCATGTGTATACCAGTTTTCATCTTCTGATAACGGCGACATATCGTGTTTATATTTTGCATTAGTGATATTAATTCTTCCTTCTTGTGTATATAAAGCGCCATTCCGTGCTATACGAGTTGGGGCAACGCAATCAAAAGTATCGATACCATTCTCAATCCCAAGCAGTATATCTATTGGCTCACCGATACCGAGTAAATGTCGAGGCTTTCCTTCTGGTAAGATTTCATTAACCCACTTCACCGCTGTTGCCATATCTTCTTTTGTGAAACTTCCACCTATTCCGTAACCATCAAAATCCATAGCCCCAAGAACTGTTGCTGATTCTTTACGAAGATCTTCGTACGCACCCCCTTGTACTACTCCAAAAAGTGCCTGCATTTCTCCTGTTGATGCAGAGGCTCCTAATCTTTTATGTTCGTCAAGACTTCGCCTTGCCCATGCGTGTGTTCGTGCAATTGCTTCTTTCTGGTACGCGATTGGTGCAAGTGGAGAAGTGCATTCATCGAATGCAAAAAAAATATCAGCACCAAGATTATGCTGTATCTGCATACTACGTTCTGGAGTAAACCTGTGAACACTTCCATCATGGATGGATTTAAAGGTTACACCATCATCGTCAATCACTGCCAGTCTTTCATGAGTGGTACTATTTTCTTTTTCTTCACGCTTAAGCTGACTTTTACTCTTTGCTTCTACTTCTGATATTTCCTTACTTGTTGCAATTTTACCGACACCATGACCTATCGCTTGCCCTAAAGAAAAAACTTGGAAACCACCTGAGTCTGTAAAGGTGGGCAAGCATTTAAAATTTTTTAATGTCTGATTAATCGTTGTTCCTTCGCTTGCTAGCTCCGGAACTCTTCGTCGCTCTTCGCTCCTTGACCAGCCCATCATCTTAGCGAACCCACCGTGTGCAGCAACAATTTCATCACCTGGTTGAAGATACAGATGATATGTATTAGCCAGAACAGCTTGCGCCCCAACAAACTCACTTACCTGTTCAGGAGTTAGTGACTTCACGGTTGCTTTTGTTCCCACAGTAATAAATGCGGGGGTTTCTATATCTCCATGTGGTGTATGAATTACTCCAGCACGAGCAAGCGGTGCAAGTATTTCACCTGTATCACTTTTTTCTTTACTTTTACCAACTATTTCAAATGAAAATGACATACATTCTACTCTACCATACTTTTTCTAAAATTGACTTGAGCACTAAAATATTGTAGTGTCTGGTCAGTTGCACACTTACAGAAAGAGGTATTAAAATGGATAAAATAGTAGAAGTTAAATACTTCTTTACAGAAACTCTGGTTAATGTATGTAAAGATATTTTCTTCTGGGTACTGCTTGTAGGTGTTGGTCTATGTATCATTTTGATACTGCTTAGTGGAGTGCTAGCGAAACTGAGCAGCTACACATTCAGTCACATATTCACAATACTTTCTCGTACCATCTATTACATCCTTGTGCCCGTTGTTTTTGTTGGGAAATGGATTATGGTAGTGATTTTTTTTGCTTTATTTTTTACTGTCTCACTTTTTGGAGGAATGGTAATTCCATGGATATGCTGGATACTTCTAAAAATTATTGAACTTATTAGAAAAATTTTTAAGAGACTCAGATTTCTTAAGTTACTTCCATAATCAAAATTGAAAGGACTTGAAATGAGCCAAAAGCTCTTTGACATCCAGGTCTTCGTAAGAGAACTGGACGCATACACCCCAAGCGTATTTATCCGAGGAGATAAGCGACAGCAGGTAAACTTTGAAAGAATATTGTTACTTATAAAAAAAATCTTAGACACTTCGCGTCAGCATTTTGTTTACGCTCAACAGGAAAAAATAGTTGAAGCGCTCCATTTTGCTGCAGAGAAACATAGAGGAATTTATCGTAATGACAAATTTACTCCGTACTTCCTCCATGTGATTGAGGTT
The DNA here is from genome assembly GCA_964464695.1 of uncultured Candidatus Saccharibacteria bacterium. GTDB lineage: Bacteria > Patescibacteriota > Minisyncoccia > Phycocordibacterales > UBA5272 > UBA11704. The sequence goes on from CAYXKW010000002.1 coordinate 76,865, forward strand.
GTTTGCATCCTTATTGATCAGCGCGTATATGACTACAAAGTCATAGTCTCAGCAATCATTCATGACGTTGTTGAGGATACTGACGCCACAAAGAAGGATGTGCACGACCGTTTTGGGCCAGCGATTGCAAGAATTGTTGAATTACTCACCAAACATCCGAATTTTATCAGACGCTGGGGATACTGGTTACTCATAAAAAATGAACCTGATAAAAATATTCGATGGAGAGTGATTGTTATCAAATTTGCTGACCGTACTCACAACATAATGACACTTGGCTCAATGCCAGTGCAAAAACGAGTAGCTAAAATTAAGGAAACAGTTGAAGAGTTTCCGGCCTTGTACAAAGTACTCGTGAAAACATTTCGTAATCTACGGAAGATTGGTGTGATAACAAAACACGACTACATGGATCTACCATTTAGACTCAACAATCAACTGGTGCATGCAATGCAAAGTCATTCATAAAAAGCCTTTATCGTTTACGATAAAGGCTTTTATTATTTGCTTCTCTGTTGTATAACTAATGCACAACTGACTTTGCAATCACATCCACTAACTCTTTATCAAACATCGTTGGGAGAATCATTTCTGCTGTAGGATTTTTCACATGTCCTGCAAGAGCAAGTGCAGCTTTTGTGAACATTCCAATCTCAAATTGCTTGATATTGTTCTCAAGCATTCCTTTAAATAATCCAGGAAAGATAAGTGAGTTATTAAGTTGATTAGGGAAATCACTTCTTCCTGTTGCAATAACTGCAACCCCAGCACTCTTTGCAACTTCTGGCATTATTTCTGGAACGGGATTAGCAAGCGCAAATACTATCGCATCCTTATTCATATTTTTTGCCATATCTTCTGTGAGAGCTCCTGCTTTTGATACTCCGATAAAAACATCAGCACCTTGGACCGCTGCTTCTAGACTTCCTTCGAAACCTTTTAATGTGCTTGTAGTTATAAGAGCTACCTTTTCTTTAGTAAGGTCACTACGTCCGTCATGGATAATTCCTTTACTGTCGCAGAACAAAATGTTTGTAAAACCATACGCAAGCAAAAGCCGTGACACTGCAACGCCTGCTGAGCCAACACCGTTAACAACAATCTTCACGTCTTTACCTTCACCTCGCCCGGTAACTTTAAGTGCATTAATGATGCCGCCGAGTACTACCGTTGCTGTCCCCCATTGATCATCATGCATTACAGGGATATCTAGCTCTTTACGAAGTCTTTCCTCAATTTCAAAACACCGAGGTGCCGCGATATCCTCAAGATTAATTGCACCAAAAACCGGAGCAATTTGCTTCACAGCTTTTATAATTTCTTCTGTATCTTGTGTATCTAAACAAATAGGAAATGCATCCACCCCAGCAAACGACTTGAGTATCGCAGCCTTCCCTTCCATAACCGGAATGGAAGCTAAGGCTCCGAGATTCCCAAGCCCTAAGATAGCGGAGCCGTCAGAAATGATTGCAACAGTGTTACGTTTAAGTGTGTACTCACGAGCGTTCGCCGGATCTTTTGCAATTTCTTTACACACCTCTGCCACTCCTGGTGTATACGCACGAGACAAATCATCCCTATTTTCCATAGGAACTTTTGTTTGTAGCCCAATCTTCCCTCGGAATTTTTTGTGAAGTTCTAAAGCTTCTTTGTTGTAGTCGTGTGTCATATAAGATAATTTTCTATATTATTATATCTAAAAAAATAATTTCGCAGTGTACACATTCTATTAAACGTCAGCCGAGTCGATATTTGGATGGAGTCCGACGGAGTTTTTTAAAAAAAGTTTAGAGACATAAGTAAGAGTACGTTGAGAAACTTTTTCTGAAAAACTCCTAGGAATACGCCAAATAGTGGCTCGGTGTTTTATTTCTTACCCATCTCTACTTCATGTAGAGCTCCATTTTAGCTCTCACAACTTTCTTCATCTCTTCTTGGCCTTCATGTCCGAACTTATACGGAGCAACTTCATTTGGATGCTCTGCAAGATAATTCATTTCGCCATCTCTAAACGCTTTTCTAATTTCAGTGTTGATATGAACAATGGCGATTCCAGCATCAATTGAAGCAATTAAATCCTCATCTGTATTTCCACTAGCACCATGTAGCACCAGAGGCAAATCTGTAGCCTTTGTGATTTCCACTAATCTATCAATATGAAGCGCTGGGTCTGTAGCATCAATTAACATTCCATGAACATTCCCAATTGCAGGAGCAAACATATCAATACCTGTGCGCAAAATAAAATCCTTCGCTTGTTCTGGTGTTGTTAAGTTTTCTTCACTGACTCCTTCTGGTAGAGCTGTATTAAGTGATGAGGACTGTCCAATATATCCAAGTTCAGCTTCAACGAGAACTCTCTTTCCTGTTTTCTCCTCATAATTTCTTACAAAATCTACACATGACTTAACAAGTGCTACATTTTCTTCATACGGAAGTTTCGCGCCATCAACAATCACACTATCGTATCCGGCTTCTACCACTTCTTGCACTTTTTCGAGTGTGTAGGTGTGGTCAGCGTTCAAAAAAATTGGGACATTGTACTCTTGGTTAAGTTCGTCAACAATCGTACGAACCATGTCTATGCCCATATAGTCACGCTCACCCTCACTTGCACCAATAATAACTGGTTGATTTAATTCTTCTGCAACCTCAACGATAGCGCGAGCCTGATCTAGGTTAGAAATATTAAAATGAGCAATTGCTTTTCCTTGATTCTTATACTCACTAATTGTTTCGAAATAAACTTCTGATTGTGTGGTTAATGACTTCATATCAACATAGTATACAGCATGCATAGGGTATACTAAAAAGCATATGGAAAACAAACCTCAATTAGATTTTATCGCAATAGGTGACACAGTTATTGACGCATTTATTAGACTTTCTGTAGGACATATCCAAGAAACCGCCCACGGTCGCGAAATATGCTTACCGTATGGAATGAAAGTTCCATTTGATGATGTATTTGTTCTGCCTGCAGTTGGGAATAGCGCGAACGCGTCTGTTTCTGCTTCTCGTTTAGGTCTTACATCAGCACTTATAACATCTCTTGGAAAAGACCAGCATGGGGATGAATGTCTTACACAGCTAACTAAAGAAGGAATTAGTACAAATTATGTAAGACAAGAAGAAGGTAAAAAAACAAACTACCACTATGTGCTTTGGAAAGAAGATGACCGTACTATTCTTATTAAACATGAGCAATTTACGCCAGTTATGCCTGATGTAGGTAGTCCAAAGTGGTTGTACCTCTCATCTTTAGGTGGACATACACTACCATTTCATCATGAATTAATTTCATATGTTAAAGATCATCCAGAAATAAAGCTCGCATTCCAACCTGGAACATACCAACTTGCGTTCGGTGTAGAACTTGCTGAACTTTATAAAATTACGGAGGTTGTGTGTATGAACAAAGAAGAAGCAGAACAACTACTTGCCTCAGAAGGATCCCCGGTTAAAGATCTTCTAGATGGACTTAGCGCTATGGGACCAAAAACTATTATTGTAACTGACGGACCACATGGCGCATACATGAAATATGACAACACCTATTTCAGTATGCCTCTTTATCCTGACATCGCAGCTCCACTAGAGCGAACAGGAGCAGGCGATGCATTCTTTTCAACGTTTATTGCATATCTTGCAAAAGGATATGATGCGCCATATGCTATGCGACGTGCACCAATTAACAGTATGAACGTTGTGCAACATGTTGGAGCACAAGAAGGACTCCTCACAGAGCAAGCTCTAGAAGAGTATCTTAAAAAAGCACCTACTGATTACGTACTTTCAATAATGAAGTAGAGTGGATAGACTTTAGAGAAAAGCATTACTCCATAAAGCAAGAACGACCGCTTCGCGGTCGTTCTTGTGTTAAAGCTAAAATCTAATGGCTACGAACTAATAGCTACCCTAGTGCAGTGTCTCTCTCACCTTCTGTGCAATATGCTTTGCTGTTAGTCCATACTCTTCGTAGAGCTCTTGTACCTTTCCACTTTGACCGAATCTGTCGTTCACACCAACTCGTCCAATACGAATCGGATGATGTTCACTTAAATATTCCGCAACAGCGCTTCCAAGACCCCCGGATATTTGATGCTCTTCGACCGTTACAATAGCGCGTACATCTTTTACTAGTCGAAGCAAGAATGCAGTATCGAGTGGTTTCACTTGTGGCATATTTACTACCATAACCCCAATTCCTTCTTTCTCTAGTAAGAGCGCAGCTTTTATCGCTTCATAAATAATTGGTCCACACGCAACAATCCCGACGGAATGGGTAAAGGTTCCACCGTATTTATGTTGTGGCATATACATCATGTATCCTTTACCGTGATTCCAAACATAGTTGTCTGGCAACATCATTGGAGTTTTTTCACGCGTAAGTCGTAGATATGCAGGCTCTTTGGTTGTTGCAATATGCTCAGTAATAACTTTTGCTTCCACTGCATCACACGGAACAAATACTTGCATGTTAGGAATCATCCGCATAATAGCAATGTCTTCTATCGCCTGATGTGTTGCCCCATCTGGCCCAACAGAGATACCAGCGTGCGCTCCCACAACTTTTACTGGCACATCATTATAGGCAATAGTTGTGCGTATCTGTTCCCAATTTCTACCAGGTGAAAACATTGCGTAGCTCGCCATGAATGGAATATACCCCATAGCTGCCATGCCAGATGCTAGTCCTGACATTGCTTGTTCTGTAATACCAACTTCAAAAAAACGCTTCGGAAATTTGTCTCTAAAACCATCCATCTTAACACTGTCCGTTAAGTCTGCACACAGCGCAACGACTCTATCATCAAGAACTCCCGCCGCAACAAGCCCTTCTCCGAATCCTTCGCGAGTTGCCTTTTGTTCTTCCCCTGCGGTAAATAATGTTTTTCTGAGCATGTATGTTTAGTTAATATGGATGTTTTATTTAATTGAAATCTCTATGGCCATAAAATGACTTTAGATACGAGGCACGGGGTGAGTTTCGAAAGAGACGTACTAGATAGTACGTTGACTGAGAAACTGGGGACCCGTAACAAAGTAGCTGAAGTTTTTTTATGGTCATAGCTCTCCGTATTTAATTTTACCTTTAAGAGTTCTCAGTTCTTTAAGCGCAGCTTTTGACTCTTCTGCATTAGGTGCTTTACCATGCCACCTATAATCTCCCTCGAACGCAGTAACACCCTTACCTGGAATAGTGTGAGCAATAATAACTGTTGGTTTATCAAGACTACTCTTCGCAGTACCTATAGCTCTTACAATATCTTTAAAATCATGACCATTCACCTCGATAACATGAAAATTAAAGGCTTCCATTTTATCTTTCAATGACTCAAGCGGGAGCACGTCTTCTGTATACCCGTCAATTTGAATAGTATTGCGATCAATAATAGAAATTACTTTTGTTAATTTATATTTATTAAGTAATAAAAAAGATTCCCACACTTGACCTTCGTTAATCTCTCCATCACCCATACAGCAATAAAAAAATCTATCAGGTTTATGACCCTCTAGTCTATCCATGAGCGCCATACCGATTGCTTGTGATAATCCACTACCAAGAGGACCTGAAGAAGTCTCAAGCCCAGGAAGTGACTCACGGTGTGGGTGACCTTGAAGCCGTGAACCAAAACGTCTCAGCGTTTTTAATTCAGTCACAGAAAAATACCCAGCGTGTGCCATGGTTGCATACAAAACTGGTGCAATATGACCATTAGATAGAATTAATCTATCACGCTCAACCCAATCAGGGTGACGTGGATTATGCTTCATAACTCTAAAATATAGAGCGGTAAACACATCAGTCATACCTAGTGGCCCTGCTGTGTGACCACTCCCTGCTTCAGTTAACATTTTAATAATACTTTCACGTATATCTTCCGCTCGAAGAGTTAGCGCTTGTACTTCAACATCGGTGAGTGAGTGCATATAATCGTAGTATACAACTATTATCTTGAAGTCTGTAGTTTACTAATTCACAGAGCGAAACCGAAGGTTTCGCTCTGTGAATTATTTCTCTCCTTTTTTTAAATTACTATTTAAAGTCTTCTTCTAATTTTCTTAATGTTTTTCGCACATCTTTATGAGTTGCCCCTCTGCTAAACAAATAAGAACCAACTACTACGCACGTTGCACCTCTATTTCTTACTTTCAAAATTGTTTCTGGATTCATACTTCCATCAACTTGTATATCAATGTGCTTGCATGCGTCTTTCAAATACTCAATTCTTCTAGGCACACCATCGTCAAATGGTTGTCCTTGGGCACCTATATGCTTAATACCCATAACCTGAATAAAAACTTTTGAGTAACTTAATTCTGCTTTACGCACAAGAGCTGCAAAGGCTGGTACATTTTTATCATTAGAAACAGTCAACCCTAGATAGACGAGCTTTTTCCGTGCAACTTCCACAGCTTCAGCTACGTCATCATCGGTAAACGAATCGACATGAAGAATAACTCGCTGCGCCCCTAGAGCAATCACTCGAGGAAGAAACTTTCTCCAATCGTTAACCATAAGGTCAAATTCATACGAAAATCCTTCAAGTAATTCTTCATCTTTATATGGAAGCCATGTCTTCTCCAGACCAAATACTCCATCACAAAGATCAATCTGCACACGTTCAGATAAACCTTCCAGTATAAAAAGTTTATCAATCAACTCTTCGAAACTTTTTGGTAGTATTGCTGGTGTAATTATCATAAATAATTAATGTGTTATTTTATAATACACGGAAATGTATCCAACACCTTCATCACATGTTTCAACACTCGCACCATTACATTCAATTGGTGTATCATTTGGAATAATTGGTACAAATATGATAGCAATGATGAGGAGTAAAATAGTAATAATGTTAGATATACTCATAGAATATAATCATTACTTAAAATGTTCTCGGCCGTGTTTCTACAACGTCCTTAGGTAACTGTAATTTTTGAAACAATGTAATATGTTCATCTTTACATTTAAGATAATACCCCCCTGCTCCATCAGGATAATTTGTACAATCCTTTGGGTTAGGGTTGGTAACAACAGGGACAAAGAAAGAAAGTCCTGCTAAAACAACAAGTAGTCCGAAAAAAAATTTAATACTTGGGTTCATAGTATTACTTAGTTAGTTCATCTATTTGGATAATTCTATCTGAGTGTCGTTCTTCATGTGAAAAAGCGGTAGACAAAAATAATTCAATTGCCTGAACAGCCTCAAGCAATGTCACAAACCGTGCACCTATCGACAGGATATTTGCATCATTGTGTTCCCTGCCAAGCTTAACAAGCTCTAAATTCCCACCTGCATATACAATTGAACGAACATGGCGATATCTATTAGCGACAATCGCCTCCCCCTGTCCAGAACCACCGAACAATATCGCATACGAAGGGTCATGCATTGCATCTTGCTGAACCCTTTCAGATGCAAGTGCCATGTAGTGAGGATAATCATCACCATCTTCAAGCGTAAGAGCGCCACAATCAAAAACCTCGTGTTGTTTTTCTTCTAAATATGTTTTGACTTCTTCTTTAAGCGCGAAGCCTGCGTGATCAGATGCTAAGTAAATTTTCATAATAAATATAGTATACCTTTATTAGTTTTATTTTTAAAATAACATCCACTTGCTCAACGTTACATTACTCTTGTGCTACATTAGTATCTTGCTCCGATATATCATCACCTTTATACATCAGCACAAGAAAAGCAACAATTAGGATCATCGTAAGGAGTGGAATGTACACAACAATATTTTTAATATACGGAATATTGTGAAGTATTGTGCTAACTAAAATCACTGGAGCAAGAGCATACAGTGCCAATATATATGACTCAGTAAACGTACCTTCTCTTCCGGTTAACCATTTGCTTAACAACATAACAACAAGTCCATAGAATAATGTCATTAACAGATAGAACAGCGGACTAAACACAGTCAAAAATATAATAATGAAAGCAATACTTAGACCTGGAATTATTTCTGCATACTGATTAATAAAAGTAACACCCTTTTGTATATCATCTTTTGAAAAAACAAACTCTTTTGAATGTTTCTCCATCCCTTCATACGAAGAGATCTTCACACCCTCTTCCTCCTCTACTGCTACACCATCTTTTGCAAGAAGAACAAATGAATCAGCATTCTTGTATGCATCGAAAGAAACGACACCATCATCAATAGTAATCATGTATGCGGGTAATACAGTCCCATTTGTAACGAGATTCTTTGCCTCACTTGGAATGGGGTATAGTTGTAATTTACCAGGAATATTTTTGGTGAGTTCTCCATCTTTGATAGTAATAACCAAATCTTGTGGAAACCCATCTAACGCTTGGCCTGAATATGTGTAAAGAAATGAAGGTATCTTTTTCCCAACAGTTACATAGAAAATAATAGAATAAGCAACAGACACCACAAAAGTAACCAGTACAACTTTCCAAAATGCTTTCCAGAACGAATTTGCATTACCGTCCTGATAAAAAGATTTTTTCCAAAATGAGTCAAAAAAGTTCATATGATAGATTTGTGTACTATATTGTAACTGTAGAAGAAACACTGTGACTCTAAAACTCTACAGAAGTTAGACTAAAAGTATACTTCAATTTCAGTTATAGTAAAAGAATAAAGAGTGACGTCTACGACGTCACTCTTTATTCTAAATTATTTTAAAATACAATGTTACTACTGTAACTTCTTCCCTACCTTTGCCACATGTTCAACAAGCGTATGCGTGTACCCCATCTCATTGTCATACCACGCCATTACTTTTACAAGATTACCTCCGACAACTCGTGTCATCTTAAGGTCTGCAATTGATGCATATGGTAATCCTAAGATATCGCTTGATACAAGCTCTTCTTCTGTTGTTTGGAAAATATCAATCCATCTCTCTGTCTGAGCTGCATCAGCAAGTATTTTATTTACTTCTTCTACAGTTGTCTCACGCTTCGCAATGAATGTAATATCTGCAATTGATCCAGCTGGTGTTGGTACACGAATAGAAATTCCATCAAAAAGTCCTTCTAACTTTGGAAATGCTTTTGTAACAGCGATCGCAGCACCGGTTGATGACGGTACGATATTCTGCGCAGCCGCACGACCCTCTCTAAAATCTTTCTTGTTTGGACCATCAACGATACTTTGTGACGCAGTATATGAATGCACTGTATTTAAGATTGCCTTCTCAATTCCGATTGCTTCATCCAAAATAGCAATCACCGGGGAAGTTGCATTTGTTGTACATGATGCATTAGATGTAACAGAGCATGTTCCGAACTTCTCTTCATTGACCCCAAGTAAAATTGTCTCACCTTGGACTGAATCATCCTCCCCTTTCTTTGCAGGCGCTGATATAACAACGGCTTTTGCTCCACCTTTAAGGTGCGCTGATGCTTTATCATAGGCAACGAATAATCCTGTTGATTCCACAACAACATCCACACCATTATCACCCCAAGGAATGGTAGCTGGGTCCTTTTCCTGAATAACTTTTACCCTCATTGTTTTACCTTCACCTTCAACAATAAGATACTGCTCGTGAGCTTCTTCATGAATTTCTGCATGCACATCAAAATGTGACACTCGGTATACCGTGTCGTACTGAAGAAGGTATGCAAGATTATGCACATCCCCTAAGTCGTTCACCGCGACCACCTCCATATCGTCACGTTCGAAAGCAACTTTAAAGAAGGCTCTTCCAATACGTCCGAAACCATTAATACCAACGCGAATTTTTTTATCCATATGCCTATAGTATAACGTCAACATATAGCATCCACTAGTTGATAACTACTATAAAAAGCAATGCGCTTGCAATTATATATTGAAAGCGTAAAATAATTGCAATCTTGTTTTTTGTTCTTCATTATTTTTACAAGGATACACTATGATTCAATCATACTTTGCAGATGAAAAAGAATCGCGCGCGATGCCTGGTTTTGCTTGTGTGGATATGCCATTTTCTATCACATCTATGGGGACAGCAAGGATTACCCTCACTGCGAGATATCCAGATGCAGAATATAGCAAACTTGCTTCAGACATGATTGTCACCATTCTTCTCGGATCAGTATTTCTTTATTTGGAAGATGGTTCGTCCGAAAGATTGACGAGATTCGATACTGTCTGTATTCCTCAAGGAACGAAGTACTATTGGATACCAGAAAGTCGAGAAGTCATCTTCCAGGCGACGAACTCTCCTCCGTTTCAAGAATAAAAATAGATAGAATTTTCCTACTATGGCCTCAATATTCAAAATATATCTTGAATATTGAGGTTTTTATCTCTAAAACATCCCAGTTGTCCTTTTAGATACGAATTTGGTACTATATATCCTATGCACGATATTATTATTTCCAATCTTTCAAAAACCTACGGAACAGGCAAAAAGCAGGCACATGTTGTTAAAAATGTATCTCTTACCGTAGAGAAAGGAACAGTGTTTGGATTTATTGGCCCAAATGGGGCAGGTAAAACCTCTACCATTAAAATGCTTGTTGGACTCTCTCAACCAACGAGCGGAACAATCACTATCAAAGGTGGCAGTCCTGATGACAAAAAAGTAAAACAAATTCTTGGGTTCATGCCTGAGTCCCCTCTTTTTTATCAGTATCTTACTGGGCAAGAGTTTCTTGATTTTATTGCGACACTTTTTAATCTCAAAAATAAGCACACGAAAATTGCACATGTTCTTAAGGAGGTGAACCTACTACATGCAAAGGATAAACGTATTCGAGCATACTCGAAAGGAATGCTTCAACGTCTGGGACTTGCTCAAGCAATTATTAATGACCCAGAAATACTATTTCTAGATGAACCACTTGATGGTCTTGACCCACTTGGTCGAGCAGAGGTTAAGAAAATTATTCTAGAACTAAAAAAACAAGGAAAAACTATTTTTATTAACACCCACATTCTAGGTGACGTTGCTGAAGTGTGCGATAAGGTCGGTGTTATTGATAACGGAGAAATGCTTACTGTTGGTAGCCCAACACAGCTGAGTCATGGACACCGTGATTTAGAAGCGGCGTTTGTTCATATGATAGAAAAGGCGCGTCATACAAGAGGTCACCCAACTACCGGCAAATAATTGCATTATTATCTACATCACAACATATATGCTTACAAATATCCTCGCAATTGCAAAAAATACTTTCAGAGAAACCGTTCGAGACCGAATCTTGTTGTCAGCTTTTTTTGTGATTGTTGCAATTATCGTCTTCACCCTCTTTATTGCATCTATCTCACTTGAACAAAGCACCCGCATGATTGTTGATTTTAGTGTGACTGCAATTTATGCATTACAAATTTTCGTAGCTATCTTTATTGGCTCAATGCTTATCTACAAGGAAATTGAACGCAAGACATTTTATCTTATTTTACCGAAGCCTATTAATCAACTCGAGATCATTATCGGTAAATGTCTTGGTCTTACTCTTACAACTATTGCTGTAACCCTTCTTTCAACATCAGTACTCTATCTTATCTTATTCATCCAAAGTGGGCAGATTTTTTTCTGGCCAATTCTTATCTCAGTTTTATTGAGTACATTTGAGTCAATTTTACTGATTCTCATTTCAATTCTTTTCTCAGGAATTACTTCACCTATACTTGCTTCTGTTTCCACTATTGCCATTTTCATCATTGGTCACGCTGAAGGTATCTTTAGGTACATGTTCATGACCACACAAATTCCCGCAGTTGAGTATGTTGCAAAAGCTGTCTATTATGTTCTTCCTAATTTTGAAAAGTTTAATATCCGAAATGATATTATCCACGGAATCGTACCATCATTTACTATGGTGATCATTGCGATGTTATACGCATTTTCATATGCATTATTACTCCTTGTTATAACTCAGGCGGCATTCAAGAAAAAAGACTACTAGTCCCTTTCTCCATTGTTATGAAGCGTTCCCCTTTACTCTATCCAATTACAACAACATTATTATGCGCCACACTTGTTGTACTTGTGATTTCTTTTCAGGTTAACCACGACAAGCGTTCGAAGCCATTCACAACAAAACTGCAGGCCAAATCACGAGATCTTCTTCCTGCTAAATACTTACCATATGTTACTTTTGGTTTTAGCAACTTCATTACCAACTCCTATTGGATTCGAGCTGTGCAAGACTTCACAGTGTGGGATGGTAAAAATCCATACTATCTCAACTACTTTAGGAACATCAGCACCCTTGATCCAACATTTGAGTATCCATATCTCTTTAGTATTGTGATTGTTCCTCAGAATAAAGATGTTGTAACATTAGACGCTGTTGCTGAGATAGCAAACAAAGGAATGGAAACTGTAATAACAAGCTGGAAGATTCCGTTTTATCTCGGCACTCAGTATTATCTTTTTACAAAAAAATTCGAACCTGCACTTAGCTATCTCAAGACTGCCGGAACACGAGATGGTGCACCAGACGGAATATTCCTTGTGTATTCTTCTCTTGTTGCAAAGCAAGCCGGCAAGGTAGATCTAAATTTTAAACCAAACCAAGAACTTGTAAAAGTAATTTACAGTAATACAGACAATGAGACCATTAAAAAAATGGCGGAAAAAGGTCTTCAGGAGGAATTTATTAATCAAATGATGGAGAAAGGGCTAATTGCGTATAAAGCAAAATACAAGACATATCCGAAGTCTGTTGATGAAATGATGGCTGTTAACCTTGTCTCTTTGCCTGCTGAATTATTGAATGCGTTCTTAATTGAGATTAATCAGAAGGATGGGAGTTTTAGGGTTGTGGTGCGGGGGGAGTAAGGTGTTGTGGGTGCACACGAGGGATAGGTTACTAAAGATATTTTTTTCATTTCGTCTTCGACAATTCCTCCTTATCAAAAGGTTGTTTAATATCAAAATACCGAGGAACCGCGAGTACGCTTTCTGTCACGGATAATTTCTCGTCGCCACTCGAAATTTCCTCGACCCCGGCTCGCTCGTTTTGGTTGCTACCAAAACATAGCTCCGCCATTCGATTCCTCACGGACATGACGCAGGTCATGTCCTGTGGGCCCGCCAAATACAAATACCGACATCATATGATGTCGGTATTTGTATTTGGCGGG
>CAYXKW010000003.1:0-78931 GCA_964464695.1 uncultured Candidatus Saccharibacteria bacterium
CAGGGTGGATTTTGATTGGTTTTACTGCACTTGTTACCTTTATAATGCACGGAAATATTGGTGTAGGAATGAATCTCATCATGGCACTCAAGAACCTTGCTATCATTGGAGGTATCTTAGCAGTTATCTCATCATGTATGTGTATTAAGTGTAAAGGAAAGGGCTGTGAGACGTGCAAGAATGGTACATGTGAAACCCACGGTAAGTAATCCAAGTAAATACTAACTAAAAAAGCGAACCCTTACGGTTCGCTTTTTATTTTGTATTGTATTTCTATTTCTTACTGTAGAAATGCTGACGTCAGCCGAGGCAGATATTGAATGAGAGGCGAAGCTAATTTTTGAAAAAAGTTTGGAGACGTACAAGGCTGTACGTTGAGAAACATTTTTCAAAAATTGTCGAGCGTATCGTCAATATATGTTTCGGTGTATATTACTTACTTTCCTCAAGAAACTTCAACACCTTGTCGTTGGTGAGCGCCTGATACAGATACGCCTTCGCTCTCTCCTCATCTGCATCCTGCACCGTCGCAAGTAATCTCACCAGCTCAACTTCAACTTCTTGTTCAGTAGCCATAAGCTTTTCTGCTTGGCCAATCTTATGCAAAATAAGCTGACTCATTGCACGCTTATGTGCATCACTTACCCAATCTTTCTTAATATCTTCTTCAGTCTTCTTTGAGTGAGTAAGATACTCTTCCCATGTTCCGCCAAAACGAGTAATGTCTGCTTTCATTTGATGAAGCATATTATTAAGCTCACTTTCAATCATCACATCCGGTAGGTCAGCTTTTGTTTCTGCAACAAGCTTTTCCATGATTGCACTACGTCTTTTTTCGCGAAGCTTCTGTTCTTTCTCAAGCTTGAGATTCTCAGATACTTTACTCTTAAGATCAACAAGTGATGTGAAACTATCTCCAAAACTCTTAGCAAAATCATCATTTAATTCTGGAAGGACAACCTCCGTTTTTGCTTCTTTGTTTTCTGTTACTTCACCTACTTTCTTCACGTCAGCATGTTCATCATGATCATGGTCGTGATTATGTGAAGAGTGATCATGGTCAGCATGATCATGATTATGATCGTGTCCAGCATGTTCATGCTCCTTTGCTCGCCCTTTGCGAAGCTCTTCAAGAACATCTTCAATGTCCTTGTCAGTTACAACAATTGTTTCACCATCATTTACTACATCCTTTGCAATTTTAGAGTATGCCGGAAGGGTAATCTCAGGCATAACAGGTACAGTTATAGTGAGCTCAAGTGGATTACCTTTTGCAATCTTTGTAATTGACACTTGAGGTTCTGAGATTGGGTTTATCTTATGTTCATCAATCGCTTGTACGTACGCCTTTCTGAGTGCAAGATTAGCCATCTCTTCTAAGATAACCATCTCACCGTACTTCTTCACAACGAGTGCTTCTGGTGCACTTCCTTTTCGGAAACCGTCTACTTCTACAGACTTTTGAATTTCAGAAAAAGCCTTTGTATGGAAACTTTCAAATTCTTCAACGTCAACAATAATTTTAAATTCTACCAATCCTTTTGGTAATTCTTTTTTTTCTATTTTCATGGGGACAATGACTAGGTACTAGTGGTTAGTGATTAGTAAATACAAACAAATAATGTGGTACTAAAAATGAAAAAATTATTCCAGATGCGAGGCGCTTAATTTATTCATGTCTTACGATTGTTAGCTCCAGACATCTTCGTCGCTCTTCGCTCCTCGATGTGGGGTGATTTTTTAGTTTTTAGAAAACTCCTTCTTGTAGAGTGCAATACTCTCCTCAACAACTTCCATAGCTTCTTTTGCTCCACGAATTGTAGGAATAGTTACTACTTTCTTTTCGATATTCTTATAGGTCTCAAGAAAATGTTTTATTTCTTCAAGTGTGTGAGAATTAACGTCTGCTAGATCTTTTACATTTTTCCATCTAACATCCTTCACAGGGACAGCAATTATTTTTGCATCACTTTCACCTGAATCAATCATGTCGAACACTCCAACTGGTCGTGCTGCAACTAATAGCCCAGGAACAAGCGGGTATGTAGTGAGAAGAATAACATCAAGAGGATCTCCATCATGCCAATGTGTTTGTGGTACAAACCCATAATCAAATGGATAATCCTGTGCACTAAACATCACACGATCAAGCATAATAAGACCAGTTTCCTTGTCCAATTCATACTTATTTTTTGAACCTTTATTAATTTCAACAATAACGTTTATTTCTTCAGGAATTTTTTTCCCTGGTGCAATATCGTGTAGTAAATTCATACGTATAGAAGTGATTATGTTAATAGTTATATAAGTAATTGTACTATATATTACTTTACTTCCTCAACAGATTCCTCAGTTGTTCCTTCAACAATCTTTTCACCTTCTGATGTAATATCAACAACTGCCGATGCATCATCAGCAACTTCTTCAACTGCATTTTCTACTTCAGTATTTTTTGGTGCTTCTACTTCTGACACATTAAGAGCTTCAAGAACATCTGTTACTTCTTCTGTAATTGTTTCATCTGTCACAGAACTTTCAACAGTAAGTATTCCTGCTTCATCAGCTTCTGCAATCATTTCTCCACCAGAAACAATATCAATCTTCCATCCTGTAAGCTTTGCTGCAAGTCGAACGTTTTGTCCACCTTTTCCGATAGCAAGAGATTGTTCTTCTGGAGCAACTGTTACTACAGCCTTCTTCTCACCTTCATTAAGCTCGATAGAAATAGCCTTTGCAGGGGAGAGTGCTGTTGCAATAAAACGACGAGCATCCTCTGACCATTCAATAACATCAATCTTCTCACCTGATAGTTCTTCAGTGATAGACGACACCCGGACACCACGTTGACCAACACATGCTCCAATTGGATCAACACGCTCGTCATTTGACTTAACAGCAATCTTAGAGCGACTACCTGGCTCACGTGCAACTGCAATGATTTCTACTACACCTTGAGCGATTTCTTGACTTTCGTTTTTGAAAAGCTCAATTAAGAATTTTGGATGTGAACGTGAAAGACGAATTGAGAGTCCACGAAAACCCTCTTCAATAGAAAAAAGGTATGCGCGAACACGCTCTCCAGGACGAAGTCGTTCTGCTTGAATCTGCTCTTCAAAAGGAAGAATAGCTGTTGTACGACCAAGGTCAATAAACACCGTTGATCGCTCAATACGTTGTACAACACCAGAAACGATAGTATTTTCTTTGTCAGTAAATTCACCAACAATACTCTCTCGCTCTGCTTCACGAAGCTTCTGTACAATAACTTGCTTTGCAGTCTGAGCTGCAATACGTCCGAAATCATCTTGATTGTCCAGTGGGAACACAATTTCTTCATCAAGTTCTGCATTCTTCTTTAGAAGCTTTGCAGTCGAAAGAAGAATATGTCGCTCTTCGTTATAACGAGGAAGAAGACCTTCCTGTACTTCTTCTGGCTGGAACTGATTGTGATGTCCTTGTGGAATAATTTCTTCTTCCTCACCTTCTACTGGCATACGGACAGTTGATTCATCAACAACGATCTTCACTTGCTCAAAGTTAGTTTCACCAGTTTCAAAATTAATCTGGCATCGAACAATTTGTCCACGCTTTCCGTATTCTTTTTGGTACGCTGCTGCGAGAGATTTTTCTACTGCATCAACTACTTTTTCATGAGAAATCTTCTTTTCTTGTTCTAGCTGCTCTAGGGCAACTTTTAAGGCTTTAATGTCTAACATAGTGGGTAGCTTTTAGCCTGTAGCTAGTAGCCTTTAGCGGATACGAATTCCACAAAAAACTTATAGTACAAGTGTTTTTATAAATAATGTTTGTAATTTTTTAACAAAAATGGCCGGACCACTGGTCCGACTCACAACTTTGCACACATCCATTCACTTCTTTATTATAGCATACTAGGCAGAAAAAAGCAATAGCTTGTTCACATAACGCCTTTTCTCTGTTCTCTGAAATAACAATGAAAGATCTTTGCGAATAATCTAGGGGCACTACATGTACCTCAACTATCATAACAACATTTTCACCTATCTACTTTGTGTCACGGTAAAACAATAAGGTATACTCATTATTACTATGCCAGAGACATCTCCTGAGGATCAATTTTATAAAGAAGCATTTAAAAGAAATATTGGGCTTATTAGTGAAAAAACACAACACAAACTAAGAAATACTCACGTTGCCATCTGTGGCATGGGAGGTGTTGGTGGAGTACATTCAGAAACATTAGCACGCCTTGGTGTTGGCAATCTTACTATTGCTGATGGAGACACTTTTGAATTAGCTAATGAGAACCGTCAAATGGAAGCCATGGAGTCAACACTTGGTAGGTTAAAAAATGATGTGATGCTAAAAACCCTACATGACATTAACCCATTTGCTACCATAAGAACATTTGGATACATAACAGAGGAAAATGTTGATGAGTTCCTAGAAGGTGTTTCAATTGTTGTTGATGGTATTGATTTTTTTGAATTTGATGTGCGAAGACTCATTTTTAATAAAGCTAGGGAGAAGGGGATTACTGTAATCACAGCAGCTCCTGTTGGTTTTGGATCTTCTGTACTTGTGTTCACAAAAGATAGTATGAGTTTTGATGAGTATTTTGATGTAAGTGATACAACACCTAACCAACTCAAACCGTTTCATTTTGGAGTTGGACTCACTCCGTCGTTACTACAACGTTCATATTTTGCACCAACGACAATAAAGATGGGTACCAGAACAGCACCTTCATCTATACTTGGAACACTTGCGGCTGCTACATGGGCAGGAACAATTGTCTTTAAAATAATTGACGGAAAAGAAGTTGAGGTTGCTCCAGTGTCACTTCATTTTGATCCATATGTTTCTAAATTAAAAAGAATTAATTTGTATAACGGGAACAGAAATATTATTCAAAGAATAAAACTATGGTACTTACAGCAACAAATGCTGAAAAAATAGATTGAAAAACCGCATACTCGTATGCGGTTTTCATATATTCACGCTACACAACCCTTCCATCAGACAATCGTATAATCCTATCTGTCATATTTCCATAATCTTCTTCGTGGGTTACCATAACAATGGTTAAACCTTCTTCTTTATTTAAACGCTTAAAAATATCCATAACAACTCTCGATGAAGCAAGATCAAGATTTGCTGTTGGCTCATCCGCAAAGACAATTTTTGGCTTATGGACAATTGCTCGTGCGATAGATACTCG
The DNA here is from genome assembly GCA_964464695.1 of uncultured Candidatus Saccharibacteria bacterium. GTDB lineage: Bacteria > Patescibacteriota > Minisyncoccia > Phycocordibacterales > UBA5272 > UBA11704. The sequence goes on from CAYXKW010000003.1 coordinate 5,201, forward strand.
CTGCTGTTCACCACCAGACAATTCAGATGGAAGATTTTTAGAACGATGTGTTAGCCCAACATTATCAAGCACTGCCTGAGCACGCATTGCTGCCTTGTCTCTTGAGATACCCTGCATCAAAAGAGGGATCATCACATTTTCAAGTGCAGTTAATTCAGGTAGTAGTGAGTAGTCTTGAAATACATATCCCAGAGTATAGAGTCTGAACTTTGTTCGCATAGAATTATTCCACCCGTCAACAACATTCCCATCAAGAATGATTGACCCCGCTGTTGGTGCATCAAGTAGTGATAGCTGATATAGAAGTGTTGATTTACCTGCACCTGATTTTCCCATGATCGCAACGAATTCTCCTTCAGAGATGGTCAAATTAATCCCTTTAAGGATTTGCACCACAGCAGTTCCATCTGTGAAACTTTTTGTAACTGCACGTGATTCAACAATGAATGGTTTTGTTGGCATAGAGTTTATTTATTTCTTCCTAGGATTGAATCCAGAGTATTATTGTTAACAATAATTCGTGCAGGCAGATAACCTGCTAATATTGAAACAAAAAACACGAGTATAAATTTAAGAGCGACAGAGACTGGTTCAGCAGACAACACAACATTTGCAAAAGGGGTATCAATTGGATGCGCCATAAGTAGGGGCTTAATACCAAAGAACACTGCGATAATCGCAATTGAAGAACCAAGGATTACATAAAACAATGCTTGGCATATGTAACTAAACTCAATTGCGAATTCACTAACACCAACAGCTTTCATAATACCAATCTGACGCTTCCTCGTGAGAGCGTTAATATAGATAATAACAAAAATAGTAATGAGCCCCACAACAACGGAGATAGAACCAAGAATTGTTCCAATAATAGTAAAAAATGTTCGTATATCTACCAAAAATGAAGGGGAGCCTTCTTCTGCTGTATTTATTTTTGAGTACTCACCAAAACCATTATCAAGAAGAGGGGTCTTCACTTGGTACGGGTCCACTCCCGGCTTCAGAAGAATAGCAATTTCTGAAACATCTCCGTCAGTTTTTCCAAGCATCTTTTTTAATTCAGTATCTAGAATATATGCCCTGGATACTACAAATTGTACTTTTGAATGAAGAATCCCTCGCACAATGAAATCTTGAGTCACAGAGTCAGATGTACTTAGGTCTGGATTAACTGCAAAATTTTGCTCTCCTGTTACAAGGCTTTTTTTCTGACTTACCGTCACCCGAACAGTGTCACCAACTTTTACATTCTTAAGCAATGCTAAAAGATCGGCAACTTTACTATATGAAGCGAGATACCCAGAACCAAGTACGATACCTCTGACGTCTCCTTCTCGTAACCATTCACCTTCAACAACAAACTTTGATAAGTTGGTTGTTGCGTCTTCTTTTTCTGGATCTATTCCTGCTATTTGATTAGACACTGAATTTTCATCACTTTCTTTTCTCTTATCTTGCCAATTTGCTTCTATTTTTGCCCCGGCAATTATTCTTGGGGAATAACTCTGAATCTGTGGGAAAGAAGTGACGACACTTACGATATCATTTGTATGCTCAATATAGTCTTTCTCATTCCTTGTTTCAATAAATAAATCCCCGGACCACTCCTCCTTAAATGAACGAGAAACACTTTCAACAATACCAACAAGAAGCCCACTTGTTGCCACAAAGTTAAGAAATGTGAGCATCATGATAAACACGATTAACCCAGTTGCCCATTTACTTCCGCGAGTTACTTGTCTAAGTGCTAAGAAAAATCCAAGTGAAATAGTGTTTAAAAGTTGCTTCATACTATACGTAGCTTACTAATTACCAGTTGTTTGTTTTTGTGATCCACGTGCACTTGTAGAAGGGACAGCCACAATCTCTCCATCAGAGAGACCACTTCTAATTTCAATAAGTCCCTCTGCTCCACGGATACCTAACTGAACATCTCGTGATGACTCAACGCCATTAGACATAACTTGTACTGTCCCAACTTCTCCGTTAATAATCTTTACGAAACGCGCAGGTATTGCAATGACTTGTGTTTTACTTTCTGTAAGAACCTGAACATTTGCAGTCATTCCTTGCTTAACACGTTCATCACTTCCAGTAAAAGTAATAATAACTTTATATATTGGAACACTACCTTCGTTTGTTGCTCCTGGATTAATACGTGTAATTGTTGCTGGGAAAATAACACCTTTTCCATACGCATCAAGTGTTACCTCAACAGGGGAGCCTAATTTAATCTTAGGAATATCAGCTTCAGGAACTTTTGCCTCTATTTCGTATCCATCTGTTGCAAGAATATTAATTGCTGTTTTACCTGCACTAGCAATTTCTCCTTCAGAAATAGACAATGAATTAATAGTACCGGCAAATGGAGCTCGAAGAATTGTTTTTGCTAATCCAGATTGTGCAGTTGCTAGCTGGGCGCGAGCTTGTTCAACAACAGCCTTCTGAGCTTTTATTTTAAATGGATCAGTTCCAGCCTGTGTGACATCAAGATCACGCGATGCTTGATTGAGGATATTCTTTGCAGCTAATAATGCATTTCGTTTTGCAGTTATATCTGCAAAAAGGGCTGTCATAGTTATTTTTACACCGGAAAGTGAAGCTCTAAAGCCATCTAAATAAGGGTTAGAGATACTACACTGTGCGAGTAAAAGATTTGAGATTGCATTAACAAGATCATTTGTAAGAATTGAGGCTTGATACGCTGATTCAAAAGTTGTGTCGATTGTTTTTGTTGAAGAAATTGCAGTTATAACAGAACTCTTCGTTTGAAAATCAGCAAGAGTGTCTTCAAGAGCTGTACGTTTACGCTCAATTTCTGACTGAAGACGTTGATCACAAGAACTAAATGTTACCGTATACTTACCATTATTTTGTGTGAACATTGAAGAGAACTTATTCTTTACGACGTCAGCTGTTGTTGCATCTACATTTTGAATCGTGTCAGGGAGAGCGTAGTACGATTGATCCAAGGTACTCTTTGCATTTTCAACTGCCTGTTCCTTAAACGCTACCTCTTCCTTACGAGCACCTTGTTGTAATTGGGAAAGAATAGCAAGAGCACTCGAAACATTTGCTTGGGCTTGTAGTACATTTGCTTGGGCATCTCCAGCAGAAAGATTTGCAAGTACTTTGTCCTGAGTCACTGCGTCACCAACTTTTACTCCTACAAACGACACTTGTCCACCAACCTGGAATGAAAGATTGGCATCTTTTGTGGCTTCCACTTGACCGGTAACTTTCACAAACTGATTGATTGATCCGAGTGAAACAAGTAGCGTCTCTCTTTCATCTTTTGGTGTAGAAAAATACGTATAAAAAACAACAGAAGAAACCATTACTAAAAGAAATGCTGTGTACGTCTTGTGGCGTGCAAAAAAATTACTGATTCCATGAAAAAAATGAGAGGCTATGCCAACTTTTTTTTGAGAATGGGAAGACGTGTTAGCTAAAGGAACCTCATCTATAAACGTTGAAGTATCTGAGGGGGAAGAAACAAAAATAGAAGAGTCGTTGTTTTCTGACCAGGAGTTATTCTGACCACCATCTACACTATTTGTGACAGGAAATGTGTCTGACATACTAGACTCAAGTATACCATCTAAAACATATTCAAAGTGTTTTATTTTGTGGAATAACGCACTATGTCACATGCTATACTCATGTGATGATAAAACGTACAACGCCAATCATTGTAGGTAATTGGAAATCAACGCCGAAAACTTTAGATGAAGGAATAAAATCCATTAAACAACTCGAGAAAAAAATTGTATCACTCAAAATAAAGTTTCCGAAAAAGGCTTACTACGTTGCCGTGCCTGAGATTTTTATTCCATCACTTGCACCACTTGCAAAACATGGATATATTGGAGCGCAAACAGTTCATGGTACAGTCCTTGGGCAAATCACAGGAGCTACAACTCCTTCACAGCTTCTTTCAGGAGGTGCGGCATTCACCATTATTGGACACAGTGAAGTACGAGCTCGTGGAGAAACACAGGATGAGCGTATAGAAAAAGTTACTGCATCATTATCCGTTAAATGTACTACCGTATTTTGTCTTGGTGAGCACTCTCGAGACAAAGAAGGGAAGTACCTTGAGGAACTTGAAAACGATATCAAGCATACACTTGAAAATATACAGCGTGAACTATTTAGTGAGCTCGTCGTAGCATATGAACCGTTATGGGCAATTGGAGCACCAGAACCTGCGACTGCCGCAGAATGTTTCGAGGCAGTTATCGCAATTCGTCGCGCTTTAGCATCTATTGGTGGTATTGATTACGCTAAGAAAGTACACATTTTATATGGTGGAGCAGTTACTAAAGATACTGCAAAAACGTTTCTTGAAGAAGGAGGAGTGGACGGATTATTAATTGGAAGAGCGTCTCAAGATGTTGTTTCATTTATGGATATTTTGAAAGCAGTACACACTCTATAAAACTAAACACATAAAATATATGAATAATTCATGGGAAGAACACGGTACACCTGACCTAAGGACATTAAAAGGCAAGAGAGTTATTGTTCGAGTGGATTGGAACATGCCAGTAAACAATGGGCAAATAACTGACGCAAGTAGATTTGAAGTTACTGTTCCTTTTTTGCAACATCTATCGAGCGCAGGTGCAAAAATTATTCTACTAACTCATTTTGGAGAGAAAGGGGAGAATCTAGAAAATATTGCCCGTTATGTCATAAAAAATCTTCCATTTATTTCATTTAATCAATCTTTTGATTTTGTAGAACTTGAAAAAGCTTCCCATGAACTCAAAGAGAGTGATGGAATGCTACTAGAAAATGTAAGATTATTCAAAGGGGAAACTGAAAACCTTTCAACTCTCGCAGATTCATTTGCAACACTTGGGGATGTTTTTATTAATGACGCATTTTCTGTTGCACACAGAAACCATGCGAGTGTTGTAGCATTAGCTGAGAGACGACTCACGTACTTTGGCCCAACATTTGAACGAGAATTAGAAAATTTAACCAAAGCACTCACACCAGTAAAACCTGCACTCTTAATTGTAGGGGGTGCAAAAATAGCAACAAAACTTGAGCTAATTAAAAAATATCTTGATCAAGGGGTGCAGGTTTTTGTAGGAGGTGCGATGGTACACAATATTTGGCATGAACGTGGAATAGAGATTGGTAAAAGTTTATATGACCCGCAGTATAAACTTCCTGCGAACTTTATTAACCACCCACTTCTTGTTACACCGATTGATGTTATTTTAGAAAATGGTGACAAAGTGCTTGTAACAGCAATCCCAAAAGACGGTGTTGTCGTTGATTGTGGGCAAAAAACAGTTGAAATGGTTAACAAGCTTGTAGCAGTCTCTAACACCGTTATTGCAAATGGGCCACTTGGGTTATATGAAAAAGGCTGGTTACATGGCAGTGAACAAATCCTGACGAACCTCGCTGAATCAACAACTACCTCATACATTGGAGGAGGTGATACAGTTACGGTTGCTCACAAGCTCGGATTACTTCAAAAATTTAATTTTGTGTCTTTAGGTGGCGGAGCAATGCTTGATTTCTTGTCATCTGGTACACTACCAGGTATAGATGCTGTCACAAAATAATTCCTCATCTGTTATAGTAAGTACAGGGGATCATGTAGCGTTAAAAAAGCTTATTTTACAAGCAAAGGCCGGGGACACCGATTCTTTCGGAAAACTTTACCAAGCGCTCTATGTTCCCCTCTATAGATACGTCATCTCTAAATGTCATGACACGGAACTTGCTGTAGATATAAGTCAGCAGACATTTCTTAAGTTTTATGAGGCACTTGCAACATATGAACCAGAAAAGTCACCACTTGCATATCTCTTTACGATTGCAAAAAGACTGCTAATTAATCACAGTGAGAAGAAGACGTTTGAATCTTTTGACGAAACTCTCTTAGAGACCTACAACGATACATCTTCAACAATTCTTGATGAAGCTCATATCAAAAATCTCGCTGAAACAATAGACACATATCTTCCTTCACTAACAAGTGATGAACAAGAAGTTATACGATTATTTTTCTACTCAGAGTTAAGTTACAAGGAAATTAGTGACGTATTAGAAAAAGAAGAGGCGTACATTCGAAAAATAAAAGAACGTGCGCTCAAAAAACTTCGCATTCTTACAACACATCTCCATGAAACAAACTAACTCCCAACCACAGTCACATATTGAAAAAGCCTTGTCCATGTATAAGGAGAACGTATCGCCGTCAGAAACCTATTTTCAAGCAATACTTTCTCAAATACCAGAGCAACAAAAACTTAAAGAGGGACGTGCGGTACGTTCCCCGTATAGATGGTTGGCAATTTCACAAATGGTTACCCTCACTGCTGTTATTCTTGCAGTTCTACCTACCTACATTACCCCAACATCAAAAGATGCAGTAGTAAATTCGAGTAATCCATATTATGAGGTAGACAAGCAGATTGAGGCTTTTGAGTCTGCGATTAATAATGAGGACTACCAAAATCACCTTAAAGATTACTCTCTTTAACCTATACCTCATTATATGAGGTATACTCAATAGGACATATATCTTCCACAATTTTATGAAAAAAACGACACTCACACTCCTCCTCCTTGCTTCATGCGCACTCCCAGCTATTTCATTTGCTGAGGATGTATCACTAGCACCACAAACCTCTGGAACGGTAACCACCTACAGTACTTCAACGGGTAAATCTTTTACGGTATACGGTACTTCCACCCTAGAAATAGAAACAACATACAGTACATCTACTGTAAAATCTTTTACTCTTTGTTCACAGGAGTCAATTGAAAAACGTGATTCTTCTATTGCTGCTTCTCGGTCAATTTATAATATTGCAATGAACAATGCGCTTACCGAAAGAAAGAACAAGGAGAAGGAAGCTGTTGCTTTAATTGATATTGATGAGAAAAATGATGCTATCAAGCTTTCTGTTGATACGTACAAACGACAAACAAAGGATGCTCAAAATGAGCTTACCGAGGCACGAAAAATTACTTGGGCAAAGTTTGATACTGATGTAAGTACATGTCGTGATATGGAACAAAATCAGTTAACCCAAGAACAAACTCTTTCTAAAGAGTCCCCAAAAGCTGAATCAAGAATGTTAATGAGCGAACCTGCTTCAAAAGAAATGAAGGCACCAGAAGCAAAGACTTTTCGAGAAACAATCAAAATAAAAATAGAAAGTTTTATTTCTTTATTTAATTAAAATTAAAATCCCTTCTGAAATAGAAGGGATTTTAATTTTTAAATGATGCACTCAACGACAACCGGCGCATGATCACTCCCTAAGAAATCATCCATAATGGCAGCCTTTGAATACGCACCCGAAAGCGCTTTACTTACAAATATATAATCAATTCTCCAACCAACATTTCTTGCTCGAGCTCCACTTTTTTGATCCCACCAACTGTACCTAACTTCATCTTTATGACCTGTACGAAATGTATCAATATATCCTGCTTCGATTACTCTATCAACCCAAGCACGCTCAACAGGGAGGAAACCAATCTGCTTTGCGTTTTCTTTAGGACGAGCAATATCAATTTCACGATGTGCCACATTTAAGTCGCCGCAAAAAATAACTCTTGTGTGTTTTTTCTCCAACATCTTTACGTATGCTAAAAATTTGTCATAGTACCGAAGTTTGAATTGAAAGTGTTCTTCGTCTCGTCCTCCGTTTGGGAAATATGCAGTTACAAATGCGAAATCCTTGTAGATGAGCGTTAAGCATCTTCCTTCGCTATCATATTCATCTTCTCCTAGTCCATAATAGACTTCTTCTGGTTTTACTTTTGTGTACACAGCAACACCAGAGTATCCTTTACGCTCCTTTGAACTATCAAAATATGAAAAATATCCAGCAGGGGAAATGATTTCTTCTGTTAATTGATCAGGGGTAGATTTTGTTTCTTGAATACCGACAATATCTGCATCACACTTGAGAAGTTCTTGAAATGCGCCTTTTTTATGAGATGCTCGAATTCCATTTACATTAAAAGAGATTATTTTCATATAGTACCCAGTATAGCAAACACATAATTCAATAGTATAAAAAATAAAACCAGCTAGACATCTCTGTCTGCTGGTAAAAATGCACACCTGGTAACTCAAGAAGAGTTGTCAGCTTTTGGAAGTGAAACATTCCTCCCTGGCACAACTGTCGAAATTGCATGCTTATACACCATCTGTGTCACCTGATTTTTCAGCAACACAACGTACTGGTCAAAAGACTCAATCTGACCTTGAAGCTTGATGCCATTCGCCAAGTAAATTGAGACTGGGATGTTTTCCCTCCGCAAAGCATTCAAAAATGGATCTTGTAAAGGATTTTGTTTGTTTCCTGCTTTGCTTGCTGGTTTGTTTTCCAATGTAGCTGTAGCGGTCATGATGACCTCCCTGTAAAAGTGCTGCTTCGGCGGACGCCTAGCTTACCATAACACTAGTACATATGGATGGATATGTCAATACATTCAACAAAAAAGACCCATTATTCCTGGATCTTTTTCGCTACAGATTTTAGGTTTTTCTACTGCTCTTCGCTTGTTGTCACTCGTATTATTTTTGTCTCTTTATTCCCACCTCCACAGTCGTACGTAATATCGGTAGTGTAGGGGATAGCAAGAGTCTTCTTTCCAAGAGCTAACCAATCGGTATCAAAGTGTCCTGGTGCAACTGTCTTAATTGCAGTCATAATCAGACGGGAGGTCGCAGAATCATTATCATCGGTCTTTTGTGTTTGCAGAATTGAATTGATATTTGTCTGCGATGCAACCTGATCAGCTGAACAAGCATTATTTGGACAAACTGACTTTGCGGAAAGTGTACAAGCGTTCGTTGGGAATTTTGTACTCCAAGTGAGTGTTACTTTTCCGTTCTTGGCAATTGTAATCGGGGAGATTGTAAGTGAAACTTTTGCTGGAGGTGGTGTAGCATTGTAAAAGCGTACAACTTGGTCCTCCACAGACCCATGAATACATTTAATAATATAGTTATCTTCAGTCGATATGTTATTTATAGTTATTGGACCAGAGTAGGGGGTGCTTGGCACAACCACAACACTTCCACCACTTCGTGTCACACCATATGATGTTGCTCCGTTACACACCAAATCAATGCTTCCTGGTGGGTAGTATGGTTTTTTCACAACTGCACTTACTACTTGAGGATTAGCACACACATTATTAACAGCGTCCCAACTTCCTGCCGTACAAGATGCAGTAACCGTTTTACTATCAAGAAGTGCTCCGTTGTTGTACAAGTAATAGGATTGTGTCGCTGGACCTCTAACGGTAAGTGATGAAGGCCCTCCTGAGTTTGCATTATATAAGATAGTATTTGCTGCAGGAATGTTAGTAGTGACAGCTGAAGTACCGCGAGGATTTGCAGTTGACCATGTTGTAGATACGGAACACGTAGTTGCTCCAACAGCTATCTGACAACTTAGCGGACTAATATTCAATGAGCCAGATGGTAGTGGCTTTGACTCTGCGCAAAGAACACTAGACCCACCACCGGAACCATTACACCACCATTCATATGCATAATAATTTGGAGCTGCACCATTTGGATAATCAGCAGTTGCTCCAACTGTTCCTGAAGAACATCCATAGTGAACGGCCTGACATGAACCATTTACTACAGGCGTTCCATTTCCACCGCTACCATTTCCGCCGTTACCGTCAGCACTACCCCCACCAGTTCCCACATTATTACCAGATCCATCAGACACATTTCCACCAGAACCATCACCTAGATCTGGACCAGAACTACCTCCACCTCCATCACTACCACCGCCTGATCCTCCTCCTCCAGCATCATCATCAACCCCGGCATACGCAGTATCGACTAATAGATTAAGAAGGGATGACTTCGCACTTCCATTTATAATTTTGATTCCGTTTGCAAGATTAATCATGTTCTCGCTGGTTGCAGATCCTTTAGTGACTGGGTCACTTATGGTAACCCAATTTGTTACATCAGATTGCTTTCCAATATAGAAAATATAGTATATGGCTGTAAAAGTTTTTCCACCTTCAACGGTAATTGCACATGAAAATGCACGCGAACTAAAGCCTGCATCTACCGTCACCGCAATACCAGTGTGATTATCACAGACTGAAGTAAACTTCTTATTTGCTCCAAAATACAAATGAACTAAGTCAGCGGCCACCTTAAGGGAGAAGGTTGTATTATCAAGATTTTTGTCTTTCCATCCAACACGAATATACGGCTTATCCTGAATGGTATTATTACAAAAACTACCATACACACCGCCATTTTTTGCCTCAGCTGGTGAGCGCATAAATTCTGGATAACATGTAATTCCAGTAAAATTTTCTTTAGGGATATCTAAAGAAAATCCATACTTCTCAAATACATGAGTAAATCCAGAAACTGGTGAAGCTGGCACTGTTGTTACAGCAGGCGTGTTCATTTTATCTGCCTCCTTTTTTTGAACAACTGACGAATACAATGTAAACACCCCTACAATTCCTGTAATAATAATCACGCCAATAAAAAATACTAAAACTTTTTTGTTTATACCAAAAAATTCCCCTTGTGTGGTGTCGTTCATAATGTACTTATTATACACTCTGGTTAACAGTAAGTTTCAAGTTCTTATCCACCTCTAACATAAATAAGAAAAAGCCGAGCTACACAAGTAACAAGGCTTTTTTTATGCTCAGATACATTTAATCCTGGGCTTTTATTTTTCGTATTCCTTTTGCAATCTCTACCATTTTATCGACGGTAGCAGTACCGGGATTATTGGAATCACTGATAGTAACCCAGTGAACGACATTTTTAGGAGTTTTGCTAATAGCAAAGAGGTAGTAGAGTATCTTAAACGACTTACCACCTTCGACATGCACATCACACGAAAATGCTGTTGACTTAAAGTCTTGACCCTCTGGGTAAAAATGTGAGCCGACCGCAAACTCAATTCCAGTTCTGTTATTGCAAACGAACTTGAACTTCTTTACTTCATTGTTGTAACTGATCCAAACAATGTTCCGAGTCATCCAAAGGGATAAGTCAGTATTGTTGTCAGCTCTCACACTCCACCCTACCTGAACAAACAGATCACTATTGACCCGATTCTTACACAGGGTTCCAAAGGTCCTTGCCGCTGTTGGCTCAGGCGGTGAGTCGACGAGATTTTTTTCACAATACAAAGTTGGGACACTTGGTGCATCAAGCACGAAGTTATTTTTTGGAAATTCGTGTGTTGTTTCACCGGCTATGCTCTGTGGCACAGCAAAGAAACACCCAATCACGAAAATAATTACACTAACCATCTCCATGATTAAACTCCTGTTTAAAAGGAAACACACTGGGAACTCTGCTATTTATTATACACTATATATTGCGTATTTGTCAAGATTTAATTTTACACAAAACTGTCGTTTTATACGCTATACTTTTATAAATGTCTAAATGTATCGAGGTAAAAAAAATTACACGATGTGCTCTTATTAAATGGAAGTATCTTGTTATAGCACTTACCTGTGTTATATTTTTTCAATTTCTAACGGAACCCAGAATTCCAGGTATTCTACTATATCTAGTTCGACATACTCACGCAAATGGTGCATATGATTATGTGTATTATCCAAAAGACGATTTTAGTGGTTATTCCTATAATTTAATTAGGCATTCTGCAACAACTTATGTACTAGCATCGTATCTACATGAGCACCCAATCTACACAAAACTATTCATACACCGTGTCCGGGAATCACTTACATTCCTTGATAGATATCAAGTACCTTGCGCTCCTAAAATACAAAATTCTCCAATGTGTCTCGTTATTAGCTCGGACCCTCCAACACTTGCTGCAAACGCTTTTACAATTATGGCATTCCATGCAGTTACACAGTTGCATGGAATTACCGAAGATGAAAAGAAAAGCAATCTCCAAAAAATGATCATGCTTGAAAAATATCTCTCGGCATCTTTTCAAAAAAATAAGCTCGTCTTTCCTCCACTCACAGACCCAGTTAGTAAACGATATCAGGAAGGACAAGTACTCCTTGCGTGGAGTGTTCTCTACAAAGCAACTGGTGATATATCATACTTACAAAAGGCGCAGCATCTACGAGATGATATTCTTACTCGACTTACTAATGAGCATGATTATATATTACACCATTGGTTCTGGTTAGGTTTACAAGAGTATCATCTTATAACAGGTGATTCACTTTCTCAAGAAGAGTTTGAATATCTTACTCGGGCTGCAAATCAAGCACTGTCACTGCAAATTAATGAAAAAAACAACCTTCTCTACGGAACGTTCACTAAAGAAAATTCAAAAATAATAAGAACAGATTCATCAGATGAGACAGATGATCCATTAGATCCCTCCTCATTCTCCGTACGAATCGAAGGATTTGGAACTCTCCTTTCGTTACTTTCATTTAATTCTAATAAAACATGTGCTCCAACTGAACTATGTAGAAATCTCAAAGAGGGAATACACCTAGCGGCTAAACCATTTTATTCAGCACAAATAAACTTCTTAGATATATTACATGGTTTTTCTTTAAAATCATTTGGCGGGATTCCCGCGCGACAAAAAGATTCTATGATACAAATTGATTACCTACAACACGCACTCTCAGCATATTTAGTTATTCAAAAATATAAATGATCTCAAAAATTTACACATCATTCTTTCCTTTCTTCCCGTGGAACTTCTCGAATTGATCACGAAGAAACTTATTCGTAACATTCGTATAAATTTGTGTAGTTGCAATTGACGCATGTCCAAGCATAAGCTGTACAGTACGGAGGTCAGCTCCATTATACAAAAGATCTGTTGCAAATGAGTGGCGTAAAACGTGAGGCGTACATTTCTTCGCAATTCCGGCACGTTCTGCATATTTTTGCACTACACGCTCAACAGAACGAGGAGTGAGTCTCACTGATTCTTCCTTTACCATTCGAGCATGGGCACGAGGAGAGTGGTCGATAAACATTGCTTCATCAATATCAACTCTATTTTTCAAATATTTCTGAACAGCCATAAGTGCACCACCCGAAACGAACACAACACGTATCTTGCCTCCTTTTCCACGCACAGATATTTCACCAGTTCCTAATTCTGTGTCTCTATCTAATGAACACAACTCTGACACTCGAAGTCCTGTTGAGAAAAATAACTCGAGCATCGCCTTATCACGAAGACCCGCAATTGTTGATTCGTCCGGTGCTGCCAAAAGGTTCATAAGCTCTCGCTCAGATATCAAATCAAGCTCACGTTGTTGTGTCTTTGCTAACTCAATTCTTTCTGGATCATATCCTTGGATGCCTTTTTTACGAATATATTTAAAAAATGCTCGAAGTGCAATTAAATGATAGTTTTGTGTTTTCTTGTCCAATGTTTCTTGGACCTGCCCTCGCTTTGCCTCACGCGCTGGATGACGATTAAGGAAAACACGGTACTCTCGCATCATTGGCTCATTAATATCAGTCGGGGATTCAATACCGGAATGCTTATTAGCAAAGTCTAAAAAACGCGTAAGATAGTGATCGTAATTACGAACAGTGAGAGCACTACGACCTTTTTCGATTTCAATATACTGAAGGAAATCTTGCTTGAGTGTAAAAAGGGAGGACATAGTGGGCAATGACGAAGGAGTAGACCTCCAGTATATACCAACGTCGTACAATATTATGTGGAGAATGACTATATATGTATAGATAGGGGATATACTACCTAATAGTAGTACTTTATAGGAGTTTGGTGTGCGGAAACTATTCAGGTGGATTCTTTTTTCTTGTGGGACACTCTTCACACTTATCGGAATAGTGGGGATTTTTATACCGTTACTTCCAACGGTTCCATTTATCATTCTTGCGTCAATTTGTTTCGCAAAAAGCTCACCCAAAGCATATGAATGGCTTATAACCAATTCATACACAGGTGAAACAGTGCGACATTTTGAAAAAACGAGGCGAGTGGTGATTCCAACAAAAATAAAAATTATCGTGATCAGCTCTCTAGTCTTAAGCTCGTATGTGATCATTCAGAGGCAAAACAATGAACTTTTGATATTTTTGCTCATTTCGATACTATTTTTGGTTGGATGTTACATTCTTTCAAGACCAAATAGTGCCAAAAACCAAAAATAAAGAGTATTTTTTAACTTCATAACCACGCCTACAGCGTGGTTATCTTATGTTTATCGGTTTATATACAAAAAAACCATTATACAAAGAGGTCCGGGGTGGGGTTGCAATTTTATAAAATGTGTGCTATACTATGTCAATAGTTACTAAATACTACTTTATATGCTTACTCCTCGAAAAAAGGCAACAGCCATCAAAAACGTTCAAATTCATGCTACAGATACAGGATCTCCTGAGGTTCAAGTATCTATTTTAAGCAAGAAAATCACTGAACTCACTGGACATCTCAAGGTCCATGCAAAGGATAACCACTCACGACGTGGTCTTATCCAAATGGTAGCTGATCGCCGTGTACATCTTAAGTATCTCGAAGCAACTAACAAAAAGCGATACACTGCTTTAGTTACCAAGCTCGGACTTAAGTAATAAACATTTTTTTACAAGATAAGCGCCACCCTACGGGTGGCGCTTATCTACAGAAATAAAGCGGAGTTACATCTTTGTGCAGTATACTAACTATAGTTTTTCATTTTTAATATTTAATTAATCAATTTTGGTTATTTGTATTCACACAGCATTAAGCAATATCAGCTAGTGCCTCAGGTTACAATATACCGACTATCTATATATGACAGTCATCAAACACAGCGACCAGCGTGTCGCAATTTTTATTGATACACAAAACTTGTATCACAGTGCAAAAAATCTTTACAATACAAAAGTAAATTTTGGCGCAATTATGGAGACCGTAACCGGTAAACGTAAACTTATTCGTGCTCTCGCATATGTTATTACAACTGAAGCAGGGGATGAAACACAATTTTTTGAAGCACTCACAAAGCTTGGAATTGAAACAAAAACAAAAGATCTCCAAATATTTTATGGAGGTGCTAAAAAAGCCGACTGGGATGTTGGTATGGCGGTGGACGCTATTCGTATTGCGCCAAAAGTTGATACGATAGTACTCGCAACAGGGGATGGAGATTTTGTGCCACTTGTTAATTTTCTCAAGGAACACTTTGGTGTCCAGGTGGAAGTAATTTCATTTGGTAGATCATCATCAACTAAACTTCGCGAAGCATGTGAAGATTTTATTGATATGTGTGACCAACCAGAGAAGTTCCTCATGGGGTACAGAGTCAGGAGACCTGCACCAAAAAAGGGGAAGACTCGTGATACCAGCGTCAAAAAATCAGTCCGCAAAGAATATTCAGATGAAGACTTGGGAATTTTTAGCGGGGAAAGTCCTTCGGGAGAAACAAAGAATTAAAAAGAAGTAGAAAATACGAGCGACACCTTCGGTGTCGCTCGTATTTTCATAAACACCACTCTTTACATCCATAACTACATAGCATATAGCTAGATGCTGTACTATACTAGTTACATATGACCCAAAAAGTCGACACCTTCGAACATGACATTGCTGACGAGATACGTAGAAAAGAAGCGAGTCTCGCTGAAATTCAAGCAGTATCCAAACAAAATAGTCCATTAATTACTATTGATCCACCAAAAACATTGCCGTGGCTTACTATTACACTTGTCGTAGGACTTATTGTTGCAGTGGTTGGGATTAGCTCTGTTGCATACTATTATTTTACTGATTCACTACTTCCTCCGTCTGCCGAACCTCAAGTCATTAATAAAAATGATATCCCAAAGGTTATGACAGATATTTCAAAACTTTCCCCAAGTTTAAGTTCGGGAATAGGGAGATTTTCTACGCTTGTTGAAAAAAAGGACACGGGATATGTTATTACTCTTAATAATTACACAGAGGTATTTGCATACATGACTCGCAACGAAGACGCATATATTCATGAGCTTGTTGGTGTCTATCCAAAAGCTGTTGCAACTAGTACACAAGAGGCGGTTCAAGAAAATACTTCTACAAGTTCCACAACCAAAATAGGTGAAAGTGGTGCGACCTCAACTAAACCTAAAACAGCTAAAGTTGTAGTAGCTTCCTCAACTGAAATACAAGAAGATGACTCGTCACCTTTTTCATATTTTTCTGACCTAACTGTGTCAAATCAGAATATGCGAGTTTACAAAAAAGAGGAACAAACAGTAATCTATGCGTTTGCTGGAGACAAGTACGTACTCATATCAAACACACCCGAGGGAATTCTTGCTCTAAAGAGTGCTATACTTCGCTAATGAGTGTTGCTATAACACATTCTGCACACATTGTTGGCCTACAAGCTTCACAGGTAACTGTCGAGGTGGACGTCTCATCTGGTTTATATTCTTTTGCAATTGTAGGCTTGCCCGATAAAGCAATTGAAGAAAGTAAAGACAGAATTATTGCAGCACTAAAAAATAGTGGGGCGAGGAACCCAAAAACAGAAAACCATAAAGTTACTGTTTCACTTTCTCCAGCGAGTGTAAAGAAAGAGGGGTCACATTTTGATGTACCAATCGCTCTTGCATATCTTGTTGCATCCAAACAGTTATCTCTTCCAAAAGATATCGGATGGTTCGTTGGTGAACTATCCCTCACCGGTGAAATACTTCCCATGAAAGGAGTCCTTGTCATCGCAGAATTTGCAAAAGCGTGCGGTGCTCGTGCACTCTACGTTCCGTATGCAAATAAAGAAGAAGCTGCGCTTATTGATGGACTAGTAGTATACGGATGTACCTCACTTTCTGATATTGTAACGCACCTCGGAGGCGCGTTTGAAAATAATAATAGTATTTTTGAAATTATTCCTCAAGAAAAAACAGCAATTATCTATTCACGTCCTGAATCATTTTTAGATTTTAAAGATATCAAAGGACAAATTTCCGCAAAACGCGCATTAGAAATTGCTGCGGCAGGAGGTCACAACATTGCTCTCTATGGACCACCAGGAACTGGAAAGACAATGCTTGCTCGTGCATTTACAGGGATTTTACCACCACTTACTCACGATGAAACACTTGTGGTTACTCGCATTCATTCACTTATTAACAAAGACGTAACTATTATTTCTCACCCACCACTTCGGAGCCCTCATCACACATCATCACATGTTTCTCTTGTTGGAGGAGGGACAAACCCACGACCAGGAGAAATTACGCTTGCTCATCACGGTGTACTTTTTTTAGATGAGTTCCCTGAGTTTGATAAAAAAGTTATTGAATCATTACGAGAACCGCTTGAGGAGGGTCACATCACTGTTTCAAGAGCTAAGGGATCTTTTACCTTTCCTGCATCATGCACGCTTATCGCTTCCATGAATCCATGTCCCTGCGGATACATGGGAAGTAAGCTCAAACGCTGTATCTGCAAACCGTCTGATATAGATAAGTATGCGAGAAAATTATCAGGACCAATCATGGATCGTATCGATATGTGGGTACCAGTACTTCATGTAGACTATGACACCTTATCAAAAAGTGAAGGTGGCGAGGGGAGTGAGCTCGTTCAATCAAGAGTACTACAAGCCAGGGAATTTGCTCGCTCTAGATTTAGGAATAACGGAAATACAACACTTTTAAAAAATAAAGATTTGCGTGCAAAAGATTTAGAGTTGTACATTCAACTGGATCCGAAGTGCACTGAACTCATGAAAAAGTTATCTACTTCATCTGTGTTATCACCGCGTGCGTATCATCGAGTGCTGCGACTAGCTCGAACAATTGCAGACTATAGGGGAGACGACAATATTACTGAAGCAGATATTTTAGAGGCATTCCAATATAGACCGAAGTTGTACCAGGATAGATTGTAGGATAGCTAGTAGACTTTAGCCGGTGGACTGTAGCTTTTTAATACAAATACTAAACAGGAGAATGACCTTTGATCATTCTCCTGTTTTAGCTACAGACTAAAGTCTAATGTCTACAGTCTGTGTTTAGAAAGGATTTTTTGCTCCACGAACTTCGAAGTGTAGATGCGCTCCTGTAGATTTACCAGTATTCCCAACTTCTCCAATTGTTTGACCTTGTGTTACTGATTGACCTTGATTAATATAAATATCATTCAAGTGCGCATACACTGTTTGAATACCATTTGCATGAGAAATAATAATCATACTTCCATACCCTCCATTATAACCACCATTTCTTGCAGCAATAACAGTACCTGCTGCCGCTGCGAACACTGGTGTACCAATTGAGGCAGCAAGGTCAACGCCATTATGCCCATGAACACCTTGAGATCTTCTTCCTCCCGAAATAGGACGAACAAGAAAGCCTGATGGTGCAGTGTATGTGTAGGAATTAAGAACACGAGGCTGATTTGATGCTTTTGGTTTTACTGGTTGAACAACTTGAATTTCACCGTCAGGAACAATAACTGTATCACCGATTTCAAGAGATGCATTTACTGCTAAACCGTTGTAAATAGCAACATCTTGACTGTCTGCTTTATATTTCTTAGCAATAGCTGTGATTGTTTCACCTTTTTTAACAGTGTGGCGAATTCCTGTAATAGGAAGAATGATGAGCGTATCACCTTTTACAGCAGTTCTTGAGGTAAGATCATTAGCCCATACAATAGTGTTAACAGTTACTCCAAAAAGTTTAGCTATACCATTTAGTGTGTCTCCTTTTTTTACTTCATACACACTAATTTTATCACTAGCTGGGAAAACGACGTCTTCAGTTGAAATTCGAAGTGGTCCAGAAACTGCTTGGAGTGAGGTTTGGTTTACATCTTGGTTTTCTTCCGAAGACGACGAGTTACTTTCAACTACGACAGGCTTAAAAAGCACCATAGTTTGTGAGGTGGCAAGAGTTTGCTGATCTTCATCAACTGAATCTGCAACAAATATTGCTTTAAACTTTTCTGTAAGTGCGGCAAGAGTTCCCGCATTTGCTAAAAGTGGTCGAGCGACTGAAATGATGCAGAGGAGAATAAGGACACTATGTGACACTGATTTCCAGTGTTTTTTGGTAGTTACTACGATAGGATTTCGTTTAAAAACTATAAGTCTCTAGGTGTGATGTTTCTACACATTGACAATATAATATATATAGCGTGTCAACGTCTTCTACATGAAGTTTGTCATTCTAGCATAGCAAATATGAGAGACTAGCACAAGAAAAAGAATAGATAAAATATGTGGAGAAGTACCGTAAAAGTCTTGTAAAATAAAGTATACTGAGCGGAGCTATGACGGAACCAACTAACCCAGAAAATAAAGGGGAGGGGACTTCACCAACCTCAGGTAAACCTGCTGGCACTTTTGGACCACCCAATAGAAGAGTGGACAGTATTACTCCTCCAAAGGGTGAGAAGGTTTCAACAACCGATCTCGAAAAAATGAGAAAATTGGAAAGATTTTCTGAAAAAGTAGATTATATAATAAAATACGCCAAGAATTTACTGAGTGACGCAAAAGAACTACTCCCCCAAGAAGGTTACGCTGAAATTGAATCTATGATTTCAGAACTAGAGAGTTTTAAAGTTGACGTAGAAAAAGATTATAATACATTCGAAAGTTGTGATGGCGAGGCTGACAAAATTGAAGAAATTTTAAGAGGTGTCCAAAAACAAATTTTTGGACTACTAAATAATGGTGAGGTGGAAGTACTGCAAGAGAAAAACCGCAATGAAAAAATCACACTACTATCTAGGCAGCAAACAAGATACTTAAAACTTCTTTCCAGTATTGAGACTATTCGAAAATCAAATATTTCAGATACAACATTACAAGAGGATACACTTCGTACAGCAGATGAACTCAATTGGCTATCTGAATCTGAAAAAACTGAAGAATTTGCACGAGAAGCAGAATTAGAAAAATTAGTAGAAATTAAAACCTCAGTAGACACACTCACAGAAAAATTAGAAGAGGCTCTCATGCTTCTTAAAAAAGAGAACGAAGAGAGGGAACAAACTGAGATAGAAAATAAAGCTCAAGAAAATATAAAAACGAGAACTGCAGATATTTCAAGAAAATACCAAGAACTACGAGATGAAGTTGGAGGGTTAAAGATTATTGATACCGCACTTCATTCACAAATAGAAGAAAAGGAGGGGGCCATAGCTAAAGTAAGAGGGAAATTAAAAGGTAAGCCTTCACAAAAAAATCTCGACGACTTTATAAAGCTCGTTACTGAGTATGAAGAGCTACTTCCTGAGTTACGAAGCGCTGTCGTTGCAACTATTACCCCTCCTTCGTTTTTAAGTAGAAGCATCTCTAATCAGGAGGATCCCGCACCAACTCCAGATAGTACACCAGCTAAAACAACAGAACAATTAACAGACAGAGCGCCTGACGATATAGGTATCTCAAATATCCGAGAAACAAAAGAATCTCTTGATAGAAATAATGACTCGAAAGAGTACGAGATACTTATTGATGGAAAAAATATACTGGTGCCGAAAGTTTTTTTGGGAACACTCAATAGATACACATCTGCTCTTAAAAATCCAGCACTTAGCGGTAAAGATTTTTCTCGAGCTACAAGATTAAAAGAAGAAGTACTTCATGCGATTGAGGGTGCTGAATTTGACTTTGCTGACAGAAAGGCGAGAGCATTGGGTGAAGAATTAAATATAATTGAAGGTGTGACGGCTGTAACTGATCCATCAAAAGCACCTAACAGAAATGTGGGGGACATTACCGGTAGTTTTGAAAGTGGTTATGAAATACAAACCAAATCAGGTTTACACCCGCTAAGAAATCCAAAAGTTCCTGAAACTATAATGAAATATGAGGAAATGTCGAATGACCCAAAATATGTAGGGTATGATTTTACGTTAGCAAGTCAAAGTAAAGATGCGGTTATTGCTAAGTTAGTTGACGATGATTTCGCACAAGCAAAATTTGAAGCAATGAGACTAGGGGATGAGTTACGTAAAATAGAGCTAGCAGTTAATGATGCTGTTGCCAAAGAAAACAGTAGGAGGGGGTTACAAAGGAGCCCTAAGGATATTAATCTACCTGAAATAAGCGAAAATAAAAAAGCTGGAAGCGAAGAGAATCGATATAAAATTAGAATTAATGGAAAATTTGAAACTGTACCTCTGTCAGCACTTCACACTCTTAATCGGTATAAGAAAATTTTTGAAAATCAAGCATTCAAAAGTGAAAACTTTACTTCTGCAATTACACTTAAGGATGCAGTACTAGACGCAATACAAACAGGGGATTTTACTACGGCAAAAAAGAAAGCAGATTTACTTACGATTGAGCTTAATAGAATAACCAAAGAAAATAGCAATCAAAATAGTACACAAGAAAATCAAAGTGCAAAAACTGGACAGGAACCTAGTCAACTAGAAAAAAATAAAAAATTTAATAACCCACCGGTTGGAGAAATTGTATCTCTTTTAACTAAAGATCGTTATGTTGGAAAGCAAGTAGAATACAGAGCGAAAAATAATACTTCCGCAGAGCGGGAAATAATAAATGATTTAAAAACATGGGAAAAAAAATGGCTACTAGGGGGTGCAATTGATACCTATCGTGAAAAAAATGGCAACATTAAAATTAGTGATGCTCAAGTACGTACAACAAAATTAATTCTCCAAACATACAAGCAATTATTAGAACAAAACATTAACTCAGAAGTTAATACGGACGTGATGAGAACTGTACCCCAAAATATTATTATATGTACACAGATACTTGCCGGAATACATAATGAAACAAAAAGTGACATCAAATACTTGGTTGAACACTACAGTGAGCGAGCTGATGATGCATTGTTGCAAAAGTTAAGAAGTTATTTTATTGCTCAACCACATGTCACACACAAACAATTATCTTCTATAGAGAATAGCAACCTTGAAAAGCGATTCTTACTACTGGGCAACACACTAAAAGATGGCGACACTGTCTTACAAACTATCCTTCCATACATAACATCTACAGAGGAGAGAAGTTCTCTACTCAAACTTTCTAGTGAATTAAAAACACTCGAGGAAGAAATAAAAGGAAATAAAACTCTAGAATTAATCGAATCATTTAAGAAAAAATTAGACGTGTATCTCATGTATGTAACAAAAAAAGCTGCAGTGTTACAAGCTAGATATGGTGCACAAAATATCGTACCTCAGCCAACAGTGTCTCCAAAAAACATAACTGTCATGCGTAGTAAAAGATTACGTGGTGACGGTCCGAAAACTGAAACACTCGAAGAATATGATAAGCGCGAAAAGTTAGAGAAAGTTGTAACTGACGCTAAAAATAGTGACGAACACCAAGAAAACCAAGATGAGCTAAGAAAGAAACATCAGGAAATGTTTGCTCGTGATCCTGACCTCTACAAACATATCTATGGAGGGGGGAATAAAGTACGTGACGATGTTACTGAGAAAATTTCATCAGAAATTCTGCCATCAAAATCTGCCCAGACTCCAAAAGAATATCTAATAGCTCTTATAAAAGAAAAAGAGGTCCTCGAAAAGAAGTGGCAAGCTATCTATGATGATATTGCCAAAGGAACTGCTGTTGGTAATCCAACTGGGGAAGCCAAAGTACTACGTGCACAAATTGAGCTTCTTGATCTACGAATAGCAAAGTACACCAAAGTTATTCTTGATGATCAAATCCACAAACCAGAACACTCTTCATTTGTAACCAATAAAATGGTGTACAGCCCAACAGATGAAGTACAGCCCACACCAGGTGCCGTAAACATCGGTCGGGAACTTTTAACGAACAGAGAAGAAATAGAAGCACTTGGAAAAGAACAAGTTAATGTGGCAACGAGTGTCCTTCCTCATCATCAATCAGGACTTATATCGACGCTCACTCCACAGCAAGCAGGGATAGCTGAAGGAGCTATTCACTTAGAGCCTGGAGCAATGGACAATACTGACTTAGAACGTTATAAAACAGAAAATCCTGAAGCAAAAGTTGTTAGTGTAGAAAATAAACAAGAACGCCAAACATTTGTTCAAAAACTAGTTGACGTACTTTTTACATTTCCAAAAGTAAGAATGAATAAGTGGGGGTGGCTTGCAGCTGGATTAACAACAGCTGCGGTTGGGGGAGCTGCTGCATATACCGTAGGGACAGTCGAAAAAAATAATAGACCGAAAACTATTGCAGAACTTATAAAAAATCAACCATCATGGGAGACTTTTATAAACGAAAATGTTCCAAAACAATTTATTCTTAATTTTAACGGACCAAAAGCATTACCCTTTGATGAATTTATTAAAGTCAGTGCTCCTTCGTTTGCAATTGGACCAAATAATCCATCTGCAAAAGATAAGATTGCAAATTTACTTTGTAAAGATGTCTACGATGTTGAGGGTGCAAACAGTGGATTAACAGAGCTACAACAGCGTGAGAGTGCAGAGATAGTTAAAAACCTACAAGAGATTATCAAAGCAACAAAAGCACCTTCTGGTGTACTCTACGAAAAAGATGCTCGATTCTTTGGTGATATGACTATTCGTCAACTCTATGAAGTAGCTCGTAAAATTGCTGCTGACGCTACAACAGAAAAAGCTAGACTAGGTACAAAATAAACAATCATGAACTTCGAAGAAATATACAACCAACTTATTATTGATTTTAAATTAGAAGACCTGCCAGAGGAGGACAGGGAGGAGACTCTTACTGAGATTTCAAAAACAATACAGAAACAATTTCTCATTGATATATACGATCAGATTGGAAAGAAAAATTTTGAAGCACTACAAGCATCAGCAAACATGGGAGAGGACTTCTATTTCACAACCCTTAAACATCTCGTACCCAACTATGATGAACTGTTTCACGGGGCTCGGAAAAAAATAATACAAGCATTTCATGTGTAGATAAAAAGTGGTCGTAAGACCACTTTTTGTATATAGAATTGGTATCATTTTGTAAAATTAATGACAAAGTAGCATGGTACACTACACTCTTATGAATGAGCAACTAACCAGCCAAAAACCTGTTTCACTCAACAACGCACAGCAAGATGCCGTTTCTCACACCGAAGGACCTCTTCTTATTATTGCAGGAGCTGGTGCTGGTAAAACAAAAACACTCACTGAACGTATTGTGCATATCATCAAAAAGGGCACCGATCCGAGAAATATTTTAGCGGTAACATTCACCAACAAAGCTGCCAAAGAAATGCGAGAAAGAGTTGTAGGGAGACTTGAAGAAGAACATATCATCGAAAAAGAAAACCCGTACCATCCAACTCCAGTCATTAAAACATTTCATTCTCTTGGTCTTATGATGCTATCCGAGCAAGCTCAAACTCTTGGACTGCTTCGCCATCCAACCATTTTAGATTCTGCGGATTCACTTTCTATCATTAAACGTGCAGTCGAACAACTCTCGCTTGATCCAAAAATTAATGACCCTTCAAAAATTCGCTCAATTATTAGTCGAGAGAAGAGTGATTTCGTTAGTCAGACTGACTACTTGAAAAAGGTTGCAACTGCTCAGATGGATATTGTTGCGTCAGTTTGGAGAATATATGAAGAGGAACTCAAGCGCCAAAAAGCAGTGGACTTCGATGATCTAATTGTAAAGACAGTGCATATGCTTGAGGACCACGTAGCAATCAGAGAGTTTTATCAGAAGCGTTTTACATATATGCATGTCGATGAGTACCAAGATACCAATGGTGCGCAGTATGCGTTCATTAAGCTTCTTGTTAACCCTGAAAAAAATAATATCTGCGTTGTGGGAGATACTGATCAAAATATTTATTCATGGCGTGGAGCAAACATCCATAACATTCTTAATTTTGAAAAAGATTTTGCAGGTGCTCACGCAGTTCTTCTTGAAGAAAACTATCGCTCGACAGGCAATATCCTTAACCTTGCAAACAAAGCAATTAAAAAAAATACTGTGCGTACTGAAAAAAATCTTTTCACATCTCAAAGTGAAGGGGATAAGATAGAGGTTAGTCCATGTTGGGATGAGGGAGCTGAGGCTGAACAAATAGCTCGTAAATGTAAAGCTCTCATCGAACAAGGAGAAGACCCTACTCAAATGGCTGTACTCTATAGAGCAAACTTCCAGTCACGAATACTAGAAGAAGGATTTATGAAAGAAAATATTATCTACAATCTTTTAGGTACAAAGTTTTTTGAACGTAAAGAAATAAAAGATGTTTTAAGCTATTTACGTGCTGCACTTAATAGAGCGTCCCAACCTGACCTACGACGTGTATTTGATAGCCCAAAGCGTGGTATTGGGAAGGTAACCATTGCTAAAATTTTTGCAGGAGAAGAACTTTCCGCAAAGGCTGCACAAAAAATTGGAGAGGTGTATGAATTTTTGGACAAGGTAATGCTAACACTTGAAACAGAACCACTCTCTCATGCTATCCAAATGATTATTGTCGACGGTGGTATGGAAAAGGAGATGCTTGAAGGCTCATCTGAGGACAGGGAGCGTCTCGAGAATGCTCGTGAACTAGTATCTCTTACCGTACGCTACGACGACACTTCAGGGCTTGATGCCCTCACACAATTCCTTGAAGAAACATCTCTCCAATCAGATCAAGATAATGATACGAAAGAAAAGAAAGGGGTGAGACTGATGACCATCCACGCAAGTAAGGGACTTGAATTTAATCATGTCTTTGTTGTTGGTCTTGAGCAAGATTTATTCCCACATAAAAATATTGGTAACCGAAAACGAAGTAAAGAAGAGGAGGAAGAGGAAAGAAGACTTTTCTATGTTGCTGTCACACGAGCACGTAAAAATTTATACCTTAGTTATGCAGAACTCCGCACTATCTTCGGTCAGAAACAAATTAATGCACCGAGTGAATTCCTACAAGATATAGATGACGAGATAGCACTTCATAATGATTTGTACTATAAAGAGCAAGGTGGTGGTGTGGTCTATATCTAAAATAAAAAAACGTAAAACCTTGTCTTGGAAGCTTCTGCTCCCAAATGGTTTTACGTTTTCGAAACTACAAAATTGGTTTTTGTGTTATGCGTGTATGTGTCACAATTAAAGCACCAAAAAATGCCATCGCAACCACCACAGATACTACCCACCACACTTTTAAACCTTGCTCCAACTCTTGTAATGGAACCGTTCCAAAACAAAAAATTGCGATAATCGTAATCAGAACTGGCACAAGACAGCTTTGCACAACCATTGATTTTGCATCTTCTTGAAAGTTTCTTTCAAGATAACGTATCCGAAAGAAAAGAAACCATGAGCCAAAAATAGCGAGAACAACAAAGGACCACTGAAGCAACATGAATGCTTTATCATGAAGAGAAATGCTATTCATATCAAAGCCTCTCACTGGTTA
Source organism: uncultured Candidatus Saccharibacteria bacterium (assembly GCA_964464695.1). Lineage (GTDB taxonomy): Bacteria > Patescibacteriota > Minisyncoccia > Phycocordibacterales > UBA5272 > UBA11704. Next base: position 31,515 of record CAYXKW010000003.1, read on the forward strand.
GATTACAAATGACTACACTCTTTCCAAAGACTACTCTTTTTAGTATATGTAGTCAATCGTAAATTATGGTAGAGTAAGGAAACATTACATAGATATGCTTCCAAAAAAATCCCTTGGTCAAAATTTTCTTACTTCTATTCCTGCACGTATAGCTATTGTGAAAGCAGGGGAAATAGTGCCGTCTGACACTATTTTTGAAGTTGGTCCAGGGAGAGGATTCCTCACAAAAGGTTTACTCGAGACGAGAGCGTGTGTTGTTGCTCTTGAAAAAGATAGAGATCTTATCCCGGTACTCACAGAAACCTTTGCGGAAGAGATCGCAAATAAGCAGCTTATCCTAACTGAAGGGGATGTCCTTGATTTTGACCTTACTGACCAAAAGCTAATGGCTAATGGCTACAAACTGATTGCAAACATTCCATACTACATAACAGGCGCAATTCTCTCAAAGTATCTCTCTCACACACACCAACCGAACATGATGGTGGTCTTAGTACAAAAGGAAGTGGCAGAACGAGTATGCGCACGTGATGGTAAAGAGTCTCTCCTTTCACTTTCGGTAAAAGTATACGGCGAACCAAAAGTGTACTATAGAGTATCTCGCGGGAGTTTCAACCCTGCGCCAAATGTTGACTCGGCAGTCCTTCAAATAAAAAACATCTCACGTGCTAACTTTACTAATCAATACCATGAAGCAATTTTCTTCAAACTTATTCACGCTGGATTTGCTCATAAAAGGAAATTTGCTATCTCAAATATTAAAGAAGTCTTTGCTGCATTTGATATTCCAGCTTTATTTGAAGAAGTTGGACTTTCTCCGAAGGTGCGAGCTGAGGATGTTACACTCTCCTCATGGCTGTTACTATCCTCTCGTTTGTCTACACACTCATAACTGTAGGGCTTCTTTATTTTTTTCTTAATAAATCTCTTACCCGGGACTTTCCATTACGAAAAAACATACCTTGGTGGATACTCTTTGGTTTTGTTTTTAATTTTTGTAGTTTCACATGGCTCTATACCGTCTATCCACTTATTTGGATACCAACGGGAGTACTACAGATTATTGGTATCGCAATCATTCATCTTACGGTATCTATTCTCGTAGGGCTTTGTTTTTGTATTGTAGGGTACATACTGACAAACTCTTCTTCCAAGAAGATTACATCCATATATAGACCATTTCTATTTGCAGCCAGCCTTACACTAGCAGAAGTATTCCGGTCACTTATGTTGTCACTTATTTTTTATGGCAATGATGGGTCGATTAACTTGCACTTCACCTCAGGAACTCTTGGAAATGCACTTTCATCTACACCACTTATCGAGTTTGCATATTTTGGTGGGACGTTTGCACTCACCTTTCTACTTGGATACCTTGTCTATTCCTTCAGTTCTTACTCTCATATGAAGACCTACTGGAAACACGTTGCTATCATAGTAGCAATACTTGTTGGTATTCATGTATTTGTTCCAATATATGGTCCAACACAAAAAACAGTAGTTGGTATTGTTACTACTCATTTTAAAACACAATCAGATAATTATCTTGTAAGTTCTTTTAAAGAACAAAATATAAAAGTAGATGCAATGACACAATCTTTTTTCATATCTTCACGTGATATACCTGATATCATTGTCTATCCAGAAGACACGCGTTATATAGACCACCTCTCAAATGAAAAGGTATCACTACTTTCAACAACATTTCCAAAAACACTTTTTGTTGATGGTTCTACACGAATCATTGATGGTAAACGTGTCAACATTTCATTTTTTTATAATTCTGAAACCAGAAAGACGTTAGGGCGTGGTAAAAGTTTTCTACTACCCTTTAATGAGTACATTCCATTATTCTTTAAACCTATATTTGGATTTTTTATTCCTAAAGAAGAGATGGGGGAGTACTCAGCTAATCACACGTATACACCAGTCTACTCAGGTAAAACAATCTTTTTTAATGGTATGCACATTGGCACACTACTTTGTTCAGAAATTCTCTCGTTTAAAACAATAGCGGATGTAAAAAAAGAGAAACCCTCTCTTGTGTTCTTTCAATCACATTTAAATGTATTCCATGATAACTCACTGTTTAGAATGCACCTCTACTCTTTTACAAAAATAGCAGCTGCACAGTTGCGGCGTCCACTTATAAGTAGCACAAATGGTGCACCTTCACTTATTGTTTCTCCGTATGGAGTAATCATTGAAATCATTCCTACTGGGTTTAGTACATCGACACATGTATTTTCATCTCCTTCTCAATAACTTTACATAAGAAGGAAATGTTTACTCAAAAATACTTCTTCATTAGAGAAATGAGCGCGTCACTAAGTTATCCTCCATTAAGTTATTGCCAGTAATTTCTATGCGCTATACTCTATATATACTATGAACGAACAACAAAACATGACAACAAAGAAAGCACTCATTGTTGTTGGACTTTTTATTTTTTTACTTATGATTACGCTTGTTGCTCCTGCAACCTGGGTCGGGGTTAAGCCAAAAAAACAAACTGGTCTTATTCTTAGAAATGCTAATGATTTCGCTGTTCTTTCAAAAGATACAGACAGAAATAATAACCCAGACTGGAAAGACCTTCTCATGCAGACAACAAGTGCGTCCACGACCGCTGTTGCAAATAAATATATTGTTACAGAAGCCGACAAACAAAGACTTGATGACCCTAACAACATAACATCTTCTTTTTCTAAGAATCTCTACACAGTCTCTTCCTATGCAAAAAAGGCAGGGGACATGTCTACATCTGAACAAGAATCTATTGTAACAAGTCTAGTGACAAAGGAAGTACAAAAAATAGAGACTTCAGTGTATACATTTGATGACATTAAAGTATCAAGCACTGAAACCCCTACAAGTATTAGAGCGTACGGTAATCAACTTGGTACTATTTTTAAAAAGGCAACGAGTTTTAAGTTAGAGATTGTTGATGTAGACAAAATTCAAGCGTACAGTACAAATAAAGATCCTAATACTCTAGCTTCACTTGTTATTAAAAAAAATAATGCGAAGCTCATCTTAGAAGAACTTCTTAAAGTATCTGCTCCTAGATCAGCTTCGCCCTACCATCTCCTTATAGTTAACAGACTATCTGGGTATATAACTGTATTAGAAAATATGACTCAAGCTGAAAATGACCCTATGCGTGCAACGATTGCTTTTAATAACTATCTTCCAGCAATGAGATTACTCTTTTCATCACTATCAAATATGCAGCTGTATTTTAAGTTGTCTGATACCACATTTTCTCAAAATGAACCTGGATATGTCTTAAATTCAGAGTATACTATCAAATAACTATGAAATATTTTTTCTTTCTTTTTTTCTTTCTTCTTAGCACAATTACTCCAACGCAAGTTCATGCAGGCGCTGCAGGTGGAGGGTCTACTGAAGTTACACAGATTCTTAATAATGTTCAACTAATTCCTATAAACTACTCTGATGCAATTACAGCCTTTGCAACCAAAGGAACGTTTGTTAAAGAAGTTATTCTTAATCCAATAGCAAATGCTCTTATTTCCTCAGCTCTTGAAGGAGTTAGTAATGATATTCTTTCATGGGTAAGTGGCGGTTTTGGGGGATCAGCACCACTTGTGATTGGTGACCCCGAGAGTTACATTAGAAACGCTGGTCTCGAAGCTGTTCGCGATAGTCTTTCTGGAATTCCAACTGATAGTGTTTTTGGGGACAGTATTTTTAATTCAATTCTTAACCAGTACAAAAACACAGACGACGTAACTGCTACACTAAAAAATCTAAGCAAGTCTGATATTCCCTCTATTCTTCAGAATAATTTATGTACCGATGAGAAGTTGACGTCACTTTCTGTTGATGCGATAGCGGACCAAAATGGTAACTATAACCAAGCAGATCTTACTGCCAAAAAAACAGAGCTGTGGAATTATGCATGTGCCGGAGATCCAGAGTCTAATCCACAAGTTGCAGCAAGGTTACAGGATCTTAATGATCAGAATCCATCAATTGGTGGCTGGGATACATATCTTGCTACAACAGGAGGAGACAATGCTTACACAAAAGGTGCATTAGCAAAAAACGTCGTGAAAGAAGCCGACGAAATAAAAAAATCACTTGCTTCAAAAGAATTGTTTGATGGCGCAGGACCAGTGAGCGAGAAAGAATGTCTAAAGTTTGATGGAAATGTTAGTGAAGGTCAGATTGCAAAATGTTTACAATGGTTAACTACAACTCCAGGGGAACAAGTAGGGGATACTCTTACTGAGGCTCTCACCGCAGGAACTAAAAGACTAGAAAACATCATGGGGGACGGTTCATTAACTAACATGCTACAAGGTTTTGCTGTTTCTGCTATTACATCAGGCATAAAAAAGGCACTTAATTCATCTAGTGGTGGCTCACTCAATATTCCCATAGCCCTCCCTTCTAGTCGCCCAATAGTTCAAGACCTACTAAATGACCCACTTAAGAAAACTCAAAACTTACAGCCAATGGACAAGCAACTGGCATATTTCTCAACCTCACTAAACAACCTTGCGTCAATTGATAGTAGTTACATGACAGACCTTTTGTCTTATGAAGCGAAAATTGCCACCTTAAGTACTTGCGCCCTCGCATCCTCATACTACAGTAACAGAATGAGTAGAATCACTACTGCAAAAAGCTCAATTATAGCAGAACAAGCAAAAATTGCTGAAGCAAAACTTCTTGTAACCGAAACCCAAACTAAGCTAAATGCTTCTGATTCATCCCAGGAACAAAGTACGATTTTTAACGCCTATTTAACTGCTGTAGATGACAGAGGCCTTCCAACTTACCAAACAGAAGCAACTCGAGAAGCTGAGTACACCATCAACAAATTCAATGTTAGCCATGATACAGAATTGGGAACTTACCAGACACAGTGTGCTCAACAGCAGCAACAGCAGCAACCCAATCAAATATACGAAGGTAGCGGATAGTAACTTACTTCTTTAGAAAATACTAAAAGTCACAAACAATTGTTTGTGACTTTTAGTATTTTCTAATAACAACCAAACCCTTTCCTAACCTAACTATATGATACACTACACATCATGAAAAGACTTGTTGTACTGGTCTCTGTTATGGTATTTGCTGTAAGTATTTTCGGCTCTTTCCCTGTATTAAAAGTACACGCTCAAGCTGCAGCAGCAGAAGCAACTGTTACAAAACAAGACTTGTTAAATAGTGGTAATGCTGTGTTTAATACTTTTCTTGCGGAACTAGCACAAAGACAAGCTAATCCTCGACAAATCCCATCATTAACAACTGCTACAGACCAAGTAGTTGCCAACTATGTCTTAGGGGTATCAAAGTTAATTCCAGCGATCGTGGCTGCTCAAGGTACTTTTGTTCAATTACTTAACACTCCTGCGGCTGCCTCTACAAATATCTTTGCTGATTACACTGCTGCACTAAACGCAGCACACTCGAGCATTAATCTAGCTCAATCAAATACTTTTGAAATAAGAACTGTTTCTCAAGTTCGTACAGAAGTAACCACAATTTCTACTAGAATTAGACTTGAATCTCAAAATCAACAGAGTGCTTTAATTAATAGCGGCCAGGGGAACGCTGCACTTGCTATACAAAGTGCAGTTGGAACACAAAGAACCCAGCAAGTTGTAAATGAACTAGAGAGTACCTGTAGCTTACTGAACATAATCTCATGCCTTGACCAGGCAACAAACTGGATTATAAAAAATATTCTTCTGGAGATTGCTGGATTTTTAGTTTGGGTGACTGCAAACATCTTTAATTATTCCGTCCAAATAGGAATTCTTAATTTTTCTAAGTGGGCACCTGATGCACTCTACCCGATATGGATCATCATTCGACAAATTATTTCTCTTCTTATCGTATTCATTGGTCTCTATCTTGGGTTCATGTACATTTTGGGTAAAGATGAGAAGTTTGCAAAGTACGTTCCATGGGTTATCGCATTTGCACTATTTGTTAATTTCTCCTACCCACTTGTGAGGACTGCAATTGATCTTTCAAATATTGTCTCGTTAAAAGTGTATGTGAGCGCCATTGGTCCAGGAGCATTGGATGCGAGCTTTTCATCAGAAAAAACAGCAGGGGCAATCATACGTGACAAGCTTGGTCTGCAAAGCTTGGCAGCTAACACAACAGCAACAGGAGCAAATTCAAACAGTATCAGAACTGGACTAACTAGTACTCCAGCGTCGCTTATGGCACTATTTTTCACACTCTATGCTGCATACATTTTCTTTATGGTTTCCATAATTATGGTCACTAGAACAGCTGCTCTTGTATTCTTAATTGTCGCTTCACCTCTACTGTTTGTAGACAGCGTTTTACCGATGCTTGGTGATAAAGCAATGATGTTACGTAAAATATTTTTTGAGCAACTTGCAGTTGGTCCGATATTTATGATAATGCTTGCACTCACACTTAAATTTTTAGATGTCTTTCAAGTATCTGGCGCTTTTACCGGATTAAGTTCTGGAGACCAAACCATAAAAACATTCTTTAACCTTCTCATGATGCTTGTCATGTTACACATCATGATGACAGTAACTAAGAAAACAGCAGGTGCTGTTGGTGAGTTCGGAACCAAAGCAATGGGAACTGTTGGGGGATTTGCTCTAGGTGCTGCAGCTGGTGGCACAGGGCTACTTGCACGAAAGGGTATTGGAGGGTTGGCTGCAAAAGCACGAGATAGCAAATGGGTAACCAACAATCAAGACTCATTCATTGGACGTCGTGCATATAATCTTTCCAACTCTGTAGCAAATAGTACGTTTGATCTTCGTAACACTGCAGTTGCAGGCAAAATGGCAGGCATCGGCATGGGGATGGGGATGGGAGCAAAGCTTGGGTACAGTGAAGAAACTAAAGCAAAAATGGAAGCACGAACAAAGGAAGCTCTTGCAAAAAGTGCAAGAATAAAAACTCATTATGAGAGAGACATGGTTAAAGATAAGATTGGAGAGGACGGGAAAGTTGTCTATGAAGAAGTTGATGACGGTAAAGGAGGAAAAGTAAAAAGAAAAGTCCAAGAAGTAGTTCACAGAAAAGGGGACGTGGATGCAGATGCTTGGAAGGCAAAAGACAGACTCATTACTGCGGCAGGGGGAGGTACTTTGTTTATGACCAAGAAACAAAAACAAGATCTGCGAGACACACTTGGGAAAACACAAAATGAGGAAGCTTCAAAAAGAATTGCAGAAAATGAAGCAAACAGTACGAAAGATGCTCAAATATATAAGAGTATTAATGAAGAAGAAAGACTTCCTGATGGTAAAATCCTAACCATAAAGCAATCTAAGGCAAGATTCCTTGCAGGGCTTGAAAATGAACTTAAAACACTAGAAAAAACAGACCCTACACTTCAAGGCAATCAAGCTCAGTCACTTATGAAAAGTATTCAGTCTATCAAAAAAACTGAAGCTGCTGAAAATGCTGCTTTTGACAAGCAAGTTAAAGATGTCTTCTTTAGTTATAACAATAAAATTGGAGCTGAGAGAGAGAACTATCTATCTAATCAATCAAAGGAAATTTTTGACGCAGTACACGCACTGAAAGATGAGGCGTTGGCAATAGATAAAGCAAGAGATGAGGCTCTGGATCTTGATTTAACCGGTACACCTGAGGAACGAAGAGTCTCTGGCATAGCTGCTGCTGCTAATCTTCGTGGACAAGTAGAATCAATACTTGCTGAGAAGGATCAAAATGGGGCAGTTCCAATTTATTCTTCTGCAGTCGATATTCCATTTGACGTGTCCACTCAGAGTTTTGCAGAAAAAGTAGCAGCTACACGTAAAGCAAAATTAAAACTAGCAACACAAGCAGCGGACGCCTATGTTCCTCCTCAGGTAACCCAACCTGATCCAGCAACTCCAATTCCTTCTGCTACCGCTCAGGCACCTTCAACCCCAGCCGCAAATGACTCCAAAAGTAACACAGCAACCGCATAACATATGAGTACACCATCTTACATCGCAACAAACCCAGATGAGCTCTTCGAAAAAGCTTCTGTAGAAATACAAGACTTAATTGCTGGTGGAGAAATTGATACTGAGATTAAATCTCTTAGTACTAAATATAAAATCCCTGAAGAATTCCAAACGCCTCTCTCTAACATTATTTCCTTTATTTTAATTGGGGCGATTGATACAGATGATGTTGTTCAAGCACTTCAAGATCTTGTAAACATTAGTCTTGATGATGCAATTCGCATCGCAACTGACCTAGAACATGGCGTCCTCGAGAAGGCTCATATATCTCTTCTTAAAAAATCTGACGACACTATTGCCACACTTGAATTCCAAGGAGAGAAATCTAAGACTGAGCTCAGGAAAGATATATTAGATACAACCAAAAGGGAATCTGCACTTGCTAAAAATCCGGTTCCAGTTGCAACAGCTCCAAAAAAACCAGCCACTATCTTAAAGCCTGGCTCTCGTTCACAACTTCTTGAACAACTCCAGGTTCTAGGTACAATACCAAATGAAGAAGAGATAGCGACAAGAATTTCTCATATTCAAGAACAAATTACATCACTAAAAAAAGAGGAAGAGGACAGTAGCCTTACCTCTAACATAGCACTTAAGAGTTTCATGTTTGGGGAAAAAGGAAAGGACATTGCGGATCAAACCATAAAAACAACCTACAGTGTTCCTCCAACACGATACACCGTTGATCCATACAGGGAAGTAGATTAAAACCCCGAAAGACACCAGATGTCGGACCGCTTTGCTAACAGACAGTCAGAAAAAATACTACGTCACTATTATTTAATTCTAGTTTTATAGCCAGAAGTCTGACAGTCTGTTTGTCGGACGTCTGAATGTACTTGTGCCCACCAAACAAAACATGTGAGCTAAAGGCTACCGGCTAAAAGCTAAAAGCTGTATACTATATACATATGCAATTTCGAGTACCACAATTCATTGACCTAGAAGACAAAGTGTTTGGTCCTTTTACACTTAAGCAATTTGGATATCTTGTTGGAGCTGGAGGTCTTGCTTTTATCATTTGGACACTTATTCCAGTTAAGTTTATTGCAATGCTTATCATCGCACCCGTTGTTGGATTGTTCCTTTCTCTTGCCTTTGTTAAATTTAACAATAGATCATTTGGAGAAATTCTCCAGAGTGCTTTTAATTACTACACGGGTTCAAAAGTATTCACATGGCAACAACCTGCACCAAAAAAGAATGAGACGTCCGTTGACAGGGTGGTAGCAGACACTCAGAAAGAAATTATTATCCAGAAAACAAATAGGGATAAAATTCATGATATTGCTTTAGGGCTTGATGTGTACGAACATGCCAAGAACAAAGAAGAGGATAATTAAATTTATTGTTATAGCCTAAAAAATATAAATTGTTAAGTACTGCACAGTTTTGAAGTACATTCTCATGTATACTGTACGTATATGGCAAAAGGGCAAGCAACACAGGAATTTGTACCAATCGAAAGAGTGCGTGATGGAATCGTAATCCTTAAGACAGGTGAAATTCGTTCTATCTTAATCACAAATTCACTGAACCTTGGACTTAAGAGTGAGGATGAGCAACAAGCTGTACTTTCTCAATTCCAAAATTTTCTTAATTCTCTTGATTTTCCAGTACAATTTTTTGTTGAATCACGAAAGCTCAATATAAAACCTTATATGACACTCCTTCAAGAGAGAAGCACACTTGTCAAAGAAGACCTTCTTAAAATTCAGATCCATGAATACATGGGGTTTATAACAAAGTTCACGGAAGAGAGTAATATTATGACGAAACACTTCTTTGTAACGGTTCCATATTTTAACCAGAGTACTCAGACCATATCTACCAATTCGCTTATTAATTTAGCAGGGGCAAGTAGTAGTCAGCCAAAAAATATAGAAGACACCTTTGAAATGTCACGTATCCAACTCGACCAGCGTATTGCAACTGTTATTCAAGGGCTTTCACGATTTGGTCTGCGTGCACAACGACTTGGAACAGAGGAGGTTGTGGAACTTTTTTATAAACTATTTAACCCAGGAGAAGGAGACCGTACAGCTCCTAAGGCAGGACAACAATAACAACTATGGGACTATTTGATTTTTTAAACAAAAAGAAGGAAGAGCCGTCAGGTGGCTCACTTATCACACCCGTTCTTCCAGACCAGGTCTACAAAGTTGCGGAAATGCAGCTCAAAGATATCATCGCACCGAGCGCTCTTGAGATACAACCAAAGGCACTTAACCTTGGGACAACAATTGTGCGTTCATTTTTTGTTATCTCATATCCTAGATACCTTACTGATAATTGGCTCAGTCCGATTATTAACTTAGACAAGGTGTTTGATATTGCAATTCACGTTGTTCCACTTAACACTGGCGAAATCATGAAAACATTCCAACGTAAAGTTGCGGAAGTGGAAAGTCAGATTATGATTCGTGATGAAAAGGGGCTCGTACGAGATCCAACACTTGACGTTGCCTACCAAGACTTAGAAGACCTCCGTGACGGACTTACTCAGGCTCAGGAAAAAATGTTTGAGGTCTCCCTCTACATCACACTCTACGGATATACAAATGAGGAACTTGATAAATCAGAAAATGAAATCAAAAATATTCTTGAAAGTAAGCTTGTCTACGTAAAACCAGCACTCTTTCAACAAGACACTGGTTTTGTTTCTACTATTCCTGTAGGACAAGATCTTCTTCAAATAAAAAACAAACTAAACACTTCTCCTCTTTCATCTTTTTTCCCGTTTGTATCATTTGATCTTTCGTCAGACAAAGGTATTTTATATGGACTCAATCGTCATAATGGAAGTCTCATTCTTTTTGATAGATATTCACTTGAAAACTACAACTCTATTGTTTTTGCAAAATCTGGTTCTGGAAAAAGTTATTTCACAAAACTAGAAATTTTAAGAACACTCATGTTTGAAACAGAAGTTATTATCATCGACCCAGAACGAGAATACGAATTCTTAGCTGAATCTGTTGGGGGAAGGTACTTTGATATTTCTCTTGTTGGGAATCACCACATCAATCCATTTGACCTCCCTCATCCAACACAAGATGAATCACCGTCTGAAGTGCTTCGCTCGAACATTGTTAACCTCGTTGGGCTTTTCCGTGTAATGCTTGGAGGTCTTACTCCGGAAGAAGACGCAATTATCGACCAAGCTATTACAGAAACATATGCACTTAAAGATATTAATGGGGAAAATGACTTTACACGACTTGAACCACCACTTCTTTCAGACTTCGAAACAGTGCTTGAGGGGATAGACGGGTCAGAAAGTTTATTACAAAGACTTTCTAAATATACACGTGGGACATGGTCTGGATTTATTAATCAACCATCTAATGTTGATATTAATAAAAAACTTGTTTGTTTCTCTATTCGAGATATGGAGGAAGAGCTCAAACCAGTTGCGATGTATATCATTACACACTTCATTTGGAATGCGGTACGAAAGCACCTTAAGAAGAGACTCCTTGTTGTGGATGAAGCGTGGATTATGATGAAAAATGATGACACTGCATCATTCCTTTTTAGTCTTGCGAAACGTGGAAGAAAATATTATCTTGGACTTGCCACAATCACTCAAGACGTTGGGGACTTCCTCAAGTCACCGTACGGTCTACCTATTATTACCAACTCCTCGATTCAGATTCTCCTTAAACAATCTCCTTCATCAATTGATATCGTTCAAAAAACATTTAACCTTACCAATGAAGAAAAATATCTACTCCTGGAGTCCGGTGTCGGAGAGGGCATATTCTTTGCAGGACTAAAGCATGTGGCCATAAAAGTGGTAGCTTCATATACTGAGGACCAAATTATTACTAGTGACCCTTCTCAACTTCTTAAAATCCAGAAGATGAAAGAAGAAGTTTCAGAATCAAAAGGTGTATGAAAAAAATAATCACCTCATTTCTTTTTTTTGGAGCTGCATTAGTATGTTCTTTATCACTAACACATGCTCAAGTTTCTGCCACAATTGAGCTGTACCCAAAAAACCCAGAACCAAAAAGTGATGTAACACTTACCTTTAAAAGTTATTCATTTGATGCAAATACAGCTTCTCTTGTTTGGACAGTAAATGGTAAAAAGGTTCTTGAAGGGGAAGGGGAAACAAAACTAATAGTAAGAACAGGGGAGGTTGGCGACGCTATAACTGTTACCGTCAGAGCATCCACGCAGGGCGGGTTTACTACTGCTCAGTCAATAACTGTTACCCCAGCATCAGTTATGATAATGTATGAATCACCAAAAAGTTATGTTCCACTTCTGTATGAAGGTAAATCTCTTCCAGGTGAGGGGGCTTTAATCCGAGTATCAGCATTTCCTTCTATCGGAGATAGCGGAGGAATAACACCTCCTTCAAAACTTTCATATACATGGTACATCAATGACACTCTTTTTAAAGATGTCTCGGGCGCCGGTAAACAGTCTGCTCTTATTAGATTGGACTATCTTCAGTCAAAAAATACCATAAAAGTTATAGTACGTAGCCCATCAGGTGCTTCTGCAGAAAAAACTATCACTATCTATCCCCATGCGGTCATGCCACTTTTGTATACCTTTGACAGTGTTCTTGGGGTAAATTACACAAAATTAATTGATAAACGTTTTGAGACAGTGAATGAATTTATTGTCTCACTTGAGCCATTTTATGTTTCTGATGAAGAAACAAAGAGGGCATCATTTGTTTGGTATTTGGATGGTTTTCCTTCTACTCCACTTGGAGGAAGAATCCTTGCTCTTCAACCAAAAGAAAATAGTTACGGCACAAAAATGCTCAGTATTGATGTCTATGGAACTGACAAAAGACTTCAAAAAGCATCAATAAAAACTGAGCTTATTTTTGATACTAGAAAATAAAAACCATACACCTTCTTTGAAGATGGGTATTTGTTGATATACTACACACAAACATGGCCTCATATACGCAACTCGAACCTGCTGCATTTCAATCATTGGGAATAACTACTAACACTTCCTTTAATGGCGCAGATGTTTCATTCTTCACCACAACCTCCTTTCTCTATACCTTATGTTTTATTGCAATAGTAGGAGCTGCATTTTATAGATATGTACTTGTAGGGGTATACAGAATGGAAGCGTCCGAGAGTGGAATACGAAAGAGTAATGAGACATTTAAAAAGACGACTCTTGGATTACTTGGGGTGTTCGCACTTTTTTTGATTATTGCGACGTTGAATAGTCAGTTGTTGACGGGGAATGTGGGATTAGAGGAACTTCAATCAAAACCTGCAGCCCCTGCAGCACCAGTTACTCAGTCATCCGGAGGAACGACAGGAACAAATCCCATTGCACAAGCTCCTTCTGGAGTAACAAATCCTACAATTCCAACTAACAATAATGACCCCGTAGGTTGGGGGGCAATTAGTGCTGATCCAGTTGTAAGAACCCAGTTAAGATCATTGCCAAATGGTGGAATAACCGTAAACAAGAATGTTTGCCAAGCTCCAACCCTAACCCAATGCACAACAGTTGGTGGTTGGCCAGCAGAAACTCCTTCAATGTTGGCTACATTAAGACAGACTTGTGGTGGTAATATTGAAGTTACAGGAGGGACTGAAGCTGGACACTCATCACACGGACCTGGTAGAACAGCCGTTGATCTTTCGTTAAATGACTCAACTCTCGAAGCTTGTATTAGATCTTTTCCTGTTGGACCTCAAAAAAGTTTCTGTAGGGTCACCTATATTAAATTTGGTTATCTTTTTTGTGATGAGTTAGGTGTTAGACATTGGCACGTTTACCAACAGTAGAATCAGACAGCTGCCACTATGCTCTATAGCTAGAGTTCTCTCAGTTCTGTTATAATCTCTGCTATACTTCTCATATGGAAAATAATAGTAATCGTCGAATACTTTTTGCAGTTGGGTTCGTTATGTTTTTTTCGGTGATTATTATTATTTGGTACTTTTTTTATGCTAAACCAATAATTGCCCCAACACTTTCTGAGACAAATAATCCTTTTCCTGTTAAACAACTTCCTCCACGATTTCAATTTCTTAACTGGGGAGGGGAAGCTTCCACTTCAACAACAGAAGTAACTGATCCACTTTCTGTACCACTTGTGAGAATTTGGGATAAGCCAGCAACAGGTCAAACATTTATTACTCAAAATATACTACAAGAAATTACTTCAACAAGCACAGAGGGGACAACAACTATACAAGTAAAGAAAACAGTTCGTGCCACTTCAACGGTTGTTTTATTCGTTGACAGAACTACCGGATACATATACGGATATCCAGTAGAAACAGGAAAACCTTACCAGATAAGTAACACAATTCTACCTGGAATACATGATGCTTACTTTTTTGAAAATGGTAAAAAAGTAATCATGAGATATCTTGACCAAGATAAGAATAGGATAGTCGGAGTAATTGGCACACTCCCAAATGTTAAAGATAACGAAATGGCTTTACCTCTTACAAATATTCAATACCTATCATCTCAAGTGACCAGTATTGCAACTAACGAAAAGAAAGATACAATTTCTTATATTGTTGCAAATGACAATGGAAGTGCTATATACACAATCGGAACTAAAGGCCCTGTTCTTGTAACCTCATCACCATTTAAAGAATGGGAGCTCTCCTACGGAGGGGATTCTCTCTACGTAACGACAAAACCTTCAGCATATAGTAACGGTGTAACCTTATCAGTTCCGTCATTTCAGCCTGAAATAACTGAGAAGACAGGTCTACTAAGTACCCCGACTTCTGGAAAAGTAATGTTACACAGCATGTGGGGGTCTCAAGGACTTGCAACATTTATATCAGATGTATCTGGTATAAAGATACTCAATATAAAAACACTGGCGTCCAAATGTTCATGGGGTGAGAGAAAATTTTTAGTGTGTGCTGTTCCACGAATACTCCCTCGAGCAGTTGAAGGGTTACCTGATGACTGGTACCAAGGGAGGGTTTCATTTACTGATGATCTCTTTATTATTGAGCAAACAACGGGTGAAAAATATCCATTATACAATTTTAAAGATGATGATGATGGGGTTTTTGATGTTACAAATATTTCTTTTTCTACTGCTAACACGTATTTTAGTTTTAATAACAAAAAAGATGCAAGTTTGTGGATGATTAATACTTCACTTCTTGGTGGAGATCAATAGGTATGGTACAGTATCAACCTCTCGAACCCTCCTCATTCCAGTCATTAGGAATTACTTCTCCTTCCTTCAACGGAGAAGATGTTTCATTCTTCACCACAACCTCCTTTCTCTATACCTTATGTTTTATTGCAATAGTAGGAGCTGCATTTTATAGATATGTACTTGTAGGGGTATACAGAATGGAAGCGTCCGAGAGTGGAATACGAAAGAGTAATGAGACATTTAAAAAGACGACTCTTGGATTACTTGGGGTGTTCGCACTTTTTTTGATTATTGCGACGTTGAATAGTCAGTTGTTGACGGGGAATGTGGGACTGTCTGATCTTACTGTGAACGGTGTTAGATCTGGTGCAGCAGTAACCAATCCAATAAATACTCAAGTAAACACAGGCTCAGGGAGTGGTAGTAGCTCGCGATCGTGTGAAACAACCGAAGCAACAATCACTAAACTTACTTCCACTGGTGGTATTTGTGGTGGGACAGCATGTACTATTTTATCCGGTTGTAACTACCAACAGTACTCGTCAATTATAGATCAAGAAGTTGCAGGTAATACTGATCTTAGAAAGATGATAATTGTAACTATGTGCAAAGAGTCTCGAGCGCAGGTAAATGCTGCAGGAAATAATCCAAATGGAACGTTTGATTGTGGGCTAATGCAAATCAATCAACCAACTCCATGTGACGCAACTATTTTAAACCCTGCAGAAAATATTCGTCGAGGAGTAGCACTTATGAAAGAAAAAATAAGACTTACTTCTCAAACATATCAAAATATACCTGCAGAAACTGGACCTTTTTCATCGTACAATTGCTGTGCAAACGGCACTGTTCCAAATGCTCCAAGTGCTGATTGTACTACCGCTAATGGCTTTCCTTTTGCGATCCCTAAATGGGCATGTCCAATCAACCCAGGAGAGAGTTCTTCAAATATGTGTACTGTAAAAAATTACGCTTGTGAGCTGAGTGTCTGTATGAAGCAACTATAAATATATAAATAAAAAATTATCACAGCAATCTGATGAGGTGCTTGAATACTTCACCTCACTTCTCCCGCTCTACAACACAAACAAAAAACTACCTCGAGGTAGTTTTTTATATTACATTTAGAAATTATCTGTAAAAAAACTTTATCTATGTTTTTTGTATTTCTTATTTCTCTTATCCTTTTTACCAGATGAGTGAATTTCTTCTTTAACTTCTTTAACAATTTCTAGCCCTTCTTCTTCAACTTCCTTAATAACATCAAATGCTTCACCTCTAATGAGAGGAGGGGCAAGGTGGGCCAATTTTCGCTTCATATGAACATCTAGAGCGTAACTTGCTGTGTTACTGATGAACCAGTAGAGGCCAAGGGCAGAGGGAAGAGCCATCGCTGAAACTGCGATAATAATTGGAAGAACATACAATAACTGTATCTTCATAGACTTCATAAAATGAGCCTGGAAAGATTCTTTATCTTTATTATTCTGAGAGCCACTCATATCCATAGTTTGTGTCTGACGACGAGCCAAGAAATAGGAAGAAATGCCTGCAAGAAGTGCAATTACTATATTCTTTTCTGTTACGTCAAAAACACCAAAGGCTACAGTATGTAGAGATTCTGGGAAAGTCACAAATGAATAAATAGACTTTGGATCATCAATCAATCCTTTAGAGAAAACGATATAGAGTGCAATAAATATTGGAATCTGTAATATCATCGCAAACAAAGAAGAAAAAGGATTTATTTTCTGTGTTCTATAAAGTGCAACCATCTGCTTAGACGCACCTTGTGGGTCTGTTTTCTGCATTTCCTTAATCTTATTCATTTCAGGTTCAATCTTCTTCATCATGTACTGCGTACGAAGAGCAGACATGTTAAATGGAAGTAAAATTGCCTTTACAATAAGGGTTACAATAACAATTGCTGCTCCAATATCATGAAGAGGGACAAAAGTAAGTACTATAACAAGGAGGTTATAGACTGGTTCGTAAAATAGTGTGTGGAACATAATTAATGTAGTGTATCAAATGCTTTCTGTATTTCCTCCTGCAATAACCTAAAAGGGGCCGTTTGACTATTCTTTTTAGGATAAAAAATAAATGAGTAAGGAGAAGGAGGTTTGATTGTGATAAGTATACTAAATATCCTTCTTTTTATAAGATTCCTGTCTACTGCACGTTTTAAGGTTTTTTTTGAAGTCACACAGGCAACCTTTTGTGTTTGAAGGGTTACACCTGCAACATCAAATAATTCACCACGAAAAAAGACTTTTGGTCTTTTTTCGTTAAAATCTTCTTTAGTGAGTCGCTTCGACTTTGGAAGCATATTTAAAAATCAGATAAGAAAGCTTAAACAGAAAGCTTTTTACGTCCAATACTTCGACGACGAGCAAGGACTTTACGTCCTCCTTTTGAAGCCATACGTACGAGAAAACCGTGTGTTGTTGCTCGCTTCTTTTTCTTAGGTTGGTATGTGATTGACATGGCGGTATTCTACAGGAATATTGATAATAAATCAACTAAGTGTAGATTCTAGAAAATAGAATGTAGAATACAGATACAATATATATTTCTATATTTTTAAAAAGTTTTTCTATATTCTATACTCTAATATCTAGACTCTATCTATACGTCAAGTTGTGACAAATTTTCACACGTGTATACTAACAGGTAACTATGGATTATCTACAACTTTGGAATAGCGCTTTATCCCAGATTGAGATAGAACTTTCTCGAGTTAACTTTAATACGTGGTTCAAAAATACTCGTATTATTGATTACAAAGATGGAGAGGTTACAATTGGTGTTCCTAATGAGTTCGTTAAAGATTGGCTCAATCAGAAATATCATAAGTTTATTTTAAGAATTCTAAGAACTATTCATGAAGGGGTTCGTTCTGTTGTCTTTACGGTTGTAAAACCAGAGGCTCTTCAAAAGAAGGCTCAACATATTACAATTACTGGTCAAACACTCCCACTTCAGGATTTATATATCAATAAAGATGATGGTCTTAATCCACGATATACCTTTGATACTTTTATCGTTGGTTCTTTTAATGAAGTAGCATATGCTTGCTCTCAAGCAGTTATTAATGGTTTAGGAATTGTTTATAATCCTTTGTTTATTTACGGCAGTACAGGGCTTGGAAAGACACACCTCATGCAAGCAATGGGGAATACCATTAAGAAAAAGTATCCAGATAGAAAAGTTTTTTATACATCCATTGAAAAATTCTACATGGACTATGTAAGTGCAACGAATTTGAATAAAATAAATAGTTTTAAAGAAAAATATAGAAAATTTGATGTCTTTATTATGGATGATATTCAATTCATTAATGGGAAAGAACGTACTCAGGATGAACTTTTCCATCTATTTAATGCTTTATATGAAATGAATAAACAAATTATTTTTTCATCAGATAAACATCCTAATTTAATTACAGGGTTAGAAGATAGATTACGTTCACGTTTTAATCATGGAATGATTGTTGATGTTAATATTCCATCAGTAGAATCAAGACTTGCGATCTTGCAATCAAAAACAAAAGATCATCGAGAAAAAATTCCGCATGAGGTTCTTCAATATATTGCAGATACAATTCAAGGTAATATTCGTGAACTAGAAGGGGTTATGACTTTAATTCTTGGACATATTCAAATTAAACAGCAAGCAATTTCACTTCTTGATGTTAAAAATCTCCTTAAAAATAGTGTACGAGCGAAAAAAAGTATATCTATTCCAGAAATAGTAAAAATAATTTCAGAATACTATCATATTCCTGATGTTTATATTTATAACAAGACTCGTAGAAAAGATGTTGTAAAACCTCGTCAAATTGTTATGTATATTTTACGAGAAGATTTTGATATTTCTTATCCAATGATTGGTGATAGATTAGGAGGTCGTGATCACACTACCGTAATTCACTCGTATGAAAAAATAAAAGGATTACTTAAAGATAATCCTCAACTTTCCAGAGAAATTGAAGACATTCGAGCAATGTTAGTCTAAATATCTACTCAATTGAGTAGATATTTTAATTTAATTTTGGAACTGTGGAAATCTCTGTGTATAACCAATCAACAACATAGTAATAACCTACTTAGTTATCCTTTTAATAATTATAGAATTCATAGTTTTACACACATTTTGAATTCTGTATCTAATTACTAAAGATAATTGATTTCTAAATTATTATTATTTTATAAAGGTTTTATCTTTATCAACATCATCCCCAGACCTATACTTAGTATTATATTTTATATATACTAATACCTATGAAATTCGAATGTAAAGGAGAAGTGTTTATTCAAGCAGTTCAACAAGTGTCTCGAGCTAAGAGTAAAACTCAATCACAACAATCACTACAAGATATTCATATTGAGGTAATTAATCATCTTCTAACATTACGTGCTACTAACTTAGAATTATTCTGTGAGAAGAGTATTCCTGTAAAAGGAATTGTTAATGGTGCATGTTTACTACAAGGAGAAACACTTCTTAGAATTATTTCTACATTTAATTCAAAAGATATAACTCTTACCTGTGAAATTATTGATGGAGTTTTTACTATTACAACAGAAAAGGGGGTTATTGAAATAAAAACAACACCATATGAAGATTTTCCAACACTACCTTCTCAAGGTGAACAGATAGGAATTCTTCCAAAAGAATCTATTGATATGTTATTACGTGAAGTTTCTTTTTGTTCAGCAACAACAGATATAAAACCAGAAATATCTTCTGTGTATATTTATACAAAAGATAGTTCTATTTATGCTGTTGCAACAGATTCTTATCGCCTTGCAGAAAAAACAATTCCTAATAATAATGATTTAGATTTTTCATTTCTTATTCCTCAAAAACACATTGGTGAAATTCTTCAAATTTTAAATGAAGAAGAAGGGGATATTATGATTTCTCGTAATCAGAATATTGTTACCTTTTCAGGAACAACTTTAACACTTTCTATCCATACTGTTACTGGTCATTTCCCTGATTACAGACAACTTTTTCCAAAAGAATTTACTACAAATGTGCTTGTTTCAAAAAGTGAATTACAAAAAGCTCTTTTACTAACAACATTTTTTAATGAACAATATTCTCAAGTTGAATGTATTTTTACAGAAAATAAATGTACTGTTCATAGTAAAAGTGAAAGAGTTGGACAAGTAACTCATACAATAGAAGTAAAAAAAGAAGGGGAAGATATCGAAGTAAAATATAATAATAAATTCTTCTTAGAAGTTCTCCCTCATATTGAAGGTGGTCTTGTTACGTGTATGTTCACAACACCTAATAAACCACTATTTATTCAAAGCAAGCAAGATATTAGTTTTACGTATCTTTTGATGCCACTAAACAGATAATGTATGAATGAAGGGCTTTTTGAAAAGTATTCAAAAGTACTTAAAGAGAAAAAATCAGAAAAAGAAGAGCTTATAGGTATATTACAAGAAATAACTGGAATTATGTTTACACCTCAAGAATTGAGTATTACAAAGAAGTGTATTTCATTTCAAACAAGCTCTGTTAAAAAAAGTATTGTACGTCAAAAACGAATTGAGGACGCGTTACAACAAAAAGGGTATAGTATTAAAATATAAGATATAAAAAAACGTAGTACTTGGTACTACGTTTTTTTTATTGAACTGTTGTGGTCGCTATTTGAACAGGGTAGATAGGGTTTGTTTGTGTTGGATCAAATGATGTACTTCCGTTGTTTTGTACTGGTGGTTGGTATCCGCAAGCAAGAGGATGAGTAGATAACCAATTCTGGAGAGATGTCTCCCATAACCAGTACTGAGAATCGGAAGTTGGGTTGAATGGATATTCTCCTCCAGGATTACTTTTTACAACAGATGCAAGGATAGTATGAATACCATTGCTTCCACAGTACTGACCGCGTAATATTGGCTTAGACGAGGTGTTAGGAAGTGGATCAGGGAAATACTCAACTGGAGTGTTTTCTACTGCTGCATCCATAGCTTTTCGCCAAACAGGGGCAAGTACGAATCCAGCTGTCCTTTTATCAATTGGTGTATTATCATTATTACCTGCCCACATACCAACAACAACTGAAGGAGTGTATCCAACCACCCACACATCCTTGTAGTCATTCGTTGTTCCTGTTTTTACAGCTACTGGTCGGTTTTTAAAATACAAAGAAGAATTTGCTCCATAACTTGGAGTTCGTGCTACGTTATCAGAAAGCATGCTTGAAATGAGAGTGGTAACTTCTTCAGGAAGAACTTCTGTTTGAGAAAGTGAAAATTTTTCCAAAATACTATCATCTCTGTCGCGCACTTCTAGTATTCCTTGTTGTTTATGATAGACGCCATTATTTGCAAATACTCCATAAGCATTAGTAAGTTCAAGTAAAGTAACTTCACCACCACCAAGTACAAGTGATAATCCATATCGAGAAGCATCCACAATAGTAGATAATCCCATTGCTTGAGCAAGTGAAACTGCATTATTTAGCCCTGTAAGATACAACAATTTAACAGCAGGAACGTTAAGTGATTGAGCTAGAGCCTCACGTAATGAAACTGGTCCTCTAAATAGTCCGTCATAATTATCAGGCATATAACAGACAGATGGATTTGTTCCAGAATTAATTGGTTTTCCATAAGCATCACATAATGTACTAAATTGTGTAGGAGTATCAAATAAAACTGTTTCAGGGGTGTATCCAACTTTCATAGCGGCCGCGTATACAATTGGCTTAAAAGAAGATCCAGGCTGACGAAATGCTGTAGTTATATTAAACTGCCCTGGGATTTCTTTATCAAAAAAATCTCGTGAACCAACCATCGACAATATTTGTCCTGTTTTTGGATCAATTGCAATTAGTGCTGAATTATCCGCTTTATATTTTTTAGCATTTTCAAGAGCTCCTTCTTTTACTATTTTCTCCGCTTGCTCTTGTAGAGGATAATCAATTGTTGTAATTACCTTTAATCCACCATTTAAAACAGTATCAATACCATATTTTTCTTCAAGATATTCTCTGATATACATTACAAAGTGAAGCGCTTTCCCACTATTAGATAAATCTTTTTCAAAGGTAACAGATTCTTTTTGTGAGAAGTTTTTTTGTTCAAGTGTAATATGTCCAAGTTCATACATTCGCTGGAGCACTAAGTTTTTTCTTTTCTCTAAGTCATCTCGATGTTTTCCATATGGAGAATAATATGTTGGGGCTTGTGGTAGAGCTGCTAAATACGCTGCTTCTGTTAAGGTAACATCCTTTGCTTTTTTATTGAAAAAAGTAAGAGAGGCTTCTTCAACCCCATACATAGTTCCACCATATGGACTTTCATTTAAATATATTTGTAAAATAGTATCTTTCGGAAGTTCTCTGTCTAATTTAATCGATAGAATTATCTCTTTTAGTTTACGAGAAATAGTTTTTTCACGTGTTAAGAGAGCATTTTTAACAACTTGTTGATTAATGGTTGACCCACCTTGTGCATATCCACCGGAAGTAACATTTGCGAGAGCTGCACGAATAAAAGATGTTGGTCTGAATCCATAATGTTCATAAAAATGAGCATCTTCAATAGAAATAGTTGCTTTTTGGATATATGGACTAATGTCTTTAATATCAATTGCAGTACGACGAACATTATCATGGATGTTATACAGAACTATTTTCCCAGTTCTGTCATAAATTTTTGTAGAATTAATAATATTTCTATTTTCAAAGTTATTAAAATCTGGTAATTGAATAGTAGAAAGCCACGCAACTACAAGAGCTGAGGCAACAACACCTAAAGAAAGGGTAATTAAAAATAATTCCTTTAAAAACTTACCCTTTACGCGCTTTTTTCTAAATACATGAGAATCTGACATCTGTCCATAGTATCACACTGCTTAAAGAAAAGTAGTGCATATGTTAGTATAAAGTCCATGGATAAAGTAATTATCGACGAAAAAAAGATTGACGAAATTCTTAACAGAGGTGTGGAAGATATTATTGTTCTAGAAGAATTACGTGCAAAACTTCTGTCCGGTAAGTCACTTCGTATTAAACTTGGGATTGATCCAACTGGACCAAAAATCCATTTAGGAAGAGCTATCCCACTTAGAAAGTTACGTGAATTTCAAAAACTTGGTCACCAGGTAGTACTTATTGTTGGAGATTTTACAGCACAAGTTGGAGATGCGTCAGATAAAAGTGAAAAGCGTCCAATGTTAACTCGAGCCGATATTGATAATAATCTTAAAGATTATAAGAGTCAGATTTCGAAGATTCTTGATCTTTCAAAAACAGAATTCGTTTACAATAATGATTGGCTTTCTAAACTTTCTTTTGAAGAGGTTACAAAACTCGCAGAATGCTTCTCTGTTCAACAAATGCTCGCACGTCGTAACTTTAAGGACAGATATGAAGCAGGGACTGAAATCTCTCTCCGTGAGTTTTTATATCCAATGATGCAAGGTTATGATTCTGTTGCCGTAAAGGCTGACGTTGAGTTGGGTGGCTTTGATCAGCTTTTTAATCTAAAAGCTGGAAGAATTATGCAGGAATACTTTGGACAACCAAAACAGAGTATTGTTACCTGCCAGATGCTCGAGGGAACAGACGGGAGGAAGATGTCGAGCTCATGGACAAATATTATTTCCATTGTTGATGACCCAGAGACAATGTTTGGAAAGGTTATGGCACTTCATGATGATTTAATAATTAAATATTTTATATTGTGTACCGACTTACCTCTTGAAGAAATTCAAAACATTGAACTCGATATTAAAAATGGAGGAAATCCAAAAGATAGTAAGATGCGACTTGCTTCAGAAATTGTGAGACTCTACCATAAAGAAAAGGACGCACTCTTTGCACGAGATTCATGGGTAAAGGCATTTGAACAAGGGGGTGTGCCAGAAACTGTTCCTGAGATTATTACAACAAAAGACAGAGATCTTGCTTCTGTGCTTGTAGAAGCAGAGATTGTAACTTCCAAAACTGACTGGAGGCGTCTTGTTGAAGAAAATGCAGTTACTGATACAGAAAAAGGTGAAGTTCTCACTGACCCTAAAATACTTTGTTATAACGGAATCTTTAAAATAGGGAAGAAGAGGTTCGTGAGAATAACAATACAGTAATCAGACTGTCAGACCACTTCGTTGACAGACATCAGACAAATTAAAACACACAATAAAATACAGGGACAACCGAAGGTTGTCCCTGTATTTTTAGTCAGTAGTCGCACTGTCTGGCGGTCTGTTTGTCTTCTACCTACCAGTATCCTTCATCATTTGCAGCAAACGCGATATCAATCTCATCTGCCTCCTCATCATCTTCTACTTTAAAAATAACCACCTCTTCGTCTACCACAATGTCACCCTCGAACACCTCTTCTAAGGCATCAGGGTTTATATCTCCAACCGGTTTTGTTTCTTCTTCTTCAATAAGCATACTAGAAAATCTTTTTAATTAATGTATTGAAAAGATACCACCTAATAAAGATACATGCAAGTCCTTTTATAAACAACTATTTTATTCCTTGTAGAATAAGGCTATTTCGTCTATTCGCACTATGGGTTAAAGCGATAGCAATTGCGTCTATTTCGTCATCCAACGAATCTATTCGAAGTGGTTGTTTAAGAATTTTTGGAACCATGTGAGAGATGTCTTCTTTTGTTGCTTTTCCGTGTCCTGCGATAGCTAGTTTTATTTGCGGAGGAGAATATTCGAATAATTTAACTTCATGAATGTGTGCAAGATAGATACACACGCCACGAACTTCAGCTACCGTAATAATTGTCTTTTGGTTATTAGTAAAAAAAATAGTTTCAATAGCAAGCTCGTGAGGGTTATGAGTGATAATAATATGCTCTACTTCTTTTCCAATAGCGGCAAGCCTCTTTTCAAATGAATCTTTTTTATTTGTCGTAATACATGTCGAAAAAACAAGGGTTTCTTTTGTTCCTTCTTTATCTACAACACAGATACCCAACCTATCAAACCCAGGGTCAATTCCTAAAATACGAATAGTGCTCATAGTGGTAAGTATCTCAAAGTTTGGTAAAAATAGGAACTTGTCACCAAAAACTGGTGTGCTAGTATCAAATCAGTTGTATTTTATTGAAAGGGAATTGTATGCAACCAACTCGTGTGGAAGAAAAACTAATACGTTTTCTTTCAAAAATTACTCAGGAATTTCACAACAGTTGTAAGCTTGGCGTTATCAGCGCATCTTTTGTTGTCAACGCACTGTTCGTGCTCCTCTTTTCGAGTGTAGTAAATATTTCAAGTACAGTATTGTTTAACGGTGAATTTCATCTTGGCTGGGAATTAACGCTTGGAATATATTCTGCTTTGATTGTCTGGGCGTCTATTACACTCGCGACGATACTGACAGGCGCTTTGATTGTGGAGGTGATTTTCGGGAAGCTCTCAAAGAATTTTCTTACAAACACGCAAGAAGTGAATAATCCAAATAAGTTCACATGGTGGTTAGTTTTTTGCCGAATGAGCTTCCCAGTTATTGCACTTGTCCTTGTGGCAATGAATGACAAGGTAGATGCCATTCTTTTCTTGTTGATACTTGGACACATTGGACAAACACTTGCTCTGTATTCATTATGTGTAAATATACCAGTTACCAAAAAGAGTAAAGAGTAAATGAAAATTTTGGTTTCAAGTTTACACAATACAACAGCACCAATTGGTGCTGTTTATTTTTTAAAATGTTTCAGTGCCTTTTCTGTGGCCTTTCTTCCTCGTGGAGTTCTTTCTATCATTCCAATTTGTAATAGATATGGTTCGGTCACGTCCGCAATAGTTGCTTCTTCTTCACCTGTCGCCGCAGCAAGGGTATTTACACCAACTGGGCCACCATTAAAGACGTTCACCAGACACTCAAGAATTATTCTTTCTGATGTTCCTATTCCGAACTCGTCAATTTCAAGTAAAGAAAGAGAAATATCAACAACATCTTTATCGATAACTGCTTTATGGACTTGCGCGTAATCTCTTGCACGTTTTAAATAATAGTTTGCTATTCGAGGTGTGAATCGTGAACGCTTTGCTATTTCCATAGCTGCATCATGTGGAAGAACTGTCCCTAAAATATCAGCACTATGAGTCACAATCGTTGCAATCTCATCTTCTGTATAATACTGCAGTCGATATACTCCACCTGAGAATCGTGATCGAAGGGGAGCAGATAAAAGTGAGATACGCGTAGTAGCACCGATGAGCGTAAAAGGCGGAAGGTCTAATTGAATAGTTCTAGCAGACGGACCTTTACCAATGACAATATCAAGCTTCCCTGATTCCATGGCAGGATAGAGAACTTCTTCAATTAATTTATTTAAACGATGGATTTCATCAATAAAAAGAACGTCTCCTGGTGTGAGGTTAGTTAAAATAGCTGCCAAGTCTCCAACTTTCATGATTGCTGGACCGCTTGATAACCGAAGATTACTTCCAAGCTCTTTTGCAATCAAGTGCGCAAGGGTTGTTTTTCCAAGTCCTGGTGGACCGTATAAAAGAATGTGCTCAGGTGGAGTATTACGCTCTTTTGCAGCAGTTAAAAGTATATGTAAATTCTTTTTTATGACTTCCTGACCAATGTAATCTGAGAATTTCTCAGGCCGAAGAGTACTGTCTAAATGCCGTGTCTCTTCTAGTTCTATTACAGGTGTTGGTGTTGTCATAAATAGGGGGTTTGGTCAAGATTTGACAAAAGTTTTATATATGCTATAATAGACACATCACTACGGAATTAATGGTAATTACGGACATGATTGTGTGACTTTGTCAGAACCTATATATCTCTAAACAATCGGGGTTTTACCCCATCTTCTAATTCGAAGGACGATCTGGTTGCACTTGTTGCCTCTGTGTCTATCCTTATGAAGGAATTTTCTTCACCAAGGGGTTGCTTAGAGGTATATATGCTGTGGCAGTGTAAAGTTCATAAAGTAAAAAGTTTATAAAGTGAACACAAGAAGGAGTGGCCGAAGGCCACTCCTTCTTGTGTTTGCTTCTACTTTTAACTTTACAAACTTTCTAACTTTCAACTACTCACTATTCCGGCGTATACAAATCAACCGTCTTCGCTACTTCATCATATGAAGTAAGCCCTTCCAACATCTTTATTATAGCATCCTCTCGTAGTGAGGGGATTTTTTGGCCTTTTGCAGCCACATGCACTTCTCGTTCACTTGGGTTTCCAAGTAAAACTGTTTCAATCTCTGGGGTCATGATAATTGCTTCGAAGATTCCAATTCTTCCTTTGTATCCAGTTCCTGAACACTCTTCACAACCGGAAGCATGGTAGAGCGTATACGATGGCGATGCTATGTGTCCTGCCATTGAATCTGTTTTACTAGTTGTTATCATATCTCCTAAGATATTCGTGATGGCGCGTGATTCTTTTTCATTTGATTCATAGGCTTTCTTACAATTCTCACAGATCTTTCGTACAAGACGTTGAGCAAGTGAAATAGAAAGTGCTCCTGCGATTATTTTTCCGTTTACTCCAAGATCAATAAGACGTGGAATAGTTCCGGCTGCATTATTGGTGTGAAGTGTGGAGAATACTAAGTGCCCAGTGAGAGCTGCGTTGATTGCAACTTTTGCAGTGTCGGTATCACGGATTTCTCCAACCATGATTACATCAGGGTCCTGTCTGAGAGCGGCACGTAATCCTGCTACGAAGGTATATCCTTTTTCTTCTTCTACTTGTGTTTGCGTGAGACCTTCTAGATGGTACTCGATCGGGTCTTCAATGGTAATGATTTTTACTTCTTCATTATAGACATGGTGAAGGAATGCATAGAGTGTTGTTGTTTTTCCAGATCCTGTTGGTCCTGTTGTTAAAATAATTCCATGCGGTTTAGTAAGAGCATGCATGATTGCTTCACGAAGTACATCAGGGAAGGCGATTTTATCAAGCCCTGAAACGGTATTTCGAGGATCGAGGATTCTCATTACAAAACTCTCTCCATAATTACCTGGAATAACTGACACACGTATATCCACCTCAACATCACCTAAGTCGATACTAAATCTTCCATCTTGAGCTCCTTTTGTATTTGAGAGTTTAAGACCGGCAAGTAATTTGAGTCGACTCGTTATATTTTTAAGAAGAGCATAGTCAAAAAAAGAAATATCCTCAAGCACTCCATTAACACGATATCGCAATCTTACCTTTCCTTCTTCTGGCTCAATGTGTACATCGCTTGCACCGAATTTAAGTGCACCCGCCATCACAAGTTCAAGTATGCGCGTTGTTTTATAGAGCATCTGAGAATGAGACATTTCATCAAAAAAAGTATGCAACTCATCGCGAGTTTCAAAGTGACTCATCAAATCCTCCATTCTTTCGTGAGTTAGGTCGAACATTCCAGAGTCTACTTTCTCACCATGTTGTAACTCGGCATATCTGGACAGTACGTGCTCAAGAGACGCATGAGAACACATAAAAAGCAGAAGTTCAGTTCCTTTGTCTTCAATTGGACGAAGCAAGTGTTCAAGTTTTTCGCTCGTTGGAGAAATCGCCGCAAGATAGAGTTTTTGACCAACTAATTTAAAGGGAACAACGCCCGCTTCGCGGGCTTCTTCCTCATGAAGATAATTCATGGCGTCCGGTTCTGGTGCAATACCACGAAGATCAATATAAGGAAGATTGTATTTATCAGAAAGAATTTTCACGAGCTCCTCCTCCTCAGATTTATGAAGTTCCGAAAGTTCCGTATTTTGTTTTACATCGTCAAAGACTGTTGTCATGTAATTAGTATACAAGATATGTCGAATGTCCGAGCCATAAATCTGTTGATGTAGCAGGGAACAGCTCATAGACTGTAGATCGAGACGGCTTGGCCCAAGACATGAATTTGCTAGTTCATCCGCGAAGATGCGAATTACCAAATTCTGAATTACCAAATTCACATCTCGGATGAAAGCTTGGCCATAAATAAGTAGCCGGCGAAGGGAACTGTAGACTGTAGTTTTATAATATTAAGACACATTTTTGATCACAGGTACATTAATAAAATATCGACATTTTGCACCAAGACTACAGTTTACAAGCTGAAGTCTACAGTCTGAATTTTTTCGCTTGACAAAAGTCCATTTTCGTGTATAATATATACAGAGTTTTGAGGCTTCCGGAATCCTCCGGAGATCAATAAAGACCAACCGCACATTCACTTTTCTAGGAGTTTCGACATGAAAACCTTTGCTAAAATGGCTTTCGTACTTGCTTTGGCCTTTGGTTCGCAGTTCGCTTCGGCGGTCTGCTTCCAGAATCCGAGCCCAATTCCGTACGGAACTGGCCCACTTCACCCTGTAAACGGCCTCTGGTGTACCGAAAGGCCCATCCAGAACCAAGGCTTTGGACAACAACAAGTCATTGTTCAACAGCAAGTCGCTGTACCACAGCAGGTGCAGCTCGTGCCTGTCCAAGGAGTCCCGAACCAATTTACTTCCGGCGGCAATGTCTACAACTGCTCCACACTGAGAAGTGTGGTTGGTGGTGTGCTGGGCGCTGTTGGAGGGCATTTGGTTGGTAAGAACATTACCACACGAGGTCACAACCTCGGCGGTCTTGGTGCAATTGGAGGAGCTGTCGCAGGTAGTCAAATTGCTTGCGAATTGGCAGGTCCTCAGTCTGTCCAGCAAATAAATGTTGTAAGACAAGGAGTTTCTGGCGTTTCTGGAGTTCCTTCGACAACAGTTGTTGCAGGCCGTCAAAAACCTCCTCCTCCACCTGCTGGCAATTGGACTTGCAACTTTTCGCAGAATGGTCAAATCACCGAAACGGTGATGACGACAGATGATGCGACTTGCAGGGACTGGACGAAGGCAGTGGCGGTCTACAAAGGTCTGATCGCAGCGAATTAATTTCGCCACCCATAAGCAGGTGTAAAATGCCTCAACCCCCGTCATTTCGATGGGGGTTTTTCTTATATATACAGGAGAAATTTGACTTGACAAAAGTAGAATTTCATGTATACTGTAATCATGTTTGTGTGGTATTAAAAACCCACGAGCACCGATGTTCTTTCCAAATCAACCAATGACCAGCAATGGTCACAGCGTCTAAGGAGGCGCTACAAATGACAAATCCAAAAACCGTCCCCGCGACCCCTGCACCCCGCGCCTCGCGTGCAAAACCTGCACAAGTGGCTGCACCTGGAGCAGTCGTTCAGCAGAAGACGAGCATGACCGCATGGGTGGCCTTGGCTGCTGTGGTGATGCTTGCCATCATCATTGCCGCCTGGAAGTTTGGACCGATTGGTTCTGACAATCCTGCACTCGGTTCTTCGGAACCGAGCAAGGCTGTAGCAGTGAGCCAGTCTGCCGTCGTTGCTCCCGTGGATCATGTTGCAAAAGCTTCGGCTGTGGCGACAGTGGTTTGCGACAAGGACAACACTCAAACCGCGAAAGCGATTGGGAAGACAGCCTCTGCGGTGGCAACGTGTGGAAACACGAAGCCTGCTGTGCGGGTGGCAAAAGCTCCTGCAAAAGCTCCTGCAAAAGCAAGTGTTGCTCACGCAGCACCTGCCGGTATGAGCGCCGAAACCGTCCGCCGCATGGCTGACGAAAACATCGCTCGCCGGATCGCATCGGGGGTGAAAACCACCTCCGCAGCCGCTTCTTCAGGAATTTCGGGTATCCCGCGTTTTCCTGAAGAAGGGAAGGTCTACTCTGATGCCGAAGGTAACACCTTCGAACGTCATACTGGAGGCTCACGGTTGTGCAAGTTCTTCGTGAACGGTGAATTGGTCAGTCGTAAGTTTGTCCAAGATCCGGACCCACGGAAGAGCAAGGCGCAATGCGACCTTCTGGCCGCTGAGTTCATCGCTGGACTCACTCCGACGACACCTGAAGCTATCGTAGCTGCGGCACCGCAAGTTGCACAAGCGCCACAAGCCGTGGTTGCAAGTGCTGGTTCAGGAAACCATACTTGCAATCTGACCTTTGATGGCAAGATCGTGGAAACGGTCACAACCATCGATGACGCTGCTTGCAAGGTCTGGACCCGAAGCCGAGGTAAGGAAAAAGGCTGGATTCCGAAGTAATTTCGGCGGTACCTCAGATTCCGTAATATCTGATACAACCCCACCAAATTGGTGGGGTTCTTTTTTTGGTAATTCGTAAATATCCTGTATTTAAAGAAAGTCAACTACACCCCTTGACAAATGGTGTATATGTGTAGTATAATATATGGACTATTTATCTGAGAAGTAATAGTATAAACAATTATGAAAAACAAAATTACAACATTAGCAGTCGCACTTTCTATGGTTATAGGTGTATTTCCTGTGCAACTTTTTGCACAATATGATTACACATCATCGTATTACTACGATACATCAGTAACTTCAAGTTATGATTACACTTCTCCAACAGTGTCATCTTATAACTACACAAGTCCAACAGTGAGTTCGTATGATTATGTATCACCAACTGTTAGTTCATACAACTATACGTCACCAACCGTATCTAGTTACAACTACACAAGTCCAACAGTAAGTTCATATGATTACACTTCCCCAACAGTAAGTTCATATGATTACACTTCCCCAACAGTATCATCTTATAACTATACTTCTCCAACAGTAAGTTCATATGATTACACTTCCCCAACAGTGTCATCTTATAACTACACATCACCTACAGTAAGTTCATATAATTACACAAGTCCGACAGTATCGTCATATAACTATACTTCTCCAACAGTAAGTTCATATGATTACACTTCTCCAACAGTGTCTAATTACAACTACACTTCACCAGTAGGGACAGGTTACACAACTGGCTCAGGTAACACAAATACAAGTCCAACAGTATATAGTTATGACTATACTTCAGCACCTACAGTATATAGTTATGATTACACGAACCCAGCAGGCTCTACATATGATTACACAGGCTCAACATATAATTATAATAGTCCAACTGGTTCAACATATAATTACAACAACCCTGGGTACACTACTGGAGTTATTCAGACAACACAAACAGTTGCTCCAAGTTACAATTCATACCCAACAACATATTCAACAGGTGTAACAGGAACTACATACACAACTATCCCTACAACAAATACTACTATTTGTTCAGACGGATATGCTCCAACAAATGGTTCATGTATAAGAACTACAACGATCACAACTACTAACACTACTGTATGTTCAGATGGTTACGCTCCTACAAATGGATCATGCGTACGTACAAACACTATTCCAACTTCAAATGTAACAGTTTGTTCAGATGGATATGCCCCAACTAATGGCTCATGTATTCGTACAAGTACTATTCCTACAACAAATACAACTATCTGTTCTGATGGATTCGCTCCAACAAACGGAACATGTATTCGTACAAACACTATCCCAACTGTTAATCAGACTATCTGCTCAGATGGACGTGCACCAGTCAATGGATCATGTATTCGAATCGTTTCAGTACCGACTGTTACGTACCAATCATGTTGGGATGGATCAGTTATTCCTACAACATCAGTGTGTGCTGCACAGTACAAAGTATGTGCTAACGGAACAAGTATTCCAGTTAACCAAGCATGTTATGTAGCATCTACTCCTGTGTATATCGCTCCACAAATTGTGAAATTCAACAACGTTGTAACAAGTGTTGTAACAGAAATTTCAAAGACAAGTGGAAGATGTAATGGAATTGGTCTTATTGCAAACAACGCTCCATCTACTGGATGGTTCGAATACGGTGAGACTTCTAATCTTGGAAGAACAACTGCAACTGCAAATATTGGATCTGCAAACACCGCACCATTCTCAAATGTACTTACTAATCTTAAGCCTTCAACAAAGTACTACTGCCGCGCAGTGATGCAAAATCAGTATGGACTTGTGAAAGGGGAGATCGTTGGATTCGTAACTAAAGCAACGGTTGTAACTTATGTTAAGCCGGTTATTGTGAAGACACCAGTGAAGACTCCTGTAAAGACAAATATCATTACATGTTCAGATGGATCTACTGTTTCAACAAAGAGTACATCTTCTGCGACACTTCTAAGTCAAGGTGAAAAGTTAATGGCGGTACAGATTGAGAAGATTAATGGTAATCTCGTAAGTTCTGAAGAAGTTCGTTACAAGGTAACCTACAAGAACCTTGCTGATACAAAACTCTCGGGTGTGTTACTTAAAGTAACGCTTCCACAAGAAGTAGTATTTGCAGGAGCAACTGCAGGAAACTATGATGTAACAACACGTACACTTACTCTTAACCAAGATACTGTTGATCCATACACAGAAGGTGTTATCGTTATTACTGCAAATGTACAGAAGGATGCACCAATTGGAAAAACAATTGTAGCGAATGTATACGCAGCCTACACAGTACCTGGTACTGCTACACAAGATGAAGTAACTGCATATGTTGTTGGGTCTATCATGCCATCAACTGCATACGCTAATCAAGACACTGGTGCGAAGAAAGTTATCGGCGCACCAAGTGATAGAGGATTCATGCCAAATAGTTTAATCGAATGGCTTGCACTCCTTGCTATCCTCTTTATCATCTTCATTCTAGGACGTAGTGTCTATGCATCATACAAAGATGATGAAAGTCACAAGCACTAAAGTACGCTCATAAAGTTAATGCCTTATGTGAGCCGAAAGGTTAGAAAAGCGCGACCCGAAAGGGTCGCGC
Organism: uncultured Candidatus Saccharibacteria bacterium; assembly: GCA_964464695.1. Lineage (GTDB taxonomy): Bacteria > Patescibacteriota > Minisyncoccia > Phycocordibacterales > UBA5272 > UBA11704. The sequence goes on from CAYXKW010000003.1 coordinate 65,308, forward strand.
TTTTCGCATGCGGCTACTAGCTAACAGCTAAAAAGTCCCTTCGCCTGTTGGCTTCGGACATCTTCGCGGCCGAGCCGTCTCGAGCTACCGACTATCTTCTGTGGTATTATTGACCTATGAAAGAGCCATTTATGGTAACTGAACAAGACCTAGCAGACATTGCTAAAAAGGTGGTAGACACGCTCGCTGCTTCGTATTCTACACAAGCTAAGGTGCTTTTTTTAGAAGGAGATTTAGGTGCTGGTAAAACAACATTCACAAAAGAGTTAGCGAGTGTGCTCGGCATCACCAAAGAAGATGTTCATAGTCCAACATTTATTTTAAAGAAAGAATATAAAGGCGACCATTCTTTTTTTAAAAAACTCATTCATATTGATGCGTACCGTTTCGAGTCGCCGGACGAAGTGAAGGTTCTTAAATTAACAAATGATATCGAGAAGCATGACACACTAATTGTTATAGAATGGCCATCTAAAATGGCAGGGACGGTGAACGAGGACATGACGATTTCCTTTTCTGTTATTGATGATGATACACGAGAGGTGATGATAAATTATACCAACAGTCACATTGGTAATCCTTCTAACGTCTCAAAACATGAAGTGCCAGAAACGATTATAACCGACCCTACAACATCCTCCATCTCCTCACTCTTTCGAACATGATAAAAAGTAAATTAAAAACAGTTGTATTATTAGATGCTCATGCGATTTTACATCGTGGGTATCATGCTATGCAGGGATTCGCCACTCGTGACGGCAAACCAACAGGAGCCCTCTATGGATTTATTACTATGGTGCTTCGTATTTATGAAGACATACAGCCAGATTATATTGCGGCATGTTTTGATTTACCAAAGCCTACATTTCGTCATATTAGTTATGATGGTTACAAAGCAGGGAGAGCAAAGACTGACGATGCACTCGTAACCCAGATACAAGAAGCCTACGCACTGTGCGATGCGCTGTGCATTCCGATATATAAAGAAGAGGGGTTTGAGGCGGATGACTTACTGGGAACATTAAGTGAACAACTAAAAAAGCAACCGAATACTCGTGTGATTATTGCAAGTGGCGATATGGACACATTCCAGCTTATTGATGATGATATTGTGACAGTCTACACACTTAAGAAAGCAAATGTCGCTGCGCTTTTTAATGCTGACTCTATTATGGAACGTTTTGGATTTGGTCCAGAGCATATTCCGGATTATAAAGGTCTTTCAGGTGATCCATCGGATAATATTATTGGCATCAAAGGAATCGGAGATAAGACCGCTACTGAACTCATTAAGAAGTATGGAACAATCGAGCAGATGTATGAAGTTATAAAAAAAGATAGGCAAACACTTCTTGATGCTGGGTTCAAAGAACGAATCGTGAAGCTCTTAGAAGAAGGGGAAGAAGATGCATTATTTTCAAAAACACTCGCAACAATTAGACGTGATGCAACATCTGTGTATGTTGAGCCGGAGAAACCTTGGAAAGAAATTCTTGATATCGATAAATATCAGGAGATGTGTGATCTCTATGAGTTCAGGTCACTTCGTAACAGATTACACCTTGTAAAAGGTGAGAACAAAGAAGCAGAAAAGGAACCAGAAGTGTCGGTTGCATTTCATGACCTAGAAGAAATGAGGGTAATGGTGAACTTGCTTCACAGTGAAATGACGAACGCACATTTTATTGATATCCAAAATGTCGCACAAAAGTCAGATGTTGCAGAAGTAAAACAAGTACTCACTGAAATGCTTACTAAGGAAGGTCTCATGGAGCTATTCCTAACCGTAGAAAAACCGATCATTACAATTTTGGAAGAGATGCAAAAAGTAGGGATAACGCTTGATGTCAAAAAACTAAGTGACATGAGCAAGGAGTTACATGCCCAAGTAAAAGTTCTTGAGAAAAAAATTCATACACTTGCTGGAGTTGAGTTTAATATCGCCTCTCCGAAACAATTAGGAGACGTACTGTACGACACCCTTAATCTCGGAAGTAAAATTAAGAAAACAAAGACCGGACAAAAAAGTACTAATGTCTCTGAGCTTGAGAAGATTCGGGAAGAGCATGAAATTGTACCGCTTATTTTAGAATATAGAGAACTGACAAAACTTCTATCAACGTATGTTGATTCGATTCCAACATTTGTAAAAGATGATGGTAAAATCCACGCGCATTATATTCAAACAGGTGCAGGAACAGGAAGGTTTGCATGTGAAGACCCGAACCTTCAAAATCTACCAGTTAAAAGTGAGCTTGGCCAAAAGGTGCGAGGCGCATTTGTTGCAAGTAAGGGTAAAGTATTGTTGTCGTGTGACTATGCGCAGATTGACTTGCGCGCAGCTGCAATTTTATCAGGGGATGAAAACCTCGTAGAAATTTTTAAGAATAACATTGATGTGCACACAGGAACTGCGGCGAGAGTTTTTGGTGTAAAAGAAGAAGATGTAACTCCTGAGATGCGACGTAAAGCAAAAGCAATTAACTTTGGCATCTTATACGGCATGGGGGTTACAGCGCTTAAAGAGGGGATGAAAGTTGAACGAAAAGAAGCACAAGATTTCTTTGATCAGTACAAAGCAACGTTTGTGAGATTGATGGCCTTCCTTGAGGAAGTAAAAGCCGATGCGTGGAAGAAAGGATATACAACGACATTACTTGGACGCAGATGTGAAGTTCCACTACTTAAAAGCCCGCTCCCTTTTCTTCGAGCTCAAGGGGAGAGAATTGCCATGAATGCACCAATTCAAGGAACGAGTGCAGATATCGTGAAGCTTGCGATGATTGACGCAACAGCGTATTTTGCTGCAAAGAAATTAGAAGGCAAAGCCAGTCTTTTACTTCAGATACATGATGAATTAATATTTGAAATTGATGAAGACCTTGCAGAAGATGTTGCTAAGGATCTTGTAAAGATATTGGAAAATGTACTTGCAACTAGAAACCTAACTGATATTCCACTTGTCGTTTCTAAGAGTTTGGGGGAGAATTTGGAAGTTATATAAGCGTATGATTTATTCTATTGTAGGCACTCACATACACATACGAGAAAAGGGTCATCAAGAACTTTTAAAAATGGGCGTCGTTACTCATCATGTATATGGTGAACATGTCGAAGAACTGGAGCAGTTGGTTGATGCAAGTAGTTTATTTGGAGATCCTGTCATTGTGTTGTGTATTCAGTTAGGTGATAACACTCACGCAAAAGATGAATTAAAGAGACTTCTCGACAGGATGCAAGAGTCATCAAATATATTTGTTATCGATGAGCCATTTGCTGATGTGCATCTTTTTAATAGGTTAACTAAAGTTTCAAAAAAAGTATTTGATGCACGAGAGGAGAAAATAAAAGACATGAGTGTTTTTGCACTATGTGATGCCTTCATTTCTCGTGACAAAAAACAAGCATGGATACTTTTTCAAGATTTAAAAAAAGATGGAAGTGGAGAAGCAATTCAAGGAGCTCTCTGGTGGAAGTTCCAAACAGAATGGAGTAAGGTACGTGAAGGCAAGAGATCACTTTTTACACAGAGTGACTGCGAAAGAATAGGGGGAGAACTTTTGCGATCGAGTATTTTGGCGCACCGAGGAGAAAAAGATTTACTCCTTGATTTAGAGAGAATTATTTTAACAGTATAGTATCTGTACAAGAACTCTATCCTCCAATACCATCTTGTGGTGTTGACGTAGCTTCATATTGTAAGCGACAGTCTTTCTCCTCATTCTCTGCTCTGTAATAGAGGGTTGGCGAAATAATGTAGCGTCGTAATCCATTTTCTAATTTTGTAACATCGAGGTACCATGTTTGCTCTGGCTCACTCCAGGTACCTTCACAGGTTGTTCCTGTTCCAACAGTGTGAGATTTTAGGATGAGCTTTTCTCCTTCTGTTGCGAGAAGATAAAGTTCACTTGTGCATGACCGTGCAATAGCGCTACCCGCTGTTGAGTTATTTTCTTCGTACATGAGAATTTTTTCTCCTGTTTTTGTGTCGAGAATATATACTTTATTAGAAAATTCACACGCCTCGATATTGCCGAGGGAGTTTTCACTAATATAAAATTGCCCTGGCTGACCAATGATAGGAATACTATTAATAATTGCAGTAACTGAGTTAGTTGGAACTACGTTTACAATATGTGTTGTCCAACCATCAGCTGTGGTTGAACTTGGTGGAAATGTATAGATAACAGTTCCATTTTGATCAACAATTGTGCCGTTTATAACGGTGTATCTCGTCTCATTAAATACTGCATTTTTTTCTGATGTTGGAGCTTGGGTATTTTGAGTATTCGTTTGATTAATTTGAGTAGTTACAACAACGTTTGGCTTGTCAGTTAATCCAAGTGATTCTGTAACTTTTTGCACAACTTCTACTACAGAGTCTACAACTGTCTTAACGACTGATTTAGGAGCATTTGATTTACTCGTAGAAGTATTTGTTGTCGATGCTACAGGAGTTGTGCTTGCAACTTCTTCAGGTAATGGTTCCATGTAACTTGGTAGCTCTTGTTTGCAAATAGCAAACTCACAATTTGGTCCAGTTCTTCCAACTGAAGTTCCATCAGGGCACATCATGGCATCCGCTGGGCACGCTGTAACAACAGGGGTTTGGTGTTTATTTTTATAGAGCACTACTCCAAACACAACACTCAGTATAAAGATGATAACACCAAGAATGATGTGTAATTTATTCATAGCTAAAGTATAGCAACAAAAGAAACAGAAATAGGAATGTTGTTCCCAAGAAGGGTCGGTCGCGAATCTACTTCGAGCAACGCGAAGTAGATTCGCGACCGTGTATTCGATTCCTTACGATGGTGACGCAGCTTACTTCTACAACAAAACACACCTGGACTACCAAGTGTGTTTTGTTGTATCGTGGTGCCCCCACAAGGGATCTCTCCGACTCGTCGGATTATCAACTCGCTGGACTGCGATTTTTGCAGACTGAGTACAGTCTAAAAAATCGGGAGCCTTCGGTTCGACTCAAGTTCTGTAGAACTGTGAAATAATAAACACCCCTTTATTAAAAGAGGTGTTTATTATTTCAAGTGCCCCGAAACGTGACACGACCTCCAGGGTTCATTACCCCACAAGGTCCGTTTGGTAATTTTTAGTATATCAGTTCGACCCTTCTCGTGCGTCTATGAATTTATCAGCTTTGACTAATAAAGTATCAATAGCAGCATGTAAGTTTTTACATGTATCTATCTGACTGCGTTTCCAGCTTTCTATTCTTTCTCTTAAATTTTTTCTAAAAGAAGGATCGATAATATTCCCATCTGTATCGATTTGACCAGGCTCTAAGTCTTTCCATAAAAATAACTCAAGTCCACTAATACTTATATTGTCCAAATTATCTTTATAAGTATCTATATGGGATTTTATTTTTAAATTAATATTGTTCACTATACCATCTGTCGAAAGTATTCCACCTTGTATTTGAAGTTCTTGTACTGAAAAGCTAATAAAATCAACAACTGCTTTCATCTGTTCTTCTTCCATATCTTCAAAAGATTGAGCAATCTTTTGAATTGTAGGCTCAATAACATACAGGTCCAAATACTCATGTATCTTATTTCTGTTTAACTCGTATTGTTTAGCAAGCAGTTCGGCGTCAAAGCCTTCTTCTCGTGGAGTTTGTTCAGGTGCAACATATTTATCTAGAAAAAGTATTTCAAGTTCCGGTACAAGAATTTTTACACCACCTAAGTCAACCGTTTCAAAGGTCTTACTAAGCAAGTCCGGAGGTAAATTAACTAAGCCTTTTGTCCTTCTAGACTCCGAACTAAAACTCTCCTCTCCCGGAAATACTTCCTCAAAGAGATTGCTGTTGCTTCTATCATTTACTCCGTACAATTCAAAATCAGCATGTGATCTGTATGGAAAATCTATAGACTTCTTTTTTCTTCCTAACACCTTGCCTCTTAAAGCAACTTCTACACCAATACCTTTGCCGAGCAAATATGTGGTACCCATTGCATCACTTTGATGCCACAAAGAAACAGCCAGTAATACTTTTTTATAAAAATCATCTATTGTATCCATCTGAACTCCGGAGTCTACAGTTGTGGATTCATGCCACCTCTTAAGCTCTGTTATCTGTGCTTGGTTTAAATTTTGAGAAATAAAACCGTTACTTTCAACTAGTAAACCCTTACTTTCGAAAAAAGCTTGTGCGTCTTTTACAGCCTCAATATTTGGAGTTATTTTTTCTTGACTAACTAGTATTTCTTGGTTTAAAGATTCGGCAGATTGTCCAAAAGGAATATTCATACCCTAATAGTAACATTTATAGGAAAGAGAATCTTTCTCGTGCTGGTATGTTTTGGGATCAGAAGGGATCGGTCACAAATCTGCCTCGCTGCGCTCGAAGCAGATTCCCGACCCGTATTCGATCCCTTACGAAAGTGACGCAGGTCACTTTCTCTGGGGGCACAGAAATACAAAAGCCACATCTTAAGATGTGGCTTTTGTATTTCTGTGCCCCGAAACGTGACACGACCTCCTAGCTTCATTACCCCACAAGGTCGGTTTGGTAATTTTTAGTATATCAGTTCGACCCTTCTCGTGCGCCTATGAAATAGTGACAAAAGTGACACATCTTAGACTACGAATAGTTACAGCTATATGTAACTATTCGTAGTATCCTCCAAGGCTTAGGTTGAATTTACCATCCGCACGTAGCTCCTGAATAAGGTATCTTCCTGACTGATAATTTTGACCATTTGCACTTTTATAAAGTAGAACAAGTTTTAGGTTTGTCAGCTGTCTGTCGGCAAGAGCAGAAGAGCTGTATATTGCCGTTGTGTAATGTCTCGTTGTATCTCCAGCAGTAAGAAGATGCATTAGATTTTGGAGTGAATCCCCGAAGAAGTCATCTGCGATAAACTGAAACTTCATATCCATAGCACTTTCATTGCCAATATTTATAACCTTAAAACTCATCTCCTGACCGTTAGGTCCGCCAGAAGTAAGAAACTCTGATATATCCAGACGCGGTCTCGATGGGTTGTTATTTGGTATTTCTTCCAACGTCTCTCTTGTTGCTCGTACTTTCTTTCCGCTATTAAGAGTAATAATTGTTTCGAAGTGTTTAGCTGTATCAGTAGGTTCTCCTCGATTATCTTCCACTCTCTGTTCTCCTGTCTTTCCGTCCACAATCATATGAGCTTTTTCACTTCTCCCAGTTCTGTTTCCAATAAGAATGTGATGATCTTCATCTCCTTCTTGAGAACGAGATTCAATAAATACTTCATCTGTCTTGAAACCATTCTTGGTGGTCTTTCCTCTTTGCTTACGCTCTTCAATAGGTAAACCACAAAATTCATACAACGTATCTCGTGAAGCAATCTTAATAAAATATCTAACTTCGGTGAATTTGTCAGGAAGTCCCATTTGCCAATTCCAACTAGTTAGTAATCGCTCCTTTGTGTCTGATTTTTTAGGCACAGGCATGAAATGAAAATCATATCTCCTTGTCACGACAGAAGATAGTTTGTGCTTATTCATGGCGTTAAGAAAAAACTGAGTATCATCGTATGAAAACTTTGCTTTCTTCAGTTGTGGCTCAGTAATGACCACAGTATCATCATCAATATAAAAAAGCTGATCTGTGATCAGTGCAAGAAACTTCCTCAAATTTTTAGGCACAGGGGCCTCTTTTACCTTGTTCATTTGGCACAATTATAGCATTTTTAAAAGTTTCGCTACACTTCCTTCTTTTCGTCAACTTCTGTGAACTTTAAGTAGTTCATAATCTTGTACTTCTCTACTTTCTTACGAAGATCTGCATAACAATACCACTCGTAAGACCTGTGCCAGGTCTTTCCATCTTTTTCATAGCTACTGCTTCTTGATTTTGTGAATTCTTTAGGAGGAAGAAAATCCTTATTATCTTTAATAAGGTAAATGTAAGCTTGTACTCCTTTACCATAACGACTAATGGTACGAGGTTTGATAATTCCTTCTTTTATCCACTTTCGCAGTGTTGGAGTTTTTAAATTAAACCTGTCTTTAATCTCCCACTCGGAGTACCAACTTTCTTTAAACTTAAGTAATGAGCCAGGTATTTCTTTTCTATCTATTGCTTTCTGACACGCAAGACACTTAGAACCCCACTTGTCATACCAGTATTCTATATCCTGCCCGTAATCATACTGACCACAGAGAGGGCATGACCCACCGTTTCGTTTGATGGCAAATCCCTCAGGATGTTCTTTCAGCCTTTCCTCCCGTTCCTGTTCTTCTTACTTATGCTTCTCGTACTAGCACGTTTGGGTGCCCCCAGAAGGGATCTCTCCGACTCGTCGGATGACCAACTCGCTGGACTGCGATTTTTGCAGACTGAGTACAGTCTAAAAAATCGGGAGCCTTCGGTTCGACTCAAGTTCTGTAGAACTGTGAAATAATAAACACCCCTTTATTAAAAGAGGTGTTTATTATTTCAAGTGCCCCCAGAAGGGATTGAACCTTCGACCGTCTGCTTAAAAGGCAGCTGCTCTACCAACTGAGCTATAGGGACATGTGTTTAGAAATCCTATCATAAAACACAACATATTTCCAGTAGTGACAAATAGTAAAAAAGAAGTCTCTATTTTTTTGTACTAGTCCCGACAGGAGAAGTGGTGCCATCTTGGTTGTACTGAACAAACAACGTAGTACCATCATTTCTGAGTGGTCCACCAGTTAAGTACCAAGCAATCCAAATTGCCCAGAATACTGCAAAAATTTTTAAGAGAAGTCCTCCCATGTAAAGATAGTATAATACAGCAGGTAGCTCTTAGCTATTAGAAACTTACAGTCTTTGCATTCCGTCTGCTAGTTTAGTAGAATCGAATAAACTTCAAGGAGATTGTCATGGGTTCTTTATTTTTTAGCATTCTTGTTCCTCCAATTCTGTTAAGTTTGATTGTGTGGGCGTATTATTTCAGACATTACCACATTGGATACGGAATGGTGCTTATACGAAGAAAAAGTGATGGCACGGTTTGGGTGGTTTCAAGGCTGCTTAATTCTCCAGCAGAAAAAGCTGGGATACAAAATCGCATCCAAGTAGAGTCAGTTAACGGAGAGTCGATGATTTTTCCAATTGAAACAAGTTTCCGTTACTGGGCGCATCAATCTAAACCAAAAATTGGTCAAAAGGAAATGTGGACTTTTACCAATGGTTTACGAGTCACTTTGGAACCATCGATTGTAAGACAAAAAATTCCAATATATTGGAATCCAAATGCTACACAGGTTGGCGAAAAAAGTTTTAATCAGGATGTGAACTCTGGGCTCGGGTGGTGTCCAAGAACTGGGCAATATATTACAACTGCCAGCATCTCACCTTCTGCGTTACGTGAAGTTTATTTCTAACTGTAAAGTAGCAATGAATAAAAAAAGCTGATAATCCGTCAGCTTTTTATTTTTGGCACATCATGCAAAAGTGTGCACTTCGTCCACCGATGGTTTTCTTTTCAATAACACCTTTACAATTTTTTGTTAAACATTTTTCTTTTGTACGTAAGTAGACAAGATGGTTGCTATGAAATGCTCCTCGCTCTCCATGAATATTTCGGTAGTCACTTGTACTATCACCACCAAAATCAATTCCTTTCAGGAGGACTTCTTTCATTGCCGTAAAGAGAAGTTTTATTTCCCTGGAAGAAAGACTCTTTGGTGTTCGTGTTGGGAGGGTGTGTGCCCTGTGTAACATTTCATCTGAATAAATATTTCCGATTCCTGCGATAATGCTTTGGTCCATAAGTACTGTCTTAATCGCACGAGTAGGGGATTTCATAATTCGTTTTTCGAACTCTGTTTGTGTGAACGACGTTTCGAGTGGTTCCGGCCCAAGATGGGATAATCTTTCTGTGTGTAACGTAGCAGTTTTTTCAACGACGATGGTTCCGAACTTTCGTGAGTCACAGAATACTAAATGTTTATTATTTGAAAGCGAGAACACAACATGAATATGTCGATTATACGGGTCAAGAAGAGGTGGGTCCTTTTCGACAGGAACCCATGGCCAACCTTTGTCAGTTTGCTTTGTGTTTATTTTATATTTTCCGTACATTAAGTGTCCCGTCATCTTCATGTGAATAATAATTGTGAAACCATTTTCCAAATCAATCAAAATGTGTTTTGCTCTTCGTCTAACAACGACAACTTTACTACCAAGTGCGTATTTTTTAAAGTATTCAAAATACCCACGATCTTTGATTGTGTTTTTACAAATCTTCGCATCACTCCACATGTCAGACCAAACGTCTGTAATGGATAGTCCAAGGAGGACTTTTTGTAGACCTGTGACGGTGGTGTGTACTTCTGGGAGTTCTGGCATGTGGTGTAGTAAAGATAATCTATTACGTCAGAGTATAGTAAATACTAGGTAAAAACAAGCGGTGTAAAATATGTAGAAATGAGTTGCTGTTCAACTGTATTGTTGCTAGAATTCCTCCTAGTAGGTCGATGATTTCAAAATGGTCTTTGTTTAGGGAGTCAATCATGAATCTCTCGCATACGGATATCAATATGTTGCTCGTTGGAATCTTGCTTTTTTTGGGAATTATCCCACATGTTTTCGCGGTGAATGGATTGAAATACTTTTGGTCGGAAGTGGGTTCCAACCTTTGTAGTTATTTCAAGTCAATTTTCGTGCAAACGGAGACAACACATCAGCTTCAGCAAGAAGCAAAGTTGCTGTACGATGCTGCTATTGAAGGTGATGAGCCTTCTATGTCTGAAATCCTGAATCACATGAATAATCCGAACTGGCATTTGTTTGGAATGTTTGAAAAAAATGGTGGCTCACTTGTATATGTTAGTTCTACACCTTCGACGGCTCCCAAAGTGCCAGTGTCAGGAATAAGAATGGAAGGTCCCGACGGTAATTCTATCTGGGTCTCATCTGCACCTCTGCCTCTAAAAAAAGAGCAGCAGTAAATGCTGTTACGTAAAAGCCACCGATCTGGTGGCTTTTTTCTTTCTCTATTTCTTCCTCATTTTTTCTAACTCTTCTCGAACAACAGTTGCATCATCCCATACTTCTTTTGTTCCTTGTGGTCCCATGATGTAGGGATCAGTACCTTTCCCTGTGATGAGAACCGTGTCATTTATTTGAGCAAGAGAAAGTGCTTTAGCAATTGCTTCTCGACGAGATAGGATCTTGATTGGAGCATGTCGAGTAACACCACTTGCCACTTCGTTAATTATTTTTTGAGGGTCTTCATCATATGGGTCTTCGTTGGTGATGATAATTTCATCACAATATTCATCTGCAATTTTTCCAAGCACTGGTCGCTTCCAGACATCGCGCCCACCACCAGTTGATCCAAGGACTGCAATCTTACGAGAACTTTGGAATGCCTCATAGAGTTTTTGGAGACTATCGTCAGTATGAGCGTAGTCAACAATGACAGTAAAATTTTGTCCGCAATCAATTTTCTCAACACGTCCTCGAATTTGTGTAAGTTTCTCTATTCCTTCTTTTACTTTCTCAATTGGTAGACCAAGTGCTTCCGTAAGCGTGAGAGCCGCGAGTGCATTAAGCACATTAAATTTCCCTGGAAGAGGGACTATGATATTTGTATTTTTGTATTCAATAATACTTGAGTGTTGAGTCTCGGAAAGTATTTTTATATCTTTGAGTGAGTAACTTAGATTTTTTTCAACTGCATGAATAAGAAATGAATATCCATGCTTGTTGTCAATGTTTGCAATTGACAGTCGAGTAGGTTTTTTACTTTTTACAAGTTGTTTCACGAGGCGCAACTTTGCATTTTTGTAGTTTTCGAATGTGCCGTGACTTTCTATATGCTCAGGCATAAGGTTGGTGAAGATAAGAGCGTCCATCTCAATCCCAATATGACGATAAAATCGTGCACCTTCTGACGTCATTTCGATAATTGCATATTCACAACCATCCTTCACTGAGTCACGTAAAAACTTTTGTGTGAAAAATCTTCCCGGCATTGTCATTTTATATTTGTTTGGTCTTGATGCTTCACCTATTTTAAAACGAATAGTCGAGAGAATCGCTGTTTTCTTACCAGCACCCACTAAGGCAGCATTAATAAATTCTGCAGTCGATGATTTTCCTTTTGTTCCAGTTACACCTATGACATAAATATGACGTGATGGTTTGCGGTAGATGAGTGTGCCAATAAATGCAAGGAAATAGTGGTAGAAAGGCTGCAAAAAAGAATAGACTTTTTTTGGAATATATTTTTGGACAATGCGAAGAAATTTTTCCATGTAGGTTATTGGAGATTATGAAGTGCTTCTTTAATAATAGTACTTGTGGTTTTGTTATCAGTATTCAGGTCTTTGAGTGCGTCATGTATTTCTTTTGCAGAGTAACCAAGCGCTTCAAGTGCAAGGCGCACCTCAAGCGTTGTGTCGTTCATTTCTTTTCCTATTAAATGTGCAAGTTTTCCTTTTAGTTCTAGAATTATTTTCTCAGCAGTTTTTTTACCAACGCCTGGAGTATGAGAAAGTGCTTCTACATCATTTCGTTCTATTGCATCTGCTAGTGAAGAAGGGGAATGAACGGAAAGCATGGCGAGGGCACTTTTTGGACCAATACCAGAAACTGTGGTGAGTTTTTCAAATAAAAAAAGATCATTCTCATCTTTGAAACCATACAGCATGATGTGGTCCTCACGTACGTGCGTATGAATGTAGAGTGAAATGACTGAACCTGGGGCAACAGACACCATAACAGGCAAAGGAGCTAGTACTTTATAGCCAACACCCTGTACATCAATAATAAGTGACGAGCTACTTGTTGAATGTACTTTACCTGTTAAAAATCCTATCATATATGTGAAAAAGTATACCACGGGGCCTTTTCAAAGGATTTATAAAAAGCACCTTGAAAAATAACAGAGTTTGTGGTATAGTGCTTGATACAAATTTAAAGATATGGCAATTACAAAAAACGCAAAAAGAGGAATACGAGTTAGTGAACGAAAGCGAGTCGTCAATGACAAACTTCGTCGTACTATGAAGGAAGCTGTGAAAGCTGTTCGAAAGGACGTTGTCGCAAAGGATTCTAAGGCTATTAAGACTGATTTATCAGCAGCATTTAAGGCACTTGATAAAGCAGCTAAGAGGGGAACTATTAAGAAAGGGCAGGCTAACCGAAAGAAGTCTCGTCTAGCAAAGGCAGTAGCTAAGATTTCAAAATAAATCGGCGCATTGCTTTGTCGTTACGAGATTTTTCTCAGTCGTCGTACTAGTATGTACGACTCCTTCCAAAAATCTCTAAACTCCTCGCACTGCATCCAATTTCTTTTGAAAGTCACATAGCTAGGTCGGTTAACATATCACATGTAGAGTAATCTTATGTGATAACCTGCTCTCGTAGTTCAATGGATAGAATTCAAGTTTGCGGTACTTGCGATGCAGGTTCGATTCCTGCCGAGAGCACAACATAACAAAAGCACCCAATTGGGTGCTTTTGTTATGTTGTGCTCTCGGAGCACGTGACCTGCGTCACGTGTGTCAGGAATCGAATGGCGGAGCTATGTTTTTCTAGCAAGAAAAACGAGCGAGCCGTGGTCGAGAAATTCTACAAGCGACGGCTTGTAGAATATTCGTGACCGAAAGCGTACTCGCGTTTCCTGCCGAGAGC
>CAYXKW010000004.1:0-52885 GCA_964464695.1 uncultured Candidatus Saccharibacteria bacterium
TCAACGATTTTCGGTCCATAAATAAGAACTTTGATTATCACATTATTTTCAATGCTTCTCTCCAGCGTGAACAGGTGAAGTTGTATGAGCAACTTAAAAGACGCTAGCTGATGTTCAGATGAAAAATTGCTTGACAAAATGCTATTTTAGTGTATACTGTTTGTAGTTCATTGACAGTATTACTTACGACAGTAGTCATAGCCAAAAGACCTTGTAAATACGAGATTTTCTGGCTATGACTACTTACAGTTCTAGCTCCTCAACTCACGGACAGTGAGAAACCAATGAGCAAACAGCTCAAGGAGAAGATAATGAAATACGGCGAACTCACACTCGGACAAGTGGAAGCATTGGTCAACAAGCTCGGCGGTATGGAAGGCGTACAACGCTTCCTGTCTGGCGAACTCCTTGTCTCTGCAACTGCAAAGGTCTGGAAGACGTGGAAAACCATCCAACTCGGCACTGGTCTTCAAACTGCTGATGACTTCCGCAAGGCGGTAAAGTCGGCAGGGATGAAGATTGGCGACTGGGCAAATGACATCCTCGGCAAGCCCGCCTTCACGGCGACAACCATCGAAACGGAAGTTGAACTGGTCGTTGCCTCCGTGGCTGAACTCGGCTTCAAGGATGGTGCAACTCGCAAAGACATCTACGTTCGTGCCCAAGAGCTCGGACTGGACCTATGCCCACCCGAAGTCGGTCCGCAACTGCGTTTGCAGTACACGGACCAGCCCAAAGGTGAATGGCTTGTCATTGCGATGGAGCCCATCACTGACTCGGATGGCGACCTCAACCTGTTCAGCGTTGCGCGCGATGGCGGCGGACGCTGGCTCAGCGCTAACGACGGCTACCCTGGCCATTTCTGGCACGGTAACTTCCGTTTCGTCTTCCTCCGTCGCAAGTAGCACTCGGACCTGTGAACCTTGGGGCTCTTTAGTCCCTTGGAACTTGGTCCTCAAAACTTTGGAGATAGTAAAAACTCCGAGCCCTGCACAGAGATGTGTAGGGCTCTTCTTTTTTGTATTTGATATAATAAAAATGGAAGTAGGTGAATATGTAGGAGATTAAGGTTTCTTACTACCGAACCCAGTATCCATACACCGAGAGTGTCCACGACCAAGGTTTTGGATAGAGTGGTGTATGCAGACACTTCACAAAAAATGAAGATACTTGGTATAAGGTGTTAGGGCATTATGATGCCGAATACGATGCAACTGGAAGAGTTATTCAACTGGTGGTGGAATGGATGACACCTTATATAAACTGACTCGGATGGCAACCTCAACCTGTTCAACGTTGAACACGATGACGACGAACGCTGGCTCAACGCTAACAACGGCAACCCTGACAATTTCTGGAACGGTAACAACCGTTTCGTCTTCCTCCGTCGCAAATCTTTTCATTTCTCTCCAACTTTTGTGGTTGGAGAGTTTTGTTTCGTAAGTTGTCCATTCCATCCCCCAAGCATCCTACCGACCTCATCAATTTTAAGAGATACAGCAATATATTTTTTGTTATCTATTGATTTTGTTTCCCATAAGACAAGAAGAAGTATTTTGAGTGTATCTACTTTTCGTATGGCTATTTTTACCCAAGGGAGTTTTTCTCCTTGAGAGAGAAAACTGGCAATGGATACTGCTTCTATTGTTTCTACAAAGAGGGTATCAATTCTTTGACCAAGAGAGTGTCTGTGTAGTTTTGGTATGGTTTGATAGTAGCCATACCAAAGAATGTAAGCTTCTTTTATCTTTTGCAATAGTGGTAGTATTCGTGGGGGGGGGGGTAACATTCATAGGTAGTATTTTTTAGGGTCATTATGAGCATATTACAATTTGGCAACACATATAACAACATCGTTTCTATTGAAAATCTCCTTGAAGCTTGGAGAGAGTTTGTATGTGGAAAGCGGTCCAGAAAGGACATTCAAGAGTTTGAGCAAAATCTAATGGGAAATATAATCTTGCTTCACAATGAGCTTGTAACAAAACAATATAAACATTCCCCTTATGAAGCGTTCAACATATCTGACCCAAAGCCACGGAATATACATAAAGCGAAGGTAAGAGACCGACTGCTTCATCACGCATTATATAGAACTCTTTACCCATTTTTTGATAAAACATTCATAGTCAACTCATATTCTTGTAGGTTAGATAAAGGAGTACATAAGGCAATAAATACATTTCGTCATTTTTTATACAAAGTATCAGAAAATCACACAAAGACGGTTTTTATTTTGAAATGTGATATACGAAAGTTTTTTGCAAGTATTGACCATTCTGTACTTACCAAAATTATTAAGGATTACATACCAGATACCGACATTCAGTGGCTGATGTCAGAAGTAATAAGTAGTTTCAGTTCAACGAGAGAAGGAGTTGGTCTTCCTCTTGGAAATCTGACATCCCAAATCTTGGTGAACATATATATGAACAAGTTTGACCAGTTTATGAAACATAGAATGAAAGCGAAATACTATATTCGTTATGCTGATGATTTTGTTATTCTTTCTCAAGATAAAAAATGGCTTGAGGATATTCGGCAGAAGATTGAGGTTTTCTTAAAGGATGAGCTTTATCTGGAACTTCATCCAGATAAAACCTCTATTACAACAATCTCATCTGGTGTTGATTTCTTGGGGTGGGTGCATTTTCCTGACCATAGAGTTTTACGGACCAAGACCAAAAAGAGAATGTTGTCTGGTATAAGGAAAAACAAGGGAAGAGATGAAACTGTGCAATCTTGCTTGGGGTTACTCACTCACGGTAATGCAAAAAAGATAATGACTAAAGTTTTATCTTTGGCAGAAATAGTGAAAAGCGAGGTGGGGTAAAATAAACTAAATTGTAGTATAATTGTGAAATATGGAATTATCTACAACAGGACCAAACAAAAGATTTGAGGATATAAAACACATTGATGAAAATGGTGTTGAGTTTTGGTCCGCCAGAGAGATGTTTCCTTTGTTTGGATATTCAACGTGGCAAGCATTTGATGATGTGGTTGCTCGTGCCATAAAATCGGCTGTAAATGCTGGTCAGATTGCTGAAAACCATTTTAGTCAGTTGACTAAAATGGTTGAGATAGGGTCTAATACGAAGCGACAGGTTAAGGATTGGAAGTTGGATAGATATGCTTGCTATCTTATAGCACAAAATGGAGACCCGAAAATATCTCAAATTGCTTTAGCTCAAACATACTTTGCAATTCAAACACGCAAGCAAGAGATTTTTGATACTTTGCCAGATGTTGGAAAAAGATTGTTCATTCGTGGTGAGGTGTCTAGCGAAAATAAAAAACTATTCAAGACAGCAAAACAAGCTGGCGTTTCAAACTTTGGACTTTTCAATGATGCTGGTTATAAAGGTTTATATGGAGCGTCTCTTTCTGAAGTAGAAGCAAAGAAAGGTATCAAGAAAGGAGAGCTACTTGATAGAGCAAGCTCAACCGAGCTCGCCGCTAATTTGTTTCGCATTACACAGACAGATGAGAAGCTCAAGAAAGATAATGTGAAGACCGAATATGATGCAAGAAGAACTCACTTTATGGTTGGTGGAAAAGTGAGACAGACAATCAAGGATATTGGTGGACAGTTGCCAGAGAATATAAAACCAGAGAAACACATCAAAGAGGTGAAGAAAGAAATCAAACAGATGGAGAAGGAGGCGAAGAAAGCACTAGCTCCTAAAAAGCAACCGAAGAAGTTGAAGTAGTGATTTCGGGGGTAGGGTAGAATGATGGAATGTAGATAGTTGCATCATTTCTTCTCTCAAAAATAGTTCTAACTTCCTCTACTACGGCACACAATTTTAACAAAAAGCCTAAGCATTAAGCTTGGGCTTTTTGTTTCAAAAATTGTAGTGACTATCGGGATTTGAACCGCATAAACTCATGTCACAACCACCTCAGCGAACTGTTATAGTAAGTATATGGACAAGAAAAAAATCACTTCGGGGGTTCTGACATTACTATTTTTATTAATTGTATTTGTAGGTATTTTTTCTTTTAACAAAAATAATAACCAAACTCCAGAGCCTACCCAAACATCTACGACAACCCCTGTGGTCAATTATGTTTCGTACGGAAAGGTAACACTTAAAGTTGGAGAAACGGTGCATTTCAAAGATAACTCTATAACTCTTCTTCGTGTAGTAGACGAAAGTAGATGTCCAACAGGCGTTACTTGTATTTGGGTAGGTACTGTCAAAGCAGAAATACTAAGTGTGACCGGAATGGGAACAAGTACAGAAAAAATCGAACTTGGAAAATTTCTAACTACTGAGGCTGAAAAAATAGAAGTGACTTCAGTAACTCCATACCCAAGTAAAGATACATCTATATCTCAAAATGAATACAGCGTTACGTTAGAAGTGACTAAGTTGCAGATTGTGGGTACCAACACTAACCAAGGAGGATGTTATATAGGAGGATGTTCTTCAGAAGTTTGCTCTGATTCTCCAGACGTTGCTTCAAATTGTATGTATAAAGAAGAGTACGCATGCTATAAGAAAACATCAAGTTGTAAGCGTCAGTCAAATGGTAAATGTGGGTGGACACAAACAAATGAACTGAAGGTTTGTATTGGTAATACAATTTAGTATATTAAAAAAATTAAATACAAATTAAATAGCCTTAATATTTATTGAGGTGCCCTTTATAAAGCGTAAGGCGGAATGTGTGTATTTTAAATTAAGAGGTAATTTAGCTATTTTGAAGTACACTGTAGCAAATGTAAATCTATACATTAAAATGAAAAAATCAACTTCTCCACAATCAGTCATACTTCTTATCTTTTTCATTTTTGTCATAGCTGCTTTTTTTGCATTTGCAAATAAAGGTGGAGTTGAAAAATATGATAAATATGAAATAGATTTACCACATGTAGAAGCGGAGGAGGAATTGAAACAAGAAGTTGTTCTAAAGTTAGACACTGCTCTCTATGACCAGAAAATGAATCAGCTCGCTAATAATCCTGTCATCACTGTTTCTACGTCGTCTGCTACTTCTACGCCAGTGAAAAAACCTCTCTGGCCAGTTACGGCAGCATACCCAAATTATGGAGCACTTCTCCCATTTAATCGAATAGTTGCATACTACGGAAATTTTTATTCTAAACAGATGGGTGTTCTTGGTGAATATCCTGAAGATGTGATGCTTGAAAAATTAGCTACTGAAGTTAAGAAATGGGAATTAGCTGACCCAACAACTCCAGTTATTCCTGCAATCCATTACATAGCTTCAACAGCACAACCAACACCTGGGAAAAATAACAACTACACAATGCAGATGCCATTTTCACAAATTGACAAGTCTCTTGAGTTGGCAAAAAAAGTAGATGGTATTGTTTTTCTTGATCTGCAGATTGGTACCGGTGATCTTATGAGTGAGGTAGAAGAGATTGGAAAATATTTAGCACTTCCTCAAGTTCATCTTGGGATTGACCCTGAGTTTGCGATGAAGAATGGTGAGCGTCCTGGAACACGTATCGGTACAATTGATGCGAAGGATATTAATCAAGTTGCAGAGTATCTTGCGAAAATTGTTAGAGATAATAAACTGCCACCTAAGATTTTAATTGTTCATAGGTTCACTGAAGCTATGGTAACCAATTATCAAAATATACAACCGTTACCTGAGGTTCAAATTGTTATGGAGATGGATGGTTGGGGAGGTGAGCAACTTAAGAAAATGACCTACAGAACTGTCATAACAAGAGAACCAGTTCAGTTCACTGGTTTTAAACTTTTTTATAAAAATGATATCCGATTACCTGGTTCCAGAATGCTTACACCCGAAGAATTAATGAAGCTTCAGCCAATTCCAAGTTATATTCAGTATCAGTAAGTGGTCCTCGTAAAAAGTGCTTAGATATAATCTTATTATGAGAATTAGATAAATTAAAAATTATGTTTGAACTGTTTAAGAAAAAAGAAGATACAAATTTCAAAGAGCTTGTTGCTAAAGGAGCCGTTGTGCTCGATGTTCGTACTGAAGATGAATTTTTAAGTGGCCATGTTCAGGGTGCAATTAATATACCACTCGACAGATTATCAACTGATATTAAAAAGATTGGTGATCAAAATACATACATCATAACTTGTTGTATGTCTGGTGGAAGGAGTTCCATGGCCAAAAATATTTTACACATAGCGGGCTATGATAATGTTCATAATGGTGGAGGGTGGCACACTCTCCAGAGTAAGTTGCAGTAAAAATATTTTCTTTCAAGTCTTAAATATGAAAATTAGTAAAACAATTACAGTAAATGATTTTATTCAGAAGGATTACTCATATGAACTTGTTGCCCAAGTAGGGAAAGATTTTGACCCTATTTTTAAGCCAGACCTTACTCCAAAAGAAATGTTCGCACTGGGTGTTTTTGGTGGAAAGTATATGACAGATTGCAGACGTGAATTTCCAAAGAGTTGGTTTGTAGACGCAAAATTAAATAGTGAGAAATATGATAAAGCTTTAAATTTTTATGGAGTACGTGCAAGCCAATCACTTCTAGAATGGCAGAAAAAAGGTTGGATACACAAAGATGACCCACGCGGATGGTTCCAGTGGTACTGTAGATATTATATGGGGAGACGTCACGCAGATGATGCTCGTCAAATAAAACGCTGGGTGAATATGAGACGTCATATTATATGGTTGCAAGGGGCATGTAGACGTGGAGACCCCTCATGTCGTCCACGACAGCGTCAGGCATTACTTCATTGGGCGTATGATAGTAGAAAGTTGTAACTAGGGATTAATTAAATGTAAACTTCTCAATTGTGTAAGAATTATTAAAAATGGTATTATTCCACAATATGGAACCAGGAAGCCCATCTTTTCCGGAAAATAAACAACAAGAAAAAAAGCCGTCAGAGGTGTCTTTAGAATTGTACGCAAAAGAAAATAATGTAGAATACAAACCAATAGAGTTTATCTGTTTACCGTGTAGACATGACGGTGATATTTCTGCAGATTTAGTTATCGCTAACATAAAAACAATACAACCAGATTTGGTCTTATTTGAAGATATTCACGGATCAGAAGAAACAGATTTTGTTGACTCTATGAGAAAGTTACAAGAAAGTGGCCATGTAGACACTTCGTTTAATGGGCGTGTTTTAAAATACTTAACTGATTCAAATATTGAAGTTAAACCTCTCAATGGGTCATTTAAAACAGAGAAGCAAGCTAGAGACTTTGCTCAGGAAATGATGGATTCATTTGATTTTGGTCATACGCTAATGAAAGTTAAAGAAATAAAAGACGATGAAGAATCGTGGGGATTTATAAAAAATGCTTGGGATGTTCATGTTAAAAGTATTGTTAATTTACAGAAAAAAAGAGAGGAAGACACGCTTTCGAACATCGCACCGACAATATTTTCATCTTCTAATATAAGTAATATTCGTAAAGTCGCAGTACTTTTCGGGTCAGATCATACATCTGCATTTTTTAATACTCTCCACAATAGAGGCGAAAAAGTTTCTCTCGTGAGAGATGATTTTTCAAAATATGATACGTCTGGTGATTTTTCTTCACTTGAAAGTCCGTCATTTTTTTTATGGTCTTTCCTGGCTCCTTTTGGAGGAGAGATTGCCCAGCAGGCGAGAACTTTGTATGAATTTGAAAAGACATTTGGAAAAAAGGTTATTACAATTGAAAAAGTAAAAGCACTATTTATAAAATTAAAACACGGCTCACTTACTGTTGGGGACATTATGATATAATATTCGCATGAATTTTAACTAAGGAATGCCAATGTTTAATAATGGAAATGAGCAACTTAATGATTTGGTTAAAAACGCTCAACAAAGAATGGAAGGACAAATTCCTCCTGTACAAGCTATGCCAGTACATGATTTTACAAATCAAGCTAATCAGTCTCAGAATACCTTTGCTGAGCAGGTTGCTGCAAGTAATAGACAGTTTGCTGAGCAGGTGGCGAACAGTAACAATCGTTTCAAAGAACAAGTTGCAGCAACTAGCAAGCAATTTGCTGAACAAATCCAAAAAAATAAACCGATTAATCCGGATGAAACATTTGAGGAATTTAAGGCAAGGAGGGCAAACCCTGAAGGTGCACAAAATGAAAATCAAACACAGGGCCAGACAAATTATTCTAGCGATGATTTTTTACATAAGATGGCAAGAGAAAATGCTAGGAATTTTGAAGAACAATCTAAGAAAAATGAAGAGATATTCAAAAAAATGCAAGAAGATTTTGAAGATGCTACAAAAGATTATGTGCCTAACGAGAAAGATAAAGCAGCACGTAATCCAAATAGAAAAGGTGGTTTCACCGATAGTTTCTGGGAGGGTGGTTTTTTTAAAGAAAAGAATGCTGGTGCAAACACTGGTAATGAAAGTAGGTCAACTGAAAGTTCTCCTGAAAGTCTACTCGAAGCAAATGTCTTAAAAGAATTTGGTATATCAAAAAATGAACTAGATAGCATTAGAATGCCTGGTGAGAACCTATCAAAGGACCAGCTTGCTTTATTTGCAAAGAAAATTTTTAAAGTAGAAAATGGTATGGATATTCAGCAAGTTAAATCTGCATATAGAAAATTGGCAACAACATTGCACCCTGATAGGTCAGACGCTACCCCTACAGGTAATGAAAAATTACGCATTGCAACGGTACTATATGGCAAGTTTAAGGGTGCTTTTAGGTAAGTCGGTTACTCCTTGCGCAGATCACTACCCAACACTTTTTAACTTGACGTAGTATACTTAACTTACTTAATAATTGAGAATTTGTTTGTATTTTTTTTATGTACATATACCTAATTTCTGAAATCATTGCTTGGGCATCTGGAGGTATTGCCTTTATTGTTTTTCTTGAACATTTCCTACAAAGAAAATCTGCCAAAACTTTTTTCAAGCGTAAATGGGTATGGATACCACTTCTTGTTATGATTGTTTCACTCCTCTCAGGATTAATCTCTAACCGAACATATTCTCCAGATTTTGCGATGCCACTTTTTATGCACTCGATGACCCCAGGAGGAGATGTTCCTAATTTGCCACTTGCGAATATTCTTACTTTCTTCAAGAATGAACCACACTTTGAACGAGTTGCTGATATTGGAAGGGACCCAGCGGATGTACCTTCTTCTATCACTCGAACATCTCCAACGGAAGTAAAAATTAACGTCACGGTAAAAGAAGTAATCAGTGAAGTTGCTCCAGGTATCTATTTTAATTACTGGACATTTGATGGAACTGTTCCAGGTCCGATGTATAGAGTTAGGGAGGGGGATACAGTTATCCTATCAATAACAAACGACCCAACCAGTCTTCATCATCACAATATCGATCTCCATGCGGTAACAGGTCAAGGTGGAGGAGCTGAGCTTACAAATGTTATGCCTGGTGAAACCAAAACCATTAAATGGAAAGCCTTAAATCAGGGTCTCTTTATTTATCACTGCGCAATGCCGAATGTAAGTACACATAATTCTCACGGACAGTACGGTTTAATTTTAGTTGAACCTAAAGAAGGGTTGTCAAAAGTTGATAAAGAATTCTATGTTGTGCAAGGAGAGCTCTATACTCGTGGGCAGTTGGGCAAAAAAGGGCTCACCGTATTTGATTCTAATGCGCTTCTTGATGGCATTCCAAATTATGTAACTTTTAATGGAAAGGTAGAAAGTGTTCCTCGTATGCATGCAAAAGTTGGAGATAAGATTCGTATGTATGTAGGAAATGGTGGAGTTAATCTCATATCCTCATTCCATGTTATTGGAGAAATTTTTGACACAGTTTATCCTGAAGGATCTATGGGGGAAGGTGGGGCTCTGTTAAAAAATGTTCAGACTACAGCAGTTCTTCCGGGAGGGTCTGCGATTGTAGAATTCACTGTAGATGTTCCGGGGAAGTTTCTTTTAGTTGATCATGCACTCTCTCGAATGAACAAAGGAGCGTGGGCTGTACTTGAAGTAACTGGAGACAAGCAACCAGATATTTATTCTCAAGTTCCGAATGATTATATGATAAATTCTAGCTCTACTGGAGCATCACAAAAATCGATAGTACCTGACCATATTGAGATGCATCAGACACACTAGTATACACATAAAAGTCTATACTGATTTGCAGATTGTTTTTTGCTAGGTTATTCTTAGAATAATAAACATTTCAGTTACATGGAGTGTCTCTTATTAGTTAGCACCAACTCTACATATGTCAGAATCTTTTTCAATCGCTCTAGAATCAATATCACCACAGTTTATTACTCATAGCATAAAGATAATCGTTATTATTTTTATTGTATATCTTGTACATAGATTTGCACTCTTTTTTATTATCAAACTAGTTCGTAAAGCAGTTCTCCCAGGAAGTTTTTCTACTAAGGAAGATGAAAAGAAGCGAGAGGATACCCTTATTCAAATTTTTTCGGCAACGTTTAGTGTAGTGCTTATTATTGTGGCTGTGCTTATGATTTTACAAGAGATTGGAGTTGAGATTGCACCACTTCTTGCAGCTGCAGGAATTGCGGGTATTGCATTTGGGTTTGGTGGTCAGTATCTCATTCGTGATCTCATCAGTGGATTATTTATTATTATGGAGAATCAGTATCGAATCGGGGACGTTGTTTGTTTCGACAATACGTGCGGCTCTGTGGAAGACCTTACTATGAGAATGACAACGCTCAGAGATTTGGACGGAGTAGTTCATCATGTGCCACACGGAGAAATTAAAAAGGTCTCAAACATGTCAAAATATTTTGCACGTGTGAATTTAAATATTGGTGTTGCATATCACTCTAATCTTGATCATGTTATCTCTGTGGTCAACAGAGTAGGGACTGAACTAGCAGAAGATTCCTACTGGAAAGAACACATTATCAAAGCTCCACAGTTTTTACGTGTTAATGATTTTGCTGATTCTGCGATTATTATAAAAATTCTAGGAGATACAATGCCACTTAAGCAATGGGAAGTTGCTGGAGAGTTACGCAAGAGACTGAAGATAGCGTTTGATCAAGAGGGAATTGAGATTCCGTTTCCACAAAGAGTGGTACATCAGGCAGGGAAGTAGGTCTCACCGTTTAGTTGTGTAAATATTTTTGACCAAAGATTCTCATATCTTGTATGATCTTATTTAGGTGCTTACCTTCCTGAGTCAGCGAGTATTCTACTCGCGGAGGACGTTCTTTAAAAGCTGTTCTTATTATTATTTTTCTTGCTTCAAGAAGTTTTAGTTTTTTTGTAATGGTGCGTGAACTTATCGGAGAAAGAGAATGTTCAAAATCTTTAAATCGTTTATCTCCAGTTAGTAAATCTCGCACAATGAGTAGTGAACAAGCATCTCCAAGTAACTCTGCGACACGGGCCACAGGACAAAAATCTAGAGAGTGAATTTCTTTTTTCATAGATATAGTATATAACACTTTACAAAGTAAAGTAATTAAACTACACTAGACACTTACTTACTATGAAATTAAAATTTGAAATAATATGAAAAAAATTATTGCTGTATCTGGAAGTTTACGAAAGGATTCTTTCAATACTCGGTTACTACAGGAGGTAGTTAAGTTCGCTCCAGAAGGGATGGAGATAGAAATATTCGATATAGGTGGGTTGCCACTTTACGATCAGGATCTTGAGCAAGCATTTCCTGTTGAGGTGCAAAAATTAAAGGATGCAATCAAGCGTGCAGACGGTATTATTATCGCCACCCCAGAACATAACCGCTCAATTCCTTCAGCACTTAAAAATGCAATCGACTGGGCATCTCGCCCATGGGGACAGAACTCCTTCCCAGGGAAAAGTGTGCTTGTTATTGGTGCTTCAGTCGGCCCTATTGCTACTGCTGTTGCGCAGCAGCACCTTAAACAAATCATGTTGTATCTTGATGCGCATGTAATTGGTCAGCCAGAATTTTATCTAGGAAATGTGCAAGATAAGTTTAATGATAAAGGAGAATTAACTGACGAAGCGACAAAAGAGCATATACAGAAGGCACTTGTGGTGTTAATGAATCGTTAAGAGCTCCAAAGAAAAAGCCGCCCAAAGGGCGGCTTTTTACGTCAGTACAAGGATATTATAATTTGGAAATAGGTGTATACTCTAGAAATATGGAAACCTTATCACATGAGCCACAGCCAACATTATCAATTGTTGAACGGCAAAAATCTGAAGCAGAAAATTTTATAAAAGGTGAAATGGAGAAGCTTGTTGAAAGCGGGAAAAGTAAACTTGAAGCAGCAAAGATCGTTTTCGATACAGTGAAAGGCCAGGAATATAGAGAGGAGCAAGCTTTGTCAAAGTTACTTGAATATTTCAATCTACGACAGGAACTGTATCAACGTGCACAAGAAATTAATAGAGAGTTTCCGGTTCTTGCTGCATATAGCATTGAACTTGATAATGCAAGAAATAACCCCGCAGCAAATGACGATCATTTTACTGGAAATCTAGACGATAAATTTCAACTATAAAATAAATATTTCTTATGTCAGTTAGCTCTTTTGATACCTTTGATTTCGATTCTGCAATAAAGTGGCACTTAGACCAAGTGCGTAAACTTCGTGCGCCAACTGGGCTCTTCACTGCTTCAGCTCACGACGTGTCTACTGGCTATAACAAAGCATGGCTTCGTGATATTTATTTCATGACGCTTGGATTTAAGTACGCAGGTGAAATGGATGTTGTGCGAGATACAGCCAAAGCGCTTCTTAAAATTCTTGCGAAGCATCAAGAAAAAATTACCTGGGTAGTAAATAACAAACCATTTGAAACATGGCAGTATATTCATGCTAGATATAACCCAGAAACATTTGAGGAATATTGGGAAGAATGGGGGAATAAACAAAATGATGCAGTAGGAGAAGTTTTATATCTGATCGCTGATTGTGAAAATGCAGGTCATAGTGTTGTTGAAACTGATGAAGAAAAATCTCTTGTCCAGTTATTGGTTAACTATCTACATGCAATTGAATATTGGCATGACGCTGATTCAGGTATTTGGGAAGAAAATCAAGAAGTGAGAGCCTCATCAATTGGGTCAGTTGTGAACGCACTTAAACATGCGTCCAAGCTTTCGTACGTGACCGTACCAGATGGGATGATAGAGAAAGGGGAGATCGCACTTCGGGCATTGCTTCCTCGAGAAACCTCGAATCGTTTTTGCGATCTCGCACTTCTCACACTTATTTTTCCATTTGAAGTCACTACTTCTGAAGAGACAAAAATTATTCTTTCAAATGTGGAATATTTCCTTACTCGTGACATGGGTGTTATTCGTTATAGAAATGATAGGTACTACAATAATAACAGCGATGGGTATAGTGAAGAGGCTGAATGGTCAATGGGACTTTCATGGCTTGCAATTATTTATGGAAAGATGGGAGATGTAGAAAAAGCAACACACTACCTAGAACGCGCAGGGAAGACTGTTGACCCTCAAGGTCTTGTTCCTGAACTTTGGTTTTCTCACACAACAAAACCAAACGATAATAATCCACTCGGATGGGCAGAAAGTATGTACGTTGTTGCACTTGTGGTTGTCAGAGAGTTGCTTAAAAAATAAGAACCCTAGACAAATTAGAAAAGTCATGGTTATTTAAACCGTCACATATTCAAGTGTGACCTGTTAGTTATAGTGTGGGGGTCGAAATTACTTCATTATAATAACTATATATAACATGAAAACAACAACTATCATGCAAAGAAATAAGAGTTTTTTTAAACCAATTTTTCTAGCGACAACAACACTTTTACTAGCTCCTTCACTAGCGTTTGCAGCATTTGCACAAATCAATACACAGCTTGATATTGGCGAAACAAATGCAGATGTCACAAGACTACAGACATTCCTAGCATCAAATCCAGCAGTTTATCCTGAAGGATTGATCACAGGATATTACGGTCCACTTACACGTTCAGCTGTTGAGCGATTCCAAGCAATGGAAAACATTGTTAACTCAGGAACTGCCGTCAGTACTGGATTCGGTCGTGTCGGACCTTCAACACTCGCAAAGTTAAATCAAATTATTGCAAGTGGTTCATGGACAGGTGGAAGTACGGGGACAGCAGGAGATGTATCAGGTCCGCAATTCTTAAATCTTACAAAAAATATCGGTAACACTTCCGCAACGTTTACTTGGACAACCAATGAACCAGCAACGGCTAAGATGTTTTACGATACTAACTATGTAAGAATGAATGAAGGAAATATTGATTCTACGGGCTTCGGTTCAATTACAGGAATGACAAACTTCGGAACAGATAATCAGTTACGAACAACTCAATCAGTTACGTTAACTAACCTTCAACCAAACACTGTCTATTACTACACACCAGTTGCAACAGATGCAAACGGTAATGTAAGTGTAGTCGGTCCAAATGATTCATTTAGAACTGGCTACTAATCAAACTACGTACGCTTTTCTATCTTAATTAAGCAGATGTAATCTCGACGTAAAACAAGCACGAAGTGCTTGTTTTATTTTGTCTAAGTATTTGAGTGACCTCAATATAGAAAATAAAAACACGCTAACAGTGAAGTTAGACGTGTTTGATTGGTCAAAGCCTTTTGAGACGGACGTCATGTCGATAAACAACAAGCAGTGCGGCAGGGGCGTGACCGAGGTCGGAGATAGTTGATGAAGCAACTTTGGTAAATCCAAAGCGCTCGTAGAATGTACAGTGGTCAGGGTGCACCACGCAGATCCCTACATCAATCCCTTGATATTGTGCCGTACTCCAGGCAAGCTGGAGCATTCGCAGGCTGATCCTCGTACACTTGTACTTTGGAGCTACTGCGAAGTTCCCAAGATAGACGAACGACTTGTCGCTGTTTTTAAGAGCAGTCAGTTCATCAGGGAAAATATCGTCAATCGGCGTGATGCGAGGATTAAACCAAGCACATACAGTTCCGATAACAATACCGTATTTCTTTGCGACGATGACCTGACCCAATGAAGGATCAAGGAAAAATATACGGACTCTACTCATGTACTCGCAGAAGCGATCGAGCAAAGTGCACACATTTTTCCACGTTTTCGTAGCTGGGAAATATCCCTTGTCTCGATAGTTTATCATCAGCACAATGAATGCCATGAAGCCATCGAGGTTACTCGCACGTTCTTTTAGTACCATTTTCATGGTGGTTTACTCCTTTAAAGACTATACCTGCACGCAATGTGCAAATACTAAAGGAAGTCCAAAAACGTGCAGGAATATGGGGTTTGAGGCAAAATAGGGCCCCGAGGCAGAACTTATAGAACTGTCTACTGATAGTGTATCATATTAATTCTATTTTGTCAAGTATACTATTGACAATATTCTTATACCCATGTATTTCATAAAGTAGTACATGCTACTGGTATACTAATCTCTGTATGAAAGAACCTGTGGTAGCAAAACCAGTTTCAAGATGGAAATACTATGCTTCATTACTCGAAGCCCTTTTGTTATTCATAGTGAGTGTGTATGCAACTCACCTTGCGAGTAGATATGCAGAAATTAATGCAAGTAATTTTGTCGAAGATCTTATTTTGAGCAATACACGGGTGTATGATTTTGAGCTTATTTTCGTGCATGGAGCAATCATGATGACACTATTTGTTGTTGTGCTTTGTTTTGTGTTCAGAAAAACTGCTCCATTTTTAATAAAAACTGTTTCACTCTTTATTATTATTCGAGCGATGTTTGTGTCACTCACTCATCTAGGACCATACCCGACAAAGCTCATGCTTGATTCTGGATTACTTAACTTTATTACAACAGGGAACGATCTTTTCTTTTCTGGCCACACAGGACTTCCATTCCTTGTAGCACTCATTTTTTGGAATCATCTGTATCTTCGCGTCTTGTTTATTTCTACCTCGGTTGTCTTCGGAGTGATTGTACTACTTGCGCATCTTCACTATTCGATTGATGTATTCGCGGCATTCTTTATTACGTACAGTATTTATCATATTGCAATTAAGTTCTTCAAGAAAGATTACGAGTTTTTTAGTTTAGAAGAAAAATTAAAGTAGTGGCTACTCTGATATACTGTAATGATGAATAAGCACAGTCTTCTCCCAAGAATTCATATTGATAATCAGCCAAATCTTGTTAAAGAGGGGGTGTTTATTTTTGATAATGAAGTATGGAGTACCCAGAAAAGAATCGCGCGAATCTATGGTAGAAGTATTCCGACTGTGAACGACCACCTTAAGAAGATTTATAATGAAAAGGAATTGGTGAGAGCTTTAAGTGAACGAGAACTTGTAGTGACTCAGACTGAAGGTAAGAAAAAAGTTGCTCGTAAGATTTTCGTGTATAACACGGACGTAATTATTGCGATTGGATTTCGTGTGAAAGGTGAGTGGGGGAAGGAGTTCCGAATCTGGGCGAGACAAGTAGTGAGAGCAAGTTATAATCCAGAGGATCAAGTGAAGCATTTGGTAAAAAAAGAGAGTCGTTTGTAGGGAGATAAACAACAAAGGACGGAAGCCTCGCTTCCGTCCTTTGTTGTTTAGGCGTCTTTCTATTCTTTTTCTCGAGCTGGTCGTTTCGTATGTTGTTGTAAGTAGGTGGTAGTTACTCCAAATTTTTTACCAGGATTTAGTATGGAAAGTGGGTCCCATATATCTTTAATTTTTTTAAAAACAGCTAGTGCGGCGTCACTGTATACATACGATAGATATGGTGCTCGGATGAGTCCTTCACCTTGTACAGTGCTTATTCCCCCATTATATTTTTTAAGGAGTGAGAATATTTTTTTGGAATAGGAGATTGTGTCGTTGTCGTAGTTTCGCGAACGAGGATCAAATAATGTAATCACTGAAAGGTGACCACTTCCCACATTTCCTGTAATGACATAGAGATTTCCAAGTGAGTTAAGATAGTCTTCAAGCTCAGTAAGAAATGCTGGCACTTGTGGAATGGTAACAATGAGACCATCTGCAACTCCGTATTGAGTGAGTGTGTTATTTGTGTATGCGTTGGTGAGGTCGTGCACAAAATCAGGGTTAGTTATTTTGTTAACACTGTGTTCGTCGTCGATCTTTTTTAAGAAGTGCTCTTCAACAGGAAGTGCATGTCTAAAGGTTCTGAGAGTTTGGTGTAATTTTTCTTTATCGAGCGCAGCATGTGTCACAAGGAGGGTACACGGTGTGTCGGGGAAAAATGGTACAAGTGTCGGATAATATTTATCTGCAAGTTGCATAAATGCTTGGTCGTACATAAAAATAGATTCAGCTTTATGATGTTTAGCTATTTCAATGTATGACGGAAGTAACTTGAGACTAGTTACCGGGATACAGGTTGTTATGTGATGAGGTTTATGAGGGCTAATTCTAAAAGTGACTGAGGTGATGATGCCAAGAGTTCCTTCGGACCCAACTAGTTGGTCGATAAGTTGGCGCGGACCAATGGAAGTGTTCCATAGATTATAGCCTGAAGCATCATCGTGTGAGATTGGTTTTGCTGCACGAAGTGTGGGTCCTTCCTGGGTTAGAAGAGGGAAGACAGATTGATAAATTCCAAGTAATCTCCCGCTTGGAGTAATGCCATCTGCGATATGGTGTTCCTCACCGCTGTCTACAACTACTGTTAGTCCTTCTACCCATTCTCGAATAGTTCCATGGTGAAAGGAACTTTCGGAGGCACTTTTTGTTGCTAGGAGTGCACCAACTGTTGTTGAGGTGTTGTTCATTGATAGGAGCGGAATATCAAAATGCCATGCATGTAGTTTTTCTAAAAGTGAATGTAACATTACACCAGCATCAACGGTTACGGTATTCTCCATCATATTAACAGTACGTATCTGACTGAAATATCTTTTCATATCAAGAATGATTCCTTCACCAAGAGCTCCTCCAGTTGTAGCAGAGCCGCTTCCTCGAACGGTGACAGGAATCGTATATTCTCTTGCAAAAGAAAGTACATGTTTTATGTCTGTGGTGTTTTTCGGGTAGATAACTGCCTGAGGCAATATAAAATATGGAGAGCCGTCTGTTGCATATTTTGTAAGGGTCGTAACAGAACAATCAATTTCTCCTGCAAGAATTTTTGCAAGGTCACTAAAGAGTGGTGGAACACGAGTAAGCAAATTAGATACCATTGTCATAGATACTTTTTCCATTAAGGAGCATTAAGAGAACGATGACAGCTAAAAACATAAGTACGCAAAGGATGAGTATTACGTGGCGGGCAATTGGATATACATTTTTTACAGGATGTACGTCTTTTGGTTCTTGAAAAGAGGAGACAACCTTTGTTACATCTTCTGGTGTACTAGGAAGATTGGAAGGTTGCTCAGTATTTTCAGTGTTCTGAGGTTGGATTATTTTATTTTCAGGTGTGAGTGAATCCATAGAATATACTCAGTATACCTTCATAGTGCGTATATTTCTGATGTTTCCTGTCCACAGTTAATAATGGGTCTAGACGCGATATACTACAGATATCTATTTATTAGTTAAAATACAATTTTATGAAACTGTTAACTCGATTTTTTACACGTCTTTATCAATATGCAACCATCGGTATCGTTGTAGGTGCCCCGCTCTTCTTCATCCCTAAGACAAGCTTCCCTGGTGAAGTGACATATCACATCGCGATGATGTTATTAGTTTTTGTCGCGCTATTTTCTTATGTTTTTGCGGCAACGGTTACGCGTACATGGCATAGTGTTTCGAGACTCGAGTTCATTTCATATATTGTGTTTTCTCTCGCAGTCATTGCATCTTGTCTTTTCTCTAAAACACCAAGTATTCTTTTCTTCGGTGAAGCCTTCAATCAGTACTCAGGTGCTGCTTTCCTAACGCTCCCTGTCATCATGTACCTTGTGCGTACTCTTCCAGAGCGTACTCGACATATTCTTAAGTTAGTTATTCTTGGGGTTCTTGCAGTGTCATCGTTTGCGTTTGTAAGTGCGCTTATGATTGGTGGTAAAGTATTAGAGACTACAAAAGTACTCTTCTCAGGTTTTTCAAGTTCACTATCTTTTGCAGCATATATCGGTCTCTTCTCACTCGCATGTTTCTTTTACATCAGAAAAGGGAAGCTCCAAAAAAGATACAAGGCAATTATTCTTGTAACAGCATGTTTATTCGTTGCATGGGTAGTTACACTATCATCACAAAATAGTATTAGACCAAATCTTTCAAGTACGCTTGTCGTTGGAAAACAAGTGCTCGTACAAGATGGTTTGTTTGGAATCGGGGCAGGTAACTTTGCTCGCGCATGGCAACTTCATAAGCCACAAGACGTTATTAACTCAACGTACTTCGGGTATGATTTTTCTCAAGGAGCAGATACAATGACTACCATATTTGTAACGCTTGGAATTCTTGGATTACTCGCGTTTATGCTGCTCACTCTTTCAGCACTCTATAGTACGATAATTAGTTATCGTCAAAACAGAGAGGGGCGTGAACATATTGTTCTTGGATTATTAACGCTCACTATCCTCTACTTTATTTCTGTTGCGTGGTTAGTTCCACTTTCATATGCGATGCTCGTTATGTGGATGGTTGTATCTGGTCTAGGTATGGCAAAGGCTCGTCTTACTGAGTTTCACCCAAGTAAGAAGCTTGCGTACCTGTTTATCCCAGTAGCACTTATTCTTGGAGTAAATGCAATCTCAACAATTAATAAAGCGCGCGCATTTACCTATTACAATAAATCTCAAACTGCAACAAAAATTGAAGATGCAGAAATGATGGTTAACCAGGCAGCGAAGGCGTACCCATTTGATGGCTTTTATCGTGTGCTCGTTGAATACGCTATTACTGCAAATAGAAACCTTGTTGCAACGGATGCAACTGATCAAGAAGCGCTCAAGAATGAATATGGAAAGAAGTCTGCTGCTGCGGTTGACGCTGGTAGGATGGCAGTAACACTTAACCCAAATAACTATCAGAACTATGTGTCACTAGGGCGCGCATATGAACTTGCGATTCCATTTGATAAAGATGCAGCATTCACAAATGCAAAGAAGTCATATGAAGAAGCTGTTAAGTTGTATCCAGAGAACCCATATCTCTATCTCATGCTTGCGCGTCTTGAAACTTCTGCAGGGACAAAGGATGGAGTCCGAACACATCTAACTGATGCACTTAAGAAGAAGCAAAATTTTGCTGATGCGCTTTACCTTATGAGTCAGTTACAAGCTTCTGAGAATGATGTTGAAGGGGCTATCACGTACGCAATTGAGTCGATCAAGAGTGCTCCAAATGATCCTGCAACATATGTGCAAGCAGGATTGTTATTCTACGGAAAGAAAGATTACGGGAATGCAGTACTTGCACTTAAGACTGCTCTTGAAAAGGATCCTAATAATGCAAACATTGCATACTTCTTAGCGCTTTCACTTCGTGACGGAGGGCAACCAGCACTTGCTAAACCACTCGCTGATGAATTACTCAAGCGTAACCCAGGTAATGCTGACCTTCAGAAGTTTATCAATTCACTTGAGAGCGCACCTCAAGCTGAAGCTGCTCCAAAGAATTAATTCTCTTGGTGCCTAAATAAGCTTCTTTCCTCTAGAAGCTTTACGCATATACAATGACACTTTCTGAAATCGAAACTATTCTTGAACAACTTTCTGCTCGTCATGCACAACTTACTCCTGAATTACTCACGACACTCTTACAAGCTTCTGGTTGGGAAGAAAAGACAATAAAAGAAGCATTAGTTTTATTGAGCCATAAGAAAAATTCTCTACCGCTACAACAAAGTACTCCTTCACAACAACCACAGCAGATTCCTCAAGGGGGTGCCACTGTTGCAACTGAGCAACAAGAAAAAGCAGTTGAGAGTTCTTCTTTAGCAGAAGGGATTACTTTTTATCACCCTGATGGTTCTGAAGAGGGTGTGCTTGCTACTATTCCTGACGCTGCAAAAGTTTCACGCCCAGTTGCTGTTGTAGAGAAAAAAGTAATTTTTGAAGAGCTTACACCGCAGATTGTTTCTCAAGTAGCACCTATAGAAATCCCTGAAGTTGTGCAAAAAGTGGAAGAGCAACATGTTTCAAAAATAACAGAGCATACAGTAGAACCTCCGGTACAATCAATTATACAGAAACAAATTGAACCAATCCCTCTTCCTGCGCAAGAGTTATCCGTAGTTCCACAAACAGTAGTGCAAGTCTCAAAAGAACCAGAGTCATTAATCTCTCATGTTGAAGCTCCAGAAAAAAAACTAGCTAAACGACAAGAAGAGATCCCTAGTAATTTGCCGCTACTTCCTTTTGAGAGCTCTCCACACATCTGGTCTTTTGCCCGGTATAAAGATTTCTTCCATGGAGAGACTCCGATTAAAGAGGAGATCAAGCTTATTACAGTAATGCCTGTCGAAGAAAAGACTGCTCCCGTTGTTATTGAAGAAAAACCAAAACCAAAAGTCGTTCCTGTTAAAGTAGAAGAAGATGTTGTTCTTGAGAAGATACCTCTTACAAAAGGCGATGAATCATTGGTATTCTTGGCAGGAGTTATGCTCCTTGTTATAATCTTAATACTGGGGTATATGTACAGTAATGGACGATTATAAATTTATATAGCAACTTCAATTAGTTCTGAAGAACTATAACTTATCAAAAGAAACTATGGAAACAACAAATTATAAAAAATATACGTGGATGGCAGCAACGCTTGCAATGACATGTGTTGCTTTTGGAGCAATTACATTTGGTTTCAGTAATATGGACTCAATTAAGCACCCTAATGGTCAGGTCGCTTCTATTTCTGTCAACGGCGAAGGTGAAGTAACGGTTAAGCCTGATATTGCTACTGTTTCATTTACTATCCGTGAATCAGCAAAAACTGTCCCTGAGGCACAGAAGCTAGCTGAAGAAAAAATCGCAGCAGCTCTTAAGGAACTAAAGGATCTTGGGGTTGAGGAAAAAGACATGAAGACACTTTCATATTCTGTAAATCCAAAATATGAATACCAGCAAGCTGGTTATTGTAATGGATACGTCTGTCCACCTTCAAAATCAGTTGTTACAGGATACGAAGTGACACAATCTGTAACCGTAAAAGTAAGAAAGATTGAGCAGGCAGGAGAAGTGATTGGTAAACTTGGAAAGGTTAATATCACAGAAATAAACGGTCCAGACTTTACTGTGGATGATATGGATAAAGCAAAAGCTGACGCAAAGAATCTCGCTATACAAAAAGCAAAAGAAAAAGCTCAAGCAACAGCAAAGTCTCTCGGAGTATCACTAGGTACAGTGACTTCATTTAGTGAAGATAATGGAGGTTATTATCCTGTGATGTATCGAGGTGCTGCGAACGCTGTGATGGCATCAGATAGTAAAACTGAAGCAGTTTCTCTCCCACAAGGAGAAAATACCATTAAATCAAACGTAACTATTACCTATACGCTTAAGTAATATAGGTTAGGGTTATATGGTGTAAGATATGGAAAAAGAAGCGGCGCCGTAAGGTGTCGCTTCTTTATCTATCCTTGCGTGGAGTTAAAAGATATGGTACAATTACTAGTAATAAATGCCCTCGGGGGCGTTTTTTAGAATAAGAGGACTATACAGTTTTGGTATCTATATCAAGCCGTGTGGTTCCAAAACCTTACTTTATATGAATAAATTACTACAATATCTTAAAGAAACAAGAGCTGAGCTTAAAGAAGTGGTCTTCCCAACATCTTCCCAGACAATTATTTACACTATTTTGGTGATTGTTATTTCTGTCCTTGTGGCTGTTTCACTTGGTGGGATTGATATTGGTTTACGTGCATTACTTGAAAGAGTTGTTAATCGTTAATGTAACCTATCCTAATTATCTATGGCTAAACAAGAATTTACAGGAGAGCGTCACTGGTACGCAATCCACACATACAGTGGGTACGAAAATGCAGTGCTTAGAAATCTCAAGCAACGTATTGAGTCTTTGGGTATGCAAGACAAAATCTTTGCAGTCGTTGTTCCTCTTGAAAAAAAGATTAAAGTGAAGGGGACAAAGCGTGTAGAAGTTGAGGAAAAAATTTATCCAGGATATGTTCTTGTTGATATGGTTGTGGATGATAACAGTTGGTATGTTGTTAGAAACACCCCAAGAGTAACAGGATTCGTTGGGGCAGGGACTACTCCGGTGCCACTTGCACAGCACGAAATTGATTTCCTCTTTAGTCGTATGAACGCAGGAGAAGTTGAGCATGAAATAACCGTTGAAGTTGGTGAACTTGTTGGAATTATCGACGGGCCATTTAAGGATTTTGAAGGTAAAGTCTCAGAAGTGGACAAAGCCCGAGGGAAACTCAAGGTACTGGTTAACATGTTTGGACGTGAGACTCCTGTAGAGTTAGACTTCCTCCAAATTAAAAAGATATAAATCACCCTATCTGCTTTGTTGTACGAAATTTTTGCTCCACGCGTCGTACAAGGTGTACGCCTTGGTCGCAAAAATTTCGTACGCCTCGCATCTAGGGCAATTTCTACCTTTTTAAAATAGTTATTGAAATCTTGAAATGTATCAAAATACGTGATATAATACCAAAACTTATATGGCAGCAAAGAAAATTACAAAATACGTTAAAGTTCAAATAGAAGCAGGGAGAGCTACTCCTGCTCCTCCGCTTGGTCCTGCCCTCGGACAGGCTGGTGTTCAGATTGGGGATTTCGTTAACAAGTTTAACGCCGCAACTCAAGGACAACAGGGGAGAATGTCAGTTAAAATCTATGTATATGAAGACAGAACATATGATTTCGTTATCAAAACTCCTACAGCAACATCACTCGTGATGAAAGCCGCTAACGTAGCAAAAGGAAACTCAAAAGGTGGAGCTGGAACAATTTCAAAGGATAAAATTCGAGAAATTGCAGAGCTTAAGCTTAAGGATCTTACTGCACACACTGTTGAGCAAGGAATGAAGATTATCGAAGGGACTGCACGTTCTGCCGGAATCAAAGTAATTTAAGTAAAAAATACTCCATCTGCTTTGTCGCTACGGAATTTTTATCAGTCAATGTAGGTCTACTACATCTCCTTCTAAAACTTCCTAGGCTTCGTGCATCTGAAATATTTTTTCCATAAAGTATCAAGTCCCAAAAACAAAAAACCGCTTAGTTGCGGTTTTTTGTTTTGACGTGTAGGATTGTACTCAGCCCCGGAAGGGATCTGTTTTTTATTTCAGGAGATTACAAATGGCACTTCTTTCAAATGAAAAGGGAATACTTCCAGATTTTGAAATTATTCGACTCGCAAAACTTGGAATGATTGACCCATTTAATGAGAGTCAAGTAAAAACTTTAGTTAGTGGAGAAAAAGCAATCAGTAGCGGAGTTTCTAGTTATGGATACGACGCACGTTGTGCTCCCGAATTCAAGATTTTTACCAATATCAATTCAGCAGTAGTTGACCCAAAAAACTTTGATGAGAGAAGTTTCGTGGACTGGGATGCTGGAGCACATGGAGGTGTTTGCGTCATTCCACCAAACAGCTTTGCCTTGGCTCGGACTATGGAACTCTTTCGTATTCCTAGGAACGTGCTCACTGTCTGCCTGGGCAAAAGCACGTATGCGAGGTGTGGAATTATTGTGAATGTGACACCGCTCGAACCAGAGTGGGAAGGTCACGTGACACTTGAGTTTTCCAACACAACGCCACTTCCTGCAAAGATTTATGCTGGAGAAGGGTGTGCACAGTTTTTATTTTTTGCGGGCGAGACGTGCGAGGTGAGCTACAAAGACCGGGGCGGTAAATACCAAGGTCAACAGGGTGTAACTTTGCCAAAAGCATAAGCAACATCAACAATCGAGAACGACCAACACGGTCGTTCTTTTTTTGATACACTTCTGACATGCAGTTAAAAATTAAAAAAATAAAATCAGACGCTATAGTTCCAACTCGTGCTCATCATGATGACGCAGGGATTGATATGTACGCATGTGGTCAACATATAGTAGAACCTGGAACTTCAGTTAAGATTGGAACAGGTGTTGCCCTCCACATAGAAGAAGGGAACGTTGGTCTCATTTGGGACAAATCTGGGGTAAGTTCCAAGGGAATAAAAACTCTAGGAGGAGTAATTGACGCAGGATACCGAGGTGAAGTGTTTGTAACGGTGCATAATTTAAGTGACATTGTTTATAAATTTGAACATGGTCACAAAGTTGCTCAGATGCTTATTCAAAAGGTAGAATTTCCAGAAATTATTGAAGTTAGCGAGATAGAGGATTCTATTCGTGGGGAAAGAGGATTTGGAAGTACTGGGAAGTAAGTTTGCTTTTACAGTTCTGAACATGTAGGATTTAGGGTGGAAGTATTTTAAACTTGTTTTTTAGGAGATAGTGATGAACATAGGTGAATTGACCCATTTTGTTGCTCGTAGCCAATCGAGTAATTCGTTTGTGCTTGTTCTGCAGGATGGAGCTGTAATAACTGCCGAAGACCGAGCAATGCTTCAAGCCTTGTATTCTCGTTCACCAGCGTCTGTTTTTGAACATCTTGGAAAACTGGCGAAAGTTGGTTCTGGGAAGTTTATGGAGCAGTTTTATGTTGGGTATGCGCATAAGTCGATTGGTGATTGTGGTAGTACGACAATCTTCATTGAAAATGTGTCTATGCTCGCTGCAAAAGCAATTCAGGATTCTGAGCTCTACGATGGGCAAGAAGTTTCAACTCGGTATGTTGATTTTGCAACACAGCCTTTTGTAAACCCGCTCGAGCTCTCTGGTGATAATCCTCAAAACCAACTCCGAAGTTTTTACCTTAAGGCACTTCCTTTGCTTAAAGATCACATAAAAAAACAGTTCCCAATTGGTGTCGGTGAGAATGGTGACGTCTACGAAAAAGCAGTAGCTGCTCGAGCGTTTGATATTCTGCGTGGATTTTTACCCGCAGGAGCACAGACAAGTCTCGCGTGGACAAGCAATCTTCGCCAGGTTGCAGATAGGCTTGGATATCTTCGGACACATAAACTCCAGGAGGTTCGTGAAATTGCTTCGTTGATTGAGGAGGCGGTAATGAAAGCGCACCCTCATTCATTTACTACAAAGCGATATGAAGCAAGTGAGACCTATCGAGATGAATATATGGGGAAAAGCTACTACTTTACCCCTAGTTATATGGCGGACAATGTGGTGCTCAAGCGTAATTCACTGGATCTTGAGCTGATTCAAGAGTATGAAGATGTGCTTAAGAATCGGCCAGCAAAAACTGAGATGCCAAGAGCTCTTGCAGAAATCGGCACACTTCAGTTTGAGTTCACGCTTGATTTTGGCTCATATCGAGATATTGCACGACACCGTGCGGTTACTCAACGTATGCCTACTATAACACCACAGCATGGGTTTCATCGATGGTATCTTGATGAGTTATCTGAAGATTTGAAAAAAGAAGCACAGTCTCTTTTGAGAGATTTGGAACATTGGTGGTATATGACTGCACACAATAAGGATATTAACCTTTTTGTGCTTCAGTACTATCTACCAATGGGGTACTTGGTGCCGTGCAGAGTGACAGGGGATTTGCCGGCGCTTGTGTATCTTGCGGAGCTGCGTGCAGGGACAACGGTCCATGCAACACTCCGTACAGTTGCTCAACAGATTGGAACAGTGCTCGAGGGCCTTGGTGTGCCAGTGCACATTGACCGTTCTGAAAATGGACGTTTTGATGTGCGGCGTGGTACTCAGGATATTGTCTCAAAGGTATCGTGAGGTAAAGAGGACGTACTGTCCTTAAAAGAGGTGCTTGACAGCACCTCTTTTTTCTTTGTTTGTATGCGTCAGTATATTCCTGTACTATTGCAACAGGTTCTTTTATTAGGTTGTATTGCGAAGGGGTAGATATGAACAAAAAGCCAGAAATTTATTTTGCAGCTTCTATTCGTGGAGGACGTGATCGAGTTCATGTGTACTCGCAGATTGCACAGTTGCTTTCAAAATATGGAGTTGTCCTTACTGAGCACGTAGGGGACTCTTCATTAACAAGTGGTGGAGAAAAAACAAAAACAGATGAATTTATTTTTAAGCGCGACAAACTTTGGATACTTCAGTCAGATTTTGTAGTGGCTGAAGTTACGAACCCAAGTCTTGGAGTTGGTTGGGAAATAGCATTTGCTGAATCGGTTGGTAAAAAAGTTTTCTGTTTGTATTTTTCAGACGCAGAAAAAAAATTATCAGCAATGATTGCAGGTAATTCCCAACTCAACATTTGCATGTACAAGACACTGCAAGACGTTGAACTATTTTTGAATGAACAACTTTTTCTGTTTTCACAAGGAGAGATGAGATGAGAAAATATGACTTAGGTGGAACAATCCCCCCATCACAATGGGCAATCGAAGGTTCTGATGGAAGTGGAAAAGGAACCTTAACAACAAACTTGGTAAATGTGCTTCGAAATGAAATGGGGCTCAGAGTTGGAAGAATCTCATTTCCTCGTTACGAAGACACTGTCGGAGGCAGATGTCTTGACCTGGTTCTTAAAAGCACGAAGGCAGAAAGTTTTAAGTTTTCAACACTTGATCCTTATGCTGCAAGTCTTTCGTATGCTCAGGATCGTCGCGAGTCATTGCCATTTTTGCGAGACCTCATTAGCAATCGAGATGTTGTTATTTATGACCGATACGTTGACAGTAACTTATTGCATCAAGGTGGAAAGTTCAAAACTGATGCAGAACGCATTAAGTTTGCAGAATGGCTCTACCGTCTTGAATATGATGATCTTGAGCTTCCTCGTCCAAAAAATACCATCTACTTGATGTTGCCGTGGGAAGTTTCGCTGAGACGATTGAATGAACGAGCTATTGCAACCAACGATACCCTCGATGTTGTAGAGCAAGATTTAGCGTATATGAAAAACTCCCATGAAGCAGGTATTTTTTATGCCAATCATTTTCATTGGGACATCATTGACTGTATGGAAGGAAATAAAGAAAAAACACCTAAGCAAATTCTGCATACCGCAAGGTGTCTAACAGGACTTTGGGGAAAAGATTATTTTGATTCAATTCCGTAGTGTACAAGTGTATCAGGGCCGATTTTTCGCATGTGCGAGAGGTCGGTTCTTTTTATTCCAGAGCAAATAAGGTAGTATAGAGGGATGAATTCGTACGAGACTATTAAACAAGCATTACAAGATATTGCAGGAGAAGGGGTCTCTTTTTCACTTGGCAATCCTGAGGATTTTGCTCATGGTGATTATGCAACAAATATTGCTTTCGTTATTTCAAAAACAAAAGGACTCTCACCAAAAGCATGTGCAGATGAGCTAGCTGCTACGCTTCAAGAAAAATTGATGGATATTGTTGTAAAGGTAGAAGTTGCAGGGCCTGGCTTTATTAATTTTTATCTTAAAGATGATGTGCGAACAGATGAGGCAGAGGAGATTGCAACGCATGGAATTCTTAAACCAACACTTAATGAGAAAGCTCTTGTTGAGTATACCGATCCAAATTGTTTTAAAGTTTTCCATATTGGTCATTTGATGGCAAATGCGATTGGGGAGTCACTTGCAAGAATATATGAAATGCGTGGGTATGATGTTACTCG
Organism: uncultured Candidatus Saccharibacteria bacterium; assembly: GCA_964464695.1. Classification (GTDB taxonomy): domain Bacteria; phylum Patescibacteriota; class Minisyncoccia; order Phycocordibacterales; family UBA5272; genus UBA11704. The sequence continues at coordinate 28,453 of CAYXKW010000004.1, forward strand.
AGTATGCTATCCATCTGATATTGGTCTTAATGTTGCTATGGGAGTATGGGGAGCTATGAAGAAAGCTTCTGAGAAGCCAGATGAGAATGCACCACTGAAGGATAAAGTTTCTTTCTTAGGAATGTGTTACGCCTATGCATATAGTCAATACGAAACAAATGATGAAGCAAAGTACGACATCATTGAAGTTAACCGTGCAATCTATGAGGGAACTAATCCTGAAATTATGGAAGTCTATGCAGAGGGTCGCGCACTCTCACTTGCGTACTTCGACAGTCTCTATGAAAAGTTAGGAACTACCTTTGATGCATTTATTTATGAATCAGAAGTTGCAGAACCAGGTCTTGCAATAGTAAAGAAATATTTAACAGAAGGCATCTTTGAAGAATCGGAAGGAGCTGTTGTGTATAAAGGGGAGCAAGACGGCCTCCATACTCGTGTGTTTGTAAATGCTCAAGGGCTTCCAACCTATGAAGCAAAAGATCTTGGTAACTATGTTAAAAAAAAGGAACTCGTTCCAGATGCATCGTACTATGTTGTTGTAACGGCGAGTGAGCAAAATGAATATTTTAAAGTAATCAACAAAGTATCAGAAAAAATATTCCCAAAGTTAGAAGGTAAACTCAAGCACATCAGTCACGGCATGATGCGACTTCCAGAAGGGAAGATGTCTTCACGTACAGGCAAGGTGATTGGTGCAGAAGACATGCTTAATATGATTACCGAAAGACTTGTAGATAAGGTAAAAGATATGCGAGTCTCTGATGAGGATAAGGCGCAACTGATTAACGATATCGCGGTTGGTGCGATAAAATTTTCAATATTAAAAATTGCGCCCGGAAAGGACATTGCATTTGATTTTGATAAGTCACTTTCATTTGAAGGGGATTCAGGACCGTACCTTCAATATACTCACGCAAGACTTTGCGCTTTACTTGATAAGGCAGCTGATGCAGGTATTAGTTTTGAGCACGGGTATGTTGTAGAAACTCCTGAAAAAGAACTTGAACGAACATTGCTCGCATATCACAACGTGCTAGGAAAGACATATGAAGATTTGGGTCCACATCATCTTATTCAATATCTTTTAGCGCTCACTCGTGTCTTTAATAGTATGTATGCTCGCGCCCAAATAGTAGACGAGAATAATAAAGATACAAGCTCATACTATGTCATGCTCGCTCAGGCTACAAAAAATATTCTTGCTCACGGATTACATGTTCTTGGAATTGTTGCACCAAAAAGAATGTAGACTTTTTGTTTTATTGGTTAGTAGTCCCTCAAATTGTAATCGTATCTATGCGCGTAAAGTGCAGCCCAGAGTCGAATATACATAATCCTATAACCTTCACTACTTGGATGGAGTCCGTCACGTGAAAAGAAATTTGCTGGACATGTTTCGTTTGGTAAAAAAACCGGAACGGCTTGAATTGCAAATTCAGATGCTACACGCATATAAATTTCGTTTACTTGTCGTGTTCTCTTGAGAATAAAATATCTGAGGAAAAATGGAAACACAGGGCCAGACGCGTCATTGTTATAAATGATAAGTACAATGTTGTTTCCTGTAATCTGCTTAGCCTGGAAAATTGCTATGCGTAAATCCCTCTCTACCTTTACAAGAGAAGTAAATCTCCACGTATCATTACCTCCTGAACTAATTATTGTGAGGTTGTATTTTTTGCTTTCTACTTTCTCTAATTGCTTAATGAGATTACTTGTAATTGATCCATTCACTGCATAATTATTTACTTCTACTTGTGGAAAATCATGAGCAAAACGACCGACTAGTGTGTCGTCGAGAGTATCTGCTCCAGTGCCATATCCTGTACTATCACCTAGAACAAGTATTTTTTTGTCATTTCCTTCATTTAAAATACGAGGTCTTTCCATTGCGGCATTTGCCAATCTTTTATTAGTGATCCCATTTATGAGTATCATCTTTATTTGGTTAATAAATAAAAGAATACTAAGAAATATAAATCCCCACACCAGTACTTCCACAGGGTGTTCTCCTATATATGAAAAAGTAGCTTGAACATTTGGTCCAGTGAAAACTCCAATTATTTTTACGCCAAACGGAGAATTAAAAAAATTTATTATGTATACGACAAGATTTTCCATAACTGTCTTTATTTGTAGTTACTATCTAGTATAACGAAAATATAAGAATTCTGACACCTTTAGTAATTTATATATGAATATATATTTACGATAGAGGGTATTTCTGGTAGTATGAATATATAAGATGCGTTGAAGGAACTAATCACTCCTGAGCAAGGGAAGAAATTGTAGTATTACAAAAGTAGAACCCAACTAACGAGGGGGTAGCAATATCCTAAACACAAGGTGGTACCACGACATAAACATCGTCCTTGGAAAAGAGTAAATAATTTATTCTTTTCTGCGGGCGATTTTTTTAATTACATAACCATGAACAACAATCAAACTCCAAAAACAATATCAGAAAAAGAACAAGAGGTTCTTGCATTCTGGGAAGCTAATAGTATCTTTGAAAAGTCAGTAGTAATACCAGCATCTGAAAAACCACAAGGCAATTTTTCATTTTATGATGGACCACCTTTCGCCACAGGGCTTCCTCACCACGGGTCTCTTATGGCAGGAACGGTAAAAGATTTGATTCCTCGGTATCAGACGATGAAAGGTAATTCTGTGAGACGTGTATGGGGTTGGGATTGTCATGGGCTGCCAATTGAAAACTTGATAGAAAAGAAGCTTGGTCTTGCAAGTAAAAAAGATATCGAAGAGTATGGAGTAGATAAGTTCAATCATGCAGCGTATGAGAGTGTGCTTCAGTATGAGGAAGAGTGGAAGAAAATAATTCCTCGTGTTGGTAGGTGGGTGGATATGGAGCACCCGTACAAGACGATGGATGCAACCTATACAGAGAGTATCTGGTGGGCATGGAAGACGCTCTACGAAAAGAAGTTGGCGTATGAAGGAAATAAGATGATGCATATTTGTCCGAGATGTGAGACACCACTTGCTCAGTCAGAGGTTGGTCTTGAGTATCACGATGTGACGGATTTATCGGTAACTGCAAAGTTTGAATTAGTTGATGAGCCAGGTACATTTGTTCTTGCATGGACAACAACACCGTGGACTTTGCCAGGGAACGTCGCATTAGCGCTAAAAGGAGACGCCACATATGTGAAAGTAACAATTGAGGGTCAAGTTGGTGTCTATATTCTTGCCCAAGAAAGAGTTAAAGATGTTCTCAAAGAAATGGACCACGTAATTCTTTCTGAAATACAAGGAGAGAATCTTGTCGGGAAAACCTATAAACCAGTATTTCCATATTTTGAAAATACTGATATTGAAAATAGAGAAAATATTTTTAAAATTTGGCATGCAGATTTTATTACGTTAGATACTGGTACTGGAATTGCTCATGAAGCACCAGCGTTTGGATTTGAAGATATGGAACTCGCAAAAGCTAACAATATTCCAGTTATCAAGCATGTGAAGATGGACGGAACATTCATCCCATCAGTAACTGATTTTGCAGGTATGAAAGTAAAAGTAGCAGGGGATACTCAGTCTGCAGATATTGAGATTATTAAATATCTTGCACATAATGGAAAGTTATTTGAGAAGCATAAAATTATTCACTCATACCCACTTTGTTGGCGTTGTAAGACTCCTCTTCTTAATTATGCGACATCATCATGGTTTGTTGATGTCCCAAAAATGAAAGGTAAACTTCTTGCTGAGAATAAAAATATAGGATGGACACCAGAGCATATTCGGGATGGGCGATTTGGTAAATGGTTAGAAGGTGCTCGTGAATGGGCCGTATCTCGTACAAGGTATTGGGGTGCACCACTTCCAGTATGGAAAAATAGTGATGGAAGTGAGGTCAAAGTTATTGGATCACTCAAAGAGCTTGCTGAAGCATCAGTAACAAAACCAAAAAATACATACTATGTTATGCGTCATGGGGAGGCGATGAGTAACGCGGCGAGTGTCCTTGAGACAAAAGGGGATCCTGAGAATCATCTTACTGAAAAGGGTAAGCAACAAGTTATTGAGTCTCTTTCATTCATAAAAACTCTTGATATAGATGTGATAATTGCATCTCCATTTGTACGTACTCAAGAAACTGCGCAAATTATTTCTTCTATGCTTGAATTACCAGTTCAGACAGAAGAAAAAATCCGTGAGTTCGATATGGGGGACTATAGTGGTAAACCAGCATCTTCATATCTTGGTCATTTTGGTCATGATTATCTTAAGTATGACACTCGTCCAAAAAATGGTGAGACACATCGAGAAATGATGCACCGTTCAATGAAAGCACTTATGGAGTTTGAAGAGAAGTATGAGGGTAAGAATATTTTAGTTGTAACTCATGGCGGGCCAGCTCGAATGATGCTTGCAGAAGGGACTCTTTTAACAGAAGAAGAGGTAATTGAAGATGAGCGAGCAGTTATTACAACTCTCTACCTTGGAAATGCGGAGGTTCGGAAGCTAGATTTAAAAATCGTGCCACGTGACAGTACTGGTGCAGTTAATCTACATCGTCCATATATTGATAATGTACAGATGTTAGATGGTAAAGGTGAAACTATGAAAAGAATTCCTGATGTTTTTGATTGTTGGTTCGAGTCTGGTTCTATGCCTTTTGCTTCTGTGCATTATCCATTCGAAAATAAAGGTATCTTTGATGCAAGTTATCCAGCTGATTTCATTGCAGAAAGTATGGACCAAACTCGCGGATGGTTCTATTCGCTCATTAATCTTGGAGTTGGGTTATTCGACAAAGCTCCATATAAACATGTAATCTGTAACGGGCTTATTAATGCAGCAGATGGAAAAAAATTAAGTAAAAGTCTTGGAAATTATACAGATCCAATGGAGCTTATTGAAAAGTATGGAGCTGATTCATTTAGGTACTACTTAATGTCATCCCCAGTTATCAAAGGAGAAAATGTTAACTTCAATGATAAAGATTTAGAAGATATTTATAAGAAGTGTATTGGTCGACTTGAGAATGTTGTTACCTTGTATGAGATGAATAAAGAAGAAACAGTAGAGTTGTCTACATCGTCAGAAAATGTGCTTGATGTGTGGATGATTTCTCGAGTTCACGAACTAGTGAGAGATTCTACACAAGGGTATGACGCATACTTGCTTGATGATGCCACGAGAGGAATTGGAGATATTATTGATGACATATCAGTGTGGTATACACGCAGATCTCGAGAAAGGTTGAAGGGGGACGCAGGCGCAGAAGAGAAAAGGAAGGCATATGAGACACTTACGTATGTCTTACAAACTCTTGCAAAAGTAATGGCTCCAGTTATGCCGTTTATTGCTGAGCGCGTTTATAAAGCAGTTGGTGGAAACGTAGAGTCTGTGCATCTTGAGAAGTGGCCAGAAGGTGGCTTAATCAATGAAGATGTTATTACAAGTATGAAGGATGTGCGAGAAGCCGTCTCTCTTGGGTTGATGAAACGTACAGAATGTAAAATAAATGTGAAACAACCTCTCCAGAGTCTAACTCTTAAGAAACAAATTGCTGAAGAATATTTTGATCTCATTTCAGATGAGGTGAATGTTAAAGAAGTGGTAATCAGTGAATCACAAATAGAAGGTGCTCTACTTGATCTTGAGATAACAGACGAACTTCAAAAAGAAGGGGATATAAGAAAAGTAATGCGTGCTATTCAAGATAAGAGAAAAGAGCTTGGTTTACAGCCAGTAGATATAGTAACGCTTGTGGTGTCTTCAAAAGAAAAAATAGATGGGGTTTCCTCACTTATATCAACATGTAAAATTAAGGAAATACAAGAGGATGTACATCTCAAAGAAAATCCTGTTGAGTTGTCATCAGGTATTTTGTATTTCTCAGTGCTGCAATCTAATAGTTAATGGCACAAGACATAAACTTGTTAGTTTAGCTAATAAATATCCAAAAAATGGCTATTGAAAAATACACATCTAGATGCATTGTTCTTGATGCATATGATCAAGGTGAGCACGATAGAGCCTTTAAAGTGTTTACACGAGAATTTGGCTTGGTTATTTGTCAGGCAAAAAGTATACGGAAACTCGAAAGTAAATTACGTGCTCATATAGTACCTCGATCACTTAGTCTTATTACGTTAGTACAAGGAAGAGAAGTCTGGCGACTTGTAGGTGCAGAAGGAGAGCATTGTAATTCAGCATACATTCACGAAGTTACTCAACTACTCAAAAGGTTTATTAGAGGCGAAGGGGCACACAAAGCGCTCTACGATAGAATTATTTCTTTTTTGCACTCGCAAGAGATGTACGATGAGCAGGTTGTTAGATTACTCCTCTACTATGTTCTTCTTGTTGAGCTTGGGTATGCTGATGCAAAAGTTGTAGGTGTAAAGGATATAAAGGAATATGTAGCACTTAGTATCGATGATCTGTACACACATGTTCTTTTACGAAAAAAAGAAGTGAGAATTCACGTGCAAGAAGTTCTTAAGGAAATGCAGCTATAATATTGAAACGGGAAGCTAGTGAGTAGAGTGTGGTTAAATTAGTGGCGATAAAATACATGTTAGTATTCTTACCAACTCACTACTTCCACTTTCCACACTCAATTCTGCTATACTGACAGGTATGAATCCATCTCTAAATGATGATAAAAATAACGATCAAGCAGCGCTTGATTCTATTGAACATCAGCTCTATGATCCAAAAGTAAAAGTTCTTCCTATGGAGGTTCATCATGTTACATCAAAGCGATCCCTCGATCTTCCTGCTTCATGGGGGGAAGAAGCTCCGCTTATTGTAAAAGGTAAGGAAGAAAGTGGCGGTTCTTTTGGGGCAAAATTATTACTTTTTTCAACGATTATTCTTCTACTGGCTCTTGGCTTTTCAGCATGGAGAGTTATGTCACTAAGGAATGTTGTTTCGGCTGCCAATATAGACATGGAGGCAGAAATTACACCATATATAGAAGGGGGGGAGTTAACCCCACTTGTATTTACTATTAGAAATCGAAATACCGCAGCCCTCCAAGAAACAAAAGTTACCCTACTCTACAAACAAGGGAACGGATCTCAAGATGAACAAGAAAAGGTTCAAGAAAAAAGAGACCTTGGAGTGGTTAATTCTGGAGAAATAAAGAAGCAGGATTTTAATGTTTCTTTGTACGGAAGTGAATCAGAAAAACGTGATCTTGTTTTAAAGTTAGAATACAAAGTACTCGGCTCAAATGCTATTTTTACAAAAAATGTAGTAGCGCAAGTGATATTACGTACCCCACCTATTTCTGTCAGTATTGAAGGTCCAGATAAACTTTCCATCGGTCAAAATGGAACGTATGCATTTACGGTAAAAAATAATTCCGCTACAACTTCTATTGCAAGTGTGTTAATGCTTCAGTTTCCGAATAGTTTTTCTATAGACAGCTCTTCTCCTAAATCAATTTCGAAGAGTATGTCATGGGCAATTGATAAACTAGCAAAAGGAGAATCTCAAACCATAAAAGTAATTGGTTCGTTTGATGGAAAACAAGGTGAGTCAGGAACAATACAGGCAAAAGTTGGTTCCCAGGGAGATGTGTCTACTGAGATTGGTATTGTGTATGCTTCGCAAACAACAGATGTTGTGTTAAGGTCTTCACCTCTAACGCTTGCAATGACGTTAAGTTCAGATACAAATATTGGTGAAACTATTAAATATGGAGACAGGATGAGACTTACCATTAATTATACAAATAGTAGCTCTGAGCCACTAGAAGATGTCTCAGTCGTAGTTACCCTTTCTGGTGACGCGGCTATCTACAATACTATTAATCCAACAAGTGGATATTATAATTCTATTGCTAAAACAATTACCTGGAATAAGGCAACATTTCCTGATCTTGCGGTACTTGCACCAAATGGTCAAGGAAGATTAGAAATTATTATACCGATAGTTGCTAAAGGCACTAATTCGCCGACTCTTAAAGTAGTAACTCAAGGAGTGGGGACGTCTAAAGCAACAGACGACGTGGTTTCAATACTTACGAAAACATATGCGGTCTCAGGGAGCGCAACGCTTGTTGCCAGTACTCAATATAAATCATCAACATTTGTGAATACCGGGCCAATTCCACCTCGTCCAAATAAAGAGACAACGTATACAGTTAGTTTACGAGTATCAGCACAAAATGCGATAGGGAATACAAAAGTATCCTTTGTTCTCCCTGCATACGTAACCTGGCGAAATGTAACATCAAGCCCAAATGTTACGTATGATTCAAAGTCAAGAACAGTAACATGGAATATTGGTAATCTAGAGCAGGGGAAATTTATTATGGCGGATGTTGGTCTTTCTGTCATACCTTCACAAAGTCATGTGGGGTTATCTCCAGCGATTACTTCAGGTATTGTCTTAAATACAGACGAAGTTGTTTCGAGGGCTCATTTAAAGAGCACTCTTTCACCTCTTACAACTGTTGTTAAAGATGAAGTTTGGCCAGAAAATCCCTCAGTTGTGGTTGATAGATAATTAGTAGCTTGTAGCTTTGTACCCACGAAGGTGGGTATAAAGCATCAATATTCGTATGTAAATATTAAAAGCTACAGTCTAAAGACTAATGGCTACAGACTATCTTCTTGTGTTAGAATACGACTATGAAAGAAAATGTTACTATTTCTATATCTTCTGGCACTATTGTTCGTGTTTTAGGATGGATAACGGTATTTGCAGGTTTACTCTATATTAACGAATTTGTTATAGCGCTTTTAGTTGCGGTTGTTTTGGCATCATCAGTTGAAATGCCGGTAAGAATTTTTGTCGCGTGGGGTGTACCAAGAAGCCTTGCGGTTACGGGTATATTTCTAACGTTACTTATTTTAGTTGCGGCTGTCGTACTTCTTTTTATTCCACCAATCGCAGGAGACATTGCACGTTTTATAAAAACACTTCCAGCTCTGTTGCAGTCAATTCAAATCTTTGGGACAGATTTAGGTTTTAAGGATTTGTCGTCTATGCTTCAAAAGCTTTCTGGCGATATATCACAAGGGCAAATTATTACTGTCCTAAAAAATATATTTATTGGGACCGGAAGCTTTTTTGCAACAACATCAGTTCTTGTGGGGAGTATCTTTAATTTTCTCCTTACATTTGTTCTTGCTTTTTATCTCGCTCTTGAAGAAAACGGTGTTCATAAATTTCTTAGACTTGTTGTTCCAAAAAATAGAGAGGAGTACATCGCAGGGCTCTGGGATCGTTCACAGAAGAAAATTGGAAAGTGGGTTCAGGGGCAGTTATTACTTTCATGTATAGTTGCACTTCTTGTGTATATTCCAATGCTCATTCTAGGTATGCCGTATGCAACCTTGCTTGCAATTTTGGTATTTTTAGGTGAACTTGTTCCAATGGTTGGATTAACAATTGCGACTATTCCAGCACTTTTGGTTGCATTTGCACACGGTGGATTATCATTACTTGGAATTGTGGCTATTATTTATTTTATAGTAAGTCAGTTAGAAGGGAACGTATTATATCCAAAAGTAATGAATAAGATGGTTGGAGTACCTTCTATCATTGTTCTTATCGCTCTTGTTATTGGTGCGAAGTTTGCAGGAATTTGGGGGATGATTCTTGCTGTGCCACTTGCTGCAATTGCCATGGAACTTATTAATGATATGGATAAACGAAAATCACATGTCGAATAACAAAGAACTTATTTCAACAGCAATTGCATACGCAAATGGTGCACCTCATATTGGGCACGCGTTTGAATTTGTTATGTCAGATACTATTGCTCGTTACCGACGTTTACGCAATGATGTATTTTTTATTACAGGAATGGATGAACATGGACAGAAGATACAACAAAAAGCAGAAGAAAAAAATATGTTAGTGCAAGATTTTGTGGAAGCAAATGCTCAGTCTTTCCTAGAGCTTGATAAAGAATTAGCTATTTCATATGATTTTTTTGTGCGCACAAGTGACAAAGAAAAGCACTATCAGGGTGCACAAATGTTGTGGAATCTATTAGCAGCAAAAGGGGATATTGAAAAAAGAACATACACGGCACTGTATTGTGTTGGGTGTGAAGAGTTTAAAACTGAAAAGGACTTAAATGAGCAAGGGGAGTGTCCAATTCATTTAAAAAAACCAGAAGAAGTAAAAGAAGAAAATTATTTCTTTAAACTTTCGAACTACACAGAACAAATTAAAAATAAAATACAAAATGACGAATTAAAAATATATCCAGAGACACGTAAAAACGAAATTCTAGCACTACTCGAACGTGGGCTTGAAGATGTTTCTTTCTCACGACCAAAAACCAAAGTGTCGTGGGGGGTACCAGTTCCAGGAGATGATACGCAGGTAATGTATGTGTGGTGTGATGCACTCTCTAACTACATTACGGCAATTGGGTATGGAACGGATTCATTTGATGGTGAAAGGTGGAATAATGCAACTCATGTGATCGGTAAAGATATCCTTAGGTTCCATGCAGCTATTTGGCCTGGAATGTTACTATCTGCAGGGCTTGCACTTCCAAAAAATATTCTTGTACACGGACATATTACAAGCGGAGGACAGAAAATGAGTAAGTCGCTCGGAAATGTAATAGATCCAAATGAAATCTTAATGCTTTTCAAAGAGTCGGCTGGAGAACTAGCTGGTGAAGCTGTAAGGTTTGTACTGCTCCATGAAATTCCATCTTTTGAAGATGGAGATATGACTATGGAGACAATCAAAGCATCGTATTCTGCTCATCTTGCAAATGGAATTGGTAATCTTACGAATCGAATTATGAAAATGGCAACAAGTTACGGGGTAGTAAAAGAAGACATTGATCTTTCAATCCTTGAACAAGCATGGTTTACGGATGATATGGACAAAGGTCTTACACAATTTGCACTTAGAAATATCATGTCGAGAACAAAAATGATGGACAACTATATTCAAATTCATGAGCCGTTCAAATTAATAAAAACAAATGAAGAGGAAGCTAAAAAGCATGTGGAATATTTACTTCGTGCTTTATATGATGTTGCATTAGTAATGCAATTCTTTATGCCGCAAACATCAGCAAAAATTCTTGAATGTATTCGTGAAAACAAGATGCCAGAAAAACCACTTTTTAATAGACTTCCATAGTATGAGAACTATTTATAACAAACTTGTGCGAGATAAAATGATAGATATCTACAAACATGATGTTGAGAATAAAATAACCTCGAGCGGTTACAGTGTAAAATACCTTTCCAAAAAAGAAACGCTAGAAAAGTTGAAAGATAAACTTCAAGAGGAAGTGAATGAAGTTTTTGAGAGTTATGAAATAGAAGATACAGTAAAGTTACAAGAAGAACTGGCAGATGTTATAGAAGTGATCGATGCTATGTTGCATCATAATAATTGTACTTTAGAACAGGTTCTAGCTATTCGTGATTCGAAGAAAGAAAAGCGAGGTGGTTTTGAAAAAGGCTTATATTTGGAAAGTATTGATTATTTCGATAAATAAAGTATGACACCACACGCACAAGGGTTAGTTGATATTGGGAAGCTTGCACTGCAATTTGCAAAGGTTAGCCGTACAACTTTGCACGAAGATGGTAAGCGTCTTGAATCTGATACGGACCATACAGTAATGCTTTCAGTTTCTGCTCTGGCAATTGGAAGTCAACTTTATAAAGACCGTCTAGATATTGGAATGGTTGCACAATTTGCAATAGTGCATGATTTGGTAGAAGTGTATGCAATGGATACAGATAGTTTTGGTTTAAATGATTTAGACAGGAAAGCGAAAGAAGAAAGAGAGCATAAAGCTTTCCTTCGGATACAAGAAGAATTTAAGGGGACGTATCCATGGATCCCAGATATGATAAAAAAATATGAAGCACTTGATACAATTGAGGCAAGATTCGTGAAGACTATTGATAAGATTATGCCAAAGTTGACGCATATTTTAAATGGAGGGCAGTATTTTAAAAATAGAAAGTTAAGTGAGAGTGAGATGTGGAGGGACTATACAACAGTAGTTCGTACTGCTGAAAATAAATATGGTGCAGAATTTCCTGAGATAATCTCAATTATGGAAGAGCTTATGGAAGAAGTACGAAAAAAGACCTATATAGAATAAAAAAGCGCCAACAATGTTGGCGCTTGTATTAAGTGAATCCTAGAGGGTTCTTTCTAAGCACAGGGTTCGGGATATCTTCAGCTCTGACCGAATATCTGTTATCAAGTCTCGCATTTCCAAATCCAGCCATAAGTGCCTGTCTCATTTCCCGCGGTATTGTTCGAGAAAGTCGTTCCAAAGTGCTATTGTCTGGTTCTGGTTCAAACCGCTTCCCCCAATCATGTTCAGCGCAAATACTTCTGTACAAATTTTTGATAATTTGCAAAGCCGCTTCGTAGGATGGTGGCTCAACTTCAAAAACATTCATTCTGTTTAGAATTGGTTTTGGAATTGATCTCTCATCATTTGCGGTAGCTATCCAGATAACCTGACTTGCATCAATAGGGACCTCGGCAAACTCATCAGTGAAGCTTAAAGCACTGTCATGCTCAAGTAAACTATACAAGGCTCCAAGTGGATCATATTGTGCATCAGGACTTGCTTTGTCAATCTCATCCACGACAATAACAGGGTTTGCATATTCACCATCGACAAGTGCCTCGAATACTTTCCCAGGCTTCGCACCTTTCCACTGAGATGAGGCACCCGAGAGTAGCCATCCTGCTGTTGTGGAACTCATTGGTACGAGTGTCATTCCTGTTCCGACGAGGTCTGCAATTTTTTTTGCAAAATGTGTTTTGCCGATACCTGGTTTTCCAAGTAAAAGGATAGGGGTGATTTCAAGGCCGTCATTAACATCTTGAGAAAGGGCAATAGCACGCTTCACTTCATCTAGAACTTCCACAAAATTAGGTAATTCGCCGTACAACTTCTCCATTTCTGGAACACCTGAGGGTTTCACCTGGAATCTGCTGGGGCCTCTCTCTAGCATTCTTTGATATGTTACAAGTAAAGAAGTTTGCTCTGAGTTGTGACTTTGCAAGATATGTATTTTTCTCTCTACATCCTGTGGACTAAAAACATTCCTCATGTTTGCGATCGGAAAGATGAAGGTGCTTGACCGGTGTGTATTGCTGCTGTTTGACATGATGCAATCTCCTGGTTACAGACAATAAGAACTAGACCTACTCATAGAATATACTTATAGTTAAGATATTCAAAATATTTGTGGGTGTGCTATTATTCTGTACATATGATGCATTATGCACTTTTCGATATCCACGCACATCTACACGATGCGGCGTATGATATGGATAGGGAATCTATTATTAAAGAAACTAAGGAATATGGTCTTGGTATTATTACTGTAGGAACAGACCAAGCAGAAAGCCTGAAAGCAGTCGAGCTTGCTCGTGCTCATCCACATATTTTTGCAACTGTCGGGCTTCATCCAGCTGATAATGTTACAGAGAAATTTAATAAAGAGTTTTATACAAATCTCGCACATGACGAAAAAGTAATAGCGATAGGGGAATGTGGACTTGACTATCACTACATAGGTACTTTTTTTGACAGGGACACAAAATCAGGAAAAGTAACATGGGGCAAAGATGAGGAAAAAGAGAGACAGAAAAATGTATTCAAAGAACAAGTCGAGTTTGCTGTTGAAGTTAACAAGCCGCTCATGCTTCACGGTAGACCAACTAAAGGTGGTATGGATGCGTACGAAGACATGCTTACGATTTTAGAAGAAGCAAAGAAAAAACATGGGACACATGTACGAGGTAACGCTCATTTTTTTGTAGGGACTATTGATATTGCAGAGCGATTTGTACAGCTCGGTTTTACGATGAGCTTCTCTGGTGTGATTACTTTTACAAAAGATTATGATGATGTGGTGAGATATCTTCCGATCACGATGATTTTAGCGGAGACGGATAGTCCGTACGCAACACCAACACCATTTCGTGGAAAGCGAAATAGTCCAATGTATGTACAAGAAGTGATGGCGCGCATTGCAGTACTACGTAATGAGCCATTTGAAGAAGTCAGGGTGCAGTTACTCGAGAACACAAAACGAATCTTTGGAATATAACTTGCGAAGTATCATAAGATAAGGTAGATTGATTTTAGTTCATTTTTTAGGAGGTTCCATGAAACTTTTCATTGAAGGAATACTCATTCCATTATTTATTTTTTTTAATAGTTTGGTTATTGGGTCTTTCGTTACCAATATAGTCATACGGCATCAGTTAGGTCTTCCTATAAAAGCCAGAGGTACGATAGTGATTGATCCAAACGATAGTTACTCGATAGAGAGAAATATTGTGTATACAAAACTTTTCAAGAGAATTAATCGTTTTGCAAATTTGGTCACTTTCTTAGCAATGCCGTACTTTCTTGCAAATCATTGGTCGTATCTGTTGTTTGGGCCAATTGCTGTAAATGTGGGGGTAATTACCATACTTGTGCACCTTGCTCGGAGGTTTAATGCTGTCTTTCGGAGGCTGGCAACCTAAGTCTATACGATTGACAATTGTATTGAAAAAGCGCAGGATGTGATAAGTAGAATTTATCAACAACCTCTTGAAAGGAGGGCAAAATGGAAGATTCTGTACCTTTTTCCTCCGTATTTGGAAAAGTGTCACATGTGCAAAAAGATTCCAAGGTACCGGGGCTCATTCGAGTCACTATTTGTGGGCAGGAGCTACTCTTGCAACGAAGCCAAGGTGATGGAATGGACATTATGGGGTTGTTGCGTCTCACAAAACGAAACAAACGGATTTTTTTAATCTACCAGGCGAATCAAGCCAACGGAACCCACGAAGTGCTTGCTGGTTGGAATAATCCCGACGAGAGATACGTCCGTTTTTTACAGTCACACATCCTTGCAAAAGTTGGTTTATCGAATGAGGTTCGGTACTACTATCCAACTTGGAAAGTGGGTGATGATCATCAATAGTTTACTAGAGTCCCTGACTAGTGGATGTCAGCGACCTAGCTACAAAGACCCTCAAAAGGGGTCTTTTCTTTTACCTAAAAACGTGGTATAATGCGCTCCTATGACTAATGAAAATGAAACCACAGTAGATAGCCGTGTGTATGAAATTTCTTTCATCTTTGATAACAAACTAGATGAAGGAACGGCGCTTGAGAAAAGTAACGCAATCAAGCAATCTATTGCTACCTTAGGTGGTAGCTTCATTTCAGAAGAAGCTCCGTATATGCGTGAGCTCGCTTATGAAATGATTCGCGTTGTTAATAATGTGAACGTCCGTTTTAATGAAGGATACTTTGGATGGATCAAGTTTTCAATGGAACCAGCAAAAGTTAAGGATTTTGAAAAAGCTCTTAAGATTGACGAAGAACTCGTTCGTTACCTCGTGGTAACGACAGTTGCAGAAAACACTGTATTCACAAAGCGTGTACCTACTGTTAAGTTGGAATCACTTGCTGACAATGAAACTGATGACTCAGTTAACATTGATACAACAAAAGATGCTGATGTAGAAGGGGAAATTGCCCCAGAGGTACTTGCGGAAATTCTTCCAGAAGTGGCTACTAGCGAAGAAGTAAAATAAGGATTACACTTGGTGTAGTACAGTAGTAATACTCATTTACCAACAATTAATTCTTAACAAATCTTCAATATGTATTTAAACAAAGTATTTTTATTCGGTAACTTAACTCGTGACCCGGAACAGAAATCACTTCCAAACGGAACTGCAGTTACTAACTTTTCTTTAGCAACCAACCGTGTCTACAAAGATGCAGCAGGAGCTAAGCAAGAACAAGTTGAGTTTCATAATATTGTAGTCTTCGGACGACAAGCAGAAACAAGTGCTCAGTACCTTAAAAAAGGCCAAGGCGTAATGATTGAAGGACGTATCACCACTCGTTCATGGGATGATAAAACGTCCGGTGAGAAAAAGTATCGAACAGAAATCATCGCTGACGCCGTACAGTTTGGGCCTAAGAGTGGTGGCGCTACTCCTCAAGGAGAAGGGTTCACTGGTAATCCAAATCCAGTAACTCCAAAGACTGCAAATGTTCCAGATCTCGATACGATTGATTATGGAGATGCTAACGTCAACCTCGACGATATCCCTTTTTAAACAGCCGCTAGCACTGCATCTGCTTCGTTAGACAAAAATTTTTCTTCCGCAATGTACTACTTGTACATTTTGGTCAAAAAATTTTTATCTGCCTTACACCTACAGCGCTATCGTCCGTTTAAAATTATAACCAATTACTAACAACCTATAACCTAAAGATATGAAAAAACAAGATCACTTCAACCAGAACAATATCAAGTACATTGACTACAAGGATACAGAAATCCTCGTTAAGTTTTTGAACCCACATGCACGTATTCTTAACCGTCGTAAGACTGGTCTCACTGCCAAGAATCAGCGCTCACTTGCTAACGCTATTAAGCGTTCACGATTCATGGGATTGCTTCCATACGTTGCACACTAGTTTTGTGCTTACTAAAAAAGTACGAGTTTGCCTTTGGCAAACTCGTACTTTTTTGATAGTATGAAATATATTACAGTAGAGTATTAATTATCAATAATCATTTTAAAATCATGTCAACACAGATGCCACACCCAAAGAAAGAGCGTACGTTTATTATTCTAAAACCTGATGCAATCCAGCGTGGTTTAGTAGGGGAAATAGTTAAGCGTTTAGAGCGTATTGGACTTAAAATTGTTGGTATGAAAATGCACATGGTTGACGAGAAGACACTTTGGGAGCATTACAACAAAGATGATGCATGGTACATAAAAAAAGGAACAAATATTGTTGCTAATAAAAAAGAGTTAGGCATGATAATTGATAAGGAGCCAATTGAGTATGGAAAAGACATTATTCGAGCAATGGTGCACTACATGTGTGCAGGTCCAGTCGTCTCACTTGTGATAGAAGGTAATCAAGCACAAGCCGTCGTGAAGCGTCTCGTTGGTGGAACAGAACCTGCCACTGCAGACTCTGGAACTATTCGAGGTGATTACGCGCTTGATACCTATTACATCTGTGATGTTGATGGAAGTCGTGGAATGAGGAATCTTATCCATTGCACAGATCCAGCAGATGGAGAAGGGGCATACCAGCGGGAAGTAGACCTCTGGTTTACTAAGGAAGAAATCATGAGTTATCGTCTTGTATCTGAAGCAATGCTTTATGATGTGAATCTCGATGGAATATTAGAATAGGAAATTTGAATTCTGTAAAGAAAAAGACTTTTGTTGTCATGTAGCATAAGTCTTTTTTTGTTATCCACAGTGTCCACTAAAATGTGCCTTTACAAAACTTGCGACAGAATCATGAGATGACTATAATAACCATAGGTGCTTTTGATGATTCGATCGTTCCTTCGAAGCGGTATAGGAAGTCAGACGATGCATAGTCGTTCGTGACGCATGTCTCTCTCATCTCCTACATCACGTTCGGATATCGTAAGTACCTCCACTATAGAAAAAACCTGATGGGTGCCATCGGGTTTTTTCTTTTTCTGCTCGACGCAGAAAAATGTCGAAACTTGCTAGTTTCGACATAGATAATTTGCCTAAATCCTTATTGTATTTTCTGCCTTGGCCTATCATTAAATAATCGCTTCTCACTCGTGCATGAAGAAACAAATTCTACGAATTAGTTTTTATTAATTTTCCTTACTTTACATTTTCCTGTAGAAGTCTATAATAATTTATAGGTGCTTAGGTATTTTTCTGGATAATCATCTTTCGGGTTATGGAGATTGCAGAACTAGACCGTGGTCTTATTCGTTTCCTACCCACCTGACTTTAAACATCAGGAAGATGTCCTAGGCACCTTTTAAGAAAATCCCCGCAAGGCTCCCGATTTCTTAGATTGTAATCAATCTTTTGAAATCGCAGTACGCTAGCGGGGATTTTCTTATTCTGTTTAATTGTCTTTCGTCTATTAGTCTGATATCTGGCGTCTGATTTCTGGTATACTATTCTCATGAAACATATCATTAGTTCTGTTTTATTTCTTATTGTCCTTCTTTGTCTTTCTGTATTTATATTTGACCCTTCGAATCTATATTATGAATTACCATGGCTGGACATTCCGATGCATGTTGTTGGCGGATTTGGAGTAGCTTCATTTGCACTAGCAGTACTTGCATACAAGAAAAAGAAAACTTGTTTTATGGTGGTAATTTCTTTTTATTTTTGTATAGCTATCGGATGGGAGTCATATGAATATGTTAAGGATTTAGCACATAACACACCATGGAACGGATGGTCAGATACGCTTTCAGATATTATTAATGGCGCGGTCGGGGCTACTGTCGCGTACTTCCTTCTCAAGGATAACTAATTATTTCATATGTCTACATTTACTATTACATTTGCAGGTGGAGCACAGATGCCAACAGGTTCTAACTTTTTAGTTGCATTTGGAGGGAAGAAAATTCTCATTGACTGCGGTCTTGTGCAGGGTGAAAAATATTCGGTACCAGTTAACAGTGAACCATTTAGTTATGATCCAACATCTGTTGATGCATTATTTATTACTCATGCTCACCTCGACCATGTGGGACGCATTCCACAGTTAGTCCGTGCGGGTTTTAGGGGGACAATAATTAGTACTGACCCAACCCGAGAAATGGGAGAACTTATCATGCTCGATTCACTTGGCATTCTTGGCAAGGAAGCAGCGCTTACAGGACTTCAGCCTCTATATGAAGAGAAAGATGTTTTTGAGAGTATGCACTTATGGAACACAACTCTTCCGTATGAGCAATCATATACAATGAAGACTGATGATGGTGATGCTACGATTACTCTGCATGATGCTGGGCATATTTTAGGAAGTGCGATTGTAGAGATTGCCTATAAAGGAAAGAAATTGGCTTTCACCGGAGACCTTGGTAATACACCTTCTCCACTTATGCGAGACACAACAGAACTTAAGGATATAGATTATCTTGTGATAGAAAGTGTGTATGGTGACAGAAATCACAAAGACAAAGATAAGAGAATTGAGATCTTCAAGGAAGCGGTCACCTCAACAATCATAAAAGGAGGAACGGTACTCATTCCTGCGTTTTCAATTGAACGTACTCAAGAAATGTTGCTCGCATTTAATGAGTTAGTTGAAACACATCAGATTCCTGAAATTCCTGTGTATCTTAACTCACCACTTGGAATTAATATTACAAAGGTATATAAAAAATATGAAACTTGGTTTAATGAAAACACGGAAGCTATTATAAAAAGTGGAGACGATATTTTCAATTTTAAAGGACTCATCCAAACACCAACCCCTGAAGAGAGTAAGGCAATCAATGGAGACAATAGACCAAAAGTAATTATTGCAGGCAGTGGTATGAGTAATGGTGGAAGAATCTTACACCATGAAGCTAAGTATCTTCCGGACCCAAACAGTACAATTATTATTGTTGGCTATCAGGCCGTGAATACAATTGGCCGAAGAATTGTCGATGAAGAAAAAGAAGTGTATATTCACGGGAATGCAGTGCCACTTCGTGCGCGAGTGGTGAACATTCATGGATTTTCTGCGCACAAAGATTCTGAGCATCTCGTAGAATTCGTGGCGTCCACTGCGCCAACACTTAAGAAAGTAATCGTTGTTCTCGGTGAGCCAAAAAGTACGTATTTCCTCGGACAAAGAATCAGAGAGACATACGATGTGCCAGTAGTAGTGCCAGAGAAAGGGGATGTGATTGAACTAGACTGACAGACGTCAGACAAACAGACTGCTTTGCTATTAGATAATACGAAATAAGAACACTCTACAGATTTTGATGTGGAGTATTGTTTTTTCTTTCTGTTAGTTTGATGGTCTGTTAGCGAAGTGGTCTGTTTGTCTTCTATCTTTCCCTATATCCACTCTCTACTCTCTATCTTCCACTTTCCTTCTGTTATACTTAACAGAATATGAAATCCCAACGAATTACTATCAGTGTTTCTGGTGCAGCAGAGATTGCTCACTGTGGTCCGTCAGTTATACCAATCGCAAAAGAGTTAGGTCGTGAAATAGCCCGACAAGGTGCACAGATTGTAACAGGGGCAACGAGCGGATTTCCGCTTTATGCAGCCGAAGGGGCAAAAGAAGTCGGAGGTTTTTCTTTCGGGCTTTCGCCAGCTGCGAGTAAAAAAGAGCACGTAGAAGTGTATAGGCTCCCAACGAAGGCGATGGATGCTATTATCTATACAGGTTTTGGTTTCCCAGGAAGAGATTTGATGTTAATTCGGTCCTCTGATGCCGTTGTTATTGGATGTGGGCGCATAGGTACAATTCACGAGTTTACCGTCGCCTGGGAGGCAAATATGCCCTTAGGGGTGCTTATAGGGGACTGGGCAACAGACGAGGTTATTAAGAATATTATAGATAACAGTAACCGAACTAACCCTAACGTTATCTTTGAAAAAGACCCAAAGACCATGATTGAAAAGTTGATTGCAATGGTTCAAAAGGCAGAAGGTAATGGTGAGAGGGAGATGAGGCTATAATTACTGACATCAGACAATAGATTGAATATAAAAGAGTGAAGCCGAAGGCTTCACTCTTTTATTTCCATAATTAATTTATAATTTCTTCTGATAGCCTGATAGTCCCCATGGCATACTCATCTCTCTTGATATACTATTTATATGACAAAAAAGCTCACAGTAGTGCTCTCGTTACTTTTCATAGTATTTTTCTTTATCAATGGATTTTTCGATTTGTCGAATGCTCAACTAGGAGGAATTTATCTTACGGTGAGTACGTTTTTGTTTTCTGTGTTTAACGGATTTTTTATTTCTCGTCAATCAAGTAGGTACAGCGACATCCGTAATAATTTAAGTAGGTTCGATGCGGATATGACTATTATTTATCGTGAGAGTTCTCATCTTGATAGGCATGAACATGAGCACGTTGGGAATATAATTAAAGAGTATTATCAAACATTGCTTAAGAAAAAAGATTGGACGTATTACTTTACACATAAGTCAGACTTGATTTCTAGCTTACATGCATACATTCAGGTGTGTGGGGATGTGAACATGGATAAAGTCAGAGGGGAATCAATGCGAAAGATGATGGGAACACTTGATGATGTTCAAATAATACGAAAGGTACTTGTGTCACTTAAAGAAGAAACAATTCCTCGTCTTCAGCAAGTATTTATTTATGTTCTCGCAGTTATTTTATTTTTAGCAATTCTCACACTTCCGTCAAAAGATCTAGTTCTAGCTTCACTTCTAAAAAGTGTGTATATGATGACAGTTGTGATTGTGGTAATCCTTCTTAAAAAATTCGATGATTTAACCTTGTTCGAAGGAACGATAGGAGAGCATAGCGCAAAGGATGTGCTTAGTATTATTGAAGGGGAAAAATAAAATACAGACAACAGACCGCTTCGCTAACAGACTGACAGACAACAGAGAAATTCAAAGCGCGACCATAGGTCGCGCTTTGAATTTCTGTATTAGTCGAATCGTCTGATGTCTGTTAGCGAAGCGGTCTGTTGCCGTGTTACCCCTTAACTTGTGTGACAACTCTTTCGAATGTTTCAGGATTGTCTTGTGCAAGTTCTGAAAGCATTTTACGGTTGAGTACCATTCCTTTCTTTGTAAGCTTATCGATAAATACTGAGTAGGTGATATCAAGAGCGCGAAGTCCAGCATTTAAACGTGCTGTCCAAAGACGACGCATATCAGTCTTCTTGTCCTTTCGGTGAGCAAAAGCGTGAGCTCCAGCATGACGTAGCGCAACCTTTGCTTCTACTTCCTTTTTACTTCGTCCAAAACGGTAGCCTTTGGCTGCCTTGAGAACGTTTCGGCGATGCTTCATCGCAATTTTGCTTCTTTTTACGCGTGACATGGTGGTTAATTAAATATTAAGTAAGACGAGTATTGATAACTAGAGGAGTCCTGGAAGGAAACGAGATTTCTCCTTTCCTGTCATAGCAAATGGTGCTCCACGCTTTCCAGCAAGTTGCTTTCGGCGAGATGTCTTTGCGTTGAAATGGTTAAGACCTGGCTTTCGGCCAATTATCTTGCCATTTTTTGTGACTTTGAGTCTCTTGAGAAATGATTTGTTTGTCTTCATAATGGTTTCCAGTTATTTTTTACCGTCTTTTTCGATAGTTGGGGTATTATACCATCTTTTTATTGAAAATACAAGACTTAATGAGCTATTGGCTTTTAGCTATTAGCTTTTGGCTAAGACGATCCTAAAAGATATAAAAGTGCGACCGAAGGTCGCACTTTTATATCTAACTAAGAGCTAAATGCTAACGGCTAAAAGCTGTTATTTATTTTGCTTTCTCAATCACCACCATCATACTTTTAGGGATTTTCTTGAGTGGTTCAGCAATTTTGTAGTCTGCAGGGATAACAGCGAGGATTCTGTCCATACGTTCACGGAGGAATTTTTCTTCCATGTACTTTGTACGCCCCTTAAGCTGAAGATCTATCTTCACACGATGGCCTTCATTGATCCATTCTGCAGCTTTTTTAGCTTTGATCATAATGTCATTTTCACTAATAGAAACACTGATTTGTATTGTTTTTGTCTCCGTAGAGTGAGATTTAGCCTTCACTTCTTTTAATTTCTTGGACGTTTCGTACGTATACTTTCCGTAATCTGCAATACGGGCAACAGGAGGGTCGGCTTGTGGAGATACTTCAATTAAATCCAAGTTAAGTGCTTTTGCACGTGCTTGTGCCTCATCTTTTGTAAGCACGCCTAAGTTCTCTCCTTGGTGTCCTATGACGCGAAGTTTGAGTGCACGGATATTGTTGTTGATGTTAATTTTTTCTGCCAAAGTCGTTTAAGTAGGTATACAGTACCATTTTATAGAGTGCAAAGCAAGATATTATTCTTAATTTCCTTTTGTCGGCAAAGGAATAAATGCACTCGTTTTTTCCTTGTAGGCTTCCCATTCAGGGATGCCGCTCCATCTTTTTTCAAGCATGGGAATACCAGACACAAAAAGAAGGAGATAGGTGATAAGGAAAGGGGAAAGGAAGACAAACAGAGAGACACCGGACGAGTAAGAAATGAATGCAAGGCCGAACCACATTGTTGATTCTCCAAAATAATTTGGGTGACGAGTGTATTTCCATAACCCTGTTTTCATAATCGTTCCAACTTTATTTTTATTTTGTATAAACGTATCAAGTTGCTTGTCTCCAATCATCTCAAACAAAAAACCAACAACCCATATAACAAGACCAAGAAGAAGAAAAGAATTAGAAACTGTTGAGCTAGTAAGGCTAATAGTTAGAGGTAAGAGTACAATACTTATGATTACCCCTTGAAGAATAAATATTTGTAGGTAGGCACGAGCGTAGTAATACTTCAAACCTTTTTTCATCCACGTAGTTCTCCATGATTGATATCTAAGGTCCTCAGGTTTACCTTTATTTTTTAAATATATACGATATGCGAGGCGAATGCCCCAAATAGTAATAAGTAAAAGAATAAGCATGCTGGCAGGAGCTAGGGTATTAAGCTCTAATTTTTTTGATGCAAGCATATAAGCTGCAACAATAAAGGTGAGACCATACGCAATATCTATGATGCTGTTATCTTTTTTGAATTGTGCGATAAAAAAGAGAGTAGTGGTGATACCTAAAATAATAATGAGAGAAGTGATGTAGAGAGCGATTGATTCCATGAGGGAAGTATAGCAGGAGAGTTTTTGATTGTTGGGGGATGGGGGGTGAAGTATTTGATATTATTTTTAGATAATATTCCTTACCCTACGTCACTACCATCTTCGATGGTGGTGACATAGGGTCCTACCAAAATATAGAAAAACCAGACTATAGTCTGGTTTTTCTTATTTTGGTTGACGATTAGTAAATCGTACCGAGAGGAGGTGGGCGGAAACGCGAATACGCTTTCGGCTACAAGTTTCATCTCGTCGCCACTCGATGAACTCGCAGCCCGCCCCTCGCGATTCGGCTTGCTAGCCTCATAACGCTGTGGCCTTCGATTCCGCACGAACATGACGCAGGTCATGTTCTCCACCTCCACAAATGACAAAACCGCCTAATGGCGGTTTTTGAATTGTCATTTGTGGAGGTGGGCGGAATCGAACCGCCGTCTACTAAGGTATGTGGCACGGATCTACTGTACGTAGTTTACTTAGTATGTTTCGCATTCATTATCAAAAGTAAACAAAAGCAATGAATGTATAGCATGTTTGTTTCAGTAGAAGTGCTATGCAACACTTTTACCTACATCTGCTGTTATATTGCCCACAGTCTTTCCGTAGATACGAAAGAGAGGAACACCAGATCGGCCTAAATTTAGGCGAATGCTGGAGCGAATCCGTGTGCCATATATGGTGAACGGACAGCCTTACCAGTTGAGTTTGCAACATGGTTTCTCCAGTGGTTTACGAGTCGCAGAGAATTCTCGGTACAGCACATACAACATATTCTTAATATCGAATCCAAGTGTCACCCCCAATTT
>CAYXKW010000004.1:52985-77545 GCA_964464695.1 uncultured Candidatus Saccharibacteria bacterium
GGTACAGCACATACAACATATTCTTAATATCGAATCCAAGTGTCACCCCCAATTTAAATGCGACACCAGACATTCAGACGATGCGACTATCAGATGGACTCAAATGTATTTATTTAGTCTGATGTCTGACAGCGAAGCAGTCTGACAGTCTGTTGTCTATTGATTGTCGCGTAATTCGCGAAGCACGATATCTTTCTTAATATCCTCTCGCTTGTCGCGAGCATCTTTTTTCTTACAAACAGCAACCTCACACTTAATGAGGTTATTTTTACTATACAACGCATTTGGGTGTAGTGTCAATACTTTTGTTTGTTCAAGTGCATACAGCTCTTCTAGTTCTTTTTTTCTAAAAAGAAGTCGTCGAGTACGGTAGGGGTCATAGTCTTTTGGAGTATTTGCAGCTTGATATGGGGCGATATATACACCAACGAGAAACGCTTCTCCTCCTCGAACAATTACTTTTGCCCCATCAAGTGAAACTTGTTTGTTACGAATTGCTTTTACCTCAAAACCAAAAAGCTCCATACCTGCATCATAGGTATCATTTGTCACATAGGTGAGGTGAAGTTTTTTATTTTCAGCTAATCGCATTGGTTGATTTTACCATATTTGTGCTAAGTTACTTTATTTGTACGGTTCGTGACCAGGTCTTGTAATGTGGTAGAATGGCATGATGAAAAAGATGAAATTCCCTAATTTAGCAACAAAATCAAAAGATACCCCAAAGCAAGACAAAGCAAATCAAAGTGCTCCTGTTAAGCCTGTGAGTTTTTCACAGCAACTCATTGGTGCAGTACTTATTTTCATGTCCATAACATGGGCATACTCACTTCTCACTGAGAAGAAAGAAACTCCAACTATCCCGCTCTCTCAGTTCGCACAATTTGTTAACGCTCGTGAAATAAAAATGATTACCGTAGAAGGTAGCTCTCTCACTGGTGAAAAAGCAGATGGCACAAAAGTTATGAGTAAAAAAGAAGAGGGGGCGTCAGTGTTCTCAACACTTGCAGCATATGGTGTGAGTACAAGTACACTTGCGACAACTACTGTTACTATTTCAAATGATAGAGGGTTTTCATTCTGGGCGTCACTTATTCCAATTATTCTCCCAATTCTTTTCTTAGGTTTTATGATTTGGTGGTTGGCACGCGGAATAAAAGGGGCGAATGTTCAAGCTCTTTCTTTTGGACAATCACGAGCAAAAGTTATTTATCCAGATGATACAAAAGAAAAAATTCTCTTTAAAGATGTTGCTGGAGCAAAAGAAGCAAAAGAAGAATTATTAGAAATCGTAGAATTTCTTCGTGCGCCAAAAAAGTTTATTGATATCGGAGCGCAGATTCCAAAAGGGGTACTTCTCATGGGTGCACCAGGAACAGGGAAGACAATGCTTGCTCGTGCTGTAGCAGGAGAAGCAGGTGTGCCATTCTTCCACTTATCAGGAAGTGAATTTGAGGAAATGTTCGTTGGAGTGGGAGCGTCGCGTGTGCGAGATTTATTCGATATGGCCAAAAAGGCAGCCCCTGCAATTATTTTTATTGATGAGATAGATGCAGTTGGACGAACTCGTTCTGCTTCAATTGGTGGACAAGGTGAAGGTCGTGAGCAGACACTTAATCAAATACTGGTAGAGATGGATGGATTCGAGCCTACTATGAACTTAATTGTTATGGCCGCAACCAACCGACCAGATGTGCTCGATAAAGCACTTCTTCGACCAGGACGTTTCGACAGACGTGTCACACTTGAGCTTCCTGATAGAGCGGATCGTGAAGCGATTCTTTCAGTTCACGTAAAATTAAAACCACTTGCTGAAGATATTAATCTTCGAGTGATTGCTGAAAGAACTCCTGGATTCTCTGGCGCTGATTTATATTCACTTATGAATGAAGGAGCTATTCTCGCGGCTCGTGAGGAGAGAAAGACTGTTGCGCAGTATGACCTCATTCGTTCAATTGAAAAGGTAATGCTTGGTCCAGAGAGGAAGAGTCACGTGCTAACACTCGATGAGAAAAAAATTACTGCATACCATGAAGCAGGTCATGCGCTCGTTGCTTCAGTTTTACCTGATGCTGACCCAGTGCACAAGATATCTATCATTGCACGTGGGAATGCTGGAGGGTACACCCTTAAGCTTCCGCTTGATGAACGACGTCTCATGAGCCGTGCGACATTCCTAGATGATATTGCGATGTCACTAGGTGGGTATGTTGCTGAAAAAGAAGTGTTTGGGGATATTACAACGGGCCCGTCTAATGACCTTGAGGTTGCAACTAATATGGCACGCCACATGGTGACACGGTATGGCATGAGTGCACTTGGCCCTGTTGCCTTTATCCCAGAAGCAAACGCAACTAAGGGAATGTACGGAAAGGAGTACAGCGAAGTATATGGTGAAAAAATTGATAATGAAATAAAAAACATTATGGACAATGCATGGGAGAGAGCTAAAGTGATTATTACGGAGAAACGACATGTACTTAATGCTATAGCAGAAGAGCTTATGCGTGTAGAAAATATTGAAAGAGATGAGTTCGATAAGCTTCTCACATTGCACGGTATCAAGCCGAAGAGAAAAATTGAAACGGTTGTGTAGTTGAATATAAGAAAATAAAAAGAAAGAAAAAAGCGACATTTACAATGTCGCTTTTCTTTAGTCTGGGTGAAAATCATTCCAATCATCATCAGACGAGTTTGCTTCACGTGCTTGAGCAACGTGGGATGAAAATAACCCTCGCCGGTCCTCGGCTATGGCTTGCGTAATTTTGAGTACTACGATTGATGTGTTTGCCTCAGTTTGTTTTTGCCCATTACAGACGAAAATTTTCGCTTTGATGGATGGGCATGTGTGATAGTTAATTTTGCTTCGACATTGAAAATCTCCAACTTCGCAGAAGCACATGATATGTCTCCTTACGTTGATTATGAGATGACTACCATTATAAATGGTACTCCTTACGTATAGAGAGTAAAGATAAATCTGTGTACAACTTTTTAGACTTGAGAAATAAATAAGGTCGCAACTCCGTTGCGACCTTGTCGATGAATTAGTTCATCCCAACTGTATTGATTGACCTGTGCGTCTTATTTAGTGCAGACCCTGCGTGTTGAGAAATTGTGAACGCGATCAGAAAGTTGACCGCCTGGCTCATCGTAGAGATCTTCAACAGGACTACGGTAAGGTGATGCATGAACAGGGCAATGAGGTCCTACAGGGCCTTCTGGTGTTCCTGTTTGCCAGTTACTTCTCCTTTGTTGTGGTAGTTCCCCCGGGTATCCTTGTGCCGTGTCCGTCATGGTTCTTCTCCTAGTATATTGTGGTTGAAAATGGTGTGTAGTCGCTGTCTGCTTCCTGCGCTACCTTTATTAATGGTACTCCTTTAAAAAAGCTTGTAAAGATAGGCTGTGCACTTTGTTTATAGACTTATGCTATTTTAAATATAAAACAATTTACCATAACAGGTAACATTTTAGAGTGATGAACTTTCAATTCCAAAAAAACAATTTAGAAAACCACACATAAAAATTAGCACTCTAGAAAAAATAACTTATAAAGGTCAGTTTGGCCAAGGGACCTGCACTGTGTTATATGAGGATATTAATTTACATTATTTAACTCTAGCGTACTTAAAACAAGTACAGGAAGCGTTTGCGTAGTTTTTATATGTAATGTGCATCCACCTGGACTCGAACCAGGGACCAGTTGTGTATAAGACAACGGCTCTACCAACTGAGCTATGGATGCTTTTTGTGAATCAACTATACCAAAAAATAAAGAATTATTCTACTTGAGAAAGAATATAGACATTAGAATATAGATAAATATTTGCCAACGTATTTTTAGTATTGAATTTCTATGTTCTAACCTCTATATTCTATAATCTGTCCTAAACTATTCCATATGAACCTTTTCACGCTCAGTAATAACATGGAGAAGTTCTTGGTGGTTTGTAAGTGTTGGATCAATATCCACCAAACTTCGAGCTTCTTCGCGTGCAATTTCTACAAGCTTTGGATTCTTGATGGCCTCCATTGCAAGATCGCTAATGCCCCACTGCTTACCATCTAGAAGGGCTCCAATACCACGAGTAAGCATATCTTGTTCTGCAAGTTCAAAGCCATTTTTTGCCGTCACAAGGGCCTTCAGACGTGTAAATGTAGTCTCACCAGTACTTTCAGTAAAAAGATAGCAGTACGATTGATGTTCTGCTCGACCAACACGACCACGTAGCTGGTGGAGTTGTGCAAGACCGAATCTGTCCGCATGTTCGATAATAATCACAGTAGCATTTGGAACATTCACTCCAACTTCTACAACTGATGTTGCCACAAGGATATCTGATTTTTTATTCAAGAAATCTTCCATCACTTCCTCTTTATCTTCTTTCTTCATTTTGCTGTGTAAAATATCAACAATAAATTCTGGGAAAATAACTTCCGCCAAGCGCTTCGCTTCCTCGTTAACACTTTTTAATAACCGTATTTGTTTTTCTTCTTCATCTTGCTCATCAATACGTGGACAAATAACGTAGACCTGACGTCCTGCTTGTAGTTCTTTGCGTACATGCTCGTACATTTCTACTCGCTTACTACTTTTAATAATCTCAGTAATTATTTTCTTTCTGTTTTTTGGAAGCGTATCTATAACCGTAAGATCAAGATCCCCAAACATAGTAAGAGCAAGGGTTCGTGGGATAGGGGTGGCAGTCATCGAAAGGAGGTGAGGAAGTTCTTTTCGGACTTCACCTTTCTTAGATGCAAGTGCTTTACGCTGTTTGACTCCGAAGCGATGTTGTTCATCAATAATAATGAGTGCAAGATTGGCGAACTGTACAGTCTTTTGAATGAGGGCATGTGTACCGATAACAATAGATACACGACCTTCAAAAAGCCATTTGAGCAGCTGTGTGCGTGAGATATCTGTCGGTTCATCTGTAGATTTACTTGGGTATTTTTTACAGCCACTACCAGTGAGTAATCCAATCTCAACGCCAGTACCTTTGAAGTATTCTATGAAACTTTCGAAATGTTGTTTGGCAAGAATTTCGGTAGGGGCCATGTAAGCAACTTGAAGTCGTTGTCCGTTTTCGGTTGCTCTGTTTGTTAGTACTGCGTATGCTATCGTTGCTGCAACAAATGTCTTCCCACTTCCTACATCACCTTCAAGTAATCTTCCCATCGGGTCGTTACGTTTAATATCTTCTAGTATGGATGTAATTGCAGAAGATTGTGCATCAGTCGGGGTGAAAGAAAAAGAACTAATAAATTTTTTAATATTTTTTTCATCAATAGAAATAGGGTAGGCAAGAGAATGCTTTGCCTCTACTTTTTCTCTGTATTGCTTCACTTGCATGTGGAAAATTTCTTCAAACGCAAATCGTTTACGTGCAGCAACTGTAAGATCTTTTTTCTTCGGAAAATGAATATACAAAAACGCTTCTCGAAGTGATGGCAGGTGGAGTTTCTTTAATACTGCTTCAGGTATCGTATCTGCTACATCTTTTAGAGCACCAGATGCCGATACTTTTTTAAGCAGTGTATAGAGATAGAGTGACGAAACACCTTTTGTTTCAGGATAAATTGGAGTAAGTAAAGATATATCAGTAGAAGTAGCAAAGAGACTTTCTTCTGATTCAGGAATAACCGAAACTTTTTCAATCTGTGGGTTAGAGAGGAATACTCCTTTTTTATCCTCTTGTACAATGCCTGATACTCTCACCTTCGTGCCATCTGGATACATCTTACCAATGTACGCTTGGTTGAACCAAATACATCTGACATGTCCTGTGTTATCTACCACCTTTGCTTCTGTCATCGGAACATGCCCTTTGAAGCTTCTTCTGACAGAAACTTTTTCCATGATACCGTAGAGTGAAATAGATTGACCTTTCACCAAGCTTGCTGCACCACTTATACCTTCCATATCCGCGTAGCGAGTAGGGTAATGACGAAGTAAATCCTCGATTGTGTGAATATGTAATCGAGTAAGACCTGCTAGATGATCGGGAGAGATGCGCGCAATGGTTTCTATGTTGGCTGTTAGCTTTTGGCTGTTAGCTTTTGGCTTTTGAAATTCAGATATCATGATAATGTTTTTATAAAGGCGTTAAGCATTCTGGAAATTTGAGTAGTGGATTCAAGCAAAGAATCCGCTACTTCTGTGGAAATATAATTAAAGTCTTTGGCATACATAACTTGAACTTCGAGTTCTGCACATGATCCATAGGCGATGTGTAGAAAAGATCTAAAATCCTTGTCTGTTGATTTTCTAGAACCCTCGGCGATGTTTAGGGGGATAGATAAACTAGCACGTCTCATCTGTGAAGTAAGTCCATATATTTCATCTCTGGGAAATGTTTTTGTAACAGAATAAATTAAAATTCCAAGTTTGTATGCCATATTCCAAACTTCTAGTTTTTTGTAATCTCGCATAGCTAAGAGCTAAAGGCTAACAGCTAATCGCTGTTACCTAAATTGTGGTCGTGAGTTAAATATAATCAGTGCAAGGGTGACAAGAATAAGGACAAAGAGTAGCATGTTAGAACTTGTGTAGCTATGCATTGAGAAGTTAATGTAGAGTTCTGATGAAAGAATAAGAAGTACAATGATAAGAGGGAGTATTGGGCGAGGCCACACGAGAATAAGGAGACCAAGAGCAATAAAGAAAGAATGCCATAGGGTAAACGTAATACTCTCAGATATTTGAATAGACTGGTTGATGCATTCAAAGAGGGCCATCTTTGCCTTTTTCACTCCAGCGGTGAGTGCTTGTGCGTGAGGGTAAATGAAGTAGAGCGCAACAGCTAGTCGTAATAAATATGGCCAGATATTAAACATGATACAGAAAGTATATCATAGGGTAGTGTGTAGTTATTAGACTGTAGACGGTAGTCTATGACATTATTCTGATAGATTTGGAATAGTAGAGTAAACACTAATAAACACAAAGGGCGCCTACGGCGCCCTTTGTGTTTATTGTATGGAGTCCGTAGTCTGCCACCTAAATGCTAACAGCTAAATGCTGTCTATGCTACTGTTCTTCACTCCTCGTCACCTGTATTCTTCTTGTTTCCTTTCCAGACGCTCCACAGTCATACACAAGGTCAGTTGTATAGCGTATCTGGAGTGTTTTTTTACCAAGAGCTTTCCAGTCTAAATTTATGATAGGGACATCGTTGTCTTTGTGACCAGGGGCAACTGTCTTAATTGCTGTTTGTAGATTACGTGAAGTCGCAGGGTCATTTGGATCAGTGGTTGTAGCGTTTAGTATTGCATTAAGTGTACTTGATGCTGCAAGTTGTAGTGCTGAACAAGCATTATTTGCACACACCACTTTTGCATAGAGTGAGCACGCATTTGTTGGGAATTTTGTGTCCCAGGTAACTAACACTTTTTCTTCTGGTGAAATAGTTCGTGGCGTAATATCAAGTTTAATTTCTGTTGGTCCAGGGGTTGCATTATATGTTGTAGGAAGATCATCGGCAACATTACCTGAAAGACATCTTAGGATATAGTTTGTACCACTAACGAGTGTCTCATTTACTTCTCCTATGTATGATGTTGTCGCAGTGTGTACTACAAAATCATTAGTAGGATTTCCAACGTACCTCAGGATTGTATAATGAGTTGAGTTAAGACATGAGAATTTTAGCGTTCCAGGCGGGTAGTATTGTCCAACAAGATCTATCGGTAAATCAACTTGAGGATCAGCACAATTTTGATAAAGCGTATCCCATCTGTCTGTGCCAGTACATGCAACAGTGACTGTTGTCCAAGGTGACCCACAGTTATTGTTTTCGTCCTGCTCAGTTATCACTCCACCTCCTGCAGATGAAGTTTTGTCTGCACAAGCTCTAATAGAATACGTCCCAGGTCCTCCTAGAAAATTGTAAGTTCTTGTTGCTGCACTGTTATTACCATTAGTCAAAACTCCCATAGCAACGGAAGAAAGATCTGTTACAGTTCCTGCTCCACCTGCTTGGTTGGCAACTTGAAAAAAATTGCTAAAACCTGTTGGAGTAGGAGCATTGCCAACATTTCTAATAACTGCAGAAAGTGTATTATTTGTACCTGGTACTGCTGTTGCTGGTGTGGCAACATCTGCTGTTAGGTCAGGTTGAGCAACTACACAGCTAGATCCATTCCATGTTGGGAATCCTGCAAGTCCCCAATTTCCACAACATCTTGACTGGTTTGGGTTAACTGTTAGAGAGTCACTTGAAGCAATAACATCACATGTTAATGTTACTGAGCATGATGCTGTAGGGTTTACTACAGAAGATGAAGTATTGTTTGTACCTGGAGAAAATGAGCATGATGCATGGTTAGCGCTCCCAGTACAAGTTCCGCTAATATTACTTGTAGACCAGGTAAGAGTTGTTGGTTCACCAGGGCAAATATTTGTAAGAGCCGCAGAGACATTTACTATGGAAACAGAAAAAATAAATACACTAAACACAAAAGCACTTGAGAATTTTTTATAAATATTCATTATAGTATCTTATTAGAAAAGTATAGCATGTGTTCTAGGTGAGAATGTTCCCTGTCCACACATTCAACTGTACATGACTGTGTGTATTTATAAAGATAAACCAAGACATTTTAGTTCTTAGAAATTACGGGCAGTTAATTTGTAAGTTATTCCAGGTGCCATAAGTTGGATTAAATGCCCTTTCATAACATTCGTCAGTTGATTTCACATGAATAATAAGTCCATTTTTAGTGCCGTATACCCAATCGACAGGCATTGAGTCACCTCCAGAAATATCTCCACCCGCAGACTCACCTGTATCAGCATAAAAAGGAAGGTAATTATATAAACCCGTTACTCCAAACGCAGTTGAAGTGTTGATAAAATAAGCGAACTTAATTGGGCGTCCTGTCTGATCAGTTGCACCACTCGAAATAAAAGTAACAGTACCATTCTGGATAGATTTCGTCCAGCATGGATCTTTCCAAGTGCTGCATTCATAAGGTAGTTGTTCAGGGTTAATCACTTTAATTCCAACTGGACGGATATGCGACCTCTTTTCTTCTCTTAAAAATATGTAAAAAAGACTGGCCATAGTAAAAACGCACACTACTGTCAAAGTGATTCTTATGATTTGTATATTTCTTTCTTTCTTTATCACAGTACTATTAAAAACTGGTGCTATTTATAAATCCGAGAATCTCTTTTAGAGATTGTTAGATTAGTTGTTACCTGTTGACCAACATGTCGGCCATACACCTTGATCTGGACAAACAGGATTAGGCACAGGGTAATATGTCACTACTAAGGAAGCCGAACGGTTGCCACTAGCCGATCCACAAGTAATTGAATAGGTAACAGTAATTGCGCTAGATCCAGGAGTTGCAAGAGACGGATCGCTAAAAGTAACAGATTCAACACCTCCGCTCGGAGCTTTTGAGCCACCCCAACTACTGCCGCCTCGACTTGTTGAAGCAAGACAGGATGCTGATCCAGGTCCAGACCAAGTAAGTGTTATTGGTGCGGCACCATTACTAACATATTGACTGTTGGATGTTAATGTAACTGTTGGCGAAGAAGGTAGTGATCCAAAACCAACACGCACATCTTTACTTTCACAATCACCTGCCCAATGACTAGTTGAAGGACTACTGTTACAACTTGCAGGTATAACTGTACCAGCTTGTTTCCCAATAATTGAATGCTCTATAAATGAAAGTTCTGAAACATGAGGGTTTTTATCTTTTGTTATAAAAAATACGAAACTAAAAGCCATAAGTACAATAAAAAAAGAAGCAAGTGTGGTTCTTGTTGCAAAACTGTACTTACGTAAATGAGATTTCATTGTTATTTGTGTAGGGATTTATTATAAACTACATTGACCTTTCTAAATTAGAATCATATTAATTCTTTAAACTTATATATATAATAGCACCTTCATATAATAAATTGGACTTACTGTCCACAGGTTAAAAAGTATCTGGTAGTATTAAATTATTTTATGGTCTAGTTTCACACTTCTTTGCTAGTTCTACGTTTTCAGCAATAGAATTTTTCATTGCACTGAGCCCAGTACTATAAATTCTTGGGTCATTCCCAGGGTATGCTTTACCCCAAGATTCTTCGCTCATAGTATTTACAGATAAGAGAGCTTTAGTAAAAGCATCTTTTGATTCTGTACACTTACCTGCATTCATAAGTAATGTTCCATATGTATTTTGTATCCATGGATTATCTTCAATATTAGAAACAGGGGAAATTGTAGCCAGGGCCCCATCGATATCTCCTATCCTAAATTGAAGCCACGCTTTATCATTTCTAGCGGCCCACGTTTGTGGATTGTAGTCAATATATTTTGAGAATGCATCTATTGCCTCAATTTCTCTGTTCATGTATCCAAATGCAAGCCCTATTATGTAGTAGGTTGCTTGGTGATCCGGATACACACTTAACTCTTTATATGCAAATGTAAGCGAATCATTTAATTTACCTTGTATAAAATAAGTTCTTGAAAGTTGGTGGTATGCATACGGGGAAGGTTTGCCAATAAGAGGGTTTGAGGCTTGTGTAAAAAAGAATTGAGCAAGTCTTACATTGTAAAGAGCTCCAAACCTACCAAAGAAAACATCTCCCAAATTGTACATGGTCTTTGGTGACGTTATAAAGTAAAAAGCAAAGAGTGCTAAAAGTATATACAGTACGACCTTGCCTTTTAGAATGAGTTTGTGTGTTTGCACGTTAGATAAGTATACCTTCTTTGTAGTAATTAGATTAATGCCTAGTGTGTAATGTGGTTTTGATTAAAATTTTTTTTAATCAAAACCACATATGTCTACAGATTATTATAGTCATACAAAAAATAAAAGTGCCAGCAGTCTGTGAGACTACTAGCACTTTTGGCTTCTTACGCACTGTCACTACTTCAGAAGCTCCATCACCTTGGCTGACCAGATTGCAGGACTGTTAATCCCCCCAGAATGGTTTTGACCAGGGAGGATTTGCCCCACAGCTTTTTTATTAACGGATAAAAGTTGAAGGAACCCGTCGACGTACTGTGTCGAGTAATAACTATCCCTATCACCATAAAAAGAAACAACAGGGACATCAATCTTCTCACCAAATTCTTTGAATTTTTTGGTATTAAAGAAGGCAGAGTTACCCGGACACGGTTCACTAGACCACCCACCAGAAAAGTTAACTACTCCAACTACCCCTGGAAGTTTATCAGCGGCAAGCTCCAAGGAGAGAAATCCCCCCCTTGATGATCCTGCCAAGACAACCTTATCAGTATTAAGGTAATCAAATTTTTTGGCTTTTAGTGCTTCAAACAAAGCTGTCACGTCTTGTTTTGCAGATTTGAGACCAAATTCACTGAGAGGTTGACTTCTGCAGTCACCAGGCTCTGAAGAATCTGCCGTCACGCTTGATTTTTCATGAAATTTCAGATTAAACCCCTTGCGTGCCGGTATAAAGACAGCAACACCCTGACTCAAAAGATGAAGTGTAATAGGCATAACTGAGTGATTAAGAGTTGTCCCTCCATCTTGTGATCCGTGATTGAATATCACAAGCGGGTAGGGTCTTTTCGTATCGTCTGTTAGAGTCAAGAGAACGCCAGTGACCTCAACTTGCTTTTCGCTGGAAAAAAGCCCAAGTGCTTTGAAAGGGACTGTGGCCTTGACCACTTCCTGAGAGAACACACCGTTGGATTCAGTTTGAGCTACCGCAAAACCATTGAAAACAAAGGCTACCATAAAGGCAGAAAGAACCTTGAAGGCTTGCATGAGTATCTCCTAAATTATGAAATGAACAAAAAACTAGCCACAATTTATTATACCACATTGTATAAAAATAGCAAGCAGTCTCGGTTAATGTCTAAGCACATTTATTACTTTTTACTAGTTACAAGTACTATACTTTCATTATATATAATAATTTTAAAGGAAGCGGTCTAAGTTTTTATAGTTCCAGGATACTACTAGCTTTTATTAAAGGTAGTCTAGGTGTGATGTTAAACTATGATTGAATCTCAGTTCGAATGTTATGTGGTTATTCGTTACAGTTGTCACTACTACCCCCATCTCCGGTCCCATCAGCAGTAGCACCACCACCACTCCCACCATCAGAACCACCCGTTCCAGAAGTTGCTCCAGCGTCTCCGGTTCCTACAACATCAGCATAAACAGTGTCGACTTTAGTAAAATCTGAAACTTTTTCCTTTAGGAGTACAGAGATAAAAAAAAGTGTGATGCTCACTAGGCCTATTTTAAGTATTTTTTTCATATGTTTAAATGTGGATAATTATAACATTAAGTTCGTATCTTTAGTTTATAGTATTATTATAAAAAATATACAAATAATTATTGTTTATCTGTGGATAAGTTTTATACAATTTGTGTGTATACTAAGTTCACAATGATACAAGAAATGGTTGTCTATATAAAAGAGCATAAGTTTATTTCGTTTCTCGTTGTGGGTATTTTATCTCTATTGATTATCTTTGTGATGCTTTACAAGTTTCAAGAAAATAAACAAAGTATTCCAAGTACTTCGTTAGTAAATAGTGCGTCATCAACTCCACAAAGCTTCAATAGTACCTTTGATGAAAAGAAGAGAGTTCTTCAGGATTATGACGAACAAGTAGCGGTAGCTACAGATAAAAACGTAATAAATAGTCTTCTACTTAATAAAATGAGCCTACTTACTGCCACTCGTGGTTCAACTGATTTAGAATTTTTGAGCTCAGAGGAGATAAAAAAAGTTTACACTAATATTTACTCAGATAAGAACTCATTGCTAACACACAAAGCTTTTACAGTATTAGGTTACATTAATCATTTTATTAGCAGATGTTTTTACTCACCCTGGGCAGAGGCATTGCCAGAACCTTTCCTGTCTCAGTATCAATCAGAAACGAGAAAAAGTACTGTTCCAGTAGAGGAAAAAAGAACCGACGACCAGAGAATAGCTTTTTCAGTGTTTTCAGATTTTGCAGACAATAATCCCAATGCTGGTATTTTTAAGAATGATAAGTCTTTAGTCTCTTATCGTCTTTTTATGAATGCTGTTTACTACGAATCGTTCAGTAAAACAATTAAAAAAGATGAGTTGCTGAAACTTTCAGATAGAATAAAAAAAGATGCTGTGCAGTTTCCAACTACTGATGTATTGTCATACAGGAATAGGTCAAAAAGTATCTTAATGCCAGCAATGTTTTATGCGTACGGGTACGATATTTACAGAAGTTTAGTTTTAAATGATAAATCTAATGAGGCAAATAGTCAGATAGACAAAAATTATGAAAATGTATATCCACTAACTAGTAACCCAGAATCTGTAGACAAGGTTTCGGATGGAATTGTTTCTGCTTTTAATAGTTTGTTCTATATTAGTTCACTCGAGAGAAGGTATGGTTATGATAATAAATCTCAAAAAATTGAAGAAATTGTAAATTTG
This sequence comes from uncultured Candidatus Saccharibacteria bacterium, assembly GCA_964464695.1. Lineage (GTDB taxonomy): Bacteria > Patescibacteriota > Minisyncoccia > Phycocordibacterales > UBA5272 > UBA11704. Next base: position 66,412 of record CAYXKW010000004.1, read on the forward strand.
TACGAATCAGGTATAAATAGTGCAGCTGAAGTCAGAGAAGTTCTTGCTGGATATATGAGGTATTCTCTTGATTCATATGGTGAATGGAATGCTACAAAAAAGTATGCATTTTCAGTAGCTGCTAAAAGTGAAAAATTGAATAAAATTTTCAATAGCCACGGTGTTAGTGATGAAAATATTAAAAAATTATCAAAGAGTAAGTAGATTTTTCTTAAGAAATAAATTAGTGAGTGTTTTAGTGAGTGTTATTGTATGCTTTGCGCTTATTGCTGTTGCTTTATTAATTTATTTTATTTACCATACTGGCAAAGATGCCACTAGTGTTGAATGGGAACTAAGAGGTAAATCAAAAACTAAAGGATCAGCACTCTACGTTTTAAAAAAATATAATAGCTCTAAACGTTTTTTCATAACTACAGAACGAGTCCTTAGTGAAAAAAGTTACTCTACCAAGGAGGGGTATCTTATGGAATTGTATTCCGTTGATGATTATTGGGACCCTAACACATGTGCAAAAATGCCATCGGTTATTACTAAGGATTATATCTATACACTTGAGTCTGTAAAAAATAAAAATACGGGAATTATTGAAACATCCGTTATCAGATTTGACATTAACCGTAAAATTTTAGAAAGCGTTGCTATTCCTGACAGTAAAAGAATTATTGGAACTTTGTTTTTATTCAACGATAACCCATCTTTTATTACCTTTGAAAATGGTAAAGTAGGTTTCGCAACAATTGAAAATAATAGTATAAAATATAATAAAACTAACGGCATGTTTGTCGACGCTCTTGACAAGAAGCCGACCATTTTCATGAAACAAAACGTTAATAGAAATGTCTATTTAGAATATATGAAGCAAGATCTGAAAAGAGAGAATTATTTATTTGATCCAAAAAATAAAAGCTTCACACATTTAGATTTTATACAAGAACGAGATAGATTTATTTTTTATAAAAATCATAAAACTGTTCTATCAAAGAATTCTGATGATTTATACTTTTATAATTTGCAATTTACTGCTGATATTAATGTTTATGATGAGTTAGGAGAGGAAATAATCATCTGGAATAATCCAATGGAGGAGATAACAAAATATATTATTGGAACTATTTAAGTTAAATTTACGTATGATATACTGTTTTTGTCTTTAATTTTACTAGAGTTTAGAAGAAAGTAGGAGGCAAAAAGCAAAAACATGAAGAATTTCCACCCCATTAGAAGTTTGTTCGGACAGCTTGTTTTAAAGAAATTTTTCAACAAAGACTCGTTAGGATTTTTCTTTTATGAAAATACTAGACTCACATTCAAAAATATAGTTGAAGAACACACTGGAGTAAAAATATCTGCTCCTATTGTGAATAGATCTGAGAATTATCCACCTTTGCACAGAGCATTTTTTTCTTTTGAGCACAAAGAAACTAATTATAAGATAGATGCTGGAGCCGCGGATTACGATAAAAATATGTCTGAACTGAAAGGGAAAGGTGAGTTTTTGGAAAGATTTTCTATGTATGCCCCGATAGGTTTACTAAAAAAGTATGGTCCAGATAAAAATATGATGAAGGAAAAAGTTCAAAAAAAATTATTAGCTAAAAAGTTATTAACATTTGGGTACACTTTTGTCCCATACAATGAAATTTACTACGGCCTAAAAGGAGAAAATAAAACACAATCTCAGATAACAACAAATGGATGTGCTGGACATTTTGATAAAAAACAAGCTGTTGTCAGTGCATTGCTAGAGCTAATACAAAGGGACTCATTCCTTGTGTATTGGTTGAACAGTATCGCACCAAAACACATTAATGTTCAAGAGTATGCTAAAAAGAACACTAAAATTAAAAAGTTGATAGATGATCTAGAAAGATATCATTTAAATTATTACTTTCTTGATATAACTAGCGATATTGAGGTTCCTACATGTTGCTGTGTTATTTTAGACAGAAGGAATGGAAGGCATGTTATTGGACTAGGGGCAAGTAGTGGATTTGACTCAGAAGGTTGCCTAATGTCAGCTGCCACTGAAGCTATTTCGGTGCTGTCTTCAAAGAAAGAAGTTGTGTTTAGTTTCAAAAAGGATTATGTGCCGTTTACGGATAAAGCCATCGGAAGAACAGAACGTATTACGCTCTACGATTCAGTGGAAGAATCTAAAAAAATGAAATTTTTCATTGAAAGCACAGAAAGTATTTCTGTAGAGGATTTTGTCTCAATTTCTGGAGTAATATCCAGTATTCCAGATGATGTTCATAAAAAGCAATCTTACCTTAAAAAAATTTTTAAGAAGCGACACAAAGACAACAAAATGTATGAAATTCTTACCTACTCTGTAAATAATGATTTATTAGATTATTACGGTTATTACGTGATTAGAGTTATGTGTAAAGGGCTGTATAATCTTTATTTAACTGAAAGTTTTGCAGATCCGCACCACCCAAGGCTTAAGGAATTTGTAAAAAACAGGAAACTCGAAAAATTTGCTAAACTGAACATATGGCCTCATCCTTTTCCATAATCATATTTTCATATGCGACTTAATTTTGGTGAAATATTTCATACGATGTCAAAAGATAGGAAAATGGATGGTCTTGTAAATATACCAACTGACTCTTCGTTATGGCCTGAAGTGTGGAGTACAGTGTTGTATAAAAGCTATAATCATTTCCCTACTATCGTTCTACCCGAAGCAATTTCTAAAGATTTTAGTGATAATGATTTACTTAAAAGAGTTTCTAAGAGAGACTTTAATAGTGAGCTGGGGCAGATATCGTTACAAGAGTTATCTGATATTTTATTTTTCTCTTGTGGAGAGACACGAAAAAGTATTGATAATAAGAAAAATAAAAGAGCTCAACCTAGTGCTGGCGGGAGATATCCTGTAGAGGTGTACGTGCTTTCTTTTACAACTTCAGAAACAGGGCTTAGTAAGAAATGTTACCATTATAATGTAAAGGATCATACGCTTAAGGAGCTGTGGGATTTTCCAATTCAAGATAAGAAGGAAATAAATAAGTATTTTTCTTACGAATGGTCACAAAAAGCAGCTTGTGCGATTGTACTAACAGGCGTACCTTCACGCACATGTATGAAATATGGAGAAAGAGGCTACAGATATATGTATTTAGAGGCTGGGGCGATACTTAATAATATTCAAAACCAGACCACTCTTAATGGACTGAAGAGTGTTGCAATGGGAGGTATTAATGACCTTGCAGTAGAAGAATTACTTGATTTGGATGGAGTACAGGAAACAGTTATTGTTGGGGTTTTAATAGGTAAGTAGTATAGTATTAGTATGAATTTTTTCTCAAAAAATGTAATAGAAAGCACAGAAGAGTTTATTGTGAATCTAGGGACAAAACAAATTAAGCATATAAAATTTAGATCACTGTATCATCATCTGGTTCGTGTTAAAAATATCACTAAAAGGTGGGGTCTAGATGACAATACTCTTTTGGCGGCTCTTTGCCATTCACTGTATTCGACTGAATTTTTTAAAGAAATTATTATTAACATTAATAATAAGGAGAACCTGATAAAGCAAATTGGAGAAAAGGCAGAGCGGGTAGTATTTTATTTTGCAATAATCCGTAGGGATACTATTGTCTATGACGAAACATCTAATACATTTTCTTTTAAAAATTTACAGAATGAGAACGTCAGTGTTTCCTACGAGATTGGTTATTCTTTGATTCATATTATGTTAGCGAATGATCTTGATCATATAGATAACCAAAACATTGGCTACCAGCTCAACCTTTTTGATAAATATTCGAATGTCTACACATGTTTTTGTGATGAGGCAAAAAAAGAACTTTTCTTAATTAGAAGTGAAGATTATTTAAAAAATAAACATAAAAAAAGTGGTAGTGTTTTCGTCAGGTTTATTGCGCACAGCGGGGTGCAGATTGCTAACGAAAGCAGTAGCTTAGTTATTGACCCATGGCTTTTCCCAAGTACGCACGAGATACCCCTTATAGAAGGATTTGACCCTTCTCAGAGAACTATTGATTATTTGATTCCTGAACCGAAAAATATTCCTTCCGATTTAGCTCCTGACGTCATATGTCTGTCACATTTCCATACACATCATTCTCCACTTAAGGAGATTGTAGAATTTTTAAAGATCAAACCACTGACAATTGTATGCCCTACACTAGACACACAAAAACTCTCGACTATCAGAAGTAAGATAGGCGATTATATATACGAAAGAATAACCTTTGTTTTTATCGACAGGCAACAAGTGGTAACTGTAAATAATTTTAGAATTGAAGCTTTCCCACATCAGAAATATATAGAGCATCTCATGTTTCATATATCGTTGGAGAAAACTTCAATTTTTCATGTTGTTGACGCGAGAGCAAATCCAGAGAATGATACAATAAAATTTTCTGATTCTTGGGATTTCTGTAAAGATCTAAGTCCAGATTTTCTTTTTGTTGGCGCAGCTGCACATCTTGTAAGAATTGCCGAGGAAAATGGAACAAGAAGTGTTCTAGAGTCATTTTCAATGACACCCGTGCAAGCCGCTAAGCTCTGTGTAATGATGAAAGCCAAAAATGTTGGCATTATTGGGATATACAACCACAGTATTTGGGACGACAGAGTGGAAATGGGCCTTTCTGTAGGAGAAGCAGAAAGTCAGTTTTATTGGGCGATGTCATTTCTAGCCCCATCTATTAACGTTCATCAGTTAAGACCAGGACAGTTATTTCATTTTAAATAATAAAAATACTAGTTGATGATTGATGATTGATGTATTATAATTAAGAACAATGAAATTACTAAACTATTTAAATAAAAGAAGAGGTATCACAGTAGTTGCGCTTTTACTTGTAATGTTTTTCGGTTTCTTTCTAACGATAAAAAATCATAATGAGAATAATCATTCTCGTGTTTTGATGGAGTATGCGATGGATATCGTGCGAGAAAAAAAACCTTCGCCAGCAGCTTCGGCTAGATTTTATGCTTACACTGCAAGTGTATACTACGATGTACTTGTTGTTACTGATAATAAAAAGCAAGCAGATCTCGCTGCTGCAAATATAATTAATGATTTTTATCCTGATAAAATAGCCTCATCAACAGAAATACTTGATCTCCTTAAGGTTAAAAGAGAGATGAAACTCAACGAAAAAGCTGAAATTATTCTTAATTCTTATAAGAAAAGAATTGAGCTAGATATAAAGCAAGCAAAAGAACCTGCTCGTTTACGTGGTTATGAAAATTGGGTAGGAGAAAAACCATTGGAATTAAGTGCAGGAAGTTGGGAAAGGTGGAGTACAGGTAGCTTAGTGTTTGAAGTACCAACCCCTCCAATATTTAGAAGCAAAGAATATAATATAGCCTTGCTTGAAGTAAAAAAAGCTGCAGATTCAAGGACTTTAGCACAAAGTGCTGCGATTAATTTTTGGGGTGGTATTCCAGGAACTGAAGCGCCGGCAGGGATTTGGCAAAATAGACTTTATTTTGTAACAAAAGATCTATCTTTATCTGATAAAGAATATGCGTACGCACAAAAAATACTTTCACAAGCAATCGCGGACGCCTTTATTGAATGTTGGAAGGTGAAATATACATATTGGACAAAGCGACCAAACATGGTCGATACGACAATAGATTTAGCAATGCCAAATCCAAATTTCCCATCATACGTTTCCGGACACTCTACAATTTCTCGCGCTGCAGCCGAAGTTCTTTCAACGATGTTCCCAGTGTATAAAAGTATATGGATGGCAGATGCAGAAGAAGCTAAAAATTCTCGATTGTGGGCCGGAATACATTTTAGTTATGATAATGAGGTTGGTGCAGATCTTGGAAGACAAGTGGGCGAGAATTTTATTAAGGGAATAAATCTTACAAAAATAAGGTAAGCTTGCTTTTTTATAAAAATATTGTATAATATATTTGGACTTTCACGCAATTTTTCGTGCGAGCCATGTTTTATTTTCCAAAAGGGGAACCCAAATGAAATTTTATCTATCTTTGGCATTTCTTTGTCTTTTTGTTACTAGTGCTTCTGCTCAATCTGGAGATAATCTTGCTCATGTGAAAGACGGAGACAAGATCGCTTATAAATATGTTGTTTACGGAGAAAAGGGTAAGGGATTGTTTGCAGAAAAAACAATTGATCTACCAGCAATTGTTACTTTTTCGGGTAAAGACTACACGATAAAGTACCAAACAGGAAGAGTTGAAACCTATACCGGACAACATGTAAATATTAGTCAGGTTAGCCGAGGGAAACCCTACACTTTCCCAAGTGAGGAACAATTTCTTTGGCAACCAAAAGATTTTTCTGCAGGAAAAAAAGACCCAGTAACATATCTGGTTCAAAGTACTGTTCCAGGGTGTGCAATTATCAAAAATACCCTTCCCGATGTCAACGTAGAGTCTGGGGTCAGGGTTATCAAAGTTCAAGGGGTTGAGAAACAGTTTCCTGTTCAAATTGTTACATATAAAGGGAATTGGTCCGGCTCGTGCGGGCGTGGGAACTACGATGCGATGATTGTTTACTCTCCTGATTTGAATTTCATTGTTGAGAAAAGAGAGGTCAGTTATCTCCCGAGTGGATTTTTGTCCATGGGGTATGCAAGGTTGATTGATTCTCTGAACTGATATCTAATTCTCTTGTTATGTTTTAAAGACCAGCTGCGAGTTTTACTCACTGTTGGTCTTTTTGTCTACTTTTTTATGCTTGATAAAGTTTTTTGTAGTTAGGCATCGTGTTTTATGGGTGATACCTCTCATTTCAGTTTTGTGGTAGAATACCCTGATTAACACATATGAAAGCAAAGATTAAAGCATTTTGGTTGATTTTAATAGTATTGGTTATCTGTGGATGGCTATGGAAAGGAGACACAGTGTTTAATGGAGAGTTCAAAAAAGACTTTGTTTTAGGTCTTGATTTGGCTGGTGGAGCAGCACTTACCTACACAGTGGATACAAATTCACTTCCGGAAGGGGTGAGCTTAGAAGACAGTGTCGAATCACTTCGAGATGTGATTGAGCGTCGTGTGAACCTTTTTGGAGTACGTGAGCCTACGGTAACAACATCATTTAGTCGTCTGGCTAATGAGTGGCGTCTTATTATAGAACTTCCTGGTGTTGTCGATATTGATCAGGCTACAAAATTAATTGGAGAAACTCCAGTACTTGAATTCAAGACACTTAAAAAAGATGCTAAAGAACTGAATGCCTCTTCGACTCTTTTTGAAATGATAGGTAATTACGAGAGTACTGGCCTTACAGGAACCTATCTTGAAAAAGCATCACTCGCTTTTGACCAAACAACTAACCGCCCAATGGTTGAGCTCTTGTTCGATGAGACAGGGGCAAAACTTTTTGCAGAAATTACAAAAGCAAATATCGGCAAGGAGGTTGCTATCTTTCTAGACGGTGTGCCAATTTCTTCGCCTACCGTTAATGAAGAAATTACTCTTGGAAAGGCTGTGATTTCTGGTTCATTTACAATTGACGAAGCTCGTACCATGGTCGGAAGGCTCAACTCTGGAGCACTTCCTGTTCCTATAGCTCTCGCTGGGCAGAATGTGGTTGGACCTGCGCTCGGAGAAAAAGCAATTGAAGCTGGTAAAGAATCTGCAATGATTGGTTTTGCGCTCATTGTCCTCTTTATGATTCTTTGGTATAGATTACCTGGAATAATGGCATCTCTTGCACTTGTTTCTTATGTAGCGTTTATGCTTGCAATCTTTAAGTTGATTCCGGTCACGCTTACCTCAGCTGGTATTGCTGGGCTCATCATTTCTCTTGGTCTTGCTGTTGATGCGAACGTGCTTACGTTTGAACGTATGAAAGAAGAACTCTCTCGAGGAAAGGGGCTCAAGGATGCAATGGAGACAGGGTTCCTTCGTGCATGGACATCGATTCGTGATTCTCATATCGCTGCGATTATTGTGTCAGTAATTCTTTTCTGGTTAGGAACATCAGTTGTAAAAGGATTCGCATTCACATTCTTCTTAGGAGCAGTAGTGTCACTTTTCTCAGCACAGATAGTGACTCGCATACTTCTTCGGGCAGCCTTAATTGAAAAAATAGGAAAAGTTGGTCGCTTCCTTTTTGGGTCAGGTTTTACAAAGTAACTCTACGAATATGTTTATCATTAAATATAAAACATTGTTTATTGGAATAGCTCTACTTATGGTTCTAGGGAGTGCGCTTCTCGTGTCTACATTTGGCATTAAAAAGGGGATAGATTTTACAGGCGGAACCGTTGTAGAGGTTAGTTACGCTAGCTCAACAGTGCCTATGATTAATAGGGAAGCGCTTCTTGAAAAAAGTGTAAAAACTTTTTCAGTAGATGAGACAACTTTTAAGTTTATTTCTCCAAAATCATACGAAGAAACAACTGCAATTGTAGATGTTATTCTTGATAAAAAAGCTCACCCGTATGTAGTTACACAAGTTAACACTGTCGGCCCAACAATGGGAAGTGAAATGACAAAGAAGGCAATCATCGCTATTATTACTGTTGTTTTTGCGATTCTTGCGTTTATTGCTTTTGCGTTTCGTGAGGTGTCACTTCCAGTTGCGTCATGGAAATATGGAGTTGTTGCAACAGTAACAATCATCCACGACATTATTATTCCAACCGGAGTGTATGCATTTTTATCTGCAAAGTACGGAGCAGAGATAGATACGCTCTTTGTGGTAGCACTTCTTACGATTATGGCGGTTACTATTTCTGATAAAATTGTGGTGTTCGATAGAATCCGAGAGAACCTCAAGTTACAAGGTGGAAAGAAGAAGTCATTTGAAGAAATTGTTGGTGAAAGTCTTGCTCAGACGTTTACTCGGTCAATTAATACATCTCTTACAACAGTTCTTGCGCTTGTGGCACTCTACTTCTTCGGTCCTGTTTCTACGCAATTCTTCGCACTTACACTTGGAATTGGTATTATTGTTGGAACATATTCTTCAATCTTCGTTGCAAGCCCAATCCTTACGATTTGGAATAAGGAAAAGTAGGGCGGTAGACTTTGATTCAGCAGAATCACCTACTGGGTAGACTTAGACTGTGAGTGGATACGAAAGATGCAAAAGAGCGGCGCCTACGGCGCCGCTCTTTTTATAAAGGGTTCATTGCCTCTATTTGTATTTGCTATAATTAACATATACATGAAAAAGTACTATTCTTTTGTTTCTGAAAAAGTTAGAACATGGCTGCTAGCAGATGAAATAGAAAATTCTCCAGGTTTGAAACTAGTCGCATGGTGTATCTTGGTCTCATCGGGTGTATTTTTATATTGGAGTAATATTGTTATAGGTACACGTGTTTTTAATACAACGTGCTGGCCATTTTTTCAAAATTGTCAAAGCTTACAAAATTTATTCTTTTTTAATTCTCACATAGACCTACGGAATGTACACCTACCTTTAATTCTTGGTTCTCTTTGTTACGGGTCTTATGCGCTTCTAAAAAACAGATATATACATTATTTTTTAGCACTTTCCTTTTTTTATTTCTTACTGTTGCTACCTTGGTTTGTAGTCGCGGGGTATCACGAAGTATTATTTACATACCCCGAGTACTATCTATTTTTTATTGTTTCACTATTTCTGTTTACACCTGGGTATAGATTTTTCTTTTTGCAGTTGTTTTTTATTCTGAGTTATTTTTTATCAGCAATTTCCAAAATTGGAAGTGATACGTGGCTATTAGGGCTCCTACCTCTCCCTCTTATTCCACAGGCATTTGTTCCACTTTTTACCAACGCATTGCTTAGTATCCAGTTATGTATTCCACTTTTACTTCTTTCAAAAAATAGAAGAGTAAGAATTGGAACTTTTGTAGCGCTTGAGTGTTTTCATCTGTACTCAGTTAACCTTGCGTGGATGCCATTTTTCCTAATCACATCTCCATTTATTTTTATTCTTTTCTTTAATAATTATAAAGAAATGGATTTTAGAAATGTATATAGGTCATTAATGGGGTTTGGAATTATTTTAGTATTAGTATTCATTAATTTTGTAAGAGTGATTATTCCACACAATGATTATGTAACTCTTGAAGGATCTTATTATGGATTTAATATGTTTCAGTCTTACAAAGGTTGTCATATTGAGTATGCAGACAGAAATTATCTTTCCCAAACCATTTCTTACCAGCAAAATTATGGAAACCAGATGTGTGATCCGTACAGAGTTTTGCAGGTCGTTAAGAAAAACTGTAATGAAAGTTATCCTGATGCCAGAAATAGGTTTTTGAAATTACAGGTAAACTATACAAATAAAACATATATCCTAGTTGACACCAAGGATTACTGTCAATTGGAGTATAAAGCTTTTTCACATAATTCATGGATAGATCCTCTTTTGACTGAAGATAAAACTACTTCTTTGGGTTTATTAACAAGATTTTTTAGTGCTAATCATAATAAACTACAAGGTGTCTACATTTTTTTGTTTGTTGTAATATTTGGACTACTTCTATTTAAATCAATAGGTCGATTGCGTACATAATGCAACAATACTATGTTCATAGTCAGGTGGTACTATTAGTAGTGATGTTATGAAAAATAAAATTATTATTTATTATGACCCTGACTGCGGTCTTTGTAAGAAATCATGTGAGCGGATTGTAAAATATTTATTTTTAAAAAATACAGATATTTTACCAATTAGTTCAAATCCTCAAGCAAATGCTATTTTTCTGAAAGAGTATTCTTGGGTAGTTTATGAGAGTGATACGGGGAAATATTACAGTAAATCACTTGCATGGTGGAGGTTAGTTAATGCTTCAAGTTTTTCTTTCTTGAACGTGATCAGTCTGGTACCAGGAGTTCTTTGGCTAGGAGATAGAATATATAACAAGGTTGCACGAAGTCGACCGGTAACGTGTACGGTCTAGGAAGTAGATTGTACGGCTAGTAGCCAGTAGGTTGTAGTTTTGGGTACGTACAAAAGAGCGGCGCCGTGTCCATGGCATGAGTCTGCTGACTCAGGCGCCACTCTTTTTACACAACACAGTTTCGTGTGTACTCATATTTCATCAATGTAACTAGTTTGCTATACTAGAAACATATGCAAGAACATCCAGTGTACGCGGAACAACTTACTCATTATTTAGCATTAGCAACTATTATAGGTGCTGTTGCTCTCGTGT
>CAYXKW010000005.1:0-72839 GCA_964464695.1 uncultured Candidatus Saccharibacteria bacterium
TTTCAATAAGTGTAAATCCTTTTTGGTTTTGTAGTAATTTTTTCATAAATATGAATAATACAAGAAACTTGTATTTTTAAACTGATTAACATTAACTTTTAAATAATAAAACATTGAGGAACCTCTTGCACCTTTTAGGTAGCAAGAACACCCCTTACTAACCTACGTTTCTAGTATAGCAAACAATCCCGCCTTTAAAAGTCCACAACCTCTTCCCATGAGGATAACGTTGTCGATGGGGAGGTTGTTGCTATTACCACTTGTATCTTACTTGTCACCGTTCCCAAAAATCCAGTTGATTGTATTGTTATATTTTGACCATTTGTAGAAGTAATAGTGTACATACATGTTCCTGAGGCTATCACTAAATTACCAACACTTGATGTAGTTCCTGTTTCAGCAACTCTTTGTAACGCTTCTTCTGCGCATGACGAAGCTAAACTCCGCGCTCCGCCAGACTGTTGCAGCGAGAAATCAGTTCGCGTTGCATCAACTCCTGCAGCAACAACAGAGAGCATAATTGCAAGACCAAGTGCCGACATAAGAATAACTGAAATAAGTGCAATATACCCTTCTTTTATTTTATTCTTTCTGAGTGTTGGAATCATAAATACATTGTATATTATTTAGCGTAATGTGGCGCTACCACTAAATGACTTAGAAAAAGCATACTCACTTCTCCCTCCTTTATTGACGGAATTAATAGTAAAAGAAATTCGTATTATTTTTTCGATTGAGCTGACTGACGAAACATTTTCAAAAAGCAAATTAGTGACCGTTATTCTTGAGTTTGTAAGGGAGAGCTTACCTTTCGAACCTTCTTGAATAAGAATTGTGGAACTACTTAATGTAAAGACTGTTGGATCTAGTAATGCATTTCCAGTTGTAACAGACAAGGTGGTCGAGGATGTTCCGATATTTGGGACTTCTATACTTCTTCCATTTCTAATAGTCTGTGTTATTAGATTCATTACCTGAAACCCTTGCTGATTAACCTCAGTAATTGACTGACTTCGAACTCGAGCACCCAAAAGGAAGGAAAGGAACACAGAAATAGTTGCTAGCAAAATTGAACAGATTGCTACATACAATATCATTTCAACTAAAGTAAATCCTTTTTGGTTTGAAAATTTTTTCATAGAGAGTTATTGTTTCCAAAAGGCAAATGAGAATGGTGAAGATATTGTTTGAGGAAGCGTTGTTTCGAGTGCCCCACCGTCTGAATCACTCCAGGTGAGTACAGATGATGTTGACATGATAAGTCTCTTTGCAAAAAGCCTATCGTTATTATCAGAAGTAAGATACATAAACTGTGACCTGTCACGCGGATTCATATATATTTCCATGTAACCTCGAGGGCTAGCAATTGAAGGTGAAGGTGTGTAGTCTGGTTGTCTAGTAAAAACTCCAGCATTACCTGTGTACCAGTTTATTTTTGTTGAATTAAGATCTGAATACACAATAACAGACCGAGTCGTGCTTGCTTTTACCAGCCAACCAACGGCAACGAGCTTTGAAGCAACGTATGGAACAGTGCACGAAGTATCAACGTTTGAAGTATTAATCCAAGCATTTCCGTTCCAATATCCAATTTGTAAATCGCCTCCAGCATTTCCAATAGAAGCAAAAACCATTTCATCAGTAAGTGGATTAGCTGCAAGGTCTAGACTTGTAGCATCATCAGAAAAAGTAGGAGGAGTCGTTACTGCTCCCCACGTACAATTAGCAACTCCTCCAGTACACGTTCTATACCTAACCCCATTTATTCCATTACTCCCGTTTGCGTTAGACCAAACGATCATTACATCTCCAGAAAGTGACTCGTATTCAATATCCATATTTTCAATATCATGAGAAGTAGAGATTCTTTCAAGATGATTATCACTTACAGAACTTGGTTCGTTGACCCACGCTGTACCACTCCATATTTTAGCTGAAAGATCTTCACTGGTGTCCACCCATGTTACAGCGAGCAGATTAGATCCCACTCGTTTATCTTCTGCTAACTTTACATACATAATATCATTAGATGTTCTTGCGGGTGCAAGTATTGACTCACTTGACCAGCCCTGGCCACAAGAAGTACCTCCAGCTTTTGATCTCCAGCCTAAATCACCAAAAACATGTTGGCCTTTACTAAAAATAACCATAGCATCTCCTGTTGTTGTTTCAAACGCAATATCAAATCTATGACGGTTCCCAACACCCCCTGATGCCGCTTGATATTCTTGAGTCCAAGCAGCTCCGTCAAAGCACATAATCGTCAGTGTTCCGGTTGAATCATAATACCCTGCAAGTGCTAAATGCTGCGTTGGAGATGTTCTAAGAATCCAGGTTGGACCAACTGTTGCAGTAAATGTTCCTGTTTCAAGACTAAAGGTGTTGTTGTTTTGATTATATGTTCTATATTTTGGTACATTTGTCCCATCTCCGTATATCATAATGCCCGGTAACGACTGACTGCTATTCCCTACAATAATTTCTTCATTTGTTAGATTACATACCTTATTATCTCCTGGATTTAACGTAATAGTTCCATTAGTAAAACAATCCCCACTATAGGTTAAAACATACTGAGTACTTGTAGACTCAGTAATTTGATATGAGCCAGAATTAATTGGTGTTTGTGCACCCAACGTTACTGTAGTTGACCCAATTTTATATGGAGCAAAGCTTGCTGTTGTAAAATTTCCACCATGATTAATGACCGTTTTGTTTACGGTTATATATGCAAGTTTTTCTTCATTAGTGATCATACACAATTTTGCAGAACCTGTAGCAACCGTAATCTGACCACTGCTATTACAGTCTCCTGTGAATGTTTGATTGTACCTTGAGTCTACAGCTTCTGATATGGTGTAGGTACCTGGGGCAAATATTGTTGAGCTTCCTAAAGTAACTGTCGTTGCTCCAACTTTATACGGAGCAAAGTTTGACGCTACCGTTGAGAGCCCGTGATTAATAACTGTCTTGTTCACCATTATACCAACACCTAAATTTATTGCTGTTTTCCAATCAGTAAGTCTGGATGTTGTTGTAATACTTCCAATCCTTGCTGGTGTTTGTTGCCATGAGACAGTCACTGCAACATTTTTTCTTTTTGCATCAATTGTTGAGATGATAACTTGACGTGTAAATATACCTGACGTACTTGATGTCCCAGAAAGTAGCCACGTACTACTTGAATAGACTAAACCATGCGTACCATTTGTTAGATTAGCAAAATTTGTATTTTTAATACTACGGACAGCCTCCTGCCCTTCTTCGGCAAACATTATTGCTCGAGCTCTATCTCCTGAGATAGTTGATGACTGAATCCCGTAATAAAAAGCTCCTGAAAAAGCTGTCATAAATAAAATGAAAACAGAGCTAGCAAGAAGAATCTCCACAAGCAAAAAACCTTGTTTAATAGTCGACCATTCCTTTTTCATTGATTGTGACATTGCGTTGTTCGTTTGCTTGAGATGTTAAAGAAAAAGTACCTGTGGCATTAGGTAATCCAAACACTTTGGAGAAAGTCACCTCACTAATTCCCGTAGGGACAATTGTTGTAGGTGTCTGAGTATTTTCATCATACGCAGAATCTCTTAAAATATAACTTGCTCCTTTATAGATTAGTATACTCCCTACTCCGACATGAACCCCCCATGTCATATCCCCATCTGCTGATTGTGATAGTGCTTGGGCACGACGTAAGTTATGCGCAAGCGTAATTGTTGCGATATCCAAATCATTTCGCACAATAAATGTGTGATAAGAAGGAATAACCATTCCTCCAATTATTGCAAGAAGTGCAACAGATAGCAAAACCTCTGGAAGAGTGAATCCTTTAATTTTTTTAAATGAGGAACTAAATTTCATGTACCCTAAATATTATTTAAACCACCAACAAGACTATAAATTGGAAGGATTACAGCAAACGCAACAGAAACCACCCCAGCCCATACAATAACGAGCAAAATAGGCTCCATAATAATCGTAAGATTCTTCGTTGTTGTATCTGATTTTGCCTCAAGTACTTGCCCTACTTTGATGAGAGTCTTATTCAAATTCCCAGATTGTTCCCCAGAAACAATGAGCTGTTGAACTGGTGGAGGTATTAAGTTATTAATATTTTTATATGCAGCAAAACTTTTTTCAAAAGAATTACCCATCTCAATTGATTCTCGAAGCGCAATATAAAACTTTTTATATCGTATTACTTCCGTTGCACTCGCAAGCGAATCAATAGCTTTCGTAACAGGAAGACCTGCTTCTAAAAGTGTTCCTAGTAAATATCCAAAACGTGCAACTTCAACTTCCATAAGAAGCATCTTAATCCCTGGGATAGAAAATATAACTGCTTCTCCTAAAAATTTAGTTTTCTTATATCCAAAGACAATGTAACCCACCCCTCCAATGACTGCAGCACCGGCTGGAACTGCAACGAGGCCGTGCTTACTCAAAAAGAGACCAAAGGCTAAGAGTACCTTGGTGATGAGTGGTAGCGCAAGTTTTAAATCATAAAAAATCTTCGCAAGCTTTGGAAGAATAAACCATGAGATACCTATACCGACAATTCCTGTAAGTCCAAGAACAAAGATTGGATACATCAGTGCTGAACGAACCTTTGATTTAAACTCTCTATCCTTCTCTTCTTCAAGTGCAACAACTTTTAAGTTTTCTGCAAAATTTCCAGACTCCTCACCAAGACGAATCAGGGAGATTGTGTAGCCTTTAAAAAAGCTAGTCTTATCTAAAGCTTTCCAAACAGGAGACCCAGACTCAATCTCCAGCAATATTCTTTCCAAGATTAATTTCATTCCTGGAGACTTCGTCTGCTTGATAATTGATGTAATCGCACCAATGATAGTCATCCCTGATAGCACAAGCATACTTAAATTTTCTATGAACTGATCACGCTCTTTTGTAAGTCCGAATGTTGAAAGTTTCTTTTCATTATCAATTTTACGCATTGGAACAGGTGTCGCCTTCACTGGCTCTGAAATTGAAATTTTATCTTCAGGTTTTGGTGTATTTTGCTTTTTATCAGACTCTTTCTCTTTCTTTGATCCAAAAAAAGAACTGAATATTGATGCTTTTTCTTCAGACTTTTTATTGCTACCTGCGGCAATACTTGATGTGCTTATATTCTCCACAGAAGCACTCTTCTCAGATTTTTTTTGAGGAGCCTCTTTTTCTAGAACTTCCACTTTTTTTGTGACACTATTCTCCACTTCTTCAACTACAGGCAGGTTCTCGGTTTTTAAATCTTTAGTTGGGCTACTTTTTATTTTTGTACTTTTCTTTGGAGCATCACTAAAACGATCAGCTAATTCTTTTGAAACTGAATTTTTTGCCACCTTTGATTTTTTCACTACCGTTTCTTTAGAGTTATTTTTTACTGTTGCTGTTGGCATACAATTATTTTACCTGCTTAGATTTTACCGTTTTCTTTGATACTTTTTTTGAAGTAGCACTTTCAGATGGCGTTATGAGTGAGTCTGGTGGAGGTGCAATACGTACCAGCTCCTCAATTGAAGTCAAACCGTTCTTTACTTTTTCCAAACCATCCTCAAATACTGACTTCGCACCTTCTTCTCGTGCAAGTTTCCAAATCTCCCCTGCAGAAGGACGCTTAACAATCAACTCTTGTAATGTTGGAGTAATTTTTATCACCTCATAAATTGAAGTTCTACCTTTGTACCCAGTAAATCCACATACTTCGCACTTTTTACCTTCGTAGAGAGTAAGATTATTTGCTGGAAGAAACTTCATAACTCCTTTAAGCTGAGGAGTATCAAAATCAGAAGGTTTCTTCACGACAGAAACTTTACAGTGATCACAAATCTTTCGGACAAGACGTTGTGCAATAATAAGATTCATCGTTGATGAAAGTAAGAATGGTTCTGTTCCCATGTCAAGCAGACGCGGAATAGCTGTCGCTGCATCGTTAGCGTGAAAAGTAGACAAGAGAAGGTGACCCGTTAGCGCTGCGTTAACAGAAATTTCCACAGTTTCAAGATCTCGAATTTCCCCCACAAGAATAATATCTGGGTCTTGTCGCACGATAGCACGTAGTCCTCGTACAAACGTAAGCCCTGTCATCTGATTTACCTGAATCTGATTGAGACCTTGCACTTTATATTCAACAGGGTCTTCAATTGTTGTAATGTTCGTATCTGGAGTATTTAACATTTTAAGAAGTGAATACAATGTTGTTGTCTTTCCAGATCCAGTTGGCCCCACAACAAGAATCATCCCGAAAGGTTTCTCTGCAGCCTCACGAAGTAACTCCTGATTTTTTGGAGTAAGTCCTAGATCATTAAAAGTTAACCCTTGCACGTATGAACCTAAGATTCGGAGCACAACCTTCTCCCCTTCCACAATCGGAATAATAGATGTACGCATGTCCACAGAAATACCATTCTTACCATCATAGTGAAGTGATCCATCTTGCGCAGAATAGTGCTCATCGATTCGAAGTGCACTCTTAACTTTTATTCTATTTAAAACATTTTCATAGTACTCTTTTGGAAGTCTCCCCGCTTCATGAAGTACCCCGTCGACTCGAAAGCGAATAACAATAACTTTTGCCTGTGGCTCGAAGTGAACGTCAGATGCTTTATATGTAATAGCATCATCAAAAATTTCTTCCAATATTTCAGGGGCGACTCTGTCCGACTCTTCTATAATTTTTGAGAATCGAGTGTCGAGTGGCTTTTCATAAAAAATAAAGAAGCTTTCAATATCTTCAGATAGTGAATAGGTGATAGTAATTTTCCTTCCTTCAAACAATGGCTTTAACTCCTTCTGAAGATCCTCTTGAAGAGGATTATCAGTTGTTACAACTACTTCTTCTTCATGTTCATCGTCAAACAAAACTACTCTTAGTTTTTTTGCAACATCCTCTGGAATTTTACGGACCTGATCTGCACTAATTGATGCGGAGTTAAGGTCAGCGTATGGAACATTGTATGCTTCTGCAGTTGCTTGTCCCACAATATCACTGTTAACAATTCCATCACGAAGTAACGCGTCAACAAAACTAATTTCGCTTTGTTTTGCTAGCGCCTCAGCTTTGTCTGCATCTTCGTTACTTATGTAGTTTCCGTTGATGAGAAGTTCTTTTATATTTTTGTTGTCAATGTTCATAGGAGGAGAAATATTTTATATTCAGGAGGACTGAATAGTTTTTTTGACGGTTTCGACGATAAGGGAAATTGGGGAATTCGACTTTACAAAAAACTCAGCTGCACCTAAATCAGATGCACGCTTCCTGTCTTCAGCTTGGTTTAAGTTTGTCATAACGATTACGGGTGTTTTCATTTTTTTCTCTTGTATTGTTTCTAATACTTTAAATCCATCAACCCCAGGAATGATAAGATCGGTAAGGACGAGATCGTAGTGACCTTGTTCCAAAAAGGTAAGAGCTTCTGCTCCGCTGTTTGTTGAAGTAACAACAAATCCCTCGTGAGAGAGTTTGAGTTCGAGTGCATGAGCAAGTGGTTTTTCATCTTCAATAATTAATATTTTCTTTGGTTCCGTTTCTTTCATTGTGGTAGTTTCACTCTATGATATAAGTGTATAACAATTTATCTGAAAAGACTATAGTAATTCACAGAAATAGAGCTTTGTGAGTAGTTGTACTATGTATCTCTTAGGTCTTGTAAACTAACTGTGTGTGAGGGCAAATAACACAATAGACATAACCGAGACAACAGCCATATAATATCCAGTGTGTACCAAAAACTTTATTTGAGACCGAGCATCATAATGCTTCCCTTGTGGGGTATACACCATTTCAATAAATCTTGTTGTTGCAACAAAACCAAGTGTTAATAATAACCCTATAGTAAGAGCTAATGTTAATGAAGAAATTGCAAGAACATCAAACATAACTGCCAAAACAGCCGCAAGTGCTCCGTGTGCAACAAATGAATAAGCATTTACCTGCAAGGTGTACGTCGTAGACCTTTTTGACACTTGTTCTTTGGTTATCCCTTCCCCTTGTAGCCATGCCTTCATAAAAAGGACAGGCGAAAACCAAACTGCTCCAACCAAAAAACCACTCACTGTTGTAATAAAAATAGTTGTCGGTGTAAAATATAGTTCCATAGTTCAAGTATACCTATTTGTAGCTATAAACAGTGTAAAAAATAATTCCTCTGTGTATAAACAACCTTAGAACTTTTTTGTTACATAGTCCAGCCCTTTTTGAATATCAGACTTTTCAAATGTTGACCCTACTGTCACAAAAAATAATGGACGCACTTTACCATCAACAGGTATTTTAAAGACAGATATGTTATATCCACTTCGAGGACCACTTTCGCCACTCACCCCACCGAAGAATGATGGGTTACTGCTTAAGCTATTTGCTGAACCAAGTTCAGTGAACATACTTGGACCATACGTATTTGTTTTTACTTTTCCAGAAGTGATGTCTAAAATAAAACTTCGATTATTATAAATATATTTTGCAAGCATAAATAAATCCTCTGTTGTAGAAACATTATCTGAAGAACTGCCATTTGGATCTACAAATCTTGTGTGTGTCATTCCAATTGATTTTGCCTTTTCATTCATATGACGGACAAAACCACCTTTCCCATATAGTCGCGCTATGGCTTCCCCTGCTTCATCTGATGACTCGCGAAGTAACGGGAAAAGTAGCTGATACACATCTATACTCATCCCTTGTGATAACCTTGGCACTTTGGTTTCTACTAAGTCACTCGCAGAAATAATTGTTGTTTTTTCAATATTAATATACTCCGTTGCAACAAGCGCTGTCATTAATTTAGTAATTGCACCAATTGAAATCACTTTTGATTTATCTTGCTCTAGGAAAACATAGTTATTGTGCATATCTGCGAACAGAAAAGAATTTGTTTCAAGTACCGGCTTTTTTTCTGTATACGAAAATGTGTCCAAAATAAAATCTTTTTCATACACAAGAATTGGCGTACCAATCGTCACTTCATCAAATATCTTTTTTGCATCTTCGTCAGTCAGACGAACACAACCACCAGAAAAAGTAGATGAAACAGGTGACCCATCATCATACTTTGGCCATCCGTGGATAAAAAAGTTCCCTTGGAACTGCATACTCCACGGCTGTGACACATGCCCCATACTTGAATAGTGTGATTTTTCTTTTGTTTGTATTTTATATAATCCTGCAGGAGTTTCCCACCACGAACCTTCCTTTCCTTTTGTCTTTACTGGCACTTCAACCGTTACAACACCTTCTTTGTATACTCGCGCAATCATTTGTGATAAATCTACCTCAACAAATGTTGCTTTTTCATTAATGAACTGTGTTCGTACTTTATTAAAAAAATCAGGATTAGAAAGTGCTGGTTGAACTCCATAACTAAACACAACTTTATCTGGGGAAGTTGCCGCCTCTGTCATAAGAACATAATTATTTACATTTGTTCCAAAATATACAAATAAAACAGCAGAAAAGCCGATAGCCACAAGTAGTGTACTGATGAATGTGAGTGCGCTTACTTCCCCGTAGAATAGCTTACGAAACGAAAAATGCTTCTGCTCTTCCGGATGTTCCACAAAATAAAAAGCCTGATCAATATCTTCCTTACTCCACCCATCTGCTAGAAGTTCTTTTCTAATCGTCGCTTCCTCCATCCATTCAGACTTCCTGAGTGTGACATGTTTTACTAACTGCTTGTGATACATAGTGACATTACCATGAATACCCTTTTCTATTGATGATTATTATCGTTAATCCGAGCGCAATAAATATCCCTCCCCCAACTACACCACCCATGCCGATTGGACCCTGTAATGATGCAAGGATCCCAAGACCGTTAGCAAAACATCCCATAATAATAAATACAAACCCGATAAATTTAAGAAAGGATTTCATGAGGTAAGTATAGCAGGAGAATGAAGGAGATTTGGTTAGATGCTCACAATTGAGCAATACGTAAAAGCATCATCTTACGATGGTGCTATTAATTTCTGTGAACGTTCAGCAGATAGAACTTAGTGGATTCATTGCCACGCAAAGTTTATTTGTTAGTTTTTAGTGTATCATTTTGACCCTTATCGTGAGATCTTTAATAATTCATTTTTTAAAATATTCCCCATTTTGTCAATTACTCTAGTGACGATATGTTAATATGTAGTGATTAGTATTCTAGAAAACACTGTTTCTTTTAAAGTATCTCTTAAATCTTCTTCCTGTTCTTTTGGGGATATAAAATAAAGGATTTGTTCAGGTTGTATTTGCAAAAAACCAGAAGGGTTAATATCTTTGAACAAAAGAGAGGTCTTAATATTCTCCTCTTTCTCATAATTCTCTGAAAAAGGGGCTCTGTATTTTGATCTTATTCTATATTCTCTTTCATATTTGTGGTCAGATGTCTCAACCCATTTCAACAATTCAATTAAATGTGAATAAAGAGGGTTGGTGAAGGAATCTGGTAACTGAGGGCAACTTAAAAGTAGATCTTCATACATTTTTATAGTATAAGCACCTTCAACATCTATCCACTTACCGCCTAAAAACATTTGAGGCTTTGGTTTAGGAATACTTTCAACTAAAAGACCTCTAAGTAGCTCGAAGACTTTTCCATTTTTTTCGATATACACAACAGGCTTCATTCCATTATCCAAACACCAGCTATAATTTATCGCAATACCAAATGGACCAAACTGTCCAAGAGGAATATACTTTTTGAAATCTTGGTTGACGGGAATAGCGGTAAAACAGACCATCCCAAGATTAATATCAGGAACGTCTTTATTAATATCCCCAAAAAGTAACTCCCAGGTTTTTGTCTGGTTGTACATAAACACAAAACCATTTTCCAGTATCGAGAGTAAGCTTCCGACGCTCCTAGTACAGTGAACGATGACAGATTCTTGATTTAAAATCTCGCCAGACATTATAATGGTTAGTTTAAATAGAAATTAAAATAAAAGCAATTAAATTTGCCACCCACAGAGAGTCGGTCACGAAACTTCTCCTCGTAAACTCGTCGATAAAGTTTCGCGACCCCGTATTCGACTCTCCCACAAACCACGCAGGTGGTTTGCTCTCTATTGATCACAGTCAACAAAAATACACAGGAAGAACCTGTGTATTTTTGTTGATGTGAGCGTTCAGCAGATAGAACTTACTGGGTTCGTTACCCCACAAAGCTTATTTGTTAGTTTTTAGTATACCATTTTAACCCTTCTCGTGAGCCTATTAAAAAGTGACAAAAGTGACACTTTTTACACAATTTAATTACAGCCAGATGTCACTATTTTTTACATATAGTTATATATTCTTCTATACATCAACAAGTGTAGATATATTAATTTGGTAGATACTTGAAATAGGATCAAAAACCAGTTCTCGATTAGAAAAAACAGCGGAAAAATGAGAAGAATTTTCTAATCATTTCTATTTAAACCTTATATATCAACGAATTTGTTTTATTTTGACTCAATATTTTGACACCAAAAACTTGTGATATAATAAGAGGTAACAGCAGAGGTGCACGAAGCAGTGCAATGAGTAACTTTTTAGATAAAGGCTCACGTAATCTTGAAAAAGATACGTGGGCCTTTGTTTGTTTTAAATCCCTAACAAACAACATATGACTAAAAATATACAAGTCGTTTATCTATCAGTTGCCAGCCTTAACCCATCAGAGTACAATCCTCGCAAACATACAACGGAACAAGCAAATCAGCTTAAAGAGAGTATTAAGCGATTCGGATTCATAGATCCAATAATCTGTAACAGTGCCAAAGGTCGAGAGAATACCGTTATCGGAGGGCACTTCCGCCTTGAGATGGCGAAGGAACTCAACATCACAGAAGTTCCTGTTGTGTTCGTAAACATTTCAGATCTTGAAAAGGAACAGGAGTTGAATGTTCGCTTGAACAAAAACACTGGAGAATTTGATTTTGAAAAACTCCAACAATTAAACTTCGATATGCTGCTCGATATCGGTTTCGATCAAAAGGAGCTCGACGACATATGGAATAACAAACTTAACAACAATGAGTTCAATGTCGAAGAAGAACTCAAGAAGATTAAGGAACCAAAGACACGAAAAGGCGACATTATTGTAATGGACGGATGCAGATTGATCTGTGGCGATTCACTTCTCCCTGAAACACTTCAAAAGCTTTTTGGTGACGAACGTGCTTCCTTAATAATCTCGGATCCAATCTACAACATTTCTGTGAATTATGACAGTGGAATTGGGGGCAAACAAAGTTATGGAGGTACAGTCGATGATAACAAGACAGACAAGGAGTATGAAAACTTCTTGAGAAAGAGCATGGTCGCAGCACTCGCAGTAACAAAAGCTGATGCTAATATATTTTACTGGAGCGATCAGGCATATATCTGGCTTATTCAAACTCTCTACCGTGAACTTGGTATAACTAATCGTCGTGTGTGCATATGGTTGAAGAACTCACAAAATTGCGTACCTAAGGTAGCTTTCAACAAATGCTATGAACCGTGCACGTACGGTACTCGTGGTAAGCCGTATATTACAAAAGGTGTAAATGATCTCAATGAGATTATGAATGATGACATGACAACTGGTAATGATTTGTTACAACAAGCACAAGATCATCTAACGGTATGGATGGAAAAGAGACTCTCTGGAAATGAGTACGAGCACAGCACTATGAAGCCAGATGAGGTCTATCAAAAAGCCATTCGTCGTTGTACAAAAATGAACGATATCATTCTTGATAGCTTCTCTGGTTCAGGAAGTACGATTATTGCAGGTATTAAGCTCAAACGCAGAGTGTACGCTGTTGAAATTGAAGAAGTATTTTGTGACTTAACGATACGACGCTATGAAGCGTTAACAGGCAAAAAAGCAAAGGTTATCCGAAATGGCGAAAAAGGATAAAAAGGTTAAAGACTTTCTTGAACACCTTAACACCGTTCCCAATATTTCTCTCGCCTGTGAAAAAGTTGGCTTAGCGAGGAATACAATCTATCGTTGGTGTAAGGAAGATAAAGAGTTTCAGGAAAGTGTTGATAATGCACTTTTATGTGGCGTAGATTCTATTACAGATCTTGCAGAGAGTAAGCTCATAACTCATATCAATAATGGAAACTTACGTTCTATTCAGTATTGGTTAGATAATCACAAAAAAGAGTATATACGACCACGAGTTATCGTAGATTCAAAAGATTCACTTGAACCAATTTCGTACATTGAGATTCTTCCAGTAGATCCTAATAATCTTCCACCACCTCTACCGTTAAATGAATTTGATCTTCCTTTAGATTATATTGGTTAATAGTAACGGTAACAAAAACTATGACATAATGTCGTAGTTTTTGATATTTTGTAATATTTTTTTACTCTCACAATGTCGTCTTTTTTAGTTCTGCATAGACTATGCAGGGATTATGGTTCTGTCATTAATATAATATGGAGACAAGAACAATTGGAAAGATACATAGCTCTGTAACCTTATCAGAAGTAAGAGTTAAGTACTGTCTATATGCTAGAAAATCAACTGAGTCAGATGAAATGCAAGCTTTGTCGATAGATTCACAGATTAAAGAAATGGAAGCTATAGCAGAGCGTTTAGGACTTTATGTTGTAGAAGTTAAAAGAGAATCTCATTCAGCAAAAGCTTCGGGTCAACGACCAGTGTATAAAAAGCTATTATCAGAAATTGATCAAGGAAAGTTTAACGGTGTATTAACGTGGGCGCCAGATCGGTTAAGTAGAAATGCAGGCGACCTGGGATCACTTGTTGATTTAATGGATCAGCGAAAATTAATCCATATACAAACATATGGTCAAACTTTTTCTAACTCTCCTAATGAAAAGTTCTTGCTCATGATTCTTTGTTCTCAAGCAAAACTAGAAAATGATAATAAAAGTATTAATGTTAAAAGAGGATTGAGAGCAAGAGTTGAAATGGGGTTATGGCCATGTCGTCCACCAACAGGATATACGAAGTTTAAAAGAATGGATCAAAAGTGCGAGTCTGTTATAGATGAAGTAAGGGCACCAATAATTAAACAAATGTTTGAAAAGGTTGGGTACGATGGTTGGTCTGGTAGAAAGGTGTGGGGTTGGCTTAAAGATGATAAAGATTTTAAGACAGAGAATAATATACATCTAAGCTTAGGTAACTTTTATCGACTACTGCAAAATCACTTCTATTATGGAAGATTTGAATTCCCTAAAAACTCAGGAAATTGGTATAACGGATCACACATTCCAATTATCACAAAAGAACTCTTTGATTTAGTTCAAGAGAAAATTAAGAGTCAAATATTAGAACCTAAAACCGAACAAAAGGAATTCGCTTTTACAAAGATCATGACATGCGGTCTGTGTGGTTCTGGTATTACAGCAGACGAGAAATTTAAACACCAACAAAATGGTAATGTTCATAGATATGTGTACTACAAATGCACAAGAACGAGAGATCAGAATTGTCCCTGTGGTTTCCTTAATGAAGAGGATTTAATAGAACAACTAAAAGACCTCATTGATGATCTTAATATTCAGATAGTCCCCATGAAAGAGAAAATCACTAATGAGGTCAGAAGATTCAAGAAGTTTCAACATATGCTACTAGGAAACAAAACACCAATATCCGTTAAAGATATTGATATTCGTAACTATGCGAAGTTTATTTTGGTTGAGGGAGAAATGGAGGAAAAGAGAGAATTTTTTAAATGTCTCAATTCTAAGATACTACTATCGAATAAGAAAATTTTATTAGTAAATTAAACATATTTTCATGGTAAAATACATCATAATTAACCTTAATGGAAGCTCTAATCTTAACTTATAAATATTGGATTATATTGCCTTTAGCTATTGTAGAAGGTCCAATTATAACCATAATAGCTTCATTTCTCGCTAGTATTGGTTTATTAAATGTATTTTTCGTTTACCCATTAGTTCTTTTAGGGGATATCATCGGTGACATTATTCATTATTTTGTTGGTAGAGTTGGTGGTAATAGAATAATAAAAAAGTACGGTCATTATTTTAAAGTAACAGAAGATAATATTCATGAAGTTAAAGCGAAGTATTTTAATAATAAAAATTCACTTTGGAAAATTATTACTCTAAGTAAAATTACACATGCCCCATCATCTCTAATTATGTTGGTTTCTGGTATTGTGAAAATTGATTTTAAGCAGTTTTTACTAATTACGACTGTTAATAATATTTTTAAAGTACTTGCATTCGTGCTCATCGGTTTCTTCTTCGGTAAGTCATACTTAGTGATTGAAAATTATATTAGTAATTCTTGGGTAATTTTTCTACCAATATTTGGAATCATTGTTTACTTTTTATATTCAAAAAAATAATGTATGAAAAAGATATCTTGTATAATTCCAACTTATAATGAAGAAGAACAAATAGAAACAATACTCAGAACTTTAAACCCGTTACTGGGTAATACTTTAGACGAGGTAATAGTAATTGATGACTTTTCTTCTGACAGAACGAAGAAAATAGTTAAAGGACACAAAAATATCCTTTTGATTGAACATACAAAAAATGAAGGGAAGAGTAAAACCATTGCAGACGGAATTAGGGGAGCAAAGAATGATATCATTCTAATGATTGATGGTGACCTAATTGGATTAAACGAAACTAATATTTTAAATCTAGTTAATCCTATACTTACTAACTTAGCTGATATATCTATAAGTTATAGAGGTAATACACCTAAGTGGTGGATTCATTTTTTTAAGATCGAAACTTTTAGTGGAGAGAGATGTTTCTATAAAGAATTACTTTTGGACAATTTAAAGGAAATAGAATATTTACCAGGATATGGATTAGAGGTTTACATCAATGAAAAGTTAGTTAGGAATAAACTTAGGATAAAGTCTGTCCCGATGAATAATGTAACAATAAAATTTAAATGGCACAAACATGGCGTGATTATTGGTGTTTGGAAAGAACTATTAATGTGGAAAAATATTTTTGCCACAGTAAACCCTATAAAATTAATTATACAAGTCGCAAAAATGAAGAAACTTTTGATTGATTAAAGTTTATACTTTCGTAGTATTGGTTTGTAGATATATAAAGAGATTTTTGACAATACAGACCATAGCAATCTTCTTGCTAGATTTAAGTGTTGTGTATTAATAAACATATATTCAATTTCTGGCACAGCTCCTCTATTTAACTTAAAACTCGGTGCCCCAGAACTTATATTGAGAAATAAACCATTATCATATGCGTATTTAATAATATAGATTAAACATCTTCTGTATAAAGCATTCTCGCTTGGTCGGTTAATTTCGTATCCAACAATTGGAGCTGTAACAGTAACAGTGTCACCTATTAATCCAACTACAGCAACAAATTTACCCTGTTCTATATCTAGTAGTAACCTTAGATGCAGTAGATTTTCTTTACAAAGTTTTTGCATATAAAGTGCCGTATATTGAATATTTTCTTCAGTGTATTTCTCTAGGTAGAGTTTATTATAAAGAACTTCTGCAATTTTAAAATGCTCAAT
The DNA here is from genome assembly GCA_964464695.1 of uncultured Candidatus Saccharibacteria bacterium. Taxonomy (GTDB): domain Bacteria; phylum Patescibacteriota; class Minisyncoccia; order Phycocordibacterales; family UBA5272; genus UBA11704. Next base: position 16,492 of record CAYXKW010000005.1, read on the forward strand.
ATTATCAACATCAGGGCTGGTGAATATGTACTTTTCTGATTTTAATAGTTCAAGATCCCTGATAGCATCTCTTTTCTTTAAATTAAAACTTGGAAATATATAGACTTGTCTTGTAACAATTTGTATCCACCCATTTCTGAGTAAATTAGTAAGAATTTCATTATTTTGAGTTCCATTTATAGACCTAATTGCCAGTGTGTGGTCAGGATGTCTCTTTACTGCTTTTTTAGTTAAAGATTTAATATCTATGTCTTTCCAATACTCACTAAAAAAGTTAGTTGATAACATATAGTTATTTAATGTTTGTATCTTATCTACTTTAAAAAATGAAAGGAAAGACGAGAATAAATTTATTACCACTCTCATAAGAAAAATGAGTACAAAATTTTTTATCTTGTGAAGTTCTACTTTAGAGTAGTTTATGATCATCCCATTAGGGGAAACAACATAGCAGTTGTTTTCAAATACCTCGTCTGTAACTGTTGAGAGTATTAGTTTATTATCAAGTTCATAATATTCAATTTTAGTTTTTATATTATTAAAAAGATGTTCAATTTTATTTGAACAAAGTATTGAATGTAATTTGTATGAAAAGTCTTTTTCTAAGTTATCCATTGTATTCTATATCATGAGTGGTTGCCGCGGCAAAAGAAGTTTTATAACGTATTGTTATATACATCATTTCTAAAAAAGATAAAATCTGTGCCTTAACAGGAAGCTCACCGACAACATCCCTTGCTTTTTTATAGTCATGAATCAACTCAGGCAATCTTCCTTCATGGAGATATTTAAACCAAAACATTAGATATATACTTTTACTTATTCTACAACTTTCAAACGGTTTTGTATCGTCTGATGAAAAAGTATTATTCTTAAAGTAAATTGAATCTGACAATAAATGCAATCCACTAGTTGCTCTTGGATTACACTCAAGTACATAGAGGTCTTTTCCATCATCAATAAAATCAAAAGCAATCTGACCATTATATTTTGTATCCTTAGCAAACTGCTCTATAAAATTATTACATTTTTCATTTTTTGTTAATTCAAAATATGTTGACGCGGCATTATTTACTAAATATTTTGGCTTATAAACAATCTGACTAATAACCTTTCCTTTGTGAATTATGGCGTAATTACATAAATAAGATCCTTTTATAAACTGTTGTTGCACCCAAGGATACTTTTCTGATATATCTAATCCTAGTATGCTTTTTTTGGTGACATCCCTTATAACATTTGTTCCAAATCTAGAAAAAACAGGTTTGAGGAGTGTATCTTTATCTTCAGTTCTGATTTGATTAATACTTTCTATTAACCTCATCTCGGGTACTTTAACAAAATTATTCATAAATTGCTTAAATGTAAATTTATTATGAAGTCCAAGCAATAGACCATTCTCAGGAATAAAAACCTTTTCCTTTAGTGCTGTATCTTGAACGACTGAGCTTAAGTAAAAAACGTCTTCACAGGTAGGTATAACAAAATCACTGTTCTCTATAATCCTAATGATCTCTCTTTTATAGTTTTTGAAATCTAGTTTTGGTGAAGGTATTTTTATAAATTTTACATTTTTATAATATTTAGCCATCGGAAAGTACAAAGAGTCAACTACAGTAACGTCGTGACCAGATCTTTGCATAATTTTAACCCATTCTATGGTTACAGGGGCTCTTGGACAAGTAATAGTAACTTTCATATTTATGAGACTAGTTTTTTAACAAGAGAACTACTATTTAAAATAATATTGTGAGTACCAACTAAGTTTTTATGAATGTGTGAATTATTATATTTTGTAAAAATAAAAGGAACAGTAGTATCAAATAAAAATCCATATGATTTTTGTTCTCTTACCTGTATATGTGTTTTGTATGGTAATTTATTGATTATTTTTCTAAACCACACAAATTTCACTTGGTGGGGCGAAGCTATTGTTATAATGCTATCTATTTTTTTGTATAGTTCTTCTTTTAAAGAGTAAGAAATAACTCCACCAAAAGAGTGTCCTACCAAAATAAACTTACCATCCTCTTTTTCTAAGAAAGAGTTAATCTCACCAATTAATGCAAGATGTTTACCTGTTTGGTGTAATGTATAAAACATCGGAAAATAAAAAACCTCCATACCTATGGATTCAAAAGCTTTTAAAATAAGATAATTTCTAAATCTAAAATTATGTATACCTTGTATAAAAATTACTTTTTTCATGAGAGGTATTAAAAATCAACAAAAGACTTTGTTGGATTGTATTTTAACATATTTTTAGCTTTGTTTATAGAAAGATAATGGTTAGAAGTCATCTGGTGGACTATGTATTTACTTATAAAAGGCGCTTTTTTAATACTTAATAACTTAAAAAGAATCTCTAATATAGAACCAATTAAAAAAGCTACTTTTGTTGATATATATAGATTTTTTGCTTGTATATTAAACTTCTTTTTAACATGTGCCATTAGGCTATTTATTTTTACTGATTCTTGGTCTGCGATGTTAAAAATTTCTTTCTGAAATTCTTCTTTTGTTTCAATGCTGTTTTTAATTGCCAGACAAAGATTATCTATATGCGTTATTGAAATAGTATTATCACCACTTCCTAAAATAATAAATCTATTAAATCTATGAGACCTTAATAATCTTGGTATAATTTTTTTATCCATAGCACCATAAATGACATGCGGTCTTAGTATTATTTTTTGTGATTTACTATCATGATTTAAAACAACCAGTTCTGCTTCATATTTTGATTGACTATACCCATTTAAAAAATTACCACACATAGATGCCTCATCAATTGTGTGATTGATGTCCTCAGGGTCATAGACACTACATGAACTTATGTATATAAACTTTTGCAAGTTAGAAAAACTATCTAATGTGTTTTTCGTACCAACACAATTATTCTCATAGCATTCCTTATAAGTTGCCCAATCATCAACGGTTCCAGCACAGTGAACTAAAACATCAATTTGAACTGGGTGACTTATTTGCCCATTAGATATGTCCCAATAAGTAAAGTTCTTGTCATTTTTTCTTCGCGAGAAACCAACAACATCATAGTTGTGTTTTTGTAAGTAAGTATAGAGAGAACCCCCTACAAATCCATTTACTCCAGTGATTCCTATTTTTAACATAAACTGTTACTAGTGATATAGTATTTTATTTTGTTCTTATCTATTTTTTGTGTTCTACCACTAAGAGGAAGTTCCATTATGATGATTTTATCAGGAAGAGCTGTTTTATCTATACTGTGCTCTCCTTTGCTTAATTCATTAAATATTCTTTTCTCAAAAGTCTTATTATCCTCTTGTAAGGTCATATCTTTTTCAATAGCTAAATAAATTTTCTCATCTTCTAATTCATCATTATAAATTCCCACCATTGCACAGTTTTTAATACCCCTTATATTACTTATCGTAGATTCAAAAATTGAGGGGTATATATTATAATTTTTTCTTATAATCATGTCTTTTTTTCTCCCTAATAGTACTAGCCCATTTTTATCAAGAGTCCCTAGATCTCCAGTGTAATGTTCTGTTACCTTATCTAGTCCGAGGTATCTATTAAAAAGATTTTTTCCAGAAACACAAATTTCATTGTCTATTATTCTTATTGTGACACCATTTGCAACTGTTCCTAGTAAGTCACCATTTGTATTTAAATTTATCTTATCTTGTAACTCCACATACGAGATGGGTAATATTTCCGTTGCCCCGTAAACACAGATAACTTTTGTACTTTTAGATATTATTGTATTTAGTTTAGATAAAAATCCTTTTAAAACAGGAGCTGAGCCTAGGACGATTGTTTCAAGTGTATTTGGAAGTTTTACATTGTTTCGAGAACAAAACTCCATTGTTTGATTATACTCGGCAGGGATTCCAAAAGTTTTGTTTACTTTAAATTTAAGTACATCTTTATAAAACTTATCTGTTTTAAAATTAAGGTTACTTGGCAATACTACTCGTGACCCTGACAGGATAGACGCTAATAAAAAATGAAGTTGTGAGGAGTAGAAAATGTCAGTATGTTGTATATTAAGAATTTCTTCAATTTTTTTAAGTATTTCAAATAAGGATTCGTAGGTATGAACCACGCCCTTCGGAATACCCGTTGTGCCAGATGTAAAAATAATTACAGAGTCTTTTTGATCATCTGTGCGTATTTCAGTAAAATTAGACTTATTATTTTCAACTTTTTTAACGAGTATTTTATTAAGTTTTCTGAGTGTACTTATATCAGGAATATTTATATGGAACATCTTTATGAGAGTTTCAATATAAGGGGTGTTAATTATAGTGTTGAGAATCGGATCTACTAATACGTGTTCTGGTTTTGCAAAGTTAACTCTCCCAATAAAATTATCTTTCCCCATTGATGGGTCAGCTAAGACTAAAACACCACCAGCTCTAATAATTGCAAATATATACACAATACTTTCAATACTTGGTTTTGCTAGGAATAAGACTTTGTCCTCTTTTTTAAAACCATTCTTAACTAAACGAATTGCTACTGAATCAATCTGAAGTAAAAAATCTTTAAAACTAATTTTTTTACCATTAGTAGTTTCTATAATTGATGTATCTTTTAGAAACTCTTTTTGTGAAAATAGTTTCTCTAAAATAAGATTAGAATACAAATTAATCTGTGATTTCATTGTTAATTACCTTTAGTACATCACCTAGGGTTTTATATTTTCTAAATAGTTCTTTATTTTTAGGCTCAATGGTATATTTATTTTTAACTACAGCCAAAAGCTCCCCAAGATCTATCGAATCTTTAATATAGATAGAAAGATCAGAAGATTCATTTAAGTCTTCTTGTATCTCAAATATGTAATTTAGTATCTCCACTAAGTTATCTTGTGTCATTTTGCTATGCATTTTTTCCTTTATAAAAAGATGACTGCTCCTCTTTGTATTTATGGTGTAGTGTACCCATTACTTTATCCCAGAAAGAAAAATACAACCCGTAATTTAAATAACCATATTTATGATGCATATTATGGTGGATAGAACTTGTAAAAACTGCACCAAGTTTTTTATTCATAGTAGGGGTTAGGAATTCATACCCCAAATGACCAATTGTGTTTCCTATAGAATTAATAATAAATACTGCTACAACCGTATAAATATGAACTGGAATAATAAGACACATTAATATAAAATAAAATCCAAAAATAACATTCCCCAGAGGACTAAAAGAGAAATTTGTGAATGGTGTTGGGTTTTTATTTGTATGGTGAACCGCATGAGTATATTTGAAGACTGTCTCATGTGAATGCATGAATCGGTGCACCCAGTAAAAATATGTATCCTGAAGTCCTGCAAATAATAGTATTGTAAATACAAAGTATAGATTACTGTGTTCAGAAATATCAAAATATACTTTTGTATATCCATGATTTACTAAAGATATTAAAATATAGGCTATTATAATATAACAAAGCATGCTTACTGTAGACCATTTAATATCGAAAATAATACTATCTTTGCTTGGTTCTTCGCTCTGAATTTTGTAGTCTCTTAAAGTGTTCTTTTTTAATTTATATACATAAAGATAAGCTATTGATCCTAGAATATAGTTACAAGATAAAAAAACACCCACAAATAAATAAAAGTAGTTTATATGATCTATTTGCAATAAATTGTTTAGATTTGAAAGCATAATTATGACTTAATAATAGCACAATTTACCTAAAATTTTAAAAAATAACAGCACCAAAGATAAAGGTACTGTCATATGTTTTTCAACATGTAAAATCTATTGTTTCCAAACACTTTTAAGGAAAGACCCGTATTTGAGGAAATGCAAAGTCTGTTCATGAACCTGCCCTGAAAAAACAAGTCCTGTGTGACTTGTAAAAACTTTTGTATGGGGGATATTCTCCCCAACCTGAGTTTCACTAACTAGGACAACACCGTCATTTTCAAGTAACTTTTTATAACCCTCAAGACCTTTAGCGTTGGGGAGTAAATCAAGCAACTTAAACGTCGACGCTACCCTAAACAGATTAAAAGTATCATCCGTTCCTGCGATAACGCCAATGCGAACAGGCGTGTCTAGTGGCATTGTCACTCCGTCAGTTGCGATCAATCTTATTGCCTTAGGTAACATCCATGAAGTTTTGCCTTGAGAGATGGTTCTCCCTAGGATAGACCCATTGAGTGGTGATCCTAAGCAGACAACCTTTTCAAGACTTGGGAACTGTTTCAAGTGGTATGCCGTGATTGTGCCCCCTAAACTATGACCAACAATAACCTGAGGGCGAAAATCATTAACTTCTTTGATAAATCTAGTTGTGATGTCATCTGTTTCTGGAATGAGTGGGTAGCTAAAGACTTTTACATCATATCCAGCATCCTTTAACTTTTTTACGAAAGGTGACATCAAAAACGCATTCATGAACATACCGTGAACTAAAAGAACTTTGTCCATTGCTAATCTCCTGTAATTAGAACTACAAATAAGACTACAGGAACACAACGACTGAGTCAATTTGTCTTTAAAGAAATAGAAAATATATAACCATTATCTTCAAAGAGATTACTTATCCAGGTACTGTTTTCCTTTTTCAGAGTTATATAGCCCTTAACGTAAGTTACTATTTTATATTGATTTGGATTAGAAATTGTTTCGTCAGATTTCTGAACAGACTCTTTCAAAGACCACATAACAGTTTCTTGGGTTGTTGTCTTTTTATAGAATTTCGTTAAAATAGACAATTCATTTTCATCGCAACAATAACTAAGTAGTTCTCTTTTTCTTGGACGTAAGTATTCAACATCAATGCCTATATTAAAATCTTTACACAAAGCCACAAAAACTATTTCCTGTGAATCAGAAACCGAACAAAATAAATCTTCATGGTTGGATATGTAGGGTTTATTGTTTTTCTTTTTTATCACCACATCAAGACCAAAAGCATTTTTAGCTAAAGTTTTAAGTAGCAGATATTTATCTGTGATACTTTTGTTTCCTATCTTATAAAATACAACTTTTTTGTTTAAAACTATTTTTTGCATTATTTACTGTATAAGTTTAGTATACTAGATACCATACTCATGAAATCTAAAATTACAGCGCTGGCATACTATTTGCCAGAAAAAATAGTGACCAATAGTGAAATAGAGGCTAAGTTACAACAAAATAACCCTCATCTACACATACCTGAAAACATTATAGGGATAACCACAGGTATAAAATCTAGAAGGTTTTGTGGTGAAAACGAATATAACTCAACGTTAGCATCTAAGGCGGCACTAGTTTTATTTGAAAAATATAGTATCAACCCAAAAGATATTGATTTACTTATTTTTGCTTCAGCAGGACAGGATCTCATTGAACCTGCAACTTCTCACATAGTGCAAGATATTTTAAAAACATCTTGTAGAGTATTTGATATAAAAAATGCTTGTAATGGATTTATAGACGCATTAATTGTAGCAGATGCTTTTATTAAATCTGGAATACATAAAAATATACTTATTGTAACAGGTGAGGTTTGTTCAAGTGTTATTAAATGGAATCTAAAAGATAGAGATGATTTAAAAAATAGTTTCCCAGGGTATACGTTAGGAGATATGGGGACAGCTATTTTAGTGCAAGAATCAAATAATGATTTTGGACTAGTAGTGAGTGAGTGTTTAAATGATAGCAGTAAATGGAAGGTTGGAACTCTACCAACTGGAGGATCTAGGCACCCTCGAGGTGATGAGTACACATATTTTAGTGGTGATGGTCCACAGTTGAGAGATTCTTTTGCAAAAATTGCACCAAAGTTTTTTAACGATTTCCTAATAAAAAATAATATAGATAAAGATACTATTGACCATATCTGTATGCACCAAGTTTCTAAAGCTTACTTAGAAGAAATGGTTTCTTCATTGAAAATTGATCCTAATAAGATTATTCATACTGCGGAACAATTCGGTAATGTCGCCGCCGCCACAATTCCACTTCAGCTTGCACTATTAAATGAAAAAGAAAAGATAAAAAAAGGAGATAAAATTTTACTAATAGGTTTAGCGGGAGGGGTTAGTGTTGAGCTTGTATATATTATTTGGTAAATAATTCTAATATTTTTTGTCTATTTGGTTTCAATGTATGAGTATAAGGAAAATCAGTACTGTTAAATAAAGTCACTTTTTCTATTTTAATATTGTTAGGTAATTTTGAATGAAGATGATCTAAATCTATTGTAATCTTTTGTTCAGATTTTATTGCACAGTATATAACTGGGGAATCTTGTCTTAGTTCATGCACGATGCAAACCTCTTCAGTATCCGTAATAGTAGAGATAATATACTCCAAATCTTCAGCAAAAATCTTATCTCCAGTTGGCCATACAATTAGATTTTTAGTTCTACCTTTCAGTACTAAATTGTTATTCTTATCAAAGTCAACAACATCACCTGTATTAAATTCAGTATTACTATAATTTGGATAATATCCTAAAAATATATTATCTCCTGATACCACTAGTTCATTATTTTCATTTTTTGTATATTTTAAACCCTTTACAATCTGACCAACATTACCCTCTTTCCTTTTTTGGTTTATAGATATTGAGATAACAGGTGATGTCTCAGTTAGCCCATAACCAAGATGAACTTTATATCCGAGTCCTTGAAAGAAATCATCTGTTTCTTTGCTTAACATTGCCCCACCAACGACAAAACTTTTCAGACTTGTACCTATTTGATTTCTGATAACACTAAACAATACTCTTCTTACTATACTTGGGGCATACGATGAAAGTATAATAAATCTCTTCACTAGATTTCTAATATTTTTGTTACGAATCTTTCTAAGAATAGATGATTGTATTAAATACAAAACTTTAGGAACAACTATTATAGTTTTTATCTTATATTTTCTTATAGCTTTTATTATTTTAAATGAATCAGGTTTTTCTAAAAAAACTATATGTGAACCAACTAGCAGAGGTATTATTAGTCCTGTTGTTTGTTGATAAGCATGGGACATTGGTAAAATACTAAGTACAGACTCTTCTTTTGTATGGTGATATATATCAAGAATTTGGTATGCATTTGTTAGAATATTCTTCTGACTTAGCATTACTCCCTTTGGTATACCCCATGTACCAGAAGTAAAAAGTATTTCTGAAACATCATTTGAATTGCTGTTAAATAATGTTTCTGTGCGTGTTTCTCGTGACAGTAGTTCTTCTATGTGTAAAACATGACCATTTTTTAATGTGTATGAATTAGAAATAACTAGTATAGGTTTAATATTTTCAATGACACTATCTATAAAGTTTTGACTTACTCTAGTGTCAACAGGCACTATTACCCCACCTTTTAAGATTACAGCAAAATAGATACAAACCCATTCTATATTTGGTATATCAAATAAAACAACCCTGTCACCTTTCTTCACTTCATGTAACTTAGAAATATATTTGTATATCTGCTTATACACATCACCATACGTTATATTAATTTCACTTTCAAAACTAGAAAAAGCAGTATCGTTGTTATCTTTAAATCTGTCTACTAATTGTTTGAAAGAGTCCATTTGGGAGTTATTATAACTACATTATAACATCTTTGTATATCGTAGTTTTATTAAATACATACTATAATGGTACTATTAAAATAAACTATGAAAATAAAACAATCTAGTAAGAAATGGTATGTCGTACTTCTAATTCTTTTTATTTCTACTATAGTTTATCTTTCCATACGACCAACAAATAATGCTGACTGGACTTTGGATCAGCAGATATTGCCATCTGCCAAGATTTCTAATGATTTAGTAACAATCGAGAATGTCCGTAATTTTAGATATACGAATACAAGTGATTACACGCCTAATTACTACACCAAGACATATGATTTGAGTAAGATAAAAACAGTTGATTATATTGTTGAACCATTTGGAGAATTCAGTGGTGCAGCACACACGTTTCTTTCATTTGGATTTGAGGGAGATCAATATGTTTCAATCTCTGTAGAAATTCGCAAAAAGAAAGGACAATCATTTTCTCCATGGAAAGGACTGCTTAAACAGTACACCCTTGTCTATGTTGTTGCAGATGAGCAGGATGTAGTAAAACTAAGAACAAATTACAGAAAGGATGATGTGTATGTATACCCAACTAGAATTGACCAAGCACATGCAAAACAATTGTTTTTAAGCATGATGCAAAGAGTTAACAAGCTTCATGATGATCCTGAATTTTACAATACTATCACTAATACTTGTACCACAAATATTGTTCGTCATGTGAATGAGGTATCAGAAGTAAAAGTACCCTTTAGTTACAAAGTGCTTATGCCTGGATATTCAGATAAGCTAGCCTATGATTTAGGGCTCCTCGACACCACACTCCCATATGACAAGATACGAGAAAGGTATCAGATTAATGATAAGGCTATGAAGTATGCTAATGACCAAAACTTCTCTATTAAAATAAGAGAATAAGCTTTGGTTCTTATAATTTAAGACTAACCGAAAAGCATTATAAACGACGCTTCTCGTGCTAGCTGTTGAAGGTGACCCCACGGAGAGTCGAACTCCGCTTACCGGCATGAAAAGCCGATGTCCTAACCGATAGACGATGGGGCCAATATTATTATTCTATATGTACACTCTATCATTCCCTCCGGCATGAAAAGCCGACTGCGCCTCACGGCGTGATTTACTAATCACCTAACCGATAGACGAATTAGCAGATTCGTGGCTTGGCCCGATGGGGCCAATTTATAGATACAACTTAGAGTAGCTTTTACCTACTAAAGTCCTTGTATACTAACACAAAAGTTTACTTTTTCAAAATCGGTGGTAGTGTTGTATACTATATAACTATAAGAGCGGTTGGCTCGAGAAGCTTGGCTTCAAAGATGCTTGAAACCAGCAGGTTTCAAGCGCAAGATGGTAGATATATCAATGCGTATACAAAGTGTGCCGGTGAAACAAATATAAACACGGGCGGTTAGCTCAGTTGGTAGAGCGCCACATTGACGTTGTGGATGTCAGAGGTTCGACTCCTCTATCGCCCACAGAAATACAAAAAGCAGAATCACATGATTCTGCTTTTTGTATTTCTGTGGGCGATAAGAAAATGAACTGCTTCATTTTCGTGAGGAGTCGAATACGGGTCGGAAATCTACTTCGAACGTAGTGAGATAGATTTGTGACCGACTCCTTTTCTGCTGGTCGAACTGAGACGTCGCGAAGCCATTTTTGTATTCAAAACTGTGACGTCGAAGTCGGGTCGTCTACAGATGTCGACTAATTTACCAGTCGACTTCGCGAAAAAAGATTTGTAGCCGACTCCGTGAAATTACATGTAACAAAACCACTCCTCTAACCCCTTACCCTACAAACCAGTCTTCTATCCCATTTTTTATGCTACTATTATAGTACTTACTAGTTACCGTATTTCGTACTCTTTTACACTACTATGAACACTTCTATTACATGGAACGAACAGTATTCTATTAATGTCCCCTCAATCGATGAGCAACATAAATATTTCATTAAGCTTTGCAATGATCTCTTAGCACTTGGAACAAAAGAATCCATAGATAGGCAAGATGCTCTAATTGGCATTATGAAATTTGGTGATTATACTGCATACCACTTGGCTGAAGAAGAAGAGTTTCTTATCAAAGTAAATTCCCCTGATGCATTTATCCACGTACATGCTCACAGTCAGTTCAGAGAGAAAATAAATGAATACATCACTCTTATTCGTATTGAAACAAGTGATGTGAAAAAAGTCACCTTAGAAACATCTACATTTGCAAGCACATGGCTTTTGGAGCACATTGAATTAATTAAGAAGAACTCTACTCAAACAGAAACAAAACTTGGAGAATTCGCATAACTACACACAATGAACTCAGACACTAACCTACGAGACTTATCTACAACTGGAGGTTGGATGAGGAATGCTCGTGTAGCAATTGTACTTATTGTAATTGGCAGCTTATTCCTACGTTCTAGGTTCGACCTTTTCCATTACGACACAAGCATCCTACTTAAAGTATCCTTCTTGTACCTCCTGACAAGTACTTTCTTTGCACTATTTAACAAAAAAATAAGAACAACCAGCCAAGAAAAGCTTGCCACATATTTTGAACTTACCGTTGATATTATTTTCATAACTCTTATCGTGTACTCAACCGGAGGAGTGCAGAGCAGACTTGCATTTTTATATATTGTCCCTATTTTATCTGGTTCATTACTCTCCCCTTTTGCATCAATCATCATTGGACTTTCAACACTTGTTGCATATTTTGGCCTTATATATGCAGAATATACAAATTTTATTACTTCCGTCTTCACTGATACGGTAGCTGATGTATATTTTTCAAAAATACAGATGATACGACAATCACTTATTGTCATCATTACAACATTCATTGGAGCGTATTACTTTAATAGTATTAAAAAACTAAATACTCAAATTGTTAACATTAAGGAAGAATCAACCGCGAAAAGTAAAGCAATCTTAGAGAGTATCGGTGACGGAATTATCGTAACAGACCGCCAAGGAATTATTGTCGAGATTAATGATAAAGCCTTACACTTACTTAACTTAGATTTTGAAGACTGTGTCGGGAAACCACACCATGCTGTATGGAATGTTACAACACAAAAAGGAGAGCCTGCCCTACTTTCAGAAAGACCAATTGAGAAAGTTCTTGCAACTGGTATCCGTTTCTTCAATACTACCGCAACAACAACTACATATTATGAAAGAAAGAACATGGGCACATTCCCTGTTCTTACAACGGTAACGCCTGTTACCTTAAATGATAAAACCATTGGTGTTGTGGAATCATTTAGAGATATCACTATGGATAAAAAAGTGGATGAGGCGAAGAGTGAATTCATTTCAATTGCGTCTCATCAATTAAAAACACCTCCGACTGCAATCAAGCTTCTCACTGAAAGACTTCTTGGATCTAAAATGGGCGAATTGAACGAAAAGCAAAAGGAGTACATTACTGATATCCATACCTCGAACCAAAGAATGATTGAGCTTGTAAACGCTCTTTTGAATGTATCAAGGATAGAGCTTGGAGGATTTTCAATTCAAGCAAAAGATTTTGATTCACTGTCACTACTAAAAAATGCAATCACAGAATTAACACCTCTCGCAGAAAGAAAAAGCATACATATCTCCACTTCATTCCAGGAGTCGAACTTACTGCTTCCACTTGATGAAACACTTTTCCGTGTTCTAGTTACTAACTTAATAACTAACGCTATCAGATATTCTCACGAAAATAGCGAGCTGGTAATTTCTTATACAAAAAGCACACAAGGTGAAACTGTTGGTGATAAGAAATTAACTCAGGATTACCATATTTTTAGCTTTACAGATACTGGTCTTGGTATTCCTGACGATGAAAAGGATAAAATATTTACAAAGTTTTACAGAGCAAGTAACACTAAAGAAAACCACCCTGACGGGACTGGTCTTGGGTTATATATCGTAAAATCGATTCTTAAAAAATCAGGCGGAGATTTATGGTTTATTTCTAAAAAAGACGTTGGTTCAACTTTTTATATCGGTCTACCAATTTCTGGTATGAAATCAGTCGACACTGGTAAAATAATATCTCCCCCTTTAGAGTAACAAATGCAGCATGTTATACTTTATCTCATATGAATGACGCCACAAAAATTTTAATTGTTGAGGATGAAGTATTAATAAGAAAAGCATACACTGAAGAACTGCAAAGCGAAGGTTTTACTGTTATTGTTGCGGGGAATGGAAAGGAAGGACTAGACACAGCACTTGCAGAAAAACCAGATCTTATACTACTTGATATTCTTATGCCAATTATGGATGGCGTCACTATGATGGGAAAATTGCGAGAAAGTGGTGAATACGGAGCACAGGTACCTATCATACTTTTAACGAACCTTTCAACTAACGAGGAGAAAATACTCGAGGCTGTGGTCAAGGATAAACCAGCTCTTTACCTTGAAAAAGCATCCTGGGATTTAGCAAAAGTTGTAGAAAAGATAAAAGAATATCTTAAAGATAAGCCTGAGGTTGTCTAGTTCCAAGTTCAACTCAATATTTTTTATGATTATTCGTGGTGATATTTTTCACCTTTTATAATCGTAAGAGCCCTGTATATTTGTTCAAGTATAATTATGCGTACGAGCATATGAGGAAATACAAGTGAAGATAATTTCCAAACATAGTTTGCTCGGTCTATCACTTTTTCTGAAACTCCATACGCGCCACCAATAATAAACACCATTCTCCGAACTGAATCAACCATTCTATTCTCTATCAATTCAGCCAGTGCTTCACTTTTTATATCTTTCCCCTTCTCATCAAGTAACACTACATAATCTTCTTTTTTAAGAAGTGAACTAATTTTATCTCCTTCCTTTTCCTTTGTAACATCGTGTGCGATATACACCCACTCCAGAGGGAGATACCTGAACAACCTAAGTTCATAGTGTTTTACAAGGTCATTACTTATTTCATCTTTTTCTTTTCCAACACTCATAATGACAATTTTCATACCATAACTCTACGATATAAAAAGAATATTCGCAAACTAAGTGCAGTCGCGCAGGATAATGATACTGTAGTATACTAGGCTCATTATGATTCTTCTTGCGATAGAAACGAGTTGCGACGAAACAGCAATCTCAATCGTTAAACGTGTACGTGGTAAGCAAGTGCGATTTGAGTCACTTTCACACAAAGTACTCTCTCAGATTGACCTACACGCCCAATACGGGGGCGTCTTCCCAGCTCTTGCAAAGCGTGAACATACAAAAGCAATTACTCAGCTGATAGCAGAAACTCTTGAGGAAGCTGATCTTTTAGTTGAGAGAGTTAACACCTACCATATCCCTAGTGCGGAGCGAAAAAAATTAGATACTCTTTTGGAACGAGAACCGGAGATGCTCGTGGCAATGAAAGTGCTTTTTGAAGGAATTCAAAAGCCTGCAATTGATGCGATTGCAGTTACTTCTGGACCAGGGCTTGAGCCAGCGCTTTGGGTTGGAATAAACGCTGCACTTGCACTTCGCATGATCTGGGATATTCCAGTGTATCCAATTAACCACATGGAGGGTCACATTGTTGCGGGTCTCATTTCCCTGTCTGATTCTACGTACGAAATCTCTGATTTTGATTTACCTGCTGTTGCGCTCCTTATTTCTGGTGGTCACACTGAACTGGTACACGTACCTAAACTTCGAAGTTACAAGGTAATAGGAAAAACAAGAGATGATGCTGTTGGTGAAGCATTTGATAAAGCAGCTCGCATGCTAGGACTACCCTATCCTGGAGGACCAGAAATTTCAAGATTAGCGGAACTAGCACGAAAGGAAGGAATCATTGTAGACGAAGATTTACGACTCCCTAGACCAATGTTACATAGCGGAGACCTTCATTTTTCTTTCAGTGGATTGAAAACTGCCGTGCTTACAAGAATTAATAAACGAGGCACAATCGATGAGGTAACAAAAAAAATGCTTGCTCTTGAATTTGAAAATGCAGTAACAGATGTACTTGTTACAAAAGTGAAGCAGGCACTCTACGAAACACGAGCGAACACGCTTATTGTTGGAGGTGGTGTGAGTGCTAACACGCACATACGAGCATCACTGAAACGTCTTTCTGAATTGGAAGGATTTACACTCTTTATTCCTAATAGGAATCTTTCTACTGATAACGGTCTTATGATTGCTTCTACAGGATTACTTCATCTTGCTGAAAATGAAACTCCTAAAGTCAAAATTGTGGCGAATGGCAGCTGGTCAGTGGAGAGCTGTTAGCTCTTAGCTCTTAGCTGGTAGTCTGCAGCAAACATTAAACACCATTCAATACAAAAGAAAGAGCGAAACCTTACGGTCTCGCTCTTTCTTTTGCCTCGCACCCAATTGTGGTGAGCGTGGCATGCTCCAAAGATAAATGCCTTATGTGAGCGCAGTCGCCCACCGCAATTACTTGCGAAGTGGGTAACCACGCTATGTAGTATACCTGCTTGTAAAGAATAGTTCAAAGGAATAAGGTGTGCTGTACTGTCGTAAGCTGAACCAGAACTTGTCCTATAGCTTGGCGTTAATATATTTATAAACTTCTTCTTGATTTAGTGTTTCAATATCTACAACAATTGCTTGTGGCCTCTTTTTAATATATTCTTGGATCTCTTCCCAAAACTCCACCACTTTTTCTGGCGTTAATAAACTGTTTTCTCTATATCCTCTTTCTTCAGCTCTTTTGATAACAAGTTCTCTGCTCGCATTAAGTACAAACTCCAATACGTTTGCGTTGTACTTTTTACCTAGTTCAATAAATCTTTCGACTATCTCCACATCAATAAAAACTTTATCAATAATAACATCGTGGCCAGATTTCAAATATGTTTCGACAATTGATTCTGACACAAGTAATGAGAGTTGCTTACTTTCAACCTTATTTTCTCTATATCCACTAATATACCGTCGCAATGCGTCTATATCCACCAAAAAAGAAAGTGGTTGGGTTTGGTGAATTTTTTGTGCGACAGTACTTTTTCCTATTCCTGTCGGACCATTCATAATAATGAGTTTCATATATGTCTAATAAATTAGTTTTATTCTTTGTAAATGAAGTCCAAAACTTCTTTTGCAACCTGTGCTCCATTTTTATTTGTTGTTTCTATAATTTTATAGTTATTTTGTAAACAACTATCTCTTAAAATATTTGAATAGTAAACATTATCCTCTATAAATTTTTCTACACTTTTATTAGTAGCTCTAAAAAGTTCTTTTATCGAACTTTCATCAAGGTAACGACTTCTAATTCTTTCTGAAATAGTATCTGTATCAGCATCAAGAAATATAACAACTGGTTTATCACCGAGCTTCTCAGCCATCTCTTCTATTTCTTCTGGCTTCATAAATCCGCAAACAACTGTATTTTTGTTTTGTTTCTTTTTTTCAATACCAAGATGTAGCCAATATTCTGTTTCAGATTTTCGCCATTCTTTATCTGCATTATTAGGTACACCTCTCTCGTCAAAGTCATACATATTAAAATTACTCTCCGAAAGATTGTTCTTAAGTAGATTAAATGTAGTCGTCTTACCTACACCATTAGCACCTATTACAAAAAATACTTTATTCATACAAACAGTATATCAGTCCTATTTTTCCTATGGCGAAAATTTTAAAGTGAAAAGCGCTCTACTTTTATTTAGCATACTATTTTATTGGAAAAATTGATTCAGCTACGCGAAGCCTAAAGATTTTTTGAAAGAGATGTAGTAACCCTACATTGACTGAAAAAAATCTTATAGCGACAAAGTAGACCTCTAATTTTTCAGCTACGGATACCTTCGTCGAGACTAAGACACAAATTTACCGATTCGTCTTTACTCCTTAATTTTATGGCAGAAAGTGCTTTAGATACAAGGCACGAAGAATTTTTTCGACTAAGATGTACAAGAGGTACCTCGCATGGAGAAAAAAATCTTATAGCGACAAAGTAGACTCCCAATTTCTTAGATTGTAATCAATCTTTTGAAATTGCAGTACCCTTGGGTATGAAGTACTTTATGCCATAAAACATAAGGCCACTCTTGCGAGTGGACTTATGCAGGCATTTATTTATCTTGTAGAGCACACCTTCATGCACTCACAACTATAAGTATATACTATTTCTTCGGAGCAGCAAGAAGTTGCTTAATATATTCATCAATTTCTTTTGCAATTGTTGGATTCTTCTTTTTCTCTTCATTGAGAATTTCAATAGCAAGATTTATTTGTCCTGATGAAACAATCCCACTTAACACATCTGGATCAAAACTAGTGTCTTGTCCTTTTGAAGCAGCATATGCTTTAGCTTCTTTATACTTTCCATTGTACGCCGCACTGATCATCATCCACTTCAATGCGTCATTACATGTGATAGAAAGATCATACGTTTGACGCCCAAGAGCATAGGCTTGATCGAACTTCTTCTGAACAAGATACGCACGAGTAAGGTCAAATGCAATGAGTTGCTTGTTCGGAGCAAGAACCATAGCGTCCTTGAGAACTCTTTCTGCATTTACTGAATCCCCTACACCATTGAAGAACATACCATAAATAGAGAGCATTCTGACATCATTTTTATTAGCTTCGTAAGAAATATTAATATCATTAACGGTAGCTAAAATAAGATTATTTAAGGCTTGTGTTATCAGTTGTCGCTCTCCCTGAGGAATTTCTTCTGGAATCTTAATTTGTGACATACGAATTGTCATTTGTAAGAATTGCTCACGCGCCTCAATACTCCCAAGCGTATTCATGTTAATTGCATTGATAAAATTATCCTGCTGAATTTTTACTTTATCTTGGAATGGCTTATTAGGATCTGTTTGGACAATACTCATTGCCTCAATAACCATTTTATTTACAAGGAGAGGTCTGTAGTTAAGGAAATAGAACGTTACAAGTAAAGCTATACCAATTATCGGAGCAACTAACAAGTTCATTTGATCCTTATCAAACAATACCTTCCCATGATGCTCTCCTCCTGCCTTAGTACGAGATGTGATGTACGCAAGTAGTGCAAAGAAGAGGATGTAACTTGTTAAGTTGTCGAATACAAAGAAGTTGTGAATGAAATACCCTGCGAGCATACCGGTTAATATAGCTTTTTCTGAAAGCGACATCTGATTTTCTCGCCTCCACATGAACCAAAGTGTTACACCATACAATGAGAGGTAAGTAAGGAGTCCGAGTGCCCCTGCTGCTACAAGCCAGTCAAAGAATACATTGTGAGAGCGGTCATACCACGGCTCTAGGTTACACATGTTATTTGGCAAGAACTTGCGTGCAAAGACATAACTAAAGTTATCTTGACCATATCCTAGAATTGGTCTTTCTTTCCATGCTTCGTAACTAATCTTCCACATTGAGAGACGACTTGCGCCAGTAATATCATTTGGTGAAATTGTAGCAATACGCGCCAAAACAGTATTTGATTTTACAAAACTAGAATCCTTAAAAACAAAGATTGAAGCAAGCGCAATTACCCCAATAACTGTTGCGATAGCGAAGTTCTGAAGTACAACACCTCTTTTCTTCCAGGCAATAATACCGCATGTAATAAAACCTCCAACAGCTAATCCAATCATAGCTCCACGAGTACCTGATAAAAGTACACCTAGAATATTCATGATAATCAAAACTGGGTAAAACCATTGTTTCTTTGGATTCTTTGACTGTGACCAAAGTAGGGCAGCAATAAAGACGTGCATTAAGCAGTACACTCCAAAATATGCAGAGTTACCAATCGTTGCATCGAGTCGATTGCTACTCATGTGAATCGGGAAACGTGCAGCGAACCATGCTCCAGCACTTGGAAAGAGATTGTACAATAGCTGACCTTTCACCCCAAACAACTGCGCATACCCATAAAGTACAATTAGTATGTCCGCCGCTAAAAATATCTTCAACATTTTTCGCCACTCTTCAAGCGACCGAATCATCACAGTAAGTACAAAGAAATATGCAAAGAAGTGAATATGCCCTACGAATCCTTCCATTCTTTCAAAATTACTCCACATACTCTTCTCTCTATCAACACCAAATAAATCTGCAAGGAGAAGTACAATAATGAAAAGCCCGTATGCAATCATTATTGGAGACTTTCTAATGTTAATTCTATACGAAGAATCAGAAAGAGCGAGAATTGCCCAGCCAGCCAAAGCTACCTCAACGAGTATTCTAAAGATAATATTTTTCCCTGAAATAAACGGGAAAAACATCCCTGTTCCTGTAAACCAACTTATGACGTCCAATTTTCCACCATCTGCCACATGGAGCACGATAAATGGAATGATCGCAAGACACACCCACACAACTTTCTTTATAATATTTTGCATACGAAATTGTATTTTAAAACTTTGTTATACGGAATAATTACTGAAGTGTAGCACAAAGAAGATTACTTTTGTCAGATTTTATATCTTGACATTTATACTAAATACTATAAATACTACTTCTTCGTAAACCAAAAACATCCACACCCGTAAATTTGTTTATCTGCCTGCTCTTTGGTTGCGTTATAGATAATTCCTTTTTCTACTGCATTGTCAGGAATAAGCGAAAACTCTTTAAGGTTGAGTCCTGGGAACATTTCAATCACCATTTGATACGAATAAATTCTGTGCGCATTAAATTGTATCTGGGGACGCCCGACAGGAACTACAAACAAAAGGCTTCCATTTTTTGCTACAACTCTTTCAAGCTCTTGTGCAGCCTTTACATCCCCTTCTGGTTGTATTGGGTCGCCATACCTTCCTAACCCAACGTGTTCAACTGTGTGCATACAAGAAAGACTCTCAATTGAATTATCCTCAAAATGAAGGTCGGTTAGATTTGCAGACGAAGATGTAAGCCCTGAAAGATTTAATTTTGCTGGTCTGTAATCATAAAAGTGAACCGGTGAAAACGCAGAAACTATGGAAGAAAAATAAAGACTTGATGAAATATCAGTGTGCGAAGTAGCTCCAATCTCTTTTACTTTACGAGCTGCCCAAGCTGTGTGATACACATAATGTGCGTCAAATCTAGTAAAAGGTGTGTTCTCAAAAAGAACTGGCATCACAGATGTCAAAGGAATTGAGAACCTTTTTTCTGTATCTTTTTGCTTGTATGCAAAGTAATCCAAAATAATTACCGGAAAAAACAAAAAGGATTTTACTTTATTAAGTGTCCTTTTTACCGAACGCAAGAAATAATACATACAATAAGAAAGTAATGAGAACCTCAATAAATAATATTATGGAGTATAACATGATGCTATACTTGCAATACAAAGAGCAGTACTACGTACAAATATGATCCCAAAAATAATCCACTACTGCTGGTTCGGAAAATCTCCAAAAGGCGAACTAATTGACAGATGTATAGCGAGCTGGAAAAAATATTGTCCAGAGTATGTGATCGTCAGATGGGACGAAGATACTTTTGATGTAGAGAGCCATCCATTTACTTCTAAGATGTATCGAGAGCGTAAGTTTGCATTTGTTGCTGACTACGTTCGTCTTATTGCACTATACAAAGAAGGAGGAATCTATCTTGATACTGACATGCTACTAGTTCAACCGCTGGATACATTACTTGATACATCGCTTTTACTTGGAAAAGAATCAGATGCCTTTATTAGTTGTGGGATGATTGGTGCCGTTCCCCATCACCCATTTATAGAAAGTATGCGCGCGAAATATGACGCCATTGAAGAACTTCGACCAAATCCGGTTATTATGACTGAGCTCTACAATGCAATGCATCCATCAGAGGCGACAGTACTTCATCCGAAAGCTTTTTATCCGTATGATGCTCATCATATCCATGAGTACCAGGGTCAAAACCTTGGCAAGGATGTTTACGGTGTTCATCTGTGGAATTATTCTTGGGGACATCCACTTAATAAATTTTTTAAGAAAATTGGAGTATATAGATTCGGCAAAAAAATTGTGGAAATTCTTGGTATTAAAAAAGTGATTAAGAAATTGCTTGGTTTTGTATAAATAAGTTAAGAGTTAGTAAAGTTATAAAGTTCATAAAGTAGAAAGTTGATACACGTACAATACATATGAAAATAGAAAAATTTGAAGACATCTACTCATGGCAAAAAGCCAAGTCTTTGTCTCTTTTTGTCTATAAAGTCTTCAGAACAAACAAAGACTATGCATTTCGAGACCAGATACAAAGGGCTAGCGTTTCTATATTAAATAATATTGCTGAAGGTTTTGAGAGAAAAAGCAACAAAGAGTTAAGTCACTTTCTTTTTATCGCAAAAGGTTCTTGTGGGGAAGTGAGATCAATGCTCTACCTTGCTCTAGAATTAGGATATATTTCTGAAAAAGATTTCCAAAAAATGTATACTGAGTGTATCGAAATATCAAAAATGATGTCAGGACTTATAAAAACCCTAGTCTAAAATCACTTTATGAACTCCTTTCTTTATAACTTTATGAACTTTTCCCCTGTATTACTTTACAAACTTTATAACTTTAATAACTTTCAACTAATCGTATGAAATTTAGTATTATCACCCCAACACATAAAAGAAAAGAAAAGTTAGAGCGTGCGGTCTCTTCTTTATTGTCTCAGACGTACACAGATTGGGAGTTGATTATTGTAAACGATTCACCCTACGACGAAACCTACAAGGAATTTGCTTCTTCTATTAACGACGCAAGAATCCGTTATTATGTAAACCAAAAAAACGAAGGCGTAAATTACTCTCGGAATTTCGCACTTGATAAACTTTCCGCAGACTCCAAATGGGTAATTATGTTAGATGATGATGACTACCTTGCACCGGATGCTCTTGCTACATTTTCACAACTAATACTATTAAACATTGGAAATAAGTGGCTAATGACTAATCGCACATACCGAAACGGAGTATCTGTAACACACGCTCCACAAGAAGACACTCTGTATTCCTACACTACAAGCTATCTTCTCTTTAAACAAATCAAAGGTGATGCGACTCATTGTATAGAAACAAAATTAATAACTCAGTCACATGCTCGGTTTTCAAAATATGTAAAACAAGGAGAAGAGTGGTTCTTCTTTTATCAGATTGGGCTACATACCAAACTCTTCTACCACGACCACAATAGCACCATCACAGATGGCTATGATGCTGAACAAGGACTTAATTTTCGTAAGCGTACTTTTACTGAAAAATATGAAACGATCCTCAAACTCTTTTATGAAGGTGGTAGAAAAAAAATACTACGACCAACATTTCTCATGTATCTATTCTTTAGAACTTTAAAGCTCTTCATCCCAAAAAAATAGACATTCAGGAAACCTTGAATGTCTTGATGTGAAAACGTGTCTAATCTTGAAAGATATCTCAGCTTAAGAAGCCATCATCCTGCTGACCATGAATTTTGCAACCTTTTCATTGCCGGCGATGAGTGGATACTCACCTTTTGGATCGAAAGGCATCGTGCCGATTGAGTTACCTTCATGATCAAGGACAATTCCACCGGCGCCCTTAATGAGCGCATAAACTGCACCAATTTCTTCTGCACGAACAGAAATCCCACCCATACACGCAGAGATATCAGAAAGTGTGTACATGAGATTTCCGACAACAGAACCAGCACAACGAATGAAAACTTCTTCGGCAAATGTGGTGTAGGCTTTCATTCCTGCTTTGTAGAAAGTGTCGAGATACACCGGAGTAGTCTTGTGAACTTCCCAATCAGGACTCAAGGTAACCTTGTCGCCATTGTGGTCAATAGTATCTTTCCCATCGAAGATAAAGAAGTTACCCGTTGTGTGCTCAATCATTCCGGCAACCAGTACATCATCAAGTGTTGGTTGAAGTCCATTGAAAAAAGCAACAAGCGTTCCGAAAGGAAGCATTTCTTTACCCCGCTTATAGTTGATGCTTCCATCGAGCGGATCCATCGCAAACGTGTAAAGCGGATTTTTGTGCGACGCACCGATATCCCCAGCTTCTTCAGAATAAATTTGCACAGGCAGACCTCTCCCTTGAATATGACTCAGCACAGCCTCTTCAATGGCGACATCCATCAGGAGTGATTTATCCCCTTTGGAATTTGTCGTACCTATCTCACCTTTCTGACTTGAGACACCCAAGAGGTACATGCGATGTGCAACGGAAAGAATTTTCTCAAGCTCTTGAACTAGATTGATTTGCATTCTGCTTTCCCCTTCATATGTAAAGTTATTTAACGAAAAAAGAACATATTTATTTTGGCATTTATTTCTGAATTTGTCAATTGACAAATTAAGTTAAATATGCTATAATATATATACCTTTAAGGTCTGATTCCGCACAGTTTGCGGGGCTCTTTAACAAGGAAAAGCATGAGCAATCTCAAGTGGCCAATTTTCACAGCCGAAAGCGTCTTCCAAGGCGTTCGCGACCTCGGCATCATGTCGTGGCCTCGTCTCTCTGATCCGGTTGCTATCACGGAATATTTGCGTGACGCGAGTTCGGATCAATTGAAGACGTACGAACGCTTCGCCCCGAAGAGTTCGGTGGTTTACCACAAGAACCCGCACAACGGAACAACGTTCGATGGGTTCAAGGTGGACTTCAAGCCCTACGCCTGCGTCTTCGCACTGATTGACGGTATGGTGCCGGTTACTGCCGAGTGGAAACATGGCAACGATCGCATCACCCTCGTCCCAGTCTGTGGCGTCCCCGGTAAAACCGAAGATAGCTTCACAACTCTGACCGAGAAGATGTACGCTGTTGGTTTGCGTGAATGGGAAGAAGAAACGGGCACCAAGCTGAAGAACCTGGTCCCACTTTCCGGCCCCGAAGGCATCTACTCGACGGTGCGCAACTGCAAGGTGCAGTGCTTCCCCTTCTTGGGTGAAGTCGAGGACAATGTCGTCCAAGGACCGACCAAGTTCGACGACACCGAGCATTTGAAGATGGTTCTCATTCCGCTTCCGGAATGGATCCAGCTCATCACAAGTGTTGAACTGTGGGCACAGAACCCAGACTTCGGTCTGGAAGCCTGCACGCGAGACGTGACATGGGCAGCCCTCCACAAAATGGGCCGCCTCCAACTGGTCTAAGGGTCATCTTGCCCTTTTGACCAGAAACCGCCGCCTTCATCATGGAGGCGGTTTTTTTATACAACAGCGTACGAAAGTAAACGAAATACAAGCATAAACCTCACATCTCAGCTTGATTAGTCATTTTTTTTCTATATAATAGATTGTATGTTTGGTTCGCAGAAATTATAACTTTTAGTACGATATTATTTTTATTATGAAAACAGCACTCGTTTGTGGAGCAGGAGGTTTTATTGGAGGACATCTTGTAAAACGTCTCAAAGATGAAGGTTTTTGGGTTCGCGGTGTCGACTTAAAAAAGAACGAGTACTCAAAGTCAAATGCTGATGAATTTATTATCGGAGATCTTCGTGATCAAAAACTTTGCGAGACTATTCTTGATAAGTCGTTCGATGAGGTGTACCAACTAGCTGCTGATATGGGTGGTGCTGGCTATATTTTTACTGGCGAGCACGATGCTGATGTTATGCATAATTCTGCAACTATTAATCTCAACATTCTCCACTACGGACAAAAAATTGGGATCAAAAAAATATTCTACTCTTCTTCTGCATGTATCTACCCTGAGTACAATCAACTTGATCCAGAAAATCCAAAGTGCTCAGAAGAGTCAGCTTACCCTGCGGCTCCAGACAGTGAATATGGTTGGGAGAAATTATTTAGTGAAAGACTCTACCTTTCATACAACAGAAACTATAAAATGGATGTTCGTGTAGCGCGATTCCATAATATTTTCGGGCCAGAAGGTACGTGGGAAGGAGGTAAGGAAAAAGCCCCAGCTGCGATGTGTAGAAAAATTGCAGAAGTGAAGAATGGCGGCGAAATAGAAATCTGGGGAGACGGTCGTCAAACGCGATCATTCCTCTATATCGATGAATGTTTAGAAGGTGTACGAAGACTTATGGATTCTGATTTCTTAGGACCTGTAAACATTGGATCAGATGAGATGGTAACCATCAATCAGCTCGCTGAAATGGTTGCAGAAATTGCTGGTAAAAAAATTACTATCAATCACATTCCTGGACCACTTGGCGTACGTGGAAGAAACTCAGACAATGAGCTCATTGAGAAAAAAATTGGATGGAGACCACACTTCTCACTAAAAAATGGTCTTGAGATTACTTATACATGGATACACAATCAAGTGGAAGCAAAAAAGAAATAATCCCTTGGGAACTTTTAAGCGAGGAAAATATTTCCCCAAGCCATTACTTTCCTCTCTTTAAGCAGAAGGTTAAAATTCATAACGGAAAAGTTTTTGATGATTACTACATTACGAAGCTTGTAGATGCAACTATGGTGGTTGCAGTTACAAAAGAAAAAGAGTTACTCATGGTGAGACAGTGGCGACAAGGTACTTTAGAAATTACTCTTGAACTACCCTGTGGTCAAAATGATCCACATGAAAGCACTCTTGATGCTGCAAAGCGAGAGCTACACGAAGAAACTGGTGCAAATGTCATATCAGAACTTGTTCCACTTGGAAAAGTTTCTCCAATCACTCCCAAAGCAACGCTTCGTATCTACGGTTATTTTTGTACAATTGATTCAACGCTTGAGAAGCAAGACTTAGATGACACTGAGAACATTGAGGTAATTAAAGTCCCTTTCACTGATATCGATAAGCTCCTCCTTTCGGGAGAAATCAACGCGGCAGATACTATCTCTTTTATCTCATTAGCACGAATAAAGTTTCCTAAATTATTTTTACTATAATATATAAACAAATGAAAACAATTCTTGTAACAGGTGGGGCTGGATTTATTGGTTCAAACCTTATCAAAAAACTTCGAACGCATTACCCGAACGCTTCTATTATATCTTTAGATAACTACTTTACAGGGAAAGAGGGAAACCATACCCCTGGTGTCACTTACAAGATTGGGCACACTAAGGATATAGCGCTTCACATAACTGAGCAACCTGACTTGGTATTTCATCTTGGTGAGTACTCACGAGTCGAAAAAAGTTTTGATGATATGAAGACGGTTTTTGATTTTAATAAAAACGGAACATTTGCAGTCCTTGAATTTTGCCGTGAAAATAAATCAAAATTAATTTATGCTGGGTCTAGTACTAAATTTGGTGACGGAGGTCTCGGTCGTGATCAGAGCCCATATGCTTGGACAAAAGCAACTAATACTGAACTCGTGATTAACTATGGTAATTGGTTTAACCTTAATTATGCAATCACATATTTCTATAACGTATACGGACCAGGAGAAATTACAACTGGAGACTACGCAACTGTCATTGGAATATTTAAAGAAAAGTTTAAAAATAAAGAAAAACTTAATGTAGTTTCTCCAGGGTCACAACTTCGAAATTTCACACATGTTGACGATATTGTGCGTGGCCTCATTCTAATTGGAGAAAAAGGTGAAGGAGATGAGTATGGACTTGGATCTGATCACGCATACAGTATCTTAGAAATCGCCAAGATGTTTAATCTTCCTATCGAAATGTTACCTGAAAGAAAAGGTAACCGCATGAGCGCTTCTGTTGAAACTCACAGGACAAAAAATGAGCTTAATTGGCAATCTGAAAAAAAAATTGAGGATTACATTAACAATATTATTAACGAATAGTTACATTTCTACTTTCCTAATTCCTTAGAGAGAAGATTAATCTCACGAAGGATTCCTTCGAGTGAAGTGGTGGTTGGTTTATATCCGAGTAACTTAGCAGCTTTCTTACTTTTAGAAGCATAAATATTTTTTGAAGGAGAAGATTTTGCTTTTGAGATATCCTTCTTAATCTCAAACTCAAGACCATATTTTTTATTCATTGATGCGAGTAAATCAAACTTGGAAATTGGTTTTTTGCTGTAAACATCGAAGTAATCATTGATTTTCTTTTTTGCAATAATACTTTTTATGAGCACAAGTAAATCTTTTGGAGTAACATAATCACGAACCATATTCTGACTATTTGTCGCAAGAACTTTTTTGGTTTGTATACAGTTTACAATCTCTGTCATTAAAAATAATGAGTCAGTATCAACCAAAGAGCTAAAAAAAGCAAACACTCGTAAGTCAACTATGTTCAAACTTGTGAGTGACCGATGTTTTGCCTCAGCATTTATTTTCGCAATAGTATAGGATTCACGTTGCCCGATAAATCCACCAGAAAGAGTTGTTACCGTACTCTCATCTTGTCTCTCTTCAACACTGTTTCCATAGACCGCCCCGCTACTAATATTTATATAGTGTGCCTTTGGATGCTGCTGCAGATATGTAATAACAAGTGAATCGACTTCTTCAGTAACCTTAAAAATCTCAAGAGGATTTTCTTTAAGGATTGAAATACCACTAATACCTGTACAGTTAATAATTACGTCATATTCCCCTTCATTAAATTCACCAAAGGAATGAATACCATACTTGGCACTTTTAGGAACATCTCTTATAATCGTAGTAATTTTTTCTTGTGAACGAGAGAATAGGAAAAGTGTGTATCCTTTTTTCTCTAAAAAAAATTCTCTTAATAATGACCTCCCTATGTATCCTGTTACACCTAAAATGGCAATCTTTTTCATACTTATGAATTCTTTAATATTTTCTTCAAACTTTCTAAATATGTTTTTTGTGTATCATCGAGATATGGAGCTTGATCATCTAGTGCATGACCGTAGACCATCTTCGGTTGTAGTGGTGCGTGCATATCAATATCCACTTCAATTAGCATTGGACCTTTATGTGCAATAATCTGTGCTAACACCTCATCGTTTTCTTGAATACTTGAAATCTTCTTGTAGTCTAAACTGTACGCTCCTGCCAACTTTTTAAAATCAGGATAACCATAACCTATGACCGTTGATTGATAATTCTTGTTGAAATAAAGATCTTGGAATTCTCGTACCATGCCAAGTGATTTATTATGCATAATAAAAAGTTTCATTGGAATCTTATTACGACTTACGGTTTCTAACTCTTGTATGTTTATTTGAATCCCCCCATCACCACTAATAACTACTAGGTCAGATTTTTGGTCAGCATACCAGGCACCAACAGCTGCTGGTAAAGCGAATCCCATAGCCCCCATCCCTCCTGAAAAGAGTAGCCGTTGACCGTTTTTTATTTTCCAGGACTGAGCACACCACATCTGGTTCTGGCCAACATCAACTACAATATTTGTGGATGCTGGAGTTTGTAAAGAAAGTTCACGTAAAAAGGTATTCGGGTTAATTGATGCTTTATATTCACTAATTCGAGTAAATTTATTTTGTACAGCATGTATAAAAGTAAACCAACTAAGTTTTTTCGCAGTTGTTATATGTTGTACTTCATTAAAAAAAGTTTTTAAATCAGTCTCAATGGAAAGTTTTGATTTGATCGAGTAGTTTATCGAACTACTGTCGATATCAACATGAACAACTGTTGCTCCAGGATTAAAAAATTTTGCATCCCCTGTTTGTCTAATATCAAGCCTCGTCCCGAGAGCAATAATTAGGTCCGCGTTTGCAAACGTTATATTAGCATCTCTGTTTCCATTTGACCCAATATAGCCAACGTAAAGTGAGGAATTTTGGTATGAATCTATTCCCATGAGAGATGAGATAACTGGTAGATTATTTCTAGAAACAAACTGTGCTAATTCTTTGGTAGCCCCAGAAAGTCTTACTCCATTACCTGCAAGAACTAGTGGTGCTTTTGATTTTGTAAGGAGGGTCTCAAGAGCTTTAATTTTAGAAGAAGGAATTTTTTTGGTGAATTTTTTATCTTTATTTTCTAAAATTGCATGTTCCTTTGAGCCAAAAAAATGTCTGACGGTGGTCACATCTATCATTGTTCTCTGAAGATTAATAGGGATATCGACCACAACAGACCCAGACCTTCCTCGTTTCATAACATAATACGCTTTCTCTAACTCATACATTACATCCTCTGGATTACACACCATGACCGCATACTTTGTTAATGTCTTCACGACACTTACAATATCAGTTTCTTGAAACCCTTCTTGTCGAACATTTTCATTTTTCTTGAGGTTATCAGTATGTACTTGCCCCAAAATAAACATAGCTGGGGTAGAGTCAAAATAACAACTTCCAATTGCGGTTATGAGATTAGTTGCTCCTGGTCCGCTTGTTGCAATTGCAACCCCAAAGTTCTGACTTGTTCTCCCGTATCCTTCAGCTGCAAAGCCAGCTGCTTGCTCATGATGCATAGGAACACATGTAATACCAGAACGCTTACTAATCGCGTCTTCAAGAAACGCAATCATACCTCCGCTCAAATCAAAGACATGGGTAGTTTTCTTCTCAACCAGAAAATCAACAATAAGATCCGCACATAGTTTTTTTTCCTGTACTTTTTTCATGCTATTTTATTTCCACATTTTCCATGGCGCATTCCCTGTACTCCAAATCTCTTCAAGTTTATTTTTATCATTAAGAGTATCCATTGGTTTCCAAAATCCATCGTGAGCATATGCTTTCAACTTATGATCTTTTGCAAGTTGCTCTAGTGGACCTTTTTCAAAAATGGTTGTGTCATTTTCTAGGTATGAAAAAATCTCAGGTTCTAGCACAAAAAAACCACCATTAATTTTTACTTTATTATCAGTCTTTTCACTAAACGCTGTAACCTTAGAGTCGTTATCGATAGTCAATGTTCCAAACCTACCCTCAGGTGCAACTGCAGTCACTGTTACTGTTCCTTTATTTTTTTTATGAAAATTAACCAATTCGGTTATATTCACATCTCCTACTCCGTCTCCATAGGTAACCATGAATGTTTCATTGCCAATATATTCTTGAATCCTTTTAATACGACCGCCTGTCATTGTGCTTGCTCCTGTTTCCACAAGTGTCACTTTCCATTTCTCTGCGTGACTTTTATGAACTGTCAAAGACCCGTCTTCTAAATTAAGAGTCACATCACTGTTATGTAACATATGATCATTAAACCAGTCTTTTATATAATGGCTTTTATACCCAAGACAGATGACAAATTCATTATAACCGTGATGCGAGTATATTTTCATGATATGCCAAAGAACTGGTTTGCCACCAATCTCAACCATAGGTTTTGGTTTAATGAGTGTTTCTTCATTTAATCTTGTTCCAAGTCCGCCTGCAAGTATCACAACTTTCATAATTATTTAAAAAAGGAATTAATTTGATTATTAGTAAATTCTACTACATCTTCATTTTTTTCATAATAATTTTTATACCAATCAAAAGTAAGAGTTATTGTATCTCCAAAGCTAACTCTTGGTTCCCAGCCCAGCTGACGAAACGTTTTATTGATATCTAACGTTAGCAGACCTGCCTCATGTTTACCTGTTGTATCAGGCTCAATTACATATAAAAATTCAGGGACAACTTTCTTTGTTTCTTTCAGTAAACTTTCAACACTTGCAAAATTAGTAGTGTGTGGACCAAAATTCCATGCCTGAGAAAGATCTATTTCATTTTCATGTAGCCGTTTAGCTAACATTAAATACCCCGATAATGGCTCAAGTACATGTTGCCAAGGTCGCACTGATTCAGGGTTTCTTATTTCAACACTATTTTTATCATGATATATCGATCTAACAACATCAGGAATGAGTCGATAGTCTGACCAGTCGCCACCTCCTATAACATTTCCAGCGCGTGCAATAGCGACAAGTGTCGAATGCTTCGTGCCAAAATCTTTTGGATTAAAGAAAGATTGAAGATACGAGTTCGTGATAATATCTGCCGCTGCTTTACTTGCACTATAAGGATCATACCCACCAAGAGGATCACTTTCGCGATATGGATAGTGCCATTCCTTATTTTCATACACCTTGTCTGTTGTGATGACCACAGCACTCTTTACACACTCAACTTCACGTATCGCTTCAAGAATATTTGTAGTCCCCATACAGTTTGTGGAAAAGGTTTTTACAGGATCCTTATAGCTAGTTCTTACAATTGGCTGAGCCGCTAGGTGAAAAACAATTTCTGGTTTTTCCTTTTCAAAAATCTTTTTCATTTCCTCTCCATCTCGAATATCAGTGAAATAATTAGTTACTTTTTTTTCAATGCCGAGTGCATCAAAAATATTAGGAGTTGTGGCAGGACGAAGAGAAACACCAACTACATCTGCTCCCCAAGTAAGCAATATCTGAGTAAGCCACGACCCCTTAAATCCAGTATGGCCGGTAATAAGGATTTTTTTGTTTGTATAAAATTCTTTCATTACTATATTATATTTCGATTATATCCTTTATTACACTCGTTAACAAACTTAAATTTTATATAAAATAGCATGTATTTACGGTAATCTATCCGAAACATAACCCTACGGAAAATATCTTTTACTCTCTTACTGTTGCCATTAGGAAACAAAAAGCCCAGAACAAAGTTCTGGGTAGTGGTCACAGTCTCTTGATGATACTGCAACACATTTAAAAGACTATTTTAGTCACACAAAAGAATTCCATCAATCAGGTACTGTTTAACTCGACGGAGAATGTACTTATGGTGAGCAAGAGTATTGTCTGGCAGATCATCTAGTGAAAAAAAACTTGCCCCCTGCTGATTAATAAAAACAGAGGTCAGATAAGCGATGTGTACCAAGGAACATTCCACACGAGTTGGATTACTATTTGGACCATCTTCCTCAATCCCTCTGTAAACGCCCATCCAACCAATAGGTTGAGGTTTAGTTACCGTCACACCGAAGTTTTTTGTCAGCTCACCCGAAACGAGCTTCTCCCGACGCTCAGGGATTGTTTCCCAAGCATTCCACACTGAGCCCGGATGGTGCCATCCTTTGAATTCAAAATCGTCCCTATACACAAGGAAAACTTCGTTTCTTTCATTAAGAACAATGAGCTCAATCGGAACTGTTGGGAAAATCTTTACCAGTGCATGCCACAGGGAGCCACGGATATCAGTGCTAACTGCTTTTCCCAAAAGAGTCGTCAGTTGAAGTTTCTCTTCTTGGTTGAGAGCCATGTAGAACCTCTTTCAATAGTAAATAAAAAAAGAAAGACAGAGCCGAAAGCTCTCATTATTTATTATATAACAAATATAAGATTTGTCAATTATCAACGCCCTTACCAAAACGCCTCGACAACTTTTTTGTTACATGATTACACATCCTCAAATTTGAGTTCTTAGTGAAGTTAATTCATTATATTTACTATGATATAATATCGAAATACACTAAGCGGTATCATTTAATACATTAATTACTATGGCAAAAGCAAAACAAGCAAAATTACGAGTTCCTTATGGATTTTCAGTACACGGACAAGAAGAGATTGATGCAGTGGTAGAAGTTTTACGTGGTAATACTGCTATCGGTGACAAAACAACTGAATTTGAAGCAAAGGTTGCTAAGATGTTCGGTAAAAAATTTGGCGTCATGGTTAACTCTGGCTCTTCTGCTAATCTTCTTGCATTTGAATTACTCAACCTTCCTAAAGGTTCTGAAGTAATAACCCCTGCTCTTACATTTGCAACTGTTGTTGCACCTATTGTTCAAAAAGGACTCATTCCTGTTTTTGTTGATGTTGACCCAACAACATACTTAGTAAATATCGAACAAGTAAAAAGTGCCATCACTAAAAAAACAAAAGCACTCATGATTCCTCTACTTATGGGGAATATCCCAAACATGAAGGAGCTTGCTGCGATTGCAAAAAAACATAAACTTTTCTTTATCGAGGATTCGTGCGATACTCTTGGCGGAAAATTTGAAGGTAAACCTACTGGATTGCACTCTGACATCTCGGTGACTAGTTTTTATGGATCACATATAATTAATGGTGCAGGAGGAGGAGGAATGATCATGGTGAATGATCCAAAGTGGGAACAGCGACTTAAGGTTCTTCGTGGCTGGGGTCGTCAATCATCTCTCTATGGAGAGAAAGGTAATTCTGAACTTCTTAAGAATCGTTTCAATTATAAACTTGGAGGCATCCCTTACGATAACAAATTTATTTTTAGTGAGGTTGGATACAATTTTCTTCCTCTTGAGATTTCTTCTGCATTTGCGCTTGCACAAATGAAACGACTCCCAGGTTTTTTGGAGAAAAGAAGAGTAAATTTTGAGAATCTTATGAGCTACATTGGGAGTAAGGATAAATACTTTATACTACCGACGCAGACACCAGATACAGAAACTGCGTGGTTAGCATTTCCTATTATCATTAAACCAAAGTCCCCTTTCACAAGACTTGAAATTGTAACGTATCTTGAGGAAGCAAACATTCAAACACGTCCAGTTTTTGCTGGTAATATTCTTAAGCAACCAGGATATCGTAAAATAGAAAATAGAAAAATTAGTGCGGCATTTCCAAATACAGACACCATCATGAAAAATGCTTTTGTGTTGGCATGTCACCATGGACTAGATGAGCACCAAATCAAGTACGTGCAAGATACAATGGATACATTTCTTGCAAAGTATAAATAACAAATAAAGTAACAGTGGTGAAATAGTAAGAAAAAGCACATAACCAATTCTTACAAATTAAATACTCATGAAGTACTCCGAAATCACAAACTACGTACGTGAAAAAATAAAACACCCAGGAGTACAAAAACACACCAAAAACATGGGGTGGATGTTTTTTGCAAAAATTGCAAGTATGATTATTGCATTTATTGCAACTGCATATATCGCAAGAAATCTTGGGCCAACAAATTATGGAGAACTAAGTTACGCAATTAGCTTTGTTGGCATTTTTTCATTCCTTGCTTCTCTTGGTGTTGAACAAATCTTATACCGTGACGCAATACGTAATCCGGAAAAAAGAGATGTGTACCTCGGCAGCGCAATCGCTTTACGTATTATTACATCACTAGCAACAGCATTACTGTGTGTCTTAGTTGCGCTCCTAGTGTCCCCTAAAGATGTTTCACTTCTGCTTATTATTATAATAAGTATGACGTTTGTAAGTGGATCGTTTGGTCTCCTTACAACTGAATTTCAGGCGGATGCACAATCGAAATATCCATCAATTTTTTCAATCTTTATAGTTATTGTTTTAAATCTTTTAAAAATACTGGTTATTTACTTTGATAAAGGTGTCATTTATTTAGCAGGGGTAATACTTCTTGAACCGATTCTCTACTCAGCAATGTTTATGTATCTCCGTTCAAAATTTTACGGGAGCCTGCAAAACCTTAGCTTCGATAAAGGGATAGCTATTCAACTTTTAAAAGATTCTTACCCACTTATATTTGCTTCTGCATTCTTTTTAATTTATGCAAGGATTGACCAAGTAATGATTAAAAACATGATGGGAGCTCAATATGTAGGGCTATATGATGCAGCGGTTAGAATGTCAGAAATTTCATATTTTATTCCAAATATAATTGTTGCAGCACTGTTTCCAGCAATAATAAATGCTAAAAAAATATCGGACACATTGTACTTTAAAAGACTCAAGAAAATACTTATTTTACTACTTGTGGTATCAGCTGGAATTGCTTGTGTAACAGCACTCCTATCTAAATACTTTACACTAATCATCTTTGGTACAAAATTTTTAGAAACAGTACCTATCCTAGAGATTTACGTATGGAGCAATATAGGCGCTGCGCTTAATCTACTTATTCAACAAATTCTTATTGCTGAAAATTTTACCAAAAAAGTTACTTTAACAATCTTTTTTGGTATGGCAATCAACGTAATACTTAACTTTATTTTTATACCTCGTTTCGGTATGGCTGGCGCTGCATATGCAAGTCTCATCTCGTATTTCATTCCTTTTCTTACACTGTTTATGTTCAAGAATACTAGATTCCTCTTTATTAATATACTAAAAAGTTAGAACAGTAGCCTTCAACGCTTTTACCTCTTGCTAAAAAGAAATATACCATCCTAATCATTACCATTCATGAAAACTCCTCTTCTAACAATAAGTATTCCAACATATAACAGGGCACATTATCTAGAAGACTGCCTTAACAGTATTAATATTCAACTTGACCGTCACAAAGAACTGCAAGACATAGTCGAGGTTGTTATATCGGATAACGCAAGCACAGATTCTACTAAAGAAGTTGCAGAGAAGTACAGAGATAGTTTTAAAAATTTTGTTTATATTGTAAATGAAAAGAATCTTGGTTTCGATTTAAATATCTTCAACGTCGTAAAGAACTCATCTGGTGTTTATTGTTGGTATCTGGCGGACGATGACGTTTTAATTAATGGATCAATTGATTACATAATTGAAAAACTACAGTCAAATAAATATGACGTAATCACCATGGGTTCATCACCAGTAACCGAAGCTGATTATAGAGTTCGTAAAACATTTAACAATAACGATATACATGAGACAAAAAATGCAGATGAGTTTTTTCATGGTAACCATAACCTAGGAGGAGTCAGTAACCTACTTTTTAATCGAGAGTCATGGATGAAGTCTGTTGATGTTGAAAACCATCTTCCATACTGGTTATATAACGAAACAGTCCTAAAAATATTCACAATGACTGACAAAAAAATGCTCAATGTCTTGCAAACGTTAATTTATACTGGTCAGGATTGTAGATGGTCAGAAAATGGAGCAGAACTTTTTACATTTATAAACTCAAATCTAATGCTAGAAAGAGTCTCTCATCTCGGATTTGATAAAAAAAGAATTGATTCTATTTTAGAGAAAAATAGAAAATTAATCCCTATAATTCTTTTACGCGCTAAAGGACATGGTTTAGATTGTAATTTTAAGAACTTAGATTATATTTATAAAAATTTAAGTAAAGTAGGGATACTTTATTTGTCTATAGCCACAATACTATACTTTATTCCAAATAAAATCATAATACTTATTCGTGATCTTAGAAAAAAAATGAAGAAATGGTAATGTTTTTTAATTTTATAGATACCTAAAAAACCTCTATTTTTTAAATATGCTGATGAAAAAAATATGTTATAATTTAGTTATTATTATCACTATTTCTTTGTAATTTCCATGCAAAAATTCTCATCAAAAATAAGAGGTATCACTCGTGGGATTAAACAAAGACTTTTCTATATCAGAAATGCTAAGTATGGATTTAGCTTTATATTCCTCCTCCCTGGATCCTTGCGTGAAAAATTTGGAGACAATACATTCTTTAGAACATTAATTAAAAACAATAAAAATATACACTTAAGAAAATCAGGTAGCTCCATGTTACTCCAAGCAGGTAATTTTACTTTACGATTCCCGAAAGGTTGTTTCTATGAAACTGATTTTTTTGACATATTATACCCTAGGCTACATCTTAAAGACGACCTCATCGAGAATATTGTTTATAAAAATCCATTTTATGTGTCTGAGGGTTCATACGAAAAATTTGGAGTAAGGCTTTCACCTGATGATTTTGTTCTTGATGCTGGTGCAAATATTGGTATGTTTTCAGTATTAGCCAGTAGCGTTGTTGGCGAACATGGCAAAATTTTTGCATTTGAACCACTTAAAGAAATTAGTGATGTCCTTGAAGAAAATAATTCTAAAAATAATTGTAATAATATAATTATTGAAAATAAAATACTGGGAGAAAAAAATAAAACAGTGGAATTTTATTATAATCTTGACTCAAATTATAATGCAGCTTCAAAAACATTAAAACACGATGGTGACAAAGTTGTTTCATTAGAGCAAGTAACTTTAGACGAGTACGTTATGAAAAATAATATTAAAAAAATAAATTTCATTAAAGCAGACATAGAAGGAGCAGAGAGAGACCTCCTTAAAGGTGCAGAAAAAACCATAAAGGAATTTAAACCAAAACTCGCAATCAGGACGTATCATCTTCCAGATGACCCTGAAGTGCTCTATAACATAGTAAGGAGTTATGTGCCAGAGTACAATATTAAGCTAGACAATAAAACATTATACGCATGGATGTAACCAAAAAAAACCAAAAAATTATTGCTCTTATCCCTTTTAGAAATGAAGAGTGGATTTTGAAGGAGTTTATTTCTTCAGTTAAGAAAATAACTCCTAACATAGTTGCGTACGACGACGGATCTACTGACGGAGGAACTGCACTGCTACAAGATGCAGGTGCAACAATTTTAAAAAAGAGTTTTGAAGTAAAGTCAGGTTGGGCTGAACATAATATACGTCAAATACTTTTAACTGAGGGGAGGAAGCTCGGCGGTACGCATTTTATATGTCTAGACGCTGATGAAATTTTTTCAAATAACTTCTATAAACATGCTGAAAAAACCATTCTGTCTTTACTTCCAGGACAAAGTTTATGGATGGACTGGGTAACATTATACAGAGACATACACACGGAGAGAATTGATGGTGTTTATAAAAATATTAATAAGAATTTTATTTTTTGTGATGATAAAGACATTGAATTTACCTATGCATTTCTAGGGGTTAGTAGAACCCCTGGGGACCTTCGTAATAAATGTACGGTTGGCAGAAATATTGGTTCAGTGATACATTACCAATATCTAAATATCGACAGATCGGCAATGAAACGTGTTTGGTATATGTGTTCGGAACATATACAAAATATTAGGACACCTCTGAGAATTAATACTACCTATGATATACAGAAAGACAGGGATACAATTCTAACCCAAGGAATAGACAACGATGCGGCTTTTAATATTGTTGATAAGACAATTTCCGAATATAAACAGCAAGAAGACTGGAGATTCAAAACATTACTTGAGTGGTTTGAAAAATATGGTATTGAATTTTTTGAGCCACTTGATATATGGGAAATAGATTATTTTAAAAAGTTATTCAAAGAAAAAACAGGAAGAGACCCAGAGCCATCTGTTCTCCCCCCTTGGCTTTTGTACGTAAATGACATTAAGAATAAAATAAAGGTATCTCTCTATTACATAAGAGGTAAATAAATGCACTTAACTCATGGAAATATTTTCTAACTTTAAAAAAAATGTCCCTCTTCCAGTGCGTATACATGTTGGACCAATTGTTGCATATTTTTTCTACAAATATCATACGCGCATACGAAAAAATCCATTTTCACCAAAAATTCTTTCAATTGAGGAAACTCTTGATCTGCTCCATGAAAAGAGTCTCTCTGCTATTCGTTTCGGAGATGGTGAAATATCCATCATTGGTAAGATAAGTCTTTCGTTTCAAAAAAGTAATACCAAACTTGCTGAGGAACTTAAGAAAATCATCCAAGTAAACGACCCTAAACTTCTCATTTGTATATTAAATATTTGGGATAAAAGAATACATGAACTGGAGAAACATGTGTACACTTTTGAACTCCATCACTTTTTGAAGTATCGAACTATTTGGACTTCATTACTTTCTTTAACTCAGACCTACGGAGATGCTTTCATAACCAGACCATACATCACCCTGAAAGACAAAGATAGAGCAAGTAGTATCTTCAAGAAACTAAAATTACTCTGGCATAACAAGGAGGTTGTTTTAATTGAAGGTGAAAAAGCAAGAAGTGGTGTAGGTAATGATTTATTTTCCGAGACCGCTTCATTAGAAAGGATACTCTGTCCCTCGGAGGATGCTTTTGAAAAATATAATGAAATTAAAGAAATCTGCTTAAAAATAAATAAGGGTAAACTTATTCTTATATCTCTTGGCCCAACAGCAAAACCTCTTGCGTATGAACTTTTCCTTGCTGGCTACAGAGTTATTGATATTGGCCACACTGATATGGAGTACGAAATGTACATTCGAAAAGAGTCCAAAATAACAAAAGTTCCATATAAATATTTTAACGAAATAAATGAGAGGAATCCAGAAGACTGTAGTGACGAAACATATCTTAGCCAGATAATTGCAAAAATAACCTAAAAGTTCATTAAATGTTATAATTATCTATACTTTAATAAATTCGAAATAAACACATGAAATATCTAGTCTTAGGATCCAGTGGTCAAATTGGTGAAGCGCTTGTCTCACAAATCAGAAAAAATAAGGAGCATCAGGTATTCGAATTTGATTTAGAAAATTCTCCAACAGAAGACTTAAGAACATATAAAAATGAATTGCTTGAAAAGCTCGTCCAAGATGTAGACTTTGTATTCTTTTTAGCGTTTGATGTCGGAGGATCAAGATATTTAGCTACATATCAGAATACATATGATTTTGTTTCAAATAATATGAAAATAATGGACAGAACTTTTGATGTTCTCAAAAAAAATAATAAACCATTTATTTTTGCCTCAAGCCAAATGGCAAACATGTCATACTCAAGTTATGGTCTCTTAAAATCAATTGGTGAGAAGACTACGGAGATCCTTGGTGGGATTGTTGTAAAATTTTGGAATGTCTACGGCCTAGAGCATGATAAAAATAAATTTCATGTGATTACAGATCTCATCATTAAAGCTGCTTCAACTGGCAATATTAATTTAATGACAGACGGAACAGAAGAAAGACAGTTTCTATACGCTGAAGACTGCAGTGAATGTCTGTTAACCCTCTCCTCTCAGTATCGAAACATCCCAAGAACTGAAGAACTTCATGTTACTAATTTTAAGTGGACAAACATTCTTGAAGTAGCCACTATTATTGCATCACATTTCCCAAATTCAATAATTACCCCAGCCACTTCAAAAGATGAAGTGCAGAAGAACAAGAGAAATGAACCAAATACATCGATCCTAAATTACTGGAAGCCAAAAACAAACATAGAGGATGGAATTTCATCTATTGTCGCTGAAATGAAAAAACATCCTGCGAAATATCCTGGAATGCCATTAAATTAAAAGCAAAACTTTAACGTAAAAGATCCTTATGAAAATAACTAATGCATTGAAAGCATCAAAATATTACCAATTGCGTGTAATGATTGAATCTTTAATTGAGAATACTATAGGATCTTTTTTGTTCCAGTATCAAAAAAAAGATAACATGTTTAATTGGTTCTATAATAGTTTAAAGTATCAATTAGACAATCAACTTTACTCTCCACGATTTAATTACTATGAATTTGGGGTGGCGAGTGGTGGCTCAATGAAAATCTACATACTGGCATTAAAGAAGTTTTGTAAGGACCACAACCAAGATATCACCAAGTATCACATCTATGGTTTTGATAGTTTTTCAGGACTTCCAGAGGGAACACAAGAAGACGTGCGAGCAGATTGGGCTAAAGGTAATTTTAGTTACGGAAAAGAAATTGTCATGAGCATGATCAAGTCTACAGGATTTCCAGTGAATAATGTCCACCTTGTTGAAGGGTTTTTTGAAGATACATTAACAAATAAACTAAGAGATACTTGCTCAAAACATGTACCATCAATTATAAATATGGATGCTGACTTCCACTCATCTACAGTAGCGGCATTTGCTTGGCTTCAACCTATGCTTGCAAGTGGGGCATTGTTTAGATTTGATGACATTTGGGCATTTTATGGGCACCCTGAAAAAGGAGAAATTAAAGCAATTAATGATTTTAATGAATTGAAAAATGGAACTCTTACACAATTTCCTATTCTTGGATTAGCAAGTTACGTATACATATATGCTAAAAGAGATTTTGAATACATATAATAAAGTATAATGAAAAAAATTAAAGTTGCTTACTGTAAATATAAACATACTGATCATACGACTCCAACTACCTGGAACTTTTATATTCACAATATTTTACAAAAATATTACGCTGTAGAAATATCAGAAAACCCGGACTATGTTTTTTACCATGAGTCAACGTATGAATACCTAAAATATGATTGTGTTAGAATTTTTTATACAGCAGAAAATGTCAGCCCAAACTTTAACCTGTGTGATTATGCAATTGCCAATGACTGGCTTACTTTTGGTGACAGATACCACCGACTATCTTCGTTTCTAATTGCAACTTTCTACTCAGACAAGGACTTAGAGCTTTTAAAAGATGTTGACATTACTAAGCCAAAGCAATTTACTTTAGAAGACTTAGCAAAAAAGAAAGATTTTTGCAGTTTTGTATATTCAAACTACAATGCTGATGAAAGACGGAAAGAACTTCTGGATACAATCAATACATACAAGAAAGTTAACTCGGGCGGCAAATATTTAAACAATATTGGAGGACCAACAGACAGTAAGCTTGGCTTTGAGATGGGTCACAAGTTCTCGATGGCAATCGAGAACTCATGTAGAGACGGCTATACGACCGACAGAATTGTTTGTGGGTTTATGGCAAACACTATCCCCATTTATTGGGGGAATCCGCTAATAGGTAAAGAATTTAACACTAAGCGTTTTATTAATTGCCATGATTTTAATTCTTTTGAGGAAGTATTGGCACGTATCAAAGAAATTGACACTAATGATGAACTATTTTTACAAATTATGAACGAACCTCTTTTTGCTGATGGGTATTCCTTCGATATCGCAAATGAAGGTATTGAAGCATTTTTAAAAAATATAATAGATCAACCTCTAGAGAAAGCCCCTAGACGTACTATTAATCAAGCTAGAGCAAAAGAAATGGAAGAAAATGAATTCCTTATATCTAAATATATTATTCTAAAATCAACAATCAAGAAAATATTGGCAACAATGTACAAGCCTTTTAAGAAGATTAAATTTATTGAAAATTTTAAACAAGAATATTTCAGAAAAAGAATACTGAAAAAATAAGATTAGTTATTTTTTAATTGTTGAAGTTTTTCTTTGAGAAATTTTCTAAACCTTAAATCATAAATTGATAAGATATACGCAACAATAAATATACTACTTGCGATAAAAATTGAAAACACTGTAATTGTTCCATATGAGCCTGTGTGCTGAGAAATGATCGTACTCCCTATCTTCCAATGTAGTAAATAGAGTGGGTAGGTTATGCCTCCTAAAATAAAAGCGATTTTAGCGAAATGTTTGTTCTTGGCAAAATCAAACTTAGATAAGAAAACTCCTAAGAACATTATTGTAAATAAAGCCTGCACAATAACAAGTTCTCCATGGTCGAAACTACCTGTAAAATTAGTGATTGTCTCCTTTTGTCCTTGTAACTTATCGCTAATATACATTGGCATCATCCAAGAACCAACAAGAATAGCACTATAAGCTAGTCTACTTCTTACAGTAGAGGTTTCCCATTTATCAACAATAAGTGCAAGTATGCCTCCAAAAATAAAGTATGGGGCAAATCGTACACTGAGTAGCTTAAAGAACATAACTTGGTCTAGCTGGAAATAAAAACTAAAAAAGGAAACGGCAAGCCAGAGTGCATAAAACCAGGCAATATACTTTTTTGAAAATAACCACACAAAAACACCAATATAAAAATAGAAAAGTAGTTCAAATGTTAGCGTCCAATATGAGCCGTCAATCATAATTTCCATATGACCATTATTAAACATAAGTAGCCCTAGTAAAAAGTGTTTAAAAGATATGCTCGTATTATAAAAAATAGTCACAAGAAACGTAATAGATGCACAGACCCAAAATATTGGATACAGTCGAATGAATCTACCGATGATATACTCCTTAATTCCCTTGTCTAAGCTAAAATAAATCACAAAACCAGATATCATAAAGAAAAGATATATTCCGAGTCTACCGTAGTGGAATAAGAAGGTGTGGTGAAAAAAAACGGCCATTGCCGAAAAAAAACGCAAGAGGTCTAATATTGTGAAATACATCATTTTTGGTCACCCAACTCTACCATATTCATCATCAAAACGCATAATATCGTCCTCTCCAAGATATGAACCTGTCTGGACTTCGATAATCTCGAGCACCCCCTCTCCTTTGTTTTCTAAACGATGTTTTGTACCGGCAGGTATGTATGAACTTTCATTTTCCTCAAGCAACAAAAAGGAGTCCCCGTGGGTTACTCCCGCTTTACCTTTTACCACAACCCAATGCTCAGACCTTTTTTCATGTGACTGAAGCGAAAGCCTGCCATTTTTATATACAGTAATTTTTTTTACTTTATGGTTAGGTTCATCCACCAAAACCTCATATTTACCCCAAGGACGATACCCTAACAAATTGTGGTCAACTTCTGCCATATGCATCTCCTTCATCTTTTCAACAATTTTCTTCACATCTTCTCCAGTTCCTCTTTTTTTAATAAGAAGACCATCAGGAGTATCAATAATATTGAGATCATTCACA
Organism: uncultured Candidatus Saccharibacteria bacterium; assembly: GCA_964464695.1. Taxonomy (GTDB): domain Bacteria; phylum Patescibacteriota; class Minisyncoccia; order Phycocordibacterales; family UBA5272; genus UBA11704. Next base: position 60,064 of record CAYXKW010000005.1, read on the forward strand.
CCAATAGTTGCTACAATTTTATTAGCAGTACTATGAATAAAAATGTTACTTGAATTTAAACTAACGTGCTTCTTGTTTACTTTATTTTGATGCAACTCAGCCAGACTATCAAACGAACCTATATCATTCCAACCAAAATTGCCCTCATAAACAACTACATTATTAGACTTTTCTGATATAGCATAATCAATTGAAATAGACGGCATCTTTGCAAAATTAAACATAAACTCATCCATTGTTTTCTCAAAGTGTTTATAAATATCTGGTGCATGTGTCTTCATTTCTTGAACAAATGATGCCAATGAAAATAAATACATCCCTGAATTCCAAGTGTATTCCCCAGAAGCAATGTATTTATTTGCAGTTTCTTCGTTTGGTTTCTCTTTAAATTCATCAACCTTATAATACGTAGTGAGGAGCCCCCCTTTCCTAATATAACCATACCCAGTTTCAGCTTTAGTTGGAGTTATTCCGATTGTCCCAATAAAAGAATGTATGTTCTGTGTAAAATCTTTTACGATTGCACTAAATCCAGAAACATCTTCTATGTAGTGATCCGATGGAGCAATAAGTATACACGTATCCTGTGGAACCTTTTTAACATCAAGTAGATGTTTTACTGCAAAGGTAATTGCTGGGGCAGTATTTAAAGAAGCTGGTTCAATAAGAATTTGGTTAGCATTAAAATCCTTATCAACTTCTTGAAGTTGATGAAGAACATTATAATAACCTTCTTTATTAGTAACTACAAAAATATGAGAAGTTGGCATCAACCCCTTCATTCTAAAAAAGGTTTCTTGAATCAAAGAATGTTCACCATACAAATTTAAAAATTGTTTTGGGTAACTTTTCCTGGAAACTGGCCACAGCCTGGTACCTGCTCCTCCGCAAAGAATTACTGAATACATTTCAGCATTATACCATAAATGACCCTATTTATTTTTAGCCAAATCAAACTATATTCTTACCCATCCGTCAAATTCTACGTCTTCATTTGGAGCTTTCCACCATGGCGAAGCGTACCATTTTTTAAGTGCGACAATTTTCTTATTTGAATTAGTTGAGAGCCACGCGCCCCACCATGAGTACGTACTGTTTGCAATGATAAAATTTTGACCAAGTGTCATAAGCATCAACTCCTCATAATCTGTAAAGCCTTGACCGCTTACCATGGACATTGGTCTATTTATTGCATTTTCTAACCATTCTTTGTTATCTGAAAATCCAAATATTTCACAGTCTTCATCAAAATGAGTTAAGGCTTCTTTGTAGTATGGTTCCTCAATCCTTGTGAATGTTTTATTCAAGATATGGTCAGTGCGCCTCGCATGAATCATAAGTGGTTTGTTTGCCTGAAGAATTCTTTGTTCCCATTCTTTGTACTTGTCACTTTTTTCTCGGAGAGTTACTTCTTTTAGAATAATTTCTCTTATTTTTTTAAAATATTTTTCTGAGACAAAATAACCATCTGCATAATAATTATCTTTTTGTAGATTTACTGCCACATAACGAACACGTCTTGTCACGTCAATTTTATTGATAATACGAGTTAGTAATTTCTGCTTTGGATATTGTTGTACAGTTCTAATTGAATCACTAATTAAAAATCTATCGAGAAGATACTCACGTTTTGTGTATTTTGTATTCACTTCAAAAAAACTTGTATCGAAAACTACATCCTTCCCTTCCTCCATAAGAGCTCTACCGTATGCATATTGAAACAACTGGTTTCCTAAACCTCCTTGAATAGCTACTGTAATCATAATTAATCAAGTATACCAATAAGTTACGCTTGAAGTGAAGCTGCCTTTGGTACTACAAGGCAAACATGGCTATCTGATAAAGAAAGATCTGAAAAATGCTACTAACCGCGTATCTTTTTGGGGATTTTTTACAAGCAAAGAAGAAGTACTTTTACTTATGCTTACTACTTTACTAATACCAGTTGGAGTAGCTGTTTGGACTTTCTTTTGAATGTTTACTTGTGTGGTTGCCACTTTTTTAATCTGATTAAGTGATACATTTTCAGGTATTTTTTGTATTTGATGTATTGGAGTAGTTGAAGCACTTGTCTGAGATAGTCGTAGCACTTCTTCCATATTTTGAAAGAGAAGTTTAATGAGTGTGCTTGATGAAATTGTTGTGCTTGCAAAACCTAAAGCAGATCCTGGGAAACGTGTCACACCTTGCGCAAGAAGAGTGTTTTTTGGAAAAGTAAATAATGCACCATCTACTGACAACCGCCACAAAGAAAGATCCAGGTCATACGTATTTGGATTTGTAATATCGACATACGGACCATACTTGCCCATGGCTATTGGGGTGATAGAAATGTCTGGCGGCACCACCGTAACAATTATCCTACCCGTTCCTGCAATAAGCCCATTTGTTCCTTCAACTTGAGCAATATACCTGCCTGGATATAAGTACCTATACACTGTTGAACTTCCTGTACTCTGTCCACCGTCACCAAATGCCCATGTGTACACCATATTACTTATTGCGCTTCCTGCTCGAGTTGTGCTGTACACAGAAAATGTAGACGGGGCACCTGCGACTACCACTTTTTCTTGTGGTAAAAATAAAGTAATGTCCGCGAGTGGCGGTGACGTCTGCGCGATAGTTGTTTGGTTGCCAGTTTGAGTAGTTGTTGTTGGTGTAGTATCCTCTGATACGAGAGCTTTATTTTCTTCTCCTGGAGTTGGTGCTCCACTACTAAAAGATCCGTTTATCAAAGAGTATGTTTGTCCTTCTTTTGCAGCAGTGTATGAAGAAATGGTATCCGCAACAACTCCTGCTAGTTTAATTTCAATTGAAGTAACTCCGGTATTTACTAAACTAACAGAACTCTTTACAAGAACTCCTGCGTACGTTGGGTAATCTTGAGTAAATCGCGTACTACCACTCACTATAGAAGCAATGACACCATACATATGTGGACCGAGTGTAGTCCCTCCTGACACAGGAGTAGCTACAACAAAATTCCCTCCCTTAATGGAAATAGTGAGCGATGAAATATCTACATCGCTTTCAGAATTGTTATACACCTCTATCCATTCTCGTCCACTGTCATCCCCTATTGGGTTAGACATTATTTCACTAATAACAAGAGCCTGTACACTTACAATCGAACTTACAAAAATAAGAAATAGTAGTGACAGTTTCATGATAATTAATCTTCTATTAACTTCCGAAGAATTTCTTCATCAATCTCCTTTCTAATTTTTAATTCAATTTTCTTGTTGTATCCTTCATCTTCATCGTCTCGCCTGTTTATCATTCTTCCTTCAGATATTCTCTTAGTTTGGGATTCTTCGGCTTGAGCAACCCTTTTATCTGTTAGTTGGGTTGTCTCTGACTTATGTTCATTCATTGCTTTTGCAAGTGCGTCTTTTAATGATAACGCTGGTTTGTCATCAAAGGTTGGAGTGGAAATATTTTTAAGCGGACTTTCATACCGAGGTGTCTCTGGTTGATATTGTTTTTTCTGAGCTTGTGGAGGGCGATGAAATTGTTCTTCTATTTTTCTATTTTCAACGTATGACTCTTGTTTAGTAAACTCTTTCTTAGGCTCCTCTTCACGTCGTGGTGCGATAGCACGCGGAGGAAGTGGCGTGGTATCGGTAATTTTCCTAACACGAAGGTCACGCCCTTCTCGAGCGACCACTTCTTCTTGTTTTAGCTCAGATCTTTGCTCAATTTTCTGGTCTTGTACTTGCTCTTGTTTTTGGTAGACCGTTTTATTATTGTAATTAGTTGTTTGAGTTTTTGGCTGATATGGCTCCCTTTTTCTTTCCTGATAATCCTGTGGTTGCGTACGTACCGGCGCATCGTACGGTTTATCTTTTGGTTTTTCTACAAACTCTTTTTTAACTGGTGTGTAAAATTCAATAACTTCATTCTCTACATCAAATCGTGGACGACCATAGGTTGTACGAGTGTACGCAATAACAGCCTGAGCAAATGAACTAGCTGGTTGCTGAATTGGATCAAGTGTTTTTGCTGAAAATGGCGCAGACCCAACTCCGTCGATCATGAGACGCAAATATATTTGATGTGCTGAAAGATTTACGATGTCATCCATGGTAAAGGTTGGCGCAAATTCTTTCTCAAAAATCTCAGCATCAGTTGCTCCAACTCGAAAGACAACCATAGTCCCAACGTTACCAAACACCGCAGCCTTTACCTCGTCTTCCATTTGCTCCACATACTGATGAGCTACCGTGAGTGCAAGATTATACTTACGAGCTTCTGATAAAATTGAAGCAAACGACTCATTCGCAAAGTTTTGAAACTCATCCACATAAAAATAAAAAGGTGGCAATTTCTCTAGTTCGTATGGCCCAGCATCAGCACGTGACATGGCAGCTAAATAAATTTTAGTAACTAGAAGTGATCCAATAAGGTTTGCATTCCCCTCTCCTACTTTTCCTTTTGAAAGATTCACAATCAGAATCTTTTTTTCATCCATCAGTTTCCTGATATCAAAAGAGGTTTTTTTCTGACCAATAATATTTCTAATAAGCGGGTTTGCAACGAACTGCCCGACCTTGTTTTGGATTGCAGGAGCTGCTTCTGCTGCGAATTTATCTGTATAGTTTGCATACTCTTTCTCCCAAAAATCTTTGACTGTTGGATCGGTAACATTTGAGACAATAAACTTTCGGTAATCTTTATCTATCAACATGCGATTAACACCAAGTAGTGATTGGCCTTCGTTTTCAAGCAACGCCAAAATAATATTGTTAAGAATATACTCCATACGTGAAGAGAATTGATCCTTAAACAACTTTTTAAACGCAGCCATGACACCGTTTGCAACAAGGTATCGCTTATCAGACTCAACCTTTTCCAACACATTTAGTCCAATTGGATGTTCACCGTCAAATGGAGCAAAATATACTACGTCTTTTATACGTGATTCTGGAATATGGTCCAGTAACTTTTCTGCCATAGAACCGTGTGGATCAAGAACACAAAGACCTTCACCATTATTAATGTCTTGGATAGCTAAGTTTTCCAAAAACGTAGACTTTCCCATACCTGTTTTACCAATAACATAGGTATGTCGTGTTCTGTCTCGCTCTTTGATTCCAAACTTTAGTTCTTTGTTTCGAAAATCGACCTTGCCGATATAGGTTACTCTCTGATGTTCACTCATACCTCCTAGTATACCTACAGGAAGAGTTAGTTACTAGTTGATAGGCTTTTATGTACTCCCTCTATCGTGTGCGAGTACTTAATAAATACGTAGAATTTAGTTGGCTGCAGAATAATCAAAAATTATTTTATGCGTTCACAATGTGGTGAGGTGATGGCTTACTCTCAGTTTCTTGGTGATGCTCACTGTGTACAACCTTCTTTCTAAGATCAAGGGTGCTGATAAATAATAGTACTCCTGCAAAAATAAAAACAACTTCTTTAAAAACGCTAGGAATAAAAATCCAAGGAGACAAAATAAGAAGAACCGCAACTGAGCGTTTAATTCCAAGTGGTGACATAATGAAAACAGTATACAGGAATAGACGCTTCGAGACAATCGCACTTTTTTGGTGTTTTTTTCAGTGAGGTATACTACTACAAATGGAACAAGTAGGCACAAAACTAGAAACGAGACTAAAAAAAGTATTCGTAGGTATCTGCCTTTTGTACGCAATTATTACACATTTCTTAGTAGCTCTACATCTCTCGAATCAGAGTTTTCCTGTTGGTGTAGCGGTAATTACTATGGCACTAACCCTCATTCTTACATGGGTGTTTATCGGTGGAATCCTTCAACTGCAATTCTTACAAAAATACCACAGGCAATTAACAACTCCAACAACCTCACCTGTTCTATATTTTACCCTCTTTGCAACAGCGCTTGCTTGTCTTGAGGAAATTATCACAGTCTCTATCACTAATCTTGCTCCACTTTACGGTGTAAAAGTTGGAGAAGCGTACATCACTGCCTCCACTAATTACTTTGATGTCATTTTTCTACATAGCGTTATAGTTTTTGTGCCAATGATTATTACACTTGGCTTAATATTAAAGCGATATGAAATTTCTCCATTCAAAGCCCTGCTTATGTGGGGTACTGTTGGGGTTATTGGAGAGGCTTCATTTGGCGGAACACAGGCATTCCTAACAGCCCCGAGTTGGATATTTATTTATGGACTAATGGTTTATGTCCCATCGTATATTTTTATTAACACCACCAGAAAAAAACCTTCTATTTTTTTATACCCATTTTTTATTGTAATAATTCTTGTCTCAGCAATTAGTGTCGTTTGGATTCCTCAAGTACTAAACCATCCAAGCATACACTTTCAACCAATCACGCTAACACAATAAGCTACTGAGTTTTACACTACAGAAATTTATTTACCGGAGACAATAACAACAAATTCTCCGCGGACTTTATCTTTATGTTGTGTAAAATAATCTTGAACTTCTTTTGCAGTGCCACGGACGACTTCTTCGTGTAACTTAGTAAGCTCTCTCGCGACGACCACAAGTCTAGGCGCTTCTGTAGACAAAGGTAAAAGGCTGACAGTTAATGCCTGTAAAGTCTTTTCTATTCGATGGACTGATTCATAAAAAACTGACGTGTGATTACTTTCTGCAATAGTTGTAAAAAGTGTCTCTCTTCCCTTTTTGTGTGGCATGAACCCGTAAAACGTAAACATCGAGGATGTAATACCAGAAGCTGAAAGTGCTGTGGATAATGCTGACGCACCAGGTAACGCAATAACATTCACATCTGGTAATTCCTTTCGGACTTTATCTACTAAAAGCACTCCAGGGTCGGAGATGGTTGGTGTGCCTGCATCTGATACAAGAGCGAGTGACTTCCCTTCTTCTAAAAGACTCATTATTTTCTCAATATTTTTTATGCCAGTTTGTGCATAAAAAACAGTAGTCTTAGTCGTAATGTCATACTCTTTAAAAAGTCTTTGAGTAACAGACGTGTCCTCACACAAGACAAGATCTACTTCTTTAAGAATACGAACAGCTCGAAGCGTCATGTCTTCGAGGTTCCCGATTGGAGTTGGTACGATATATAATTTTCCAAATGTTTCTTCCATCTGTGTATCCTAGCAATAATTAGGTAAATAAAAAAGCGACACATCATGTGCCGCTTCAGAAACGGAAATTTAATGAACAAATTTACAAGGTTTGCCACGTTTAGTGCGTACGATATTCCCAAAAGCGTTAATAACGTACATAGGCAATAAAAAACCTTGTCTATATTGTTCGCAAACAACTAACCAGAAAAATATTCCTCTCAGATCTATTACTTTCACAATTGAAAATCTCAACCCTTCAGAACTTGTACGGAAAAGAAACTTTTGCTTTGGAACAAAGAAGTCAATAACCTTTTTACCTTTTCGACAGTGTACTGGTGAAATATCGCGTTTATCTGCATGATGCACTAATGTTTGAAAATTTGGACATTCACCAAAAAAGCTCACGGCTAATTTTTCAACCACCCGAAACTCAAAACTCCTTCGCTTTAAAGCTGCCTCACTTGAGTGGTGTTTAAATTCATACATCTCTATCTCCTTCTGACTTGCATTTTTAAAAGAAAATTCGCACGTGAAATTTCATGTGCGATACATTATATATTATACCATAAAATACTAAACTAAGCAACTTCTACTTGCACGGCACATATTTCATCTAATGTATATAATTAACTTCTTTTTCAAGCTTCATCTCAATTTTTTCATAAATTATAGTGATGATCGAATTTGCAAATAACTCAAGCTCAGATGCCTCTCCTTGGCCATAATTGACCAGTACAAGGGGTTGGTTAGGCCATGAGCCAATATTTCCCGTCTGTACCCCTTTCATACATGCTACATGCTCTATGAGCCAGGCAGCAGGTACCTTAAAAGCATCTCCATGTGGAATGAGTGGTATATCTGGGTAGGTCTGGCGAATGCCTTCGGCCTTCGCCACATCAATAATCGGATTCTTAAAAAATGAACCTGCGTTTGGGTTTACTTTCCAGTCTGGTAATTTTGCTTTTCTAGTTGCCACCACGAGATTCCGAATTTCCTCAAGAGAGACGCTTTCTCTTCCTGCGAGATAATCCAGCGGCTTGTACGTCAACACTGGGGTTGAGCGTGTTGTAAGTTTGATGCGTATACTTACAATAATATATCTTCCTTGTTCGTGTTTAAAGATTGAATCACGATATCCAAACTGACATTCTTCATTTGTTAATTCTAAAAAGCAATAACGGTTCATATCGTACACCCGAACAGAGACCAGAACATCTTGTAACTCAGTTCCGTATGCTCCGATGTTTTGGATAGGTGCAGCCCCAACTGTTCCCGGGATATACGAAAGATTTTCTATTCCCCATAACTTTTTTTCTACCGCCATCTGCACAATGTCATCCCACACTTCCCCTCCTCCAATTTCCAAAAAACATATATCACCCTCTTCGAAAAAAGTGGCTCCTTTAATTTCATTTTTTATAACTAAAAAATTCCTTAAGTCATTTCCAAAGTACGTATTTGTACCTTCTCCGAGAATATGAGTGCGGAGGCCTTCGGCCTCCGCACTCATGACCGCATCCTCCAACTCTCCTTCATTTCGTACCACCACCATATTCACCTCCCCACCAATCCGAAGAGACGTATATTCCTTAAGTTGGGCTCGTATAATTTGCATCTAGTAATGGTATCAAAATTAACAATAATTGACACTTATTACCAATTTCCAAAAAACAAAAATATCCTTTATTTGTAAAAGGCTTTATAAAAACACTCAATGTAGATGTTGCAAAACAGTATTCAATGTGTTCCAATGACATATACAGTTCTTTCTTACTCTAGACTTTACCCGAAAAGGAGGCGCACAATGAATGGAGAAATTCAAATACTCACAGTGCCGTTTGATATCAAACAACAAATCACTGACGACACATTGTTACAAAGACTCGAATTCATTGGACTCACCCCTGATGAAATTTTTGAACAAGGTGACCAAATAAGAATTGCAAAATTTCAAGAAAGCGATTTTGGAGATCTGTCATTACCTTCAGCGCTTGAAGCAAAAAAAACAGAAGCTGATCCGCTTGTAGGAATATTTGCAATTACCACTGAAACTATCCATGAGAGGACAGTTAGCACCGTACTTGGACAACTCTACATTTACAGCGCGCGCTCGGCTATCCCATTTATTGAAGGGGCGTTTGAGAAAACACTGAGTTACTACCGTCGGTTGTATTTTGATGAAGTTATTCTGTATTTTGGAGCTTTGGGATTAGATACAGAAAAATTCAAAAGTGTCGCCTTATCAAAAACGGCCCGAGAAGTTGAGAAGATCTTCAAAGCTGGTTTTGACTATGCGATAAAAGAGTCGTGCGTCATGGCTTTTGCATGCACACATCCGACAGCAATCAAGTATTACGTAAATCAGCTTGGTTTTGCTGAGCTTGGAAAGGTTGATAAAATTCCAGAACTTGCAAATAATCCAGGCATACTGCTTCACGTGACACCTACCAGCGTCAAACTAGAAAGACTCTCCCTTGTTCAATGAAAAATGAACCCTTGAAGAGCACCGAAACCAGGTGCTCTTTTTTATTATTTATTAGTGCTTAGTCAAAATAAGAAAAATACAAAAGCACCCTTTCGAGTGCTTTTGATCTGGTGCGCGGTCCTGGATTCGAACCAGGGACCGCTCGAGTATCAGTCGAGTGCTCTACCAACTGAGCTAACCGCGCATTTTATTATGTATATCACCCACACACCCTGTGCACATTAGAACATGTCTATCGCATCTTTCGCCCGCTGGCCAAAGACGTCTTCGAAGCCAAGCTTCTCGAACTGTGTCGAAAGCTTGCTAGCTGTTCGACATCTTCGGGCTGAATTAGCAAATTCATGTCTTGGACCGAGCCGCTCGCGTCCTTCGTCTGCTGACTACGGACATTTTCGAAGCCAAGCTTCTCGAGCCAACTGCGCATTCAATTTTTATTCGTTGTAATACTGGCAAAATTAGCAATTTTGCCAGTATTACATTTACAATCAAAGTAGTTTAACGTATTCATTAATCTACTTTCGTATTTGATATACTACCATAAAATATAGCCATAGGAAAGTACGATATTACGCTTACTTCTCTTCTTTTGTATGACGATTGAGATGAAACTTCTTTTACTGTAGTATAGAGAAAGACCCGTAACTTCAACCAATAACCTAAGGAGCCATCATGGCCTTGATTATTTTTTTCTTTGTTGCAATCCTAGTCACCACAGTGTGCTTAATCAAAGCTGTCATCTTTGCTTATCAAGCAAAAAAGATTGACGAAAGTGTTAGCATTGCCAATCGTAGATTAAAAAATAACCTACAAGCAATGCACATAAATTGGATTATGGGATTTCACCTTACAGGAGCAACCTCAGTCGCATTGATTCTGCTTATCGTAGTCATACATGGTGGAAATTGGGGACCCCTTCCAGTTCTGTACACTCACCGTCTTTTGGTCATTGCAAGTGTCATACTGCTTGGTTCTGCTCTTTTTTTTAATGGCAAAAAAAGCAAAAAAACTCACAGAAAAATAGTGTACTATTTTCTTTTTGTGTACATGCTGACACTTACCACAGGGCTTTGGCTTTTGGCTAAACACCCCTTACTTTGGGGTTAAGCATACCAAAAAACCCATTCATCGACCACACTAGTGTGGTCGATTTTTTATTGGAATAAAAAAAGACCCTTGTGAGGGGTCTTTCCTACGAAGAATATCCTTTCAGAGGTCTTCGTAGATTCGTTGAACAATCCGTGCGAAGCGTCCACTGCCGTGACGATATTGCATCAAGATTGTGCCAGTCAAAAGCGTCATCGTAAAGAAGAGACCTGCCCACATGAGCATTTCTGCCGGCGGTGTAAAGATGTCGACTGTCACCCACTTGTAGGATACAAAGAGTGTAACAAGCGCCATGACTGCAAGAGCAATGGTATTCAGTGTACGATTCATAAAGAACTCCTAAGTTATCGATATATTTATTATAACACTTTTAAATACTAAAGTCAATAGCTTATAAAACCCTTCATTTACTTGACAAAAAGGACATGTTTAGTAGGATAACCTTAGAATTGTTCAATCAAATAGCATAGGAGAACTTTCATGCCATCTACAAGAACACCTCGTGAGGAACTTGAGTCCAGGAAGTGGGGTATCTGCTCGACGGACCAAAAAACATTAGAGAAAATGTTTGAGGTGTTCTATTCTCTTGGACTACTTGGTCCAATTCATGAACACCTGCTGATTCACTCTCTTTTTAAAAACCGACCTCAAAAAAGATACAACGTCCCTTTTGTGGTCGTTGAATACTTGTCGAAAAATAGAAAAGAAGGTGGCTATGAATTTTTTGCTTTTTACAAACTGTCGATTACCACCCCGTGGAATTTATACCGAGAAGGTTCTAGGATGCATTCTGAAACTCTTGGCAAGTTTTTCTCTGGCCCTGATTTCACTAAACACAGACTATCGAAAATAAATACGGTAGTCGCACCTGTTCGGCACCCTAAATAACTTGAAACCTTTAAAGATGGAGATACACATGGCACAAAAATTTTTGGATGGCTTTGGTAAAACACCCCGAGTTGCAACTGAGCTGACGGAATTTCAAAAAAGGCAATTAAGGAGTGACAAGTGGTTCGTTGAGTATACGAACACAGACACCCGTAATGCAATTGCCCAAGGGCTTGAACTTGTGGACCATGATGGTGATACCATTTTTTATGACGGTAGAACACTTCATGGTTTTAAGATTGATTTTGACAAAATCATGTTCATGATGGACAGCAAGAGTAACATGGTATACGAATTTGTCGTCTACCATAAAAAACCAACTGATCAGAACTGGGCGAAGTGGAGATTGAATATGAAAGCCCCACAGGAGATTCTGAACAAGCATGTGCGTTCTGGACATGTGGTTCGGCCAAAAGGTGCATAAGCAGGTTCTGTGCAGGAGGGGTTCGCGAAGCGAACCCCTCCTTTTTCTATTCTCTCGTACTTCCGCCAACATAATACAAAAAAACACCCTCTTCGGGCTTTAATTATTACTTTCATACATTACAGAAATTGTGCTTTTATTTTTCTATCTTTCTTTTGTCACACTCTAGCGCTTGCGCGACTTTTGGTATATTTCGTAATACCACGGAAAGTGTTAAAGGATCACTTTCAAGTCCTCATCTAAAACTTAAATAATCGACAAGATTCGTACACCCTACCGAAGTAGGTATGTAGAACAATTTCACATTGAATTAATCCACGACCAGCTTCCGCTAGCCGTGCCTTGTTACGACTTACTCCCTGTCACCGAATTTACCTTAGTCCTGGACAAGCCAAGCCTTTGGGTACCCCCGGCTCCCTTGAGTTGACGGGCAGTGAGTACAAGAGACGAGAACGTATTCACCGCGGTTTAGCTGACCCGCGATTACTAGCAATTCCGGCTTCATGTGGTCGAGTTGCAGACCACAATCTGAACTGGCGGGCGGTTTGAAGGATTGGCTCAGGGTTACCCCGTCGCGACCCGTTGTCCGCCCGATTGTATTATGTGTGTAGCCCAGGATGTCAAAGGGACATGCTGACCTGGCGTCATCCTCTCCTTCCTCCCCGTAACTTATCTGCAAACAGATAGCTATTGGCTCTTAGCTGTTGGCCTTTAGGAATTCCTAAAAGCTAACGGCTAAAAGCTAACGGCTAAAAGCTTGTATTCAAGTTACGGGGCAGTCTCGTGTGACACTTGTAACACACGATAAGGGTTGCGTTCGTTA
>CAYXKW010000006.1:0-66554 GCA_964464695.1 uncultured Candidatus Saccharibacteria bacterium
TCATCTTAGGAGGCACTGGAACAAGTTATGTCAACGTCGGTATCGGTACCACAACCCCAGACTCATCGCTCACCATCCGTGGCACAGCAGGGAACAACCTTCTCAATATTGCATCATCAACTGGCGCATCACTCTTCTCAATCCTCCAGAATGGAAATGTTGGTATCGGATCTTCCACTCCAATCGCGAAACTCTCTATCATCGGAGACCTCAACCTCGCACAATCAGGTACCAACGCACTCATCATTGGTAACACAACAGGTAATCCACGTGGAACAAATGCAATTGACATCCAGTCAGAACGTTCAGCTAGTACACAGGTTGCAAGTGGTACGAATTCCATAGCGATTGGGCAGAGAAATACTGTGGACTCAGTGACAGGTTACGGTCTTGGTGTTGGGTACGGGAACACTGTGAGTTCTTACTATGGTGCAGCTTTTGGAATGAATAATTCTTCATTAGGTGTTGGTGGAATAGCCCTTGGCTATAACAACAGTACTGGCGTAGGAGGTGATTATAATACGGTAGTTGGAAGTAATAATAGTGCTCCAACAAATCATTATAATTCTGCATTTGGGTATAGTAATAGTATGTTAGGTGGGTATCAGGCAACAGCTGTTGGGTACGTTAACAAAGCAAATAATTCTTGGGCTTCAGCTGTTGGGGCAAATAACTTAGCATCAGGCTCTTATGCCTCAGCATTTGGCGCGTCTTCCACTGCATCTGGTCTTACATCCACCGCAGTCGGCTACAACAACATCGCTTCCGCCCAAGGTGCGTCAGTATTCGGTTCATATATCAACAACAACATTGCATCTTCCACCCAAATCGGACCATCAGATTCCGCAAAGGTTACTATCTTAGGAACGGGTGCCGTAGGAATAGGTACAACAACCCCATCTTCTCCTCTCACAGTCGTAGGTGAAGCATCCGCCACATTCTTCACATCAGCATCTTCTACTGCAACTTCAACATTTGCTGGTAACGTAAACATCGGTAACGGTAATCTCTTCTACAACGCATCCACCACAGTCACCTCAGTCTCATCTCTTGAGCTTGGTAACCTATCTTTTGATGCAGATGCAGGTATTGTTTCATGGACTAACATGCCGGTTACGAGCGCATCCGCTACAGGTACAATCCTTAGTTATTCAGCTCAACTAGGTGATACTTCTATACTTACGGTATACGGCGAAGCAGATGGCCAGACTGGAATCACTCGTCCTCGTGTTGGTATTGGAACAACAACCCCAACAGCAACACTCAGTATTGTCGGTAATGCTACAGACACACTCTTTAGCGTTGCATCATCATCCGCCGCATCATACTTTGCTATCCTTTCAAATGGCAATATCGGGATTGGTACATCAACTCCAAATCAAAAACTCACTGTAATAGGCGATATGAGCCTCACAGGTGCATTCTACGATTCGACTGTCGCTTCTGGAACTTTAGGTCAAGTATTATGGTCAACTGGCACATCTACTCTTTGGGTATCTACATCATCTCTCGGTATCACAGGTGGAGCAGGGGTATCTGGTGGACTATTTGGCTACGCAACACGATGGTTAACTTCTACCACTCTCGGCACATCAACACTTCTTGATAACGGAACTGTTGCCGGTATTAATGCAACATCCTCCTCTTATACATTTAACGTAAAGGGTGGAGCAGGGACAAATCCATTTAATGTTGCTTCTTCAACAGGAACATCACTCTTCACTATCCTCGGTAACGGTAATGTCGGAATCGGGTCTTTAACTCCAGCTTCTCGCCTTGATATCACAAACTCTGTGACATCTTCTCCGATTATTACACTTCGCGATGTCGTTGGTAATGTCTCGATGGAAATTAGAGCAGGAACATCAACACTGCAGAGTACATTTGTTGGAGCTTATTCTGGAGCTTCTTCTACAGGAAGCTTTAACTCAGCTTTGGGATATCAGTCACTTAGTTCTAATCTGACTGGAGGAATTAACACTGCCGTTGGGCATCAGGCACTTCGTGATAGTACAACAGGTGATTACAATACAGCTATTGGAGCCGGAGCACTTAAGCTTTTGAATTCCGGCGATTATAATGTTGCTGTTGGTTCTAATTCGTTATCGACATCTTTAACAGGAAATCGTATTACTGCAATAGGGGATGGAGCTGGGTGGGGTGATATTTCTGGGCTAAGGAATACATATCTTGGTCAGGGGGCAGCGGCTGCAACAGGGACACTAAGTGACGCTACAGCTGTCGGTGCTTGGGCAACTGTAGGGTGTTCAAATTGTCTCGTTCTTGGTGCAACTGGCGCACAATATGCAAACGTCGGTATCGGAACAACTACACCAGCTCAGACGCTCACCATCCGTGGAACTGCTGGGAAAGATTTGCTCAACATTGCATCATCAACAGGAACCTCACTCTTCTCTGTTCTACAGTCAGGCTCACTCGCAATTGGTACCACATCACAATTCTCACTTGGAAAAGTGCTCATTGATTCAACCGTTTCTGCAACAACAAGTGCATCTAATAACGTCGCAGGACTCTACGGTGCGTATAAGTTCAATCCAACAGATGGCGGTGTGCAAGTTGGTAACAGGTTCACTGTAGAAAATGCACCAACTACAGCAACTAACACAGCGGTTGGAGAAATTATCCGTATGTCTGATAACACAGCACTTGCAAACACTATTAGAGGACTTGAAGTAGTGGCATCAGTTGGCTCAAATGCAAATGGTATCAACACCGGTATCCGTACAACTGGAGGAACATTTGGTATTCAGGCTCTTACAACAGGACTAGCTGGAGGTGTTGCAACTCCAGCTGCAATTTATGGAGAAAATACTGGCACAACTCAAGGTGACATCTTGAGACTCTATTCAGGAACAATCACCTCAGCTCCTTCAATGGCAAGTCTCTACCAAGAGCTCTCATCATACTCAGGTGCTGGACTACTTATGAATCTTGGTGCAAATGGTGGAGCGTTCACTGGTAACTTTATTGATCTTCAAAAGAATGGTGTATCACAATTCGTGGTATCAAATGGTGGAAATGTGACATTAAATGGTAACCTCACCGCAACAGGAACACTTTCAATCATCGGTAACACATCACTTGTGAATGCGTCCACTACAAACGTCACCGCATCTGGCTCACTCTTCCTCTCATCTCTCACCCCAGGATCTGTAGCATTCATCGGAACTGGAGGTGCTGTATCACAAAGTAATTCAGGGCTTTTCTTTGATAATTCAAACACTCGACTTGGTATCGGTACATCAACCCCAGGCACACGCCTTGATGTCTACCAGAATACTTCTGCTACATCTACTGACATCTTCCGTATTATTTCTGATGTAACATCAACAGGAAACACAGTATTTAAAATAAAAGCAAATGGAGATGTCTTCACAGATGGAGCAACAACAATCGGAACACCTGCCGACCTTGCAGAAAATTATCCGGTTGCTTCAACCTCAGGCCCACTTCCTGCAGGAACAGTTGTTGCTCTTGCTACTTCAACACAAGACTGGTCATACGATAACGGCGAGACAGCATCAAGTACATTTGCAATGGCAACTATCAGGAAGTCATCATACGGAGAAGAAGCTATCGGAGTTATTTCAACGAAGCCAGGTATATTACTTGGTGGTAATACGGTAAATGGTGCACCAGTTGCTTTCTCAGGACGTGTACCAGTATTTGTAACTAATGAAAATGGTCCAGTTGTGAAAGGAGACGCTCTTACAGTGTCATCAGGTACTCCAGGGTACGCAATGAAGGCAACTGAAAATGCATACACCATCGGACGCGCACTCTCTGATGCAGACGTAAACGCTACTGGTACAACAGTGCTGATGGTGGTAGAGAATAAGCAAAAGACAATTACTCTCACAGGAATTGATGGACTTGGAGCTCTTGCTATCGCATCGTCATCAGTCTCTGCAACTACAACAGTGTTCGCAACTCTTACGGATAAGATTGCTCGTGGCGGTTCAGTTGTAAAAGAATATGTAGCGGTAAAGATGAGTGCCGTTGTTGGATACTTTGACAAATTATTTGCTCGTGAAATCTACACAGATAAAGTGTGTATCAAGAAGTCTAACGGTGAGGATGTCTGTCTCACTGGAGATCAGGTCGAGAGTATGATGAACAACACATCACAAATGCCACTCCTAAGTCCTACGATTTCAAATAACCAAGGTGGAACAGGTAGTGGAACAAGTACAATTCCTACAGATGAAACAGTCCTCGGCTCATCAACCTCGACTTCTCCAACAGGCACAGATACAGGAACAAGTACTAGTCCTATAACAGGAACATCAACAGGAACATCAACAGGAACTGGAACAACGACAGTCGGAACAGGTTCTAGTACTCCCGACACATCAACGACAGGAGGAAGTACAACTACACCTACTCCTGAACCAACACCAACCCCAGAACCTACACCTGAGCCTACACCGGAACCAACACCAACCCCAGAACCTACTCCTGAACCAACACCAACCCCAGAACCAACACCAGTCACTCCATAATTATTAACTACACACATATATGCAAACCATCTCCACTCAAATAAACTTTCTCAAAAAATATTCTAAGCTCTCAAAGTACATATTAGCTGTAGTTGTATTTGGTCTGGGGTCTGTCAGTCTGTTGTCTTCCCCAATCTCACCTGTTAATGCCGCCACAACAGTCGGAGTCTCCAACACCACCATCGTCCCACAAGGTCTTGTCGGTTATTGGACTTTTGATGGTAAAAATATGACGAATGCCACCGCTACGGATATAAGTGGGAGTGGTCTTAACGGAACACTTAAGAACATGACAACAGCTGGGAGTGCTATCCCAGGTAAGATGGGGCAAGCACTAAAGTTTAATGGAACAAGTAATTACATTAATCTTGGGTCATCTGCAGTAGACAACTCAGTTTATTCAATCTCACTGTGGGTTTATAATTATGGATCAACCACTGGGCAAGTATTTATGCGTGGGAATGGAACAAGTTATTGTTTTTATAATCCATCTATATATATTGGGAATGGAACTATATCTGTTGCGGAAACAGGATGTTCAGGTGGTGGAACTATAGGATCGAAAGCACTAACAAAAGGTTGGCATCACATAGTAATTACACGTAATGGTCAGAATGCAATTTTCTATGTTGATGGTGTAGTTGTAGCAACAGATAATAGTAATAATGGAGGAAATCCAACTCAGGGCGTTTTAATTTTTGGAGCAGCCCCAACAAATCCATCCGGAAGCACTGTAACAAATTATTTTGATGGTGCATTGGACGACGTCCGCATCTACAACCGCGCAATCACCTCATCTGAAGTCCAAACCCTCTACAGAGCAGGTGGGGGAGTCCTAACTACTGCAACACCAAGTACAAGTAATGCGGTCAGCTTAAATTCAGGACTTGCCGGGTATTGGACATTCGATGGAAAGAATATGACGAATGCTACCGCAACAGACATGAGCGGAAATGGGAACAACGGAACGCTAACGAATATGTCAAAATTAAGTAATGCGGTTGTAGGAAAGATAGGACAAGCACTAAAATTTGTAGGTGGGACAAATACGTTTGTGAGTGTTAAAGATAGTAATTCCCTTGATACGACATCTGATTTAACTATTTCAACATGGGTAAAAGCGAATAGTTGGACAGGTGAAAGTATCTATAACTATTCCACACTTGTAAAAAAAGATCAAAATTATATTTTACGTGCAGATAGTGTAACTATTTCAGGGTGTGGTGCAACAACTCAATTAAAGTTACTTTGGTTTAATGGGTCGTATATTGATTCTTATTGTGTAGCACTCCCAACTGTGGGTATGTGGCACCATATTGTTGCTACTGTGCAAGGTGGAACGACTAAAAAAATGTATATTGATGGGGTACTCCAATCAGGTTCATATCATCCCAATGTAACCACCTTAGCAAGAAATTTAACTGTTAACTTATCAATTGGGGATCATCAAAGTTCCGGAGGAGAAGGTTTTGATGGACAGTTAGATGAAGTTCGTGTATATACACGTGCACTTTCCGCGCAAGAAGTTCAGTCCCTCTATAAACTTGGCCAAACACTAACATCGGTCAGTCCAACAAATAATAACGGTACTGGCATCAACTCCGGTCTCATTGGTTACTGGCCATTTGATGGGAAGTATATGACGAATACTACTGTACTCGATGCAAGTGGGAATGGTCTAACCGGTACATTAACCAACATGACTCGGAATGGTAGTGCTGTTATTGGAAAGATTGGACAAGGTTTAAAATTCACCGGAGCTGGTCAGTATATATCACTAGGTACTCCAGCATCTTTGGATTTGCGAAGTGCTCATAGTATTTCAGTGTGGGTAAAAACTAACGTTCTAAACACTACACAGACAATATTTGCCGCAGGCACACAAGGATGTTGTGGTACAGAGAACTTATTTAGTCTTAATTACAACGGTGGAGGTGGAACATATAGACCACAGTATGCACATAGTGCATTTACTAGTCTAGATGCCGCACCACCAGACTTGAAAACTAACACATGGTACCACATAGTTGCAACTTGGGACGGATCAGCTACCCAGAAGATATATATAAATGGAATCTTAAGTAATTCAGGAGCGTTAACAGGGATTGGAAGTTTTGGAAATATTGCTAATATTGGAGCAACAGATGGAGGGGCTACATCTTTTAACGGAACCATGGACGATCTGAGGGTGTATAGTCGAGAACTTTCTACATCCGATGTGAAAGCACTGTATAAGTTAGGAAATTAAATAATAGAAGTTTTACGATAACGCGCCCTAAGTAGGGTACTTATTTAAAATTATTTAAGACAGTAATCAGCACAAACTTATCAACAAGTTGTACAAACTAAAGATGATTATTAACATTATGAATGCTCTTGCAAAATCAGAAATATTTTTTGGCGTGTCATCAATTTGATTTATTTCCCTTGTAATTCTCCTCGAAGTGTCTCTTGTGTACCTCATTATCATTGCATATAAGTTCGTTACTATCTCTGAAACAATAAAAAAGAAGACAGGAGGGTCTCCTTAAACAATTAATAGCGAAGGCAAGACCTTTGTTCTTTTTCGATATACGTCCATTATTTTTATAATGGCGCAATTTACAGCTAGTGTATTAAAAATAGTGCTCCACAGAAAGTCACATTAAGAAATGCTATAATTAGAGTACGTTATATATCTATGATTGTCAGACATATTCACTTTTTAAAAATTGCTCTGTTGGTGTTTACTTTTCTTTTTGTACTGACAAATAATAATCTCTACGCTGAGACGGTAACTGGCGGAGGATACACAATTGAACAGGTTATTGCTCCGATTCAAGGGGCTATTTCTGGTAATGGGTACATTTTACAACAGTCTTCCCAAGTGCCTGGTTCAAAAGAAACAGGGGGAGGGTATGTTATCACAAGTGTTTTTGGGTCAGGTACTGTTGCTGTGATTACCCCACCACCTGCACCGTACACTCCACAAGTAAGTGGCGGTAGTTTCTTTGTTTTCCTTGATCCATATGGATACAGAATTCCACCCACACCAATTGCACCATCTTCTACGCCACAAGTTACGCCCACTAATCCAACCTCAACATCTCATGTTGTTATAGAAGGAACTTCCACTGACCCAATTGTTGTTGATTCAGGAAGTACTTGCTCATCAAGAATTACTTTTACTCGTGCGATAGATATTAATTCCCCAGACAACCTAAAAGAAGATGTTCAGAAACTGGAAATTTTCTTGAACACTTATGAAGGTGAGAAACTTCCGGTAAACGGAATTTATGAAAATCGTGATATTGTTGCAGTAAAAAAATGGCAACAAAAATATAGGACATTTGTGCTTGATCCTATGCTCCTTAAGCAACCAACAGGTACTATTTATACACTAAGTCAGCGCCAGATTGAGCGTCAGACTACAAAGCCGTGTGGTGAGCCAGTTGTTGTCACAGCATGTCCGTACTTTAAAGAATATGCATATTATGGACAAAGAGGTCCAACTGTCCGAAAGATTCAGCAGTTCCTCAATGTTGTACGTGGTGAAAACTTACCATTAAGCGGTGTTTACGGTCCACTAACTCGCGCTGCCACGAAGCGATTTCAGCAGGCGTATAGAAAAGATATTTTTAATATCCTTAAGCTAAGTTTCATTTCTGGAAACTGGAATGAAGCAACCAGAGTAAAAGCCAACCAAGCAATTGGTTGTGATATAATCGAATAAATACAATCTATCGTTATGGACCTCAATCAATTCGAAAAACGAAATACAGATCAAGAACATTTAATTCACGCAGAAGCACTCGGGGAAGTCGAAGCATCTTTTGCTCGAGGTGAAATGGAAAAAATCAAGCATAAACTTGAGGTCAGAAAGAAAAAACAAAAGCGACTAAAAATTATTTTCCTAAGTCTGGGAAGTGTCATTACATTACTTATTATTTTTGCAGTGTATTCCCAATACAAGTTATATACACTCGCTCGAGATGAAAAAATGATTCCGGCAGCTGTAACCACAGCAACCACTGGAACAGAAGTTGTGAAAATGCTTGGAAGACATGTCTTATTACCGGAAGGGGAGCCACAGATAGCAGAAGTGAAGGATATTGAAAAGTTACGAGATACTCAGGCATTTTTTAAGAATGCAGAAAATGGAGATCTTATTATTCTGTACCCAACCACAATATTTATTTATCGGCCTTCGAAGGATATTGTGGTTTCTTCAGGTGATATTTCTGGTCTTGGTCAAACAAAACCATAAGCAACTGGTGTTTTATCTATTAATTAGATTACCTACAGTTATATAACTTTTGTATGTTATATTTATTGTGTGATTGTACTTACGAAAAAAGACACCATTGAAGGTAAAATTAAAGCGCTTTATTCTGCAAATTTTTCTATTGCTGAAGTAGCAGAAGAACTCAATATGTCACCATCGGGTATTCGGTATCATTTGGTAAAAAATGGAGTAAACATAAGAAAACGATCTGATGCTGTTAGGGTTAAGCATAATAAAAAATTAAATAGTCATAGTTCGCATATTCCAAAAAATATTCCTATTAATTTACAAAAGATTTATTTTATAGGATTGTCGCTTTATTGGGGTGAAGGATCGAAAACTGGTAACACGGTTGCAATTACAAATAGTGACCCGTCACTTATTCTCTCTTTTCTTGTGTTTCTACGTAAAATTTGTTTAATAGATGAAAAAAGACTTCATATCCTTATTCATTACCATGAAAATCAAAATGAGGATTCATTAATTAGACATTGGTCGGAAATATGTAAAATTCCAAAGGCGCAATTCTATAAAAGCAGTCTTCATAAAAAAAGTAGTAAAAAGTCGACAAACTATTTAAAATTTGGTACTATTTCACTACGCTATGCAGATACAGTCTTGTTTAATGAGTTATTAATAAGGATTGAGCAGTTGAAGATAGTAAATAAGCCAGAATAGCTCAGTTGGTAGAGCAATTGTTTTGTAAACAATAGGTCCTCGGTTCGAGCCCGAGTTCTGGCTCCAATAGAATGTTGAAAGTAGAAGGTGGAGAGTCGACTGAAGGGTCGACTTACATATAATCTTAACCACCTACCACATTCCATACTCTACTTGCCAAATATGATAGACACAAAAAAGTATACATTCACGTTTTTCGTCACTACCGCTATTTTTGCGACGGCTTTTTTTGCGTCAACTTTTTTCTCTCAGAAGCGAGTAGAAAATGTTAAATTTATTCAAGACAATATTGCGATAGATATTCTTTCAAGTGAAACACAATTTGACCTGCTTAAAGAAGTCCCATGTCAGAATGTGAACGACTCAATCTTATCTCCGGAGTTAAGTGACTTAGGGGACAGACTTTCTCATACAGAAAATATACGTGGTGAGAAAGATGCAGATGTGGTTTATCTAAAGAAATATTACTCATTACTTCAGGTAAAAGATTACTTACTTTCAAAAAAAGTTGCAGAGAAATGTGGGTCGCTTAAAAAGCAGGTATTTATTATTTATTTCTATTCAAATAAAGGAAATTGTTTAGACTGTCAAAAGGAAGGGTATGTGCTTACACGTCTTAAAGAAAAATATCCTGAGCTTCGAGTGTATTCATTTGATTTTGATTTAGATCTTTCTGTAATCAATTCATTGAAGTCAATTTACAAAGTACAATCAGCTCTCCCTGTGCTTATTATTGATGACAAGACATATACAGGGTATCAATCGATAGAGGACCTCGAAAAACTACTTCCAGAAACACTTAAGAAAATTGAGACTGCGTCGACGACAACCTCAACAACTTCAAAAAAGTAGCGTATACTTTTTTACAACTAACGTATGATTGATACTATTTTACAAGGTCTAATGTATCCATTTCTGTACATGTCTATGTATTTTCAGGTGATACTCCTCACTTCTTTTTTTGAAAATGCAAAGAAAATAAAAAATGAGGAAACTTTGGATGTTAAAAAATTTCCATCTGTAAGTGTGGCTGTACCGTGTTGGAATGAGTCAAAGACAATAGGAGGGACAATAGAATCTCTTCTTGCGCTTGATTATCCAAAAGATAAGTTGCACGTCATTGTTGTGGACAACAATAGTACAGATGACACACATGCAATCGCACTTACGTACCAAGAAAAATACCCTCAGCAAGTGGAGGTACTTTTAGAGACTAAGCAAGGCAAGCATCATGCAGTGAATGCTGCACTTCATCATTCAGAATCTGATTTATTCGGTTGTTTGGATGCCGATTCATTTGTCGACACAAAATCACTCAGGATAATTGCGTCATATTTCGAGCATCATCCAGAAGCTATGGCGGTTACACCTTGTATTCATATTAAGTCTCCAAAAACAATTATCCAGCGCCTGCAAGCGGTCGAGTATCTTATGGGTGTTTTTTTACGAAAAGCTTTTGGAGAGATGGATGCTATTCAGGTAACACCTGGTCCTTTTTCTATTTTTAAACGTGGAGTATTCGCTATTATAGGAGATTACAGAAAGGCGCACAATACAGAGGACTACGAGATTACACTTCGTATGCACAAGCACAGATTGAAGATTATGAATTCTCATAAAGCACTTGTGTACACAGTAGGGCCTTCGACATTTAGAGGATACTTCGCGCAACGGTTACGCTGGGCGCGAGGATTTTTAGAAAATTCAATCGACTACAAAGAACTTTTCTTTAAGAAGAAATATGGAAACTTTGGGATGTTTACCTTACCAACAGCATTTTTATTTGTATTCTATAGTGTCTATGTTGCTTTCTTTGTTGTGTACACAACAATAAAACATTATATCCAAGTAGTAAATCAATGGCTAACAATAGGGATACATCCAAGCATGCCATCATTTGATTTATTTTATTTCAATACTACTATTATATCTTTCGTTGCCATGGTAATGCTTTCTATGTTCTTGTTAACCTTATACATCGGAAGTGTACTTTCTGATGACAAGCAGGAGTTGTACAGAAATTTTCCTATTTTCTTTTTTATCTATCCATTTTTAGGAATGATACTTTTACCCCGAGCTGTTTTCGACACTCTCACTCATCGAAAAAATGAATGGGTACTCCAGGATACGAAGAAGTAGGAGAAGAATATAGACAGTGGAATATAGAGTATAGATAAGACAAAGAAAGACAGTAAACTTTTCTATACTCTATACTCCATTTACTATTAAATTTCTTTAACTCAATAAATCTGTTATTATGTAGTCATGAATGGTCATTTTCACCCAATTACACAGGCTGTAGATAAGGTTGCGCAGATTTTTACGGATATCGGTTTTGATGTGGTTGATGGCCCAGAACTTGAAAGTGAGTGGTATAACTTTGATGCTCTGAACACTCCACGAGATCACCCGTCAAGAGATATGCAGGATACGTTCTGGATTAAACCAGATACGTTCACTCCTTCGTCACTAACGACCGCTGAACAAGAGGCGCTTACAAAATATGGAAGTATGGGGCATGTTCTACGTACTCATACCTCAGGTGTTCAAGTTCGTACTATCGAGAGATGGATTAAAGAAAAAAAAGAATTTCCAGTTGCTGTAGTAGTTCCGGGAAAAGTGTTTCGTAACGAAGCAACAGACGCACGACACGAGGCGCAGTTCTACCAAGTTGAAGGTCTTATGGTTGGAAAGGATATCACACTCGCAAACTTAAAAGGTGTTCTTGAAAACTATTTTTCAAAATTTTTAGAGAAGGATACGCCGGTACGTTTCCGTTCATCTTTTTTTCCGTTCACTGAGCCTTCAGTAGAAGTAGATATGCTGTGTTTTAAATGTGAAGGAAAAGGTATAAAAAATGAAGAACGTTGTTCGCTTTGTTCAGCTTCAGGGTGGATAGAAGTCATGGGGGCAGGGATGGTGCATCCAAATGTACTTCGTAATGCTGGACTTAATCCAGACGAATACCAAGGGTTCGCATTCGGCGGCGGGCTCGACAGACTTGTTATGTTAAAGACAGGAATTGATGATATTCGTATGTTGTATAACGGGGATCTAAGGTTAGTAAGTCAATTCTAGCCCATATGAAATTCTCTAAAGCATGGTTGCAAACCTATAGTAAAGAAGCATTGCCTGACACTAAAGTAATTGAAGAGGTTGTTACTTTTAATGCATTTGAAATAGAAGAAGTAACACAGGTAGAGGGAGATGATATTTTGGATATCAAGGTGCTTCCAAACCGTGCACACGATGCTCTTGGTCACAGAGGGATGGCACACGATGTATGTGCGCTTACTGGTTCTACGTTTAATGACCCACATTCATACTACAAAGGGGAAGGTGATACAACGGTAGTCTCACCAGTACTTCATATAGATGATACAACGGCTTGCACACGGTTCATGAGTGCTCGTATTGATGGTGTTACAGTTTTAGAGTCACCGGAGTGGCTCAAGACTCGCTTACAAGCTATTGGACAGAAGAGTATCAACTCAATTGTAGATATTACCAACTTCGTGCAGTTCTCAATTAATAAACCAATGCACGCTTATGACGCAAATCTTATTTCAGGAGGAATGCTTTCTGCAAGGTTCGCAACTCTTGGAGAGACACTCACTACGTTAGATGACAAGTCTCTTACCTTAGACGAAACGACGCTCGTCATAGCAGATAATGAGAAACCTCTAGGTCTAGCTGGTATAAAAGGGGGTAAATTTTCTGGCATATCACAAGACACCACATCAGTAGTTTTAGAATCAGCCAATTTTAATGGTCCACTCATCAGAAAGACATCTCAGAAATATGGCATTCGTACCGATGCTTCCAAACGTTTCGAGAACGTCATTAGTGACACATTGGTTGAAGAGGGGTTGCGACTTACCATTTCACTCATTCTTGAATTATATCCTCATGCAAAAGTCTCTCCTATTGTAGACGTTTATCCAGTCACTCAAGAAAAAGTTACCGTAGATGTATCTGTTACACAGATAAATAAAGTGCTAGGTACGAAACTTACTGTAGAAGATGTTACAAAAGTTTTTTCGTCGTTACTTTTTATTCACACGGTAACTGGAGATATTTTTACAGTTTTTGTCCCGGACGAGAGACTCGATGTCAGAATTAAAGAAGATTTAATCGAAGAAGTAGCACGTGTGCGTGGACTTGCGAGTATTCCGTCAGTCCTCCCAACGCTTTCTAGAAAAGGATTGCCACACAAGCGAATGTACTACGAAAACAAAATTAGAAAGATTCTTTTTGAACAAGGATTTTCTGATATTATGACGTATTCATTTGGGGATACTGGCGAAGTTGGAATCATTAAGGGACAGGCAAGTGACAAAGAAAAGCTTCGAAATATTTTGGGTAATGGGGTGCTTGAAGCTTTTCAGATGAACATGCTTAATGCTCCGCTTATGAAGTTAGAAACAATTAAAATGTATGAGTTTGGAAATATTTTTACAAAAGAATCAGGACAAGGATTCTCTAGCGGAGAGAGACGACATTTCGCAATTTGTTTTGACGATGGAAAAAAGAAAACATCGTTTACTGATGAAGTGGATATGATACTAAGTGAGATCAAACGCACTCTGCAGGTTTCTAAAGTTGAATATGAAACTATATCAACGAAACCATATGTAATAGAGATTGATTTTGATACACTTATTACATCTCTTCCAGAACCAACCTCCTATGAACCTCTTACACAGAATCCACTTTCTCATGCTTACCAAGCAATCTCTGCTTATCCGTTTATCACCCGTGATATTGCTATGTGGGTACCTGATTCTACAACATGGGAGAGTGTCAGCGCTCTTTGTTCTCAAGTGGGTAATCCTCTTGTTGCTCGTACTGATCTTTTTGATACCTTTTCAAAAGAAATTGAAGGTGTAAAAAAGACATCCCTTGCGTTTCGTCTAGTATTTCAAAGTTTTGAAAAGACGCTTACTGATGACGAAGTTAATGAAATGATGAAGCCATATTATGAGCTATTTAATACTAAAGGTTTTGAAATTAGATAACTATGAAATTACGAGAGTATAAAAATGTTCACTGTATAGGAATTGGCGGGATTGGATTGTCTGCACTCGCGCGGTACTGCTATTCACAAGGTGCACATGTTACTGGAAGTGACGCTGGTTCTTCACGTGTTACACATGATTTACAAAAAGAGGGAATTACGGTGTATCTACGTCACAACGTCGCCCATCTATCACCAGAAACCGATTTGGTTATATATTCTATTGCAGTTGAGGATACAAATCCTGAACTACGTGCCGCACAATCAAAAGGACTACCTTGTATGACCTATCCAGAAGCCCTTGGGTTACTTACACAAGAATATAAAACAATTGCAGTATGTGGTACACATGGCAAAACGACAACGACTGCAATGGTTGCTAGTATGTTACAAAGTTGCGGTATTTCTCCAACAGTAGTAGTTGGCAGTTTGTTGTCTAACAAGGGAACTAATTTTATGTTAGGTGACAGTGAATATCTTGTTATTGAAGCATGTGAATACAGACGATCCTTTCTTAACTTTAAACCAACATATACAATTGTTACAAACATTGATGAGGACCACTTAGATTATTACAGAGATTTGGCGGACATTCATTCTGCGTTTCAATCTTTTGTTGAAGTGCTTCCAGAACATGGAGCACTTATTACCCACAACGATACATCTCTCTCTACAGTGGCTAAAAAATATAACGCGGACGAAATACCTAAAGACACAATTGAGCTTTCAGTGTTAGGTGAGCATAACAAGAAAAATGCCCAACTTGCGCTCATGCTTGCGCACGTTTTAGGATTGGATGAAACACTAGCTCGCAGTGGTCTACAGTCATTTTCTGGTACATGGAGACGTCTTGAATATCGTGGTATGCAAAAAGGAGCGGTCCTCTATGATGATTACGGTCATCATCCACGAGAAATACAAGCAACATTGCAAGCTCTCAGAGAAAAGTATTCTACTCAAAAATTTAAAATTGTCGTCGTGTTCCAGCCACATTTGTACTCACGAACTAAGTTACTACTTGAAGAGTTTTCTACAGCATTTACACTTGCAGATACAATTATTATCCTCCCAATTTATGCATCACGTGAAGAAGATGACGGAAGTGTTTCCTCGGAGGATTTGGTTGAAAAAACAGACAACGCAATCTATATGCAAACATTTGAAGAGGTTAAAAAATATTTAGATAAAAACGCCCACACTGGCTCCGTTGTTCTAACACTTGGCGCCGGGGACGTCTATCGCCTTTATGATATTTTCAAGACTGAAGAGGATGTGCTAAATGGTTAAGGCGAACAACAAGAATCTACACAAACAATCCAAAAATATACTATACTGTCAGTATGATACAAGATATGTTCGCTGAATACTTTTATGGTAAAAAAGTAACCGTCATGGGCTTGGGGTTACTTGGTCGCGGTGTTGGGGATACGATGTTTCTTGCAGAAAACAGTGCTGAGTTAATTGTTACAGATATGAAAAGCGCTGAAGAGCTTGCTACGTCAGTGCAAGCTCTCAGTGGCTTCCAAGGTATTACCTATCATCTCGGCGGCCATACTGCTCCTGATTTTGAAAAGCGTGATTTTATTTTAAAGGCTGCGGGAGTCCCGTTAGATAGTGAATTTATTGCATATGCAAAATCACAAAATATTCCCGTCTACATGTCAGCAGCACTTGTATCTCATATAATTACAAAAGCAAATTTCGGAGTTACTATTATTGGTATTACGGGTACCCGTGGTAAAAGTACTGTTACACAAATGGTTGCTCATATCTTGGCTTCATCTGGACTTAGGGTTTTTTTAGGTGGAAATGTTAGAGGTGTTTCTAACTTACCGCTTCTTAAAGCGCTTGAAGAAGGTGATTATCTTGTGCTTGAGCTTGACTCATGGCAACTCCAAGGATTTGGAGATTTGAAAATCAGTCCACACATTTCTGTCTTCACAAGTTTCTTGGATGATCATATGAATTACTATAAAGATAATGTTGAAACATATTTTAATGATAAGGCTCAAATTTATCGCCACCAAAAAGAATACGATGTTCTTATTGCAAGCAAACAAGCTCTACAAGAAATTAAAAAACGTGATACCGTCACATCTATTGTTCCTGAGCTGCATAATTTTGAAATGGAGCTTATCGGTGAGCACAATCAAGTAGCAGCAGGACTCGCATACGAAGCAGCTACACAGTGTGGGCTGTCCGAAGAAGAAATTAGAAACGCTTTAAAAACCTTTAAAGCTGTCGAAGGTCGACTTCAGAAGATGGGGACATATCGTACAGAAAAAAAAGTTCAAGTATTTAATGATAATAATGCAACATCAGGGGACGCAACCATTGCTGCAATTGATGCAATTAATGAAACGTACCATAAAAAACCAATACTTATTATTGGTGGAACAGATAAAGGTCTTTCACTAGATTCCCTAGAACAAAGTATTATTATTGGGGTTAAAAAATGTATTTTCCTTAAAGGTTCAGGCACAGACAGAATGACTCTTGCGAAAGAATATGTTTTTGAGACTCTTCCAGAGTGTTTAGAAAAAGCATTTGAGATTGCTCGTGATGATGACATCATTCTTTTTTCTCCAGGATTTGCTTCTTTTTCAAAACACTTTAATAATGAATACGAAAGAAATGATGCATTTACAGAAGCTCTCAAAAAGTATTCGTAGTAAGTAGGTTTTTACTTGATTATTAGTAGCACAGTAAAAGTCGTTAAAACCTTTTAAAATAAGGGTAAAATGGTTAGTTTATACCCTGGTACAATATTGCAAAAAATGCTATAATATGAAGATTAATTTATCTAAATCTATGGCAGAAAAAGCACCAAAAAAAGCAGTGTACGACGCAAGTTCCATTCAAGTTCTTGAAGGTCTTGAGCCGGTACGAAAGCGACCAGGTATGTATATTGGGTCTACAGGACCTGATGGACTTCATCACCTTATTTGGGAAATTTTCGATAACTCTCGTGACGAAGCAATGAACGGTCACGCTGACCGAGTTGAAGTTGCTCTTCTTCCAGACGGGTATGTCCGTGTCGTTGATAATGGTCGTGGTATTCCAACTGGTATCCACCCAAAAACAAAAGTATCAGCACTGGAGACAATTATGTGTACGCTTCACGCTGGTGGAAAGTTTGGAGGTGACGGCTATAACGTATCTGGAGGGTTGCACGGTGTAGGAGCTTCGGTTGTGAACGCTTTATCTATTCATACAAAAGTAGAAGTGCATCATGAGGGTGGTCTTTTTATGCAGGAGTACAAGCAAGGTATAAAAAAAGCTGCAGTTAAACAAATTGCTAAGTCTAAACTAAACGGAACTGTTGTTACTTTTAAACCTGATGCTGAAATTTTTAAAGAAGGAACAGAATTCGTATGGGAACGAGTCGTAACACATCTTCGTCAGCAGGCGTATCTCGTAAAAGGACTCACCATTCATGTTATTGATGCACGAGCACATGAAGGGAAGATAGAGCTTGAAGAAGCTATGTATATGAGTGATCTTGGATACGAAGCGCCAAGTCAATCCTTCCATTTTGAAGGAGGGCTTAAGTCACTCGTTAAGCACTACAATGAATTTTCAAAACCAATTCATAAGAATATTTTTTATGTTGAAAAATCTCAAGATAATGTTGGTGTGGAAATAGCACTTCAGTACATTGATGATTTTCCTACCAAGATTGCAGCATATGCCAACAATATAGGAACAGCAGAAGGTGGAACGCATGTAACTGGGTTCAAGACTTCTCTTACTCGGCTTATTAATACGTACGCACGAAAGGCAGGGGTGATTAAAGAGAAAGATGAAAATCTTACAGGTGACGATGTACTTGAGGGGCTTACAGTTGTTATCTCAGTTAAACTCCGAGAAATTCAATTTGAAGGACAGACAAAATCAAAACTTGGAAGTATGGAGGCACAAGGTGCAGTTGCAACTGTGTTTTCTGATGCGTTTTCACTTTTCCTTGAAGAAAATCCAGACGATGCTAAAGAGATTATAAGTAAAGGACTTCTTGCGCTTCGTGCACGAAAAGCAGCAAAGGCCGCAAAAGATTCAGTACTTCGAAAAGGAGCACTTGAAGGATTTTCTCTTCCTGGAAAACTTGCTGACTGCCAGACAAATGATCCATCAGACTCAGAGCTCTTTATTGTAGAGGGAGACTCTGCGGGAGGTACCGCAAAGCAGGGACGTGATCGTGTTACGCAAGCAGTACTCCCACTTCGAGGGAAAATTCTTAACGTAGAGCGTGCACGACTCGATCGTATGCTTGGTAGTGAACAGATTAAAAACCTTGTGCTTGCTATGGGAGCTGCGATCGGAGATACTTTTGACCTTTCAAAGGTTCGCTATCATAAACTTATTATTGCAACAGATGCGGATGTTGACGGTGCTCACATTCGTACACTACTACTCACATTCTTCTATCGTTATTATCGACCAATTATTGAAGCTGGATATATTTATATTGCGCAACCACCACTTTATAAGATTACCTTTGGAAAAGAAATTAACTACGCATATTCTGATGATGAGAAAGTTGCTGTTATGAAAAAACTTGGCTTTAGTGAAGAAGATGCTGAGGCTGCAGAAGAAGTAGAATCTGAAGAAACAACCGAGGAAGATAGTACAGAAGAAACGGAAGCAAAAGCAGTTAAGAAATCAAACAAGAAACCATCTATTCAGAGATATAAGGGTCTTGGAGAAATGAACGCCGAAGAGCTCTGGGAAACAACTATGGACAGAAAGACTCGTACGCTTAAAATTGTATCAGTTCATGAAGCAGGGGAAGCAGATAGAGTGTTTGAAATGTTAATGGGAACTGAAGTTGGTCCACGAAAGAGTTTCATTCAAACTCACGCGAAATCAGCAACGCTTGATATTTAAATTGCTAAACAAGTGCTACAAAGAAAAGAGGACACTGAGTCGCAAGGCCCGAGTGTCCTCTTTTCTTTTTCTCTCAACTATAGTAGAGTTAGTTTGGTTGTTTTATAAATCACGAAAGGAAACAAACAATGGGAACAGTAACTGTGCATATGACAGACATCCAAGGTGTACTTCTTGGGTTTTGCGATAGACACCAAGGATGTAGGAATATGTCATGTGTTGAATTTAAAAGCTGTCAGTACCACTGTGAAGACGCCTTGCTTTTGCATCAAGAAAAAAGAAGAAAAAATGGTTTGGGTGCAGGTGATGGGGCACATCTGCCATCTGGATTACCAGGTGAACGTGGTGGGCCTGATGATTTCATTGCTGGGGAAATTGCCTGGGATTCGGGTACATCAAACGCTAAAGATCCTCATGATGGAGACTTTGACGATAGGCAGTTGCCGATCTTTCGGTAAAACAGTTTCTTATATGCTTCGCGTCCGCGGAGCATTTTTTATTGACTTAGTGTGACTGTTTCTTTACTATTGTATATAGGTGTAACTACAGAAGGAATCATCATGCTCGAAATTGACATGAAAGATCTCAGTTCATTGTCCGCAATCGCAGAGGCTTTACGGGAAAATAGGATTCTTGCAGCAACATGTCAGTTGATGCAGCCTCACTGTGTTGCTTCAAATGAGGAACGGTTTAGGCCAATTGCTACAGTATGGATCAATTCTACCCCTTTAAAGCTCAATGTGTACGCACTGGAAATATCACCAGCTGGAGGAAATGATGGGAAATCAAAATAATGACATGAAGCCAGGTAAAGGGGAGGCTACCTCTTGCCCTCGTCAATCGTGGCCGATATCTCAAGATTGGATGTTTTCAAAAGATAGTCTTCCGCATTTTGTGGGGCTAACAAAGAAACCCACGAATAAGGATCCACTTTCTTGTGATTCATTGAAAAAATAAATTTCATATCTGTAACATATGTGTTACAACTTCAAACTCGCAAGTATTGTGCGAGTTTTTTCTTGCATGATTTATAAATAGGAGTAGGATTGAGCGAGGTAGTTACATATAGAAATATTAAAGAAAGGCAAAAAGATGGAAAAAGCACTCCAAAGAATTTACAGTGATGCTGAAATTGCATATCAAGAGGTAGTACTCCTTGTGTCACTCTATAATGACGACCATCAAAAGAATGGCCCATGCAAGCAATTACTTGGAATAGAAGAAGATATGTCGAGACATCTTCTTGTTAAGTCATTTGCACTTGTGCTCGGCTCTTCTTTTGAGGCACATTGCGGAAAAGTTTTGCAAGCCTCAGTTGATCTTACTCGGTCAGACTGGGTTAAAACCGTCGTTAGCTATGTGATGAATGACAAACATCCACAAAAAGTATTAACAAAGGAAGATGAACATTCTTGGCTTTGTATTAAAGATTCGAATGTATGGGTTGATATTTTACCTCAGGGTTCTGGTATGAGTTGGTTAACACCGGTAAAGTATTTACCTGGTCCACGTAGACCAGGTTACTCACGGGGGCTAATAGATAAAAAAAATACACCAAGCATGCAACAGTTTCTTGAATTTTCGAAATATCTTGAAGCTCTTAGGTTAAATCGAGACCCAAGAGTATTTGGCGGAAACAAATGAAGTGAAACAAAAAAACCAGCGTAGCGCTGGTTTTATTTTTTAATAATAGTATATTTATTTTTTCTCGTTAATTTCAGTCTTTATTTTTTCAATCAATTCATCTAATTTCATTTCTCCAATTTTACCAAGCGCTCGATGTTCAAGAGTTACTGTCCCATTTGTTACTTCAGCATCTCCAATGACTGCCCAGTACGGTGTTTTCATTTCACGAACTGCTCGAATTTTTTTACCTAGCCCTTCTCTCGAATTATCTAATTCTACTCGAATATCTTGATTGAGCAATTCTTTGTGAATTGTCTCTGCATATTCCTGATGCTTATCCGAAATAGGGAGCAAGGTGATTTGGTTCGGAGAAACCCAAAGAGGGAAGTTCCCTGCAGTATGCTCAATAAATGTAGACATAAACCGTTCAAGACTACCCATAACTGCACAGTGAATCATAACTGGAGTTTCTTTTTTTCCTTCATCATTTACAAATTCAAGTTCAAGATTAACTGGCTGTACGAAGTCTAGTTGGATTGTAGCTACTTGCCATGTGCGTCCGATTGAATCTTTTGCCATGAAGTCGATTTTTGGGCCATAAAAAGCAGCTTCTCCAGGACCGTCTATCCATGTATCACTACTACGAGCATCAATTAGATTCTTAATTGCACTTTCAGCCTTGTCCCATCCGTCAGTGCTCCCCATGTACTTTTCAGGAAGTGCAGGGTCACGACGTGAGAATCGAGGAACAAGCGAGAAACCAAATGTTCCATAAAATTCTGAAATAATATCCCAGACATTACCCATTTCTGTTTCGAGTTGAGATTCACGACAAAATACGTGCGCATCATCTTGTGTAATAGAGAGTACTCGTGCAAGACCCGATAGCTCGCCAGATTGCTCATCGCGGTATACCATTGTTGTCTCGCAGAAACGAATAGGGAGTTCTTTGTATGAACGCATCTCACTTGCATATATCTGTGCGTGGTGTGGACAGTTCATCGGTTTCATACAAAATGTATGTCCGTCACGAGTGTTTATTTTGAAGAGGTCCTCAGCATACTTTGCCCAGTGCCCACTCTTAATATACAAATCATTTTTAGTGATATGAGGGATGGTAACTTTTTGGTAGCCTTGTTTACGTCTGAGTGACCATAGGTAGTCATTTAAAGTCTCTCGCACTATTGTTCCACGTGGTGTCCAGAGTGGTAGTCCAGGCCCAACGAGGTCGCTGAATGTAAAAAGCCTCAACTGCTTCCCAAGAATTCTATGATCTCGCTTCTTAGCTTCTTCTTGTTGAGTTGTGTATGCGTCTAATGCCTCTTTACTTTCAAAAGCAATACCATATATACGCGTAAGCATTGCGTTTTTTTCATCTCCTCGCCAATATGCTCCAGCAACATGAGAAAGCTTGAAGCTGTCTTGTGGAATTTCTTTTGTGTTAGTAACGTGAGGCCCTTCACAGAGATCAAAGAAGTCTTTTCCTGTACGGTAGAGCGTTACATCAACTCCTGCTTTTTCTATACTATCAATTATTTCTAGCTTGAAGCTGTTATCTTTAAATAGTTCTTTTGCTTGTAGTACAGGGACCGTTTCGACAATAAATTCAAGATTTTGCGAAAGGATTTTTCGCATATCTTTTTCTAGAGCGTCGAGGTCATCTTCTCCAATTTTTATACCGCCGAAGTCTACATCATAATAAAAGCCGTTATCGGTCACAGGGCCAATTGTTGGGAGTGCTTTTGGGAACTTCTTCGAAATAGCCATAAGAAGCACGTGTGCCAAAGAGTGTCGATTGTTAAATAATTGGTTTGTTTCCTGATTGTTTGCCATGATATACCTTATAGTATCAGAAAAAGTGCTTTTTAGGGAAATTTTGTACAGATAATTTCAATTGACTTCCTTTGCCAGTCTTGTATTATTAATTATACGGCAGTGCTTCAGAAGACAGTCATGATAGATGGGCACTGTAAACAATTAATTTAACTATGACAACACTATATATTATTCTTGGAATTCTCGCAGTCGTTATTATTACGATTATTGGAATCTATAACGGCCTTGTTACGCTTACTCAGCGAGTAAAAGAAGCATGGTCAGACATTGACGTACAACTTAAGCGTCGCTATGATCTCATTCCTAACCTTGTTAATACAGTAAAAGGATCTTCAAATTTTGAGACTTCAACACTTGAAAAGGTTGTGGAAGCTCGTGCAAAGGCGATGGGGGCAGGGACAACTGCAGAACATGCTGCTGCTGAAAATATGCTTTCAGGTGCACTTAAGAGTATTTTTGCACTTGCAGAAAGTTACCCTGATCTTAAAAGTAATCAGAACTATCTCTCATTACAATCAGAACTATCAGATACTGAAAACAAGATTCAGGCAGCACGTCGTTTCTATAATAGTAATGTTATGGCATACAACACCAAGATAAAGACCGTACCGTCAAACATCATTGCAAGTTGGTTTTCATTTACTGAAAAAGAATTCTTTGAACTAAATGAAGGTGAGCAAGCTGCTCGTAATCCTGTTGAAGTAAAGTTCTAATTGAGACATTAAGAACGCAATTATCTTTATAAGCAAATTAGTAATCTACTGATTCTTATTTGCTAATTGCAATAGTACTACTATGACACTTTATTCTAATCAAGCTGCAAACATACGAACAACCTGGTTTATGATGACGGGATTCTTGTTGCTAGTTATAGCAATCGGACTCGGACTTTCTTTTGTGTACAACAATGCGCTACTTCTCTATATAGCGATTGCTATTAGTTTACTCATGAACATAGGAGCGTACTGGTTTTCCGATAAGATTGTTCTCTCAATGGCAAATGCTGAACCCGTAAAATCAAGAGAAGATTATCCTGAGCTTTGGAATATTCTTGAGAATCTTTCTATTTCAGCAGGTCTTCCGATGCCAAAACTATACGTCATTAACGATCCTGCACCAAATGCCTTCGCTACCGGACGAAACAAAGATCACGCTGTGGTCGCTGTAACAACGGGACTACTTCCACTCTTGAGTAAGTCAGAACTCGAGGGAGTTCTCGCTCATGAATTAGCGCATATTGGTAACAGAGATATGTTACTCCAAACAGCAGTTGTTGTTTTTGCCGGAGTTATTTCTCTTGTTGCGGACATGGCGTTTAGAGCTTCTATATTTGGAGGAGATAGTGGTGAGAAAAAAAGTCCTGTATTTTTAATAATTGGCATTCTTGCAATTATTCTTGCTCCAATTGCTGCAACGATTATTCGACTCGCTATATCACGTGAGCGAGAATTTTTAGCAGATGCAACTGGCGCACTCATTACTCGCTACCCAGAAGGGTTAGCATCAGCGCTCCAAAAGATAAGTGGTTTTCATCAACCAATGAAGGTGCAAAATAATGCGATTGCCCACCTTTTTATTTCCGACCCAAGTGGTATTAATAGTATTTCTGAAGCGCGAAAAGGGGAGAAAGTTTCGTTCATGCAAAAGATGTTTATGACCCACCCACCTGTTGAGGAACGTGTTGCAAGACTTCTTATAAAATAATACGCAAAACTATTTTGTGGTAGTATATAGATATGAAAAATAAATTACTTATTGGGTTCCTTATTGTTATTGTTGGTATGGGCTTATGGGCTATTTCTGCGTATAACATGTTAGCTAAAGGGAATGTTGCTGTAGATTCTAAATGGGCGCAAGTCGAAACTCAGTATCAACGTCGATTAGATTTAATTCCTAATCTGGTTTCTTCTGTTCAAGGAATATTTACTCAAGAAAAAGATGTGTTTACTGCAATTGCAGAAGCGAGAAAAGGTTATGCTGGCGCAACCACTGTGGACGAAAAAGCGGCTGCAGCAACTAATGTAGAAAGATCTCTTGGACGACTTTTAGTTATTACTGAAAATTACCCACAACTTTCTTCGAACCAAACAGTGCAAAATCTAATGACTCAACTTGAGGGGGCAGAAAATAGAATTTCTGTGGAAAGAAAAAGATACAATGACGAGGTAACAATATTCAATACTCATCTTGTCACATTTCCGTATACCATCATAGCTCCGATGTTTGGTTTCACTAAACGATCTTTTTTTGAAGCAGATCAAAACGCATCCATTGCACCCGTCGTTAAATTTAATCAATAATAAGTTATGAGGAAGATAGCATATATTTTTGCTGTTTTTCTAGGTACGTTACTCTACACGAGTGCTTTCACCGTACCTGTAAAGCCCTCTGGATATGTAAATGACTATGCTGGAGTTCTTTCATCGAAGGAAACATCTTTTCTTGAAAATGAAATCAGAGCTTTTTCGGCAAGTACTACCAATGAAATTGCTGTTGTTGTGGTGCCTGACATGAACGGAGAAACAATTGAAAACTATGCCATAAAGATATTTGAACAATGGAAGATAGGCACATCAAAAAATGATAATGGCGCACTCCTACTTGTTGCAATACAAGAACGAAAGGTTCGGATAGAAGTTGGTTATGGTTTAGAAGGTGCTTTACCAGATATTTTGACAAAACAAATTATCGATACTCAAATTACTCCTGAATTTAAGAAGGCTGATTATTTCAAGGGAATATCCCAAGCGGTGGATTCAATAATGAAAGCAACCGAAGGTGAATATCTTCTAGAGCCAACAAGTCAATCAAAATCAATAACTGGAAAAATGATAGAATCAATTTTATTGATTTTGTTTTTTATTGTTCAAATTTTGTCCTCGATTTTTGCACGCAGTAAGTCTTGGTGGGCAGGTGGTATTGTTGGAGGAATTATCGGTGTTACAATTATCATATTTGGCATTTTCGGACTTTCACTAGTTGTTGGGTCTATTTTAACAGTTGCATTGATTCTTTTTGGTTTAATGTTTGATTATTTTGTTTCGAATGCGTACTCAAATTCTACTTCACAAGGTGGTGGAATTTCCTGGTGGGCAGGAGGAGGGTCTGGAAGTTCCAAGTCATCAAGTTCGTTCGGAGGTTTTTCTGGTGGGTCCTCAGGGGGAGGTGGGTCCTCAGGGAGTTGGTGATATACTTATAGTATATTATAAGTAACTTTTATTACATGTTGTCACTTCAAGTTATTGTAGGAATTATCGTAGGAATAGTTGCGTATACAATTACGTTTGTTTCTTTTGCAGTTGTTGTTTCATTTTTAGTATGGATGCTTGTTGATGCAGCTAAACAGGATCGTTTTTGGTGGATTGTTATAATGCTTGGGGTTCCAATCATCGGTCCAGCGGTTTACTATCTGACTGAAAAAAAACATGAGTACGCAAAAGCTCCCTCACATCATATTCATGATTCAGAAACTGAGTCACAACATGAAACTTCGCATAAACATCATCGAAAGGATGATGTTATAGAAGAAAGTAGAGAAAAAATAATTCTTGCCGAAAAAGTAGAGAAAATAGAAGATGTCCCAAGTAAGAAAGTTGACCATAAGGAAGAAAAATAAGTAATTAAAATATGACTGTTGTTGTAATTACTGTACTTGCAACATTTTTACTCCAAGCTGGCTATCTTTTGTGGAAAATTTCTACAGACTCTCTGCCAAAAATTGGTAAAGATAAGCCGGCTACTGTCATCAAAGGTTTCCTCAGTAACCCGAAATGGGTGATCGGGTATTTTGCAACTTTCATTGGATGGATTTTACTTGTAAAAGCTATGGATCTTGGAGAAATTAGTTTAGTCCAGCCACTCGTTTCGGTCGGAGATGTTTTTCTTGTAACTATGGCGGTCGTTTTTTTGAAGGAGAAATTACGTACCTATGAGTGGCTTGGGCTATTTTTAATTATGCTTGGTGCTATTTCAATCGCAACAGATGTACGAGAAAGTATTGTTACTGTACTTAACTGGTCTCACATTTTTATTTTTGTTGGGGTACTTATAACGCTTTGGGGAGCACTTATGCTGTTTAAAAAATGGGGACGACTTGAGATTATTCTTGCATTAGTAACAGGGGTTTCGTTTGGATTAGGTGGAGTGCTTACAAAAGTAATGACACTTTATTTAGTGGCAAACAACCAAGCTCTTGAATCATGGTATTTTATATTTAATCCAATATTTCCATACATGGTTTTGGCGAATGTTGCTGGTCTTATTATGTTACAAATGGCCTTTCAAAATGGTCGTGCTTCCGTTGTAGTTCCTGTACAGTTGGCTGTCCTCAATGGAATTTCTGTTCTCGCCGGTATGTTGTTATTTTTAGAATCTATTTCGATATTTCGACTATTTTGTGTTCTTTTAATTATAACGGGCACAGCAGTCTTACAGTGGGTAGGTAGTAATAAAGAACATTCGATTGTATATTCTGTGTAATTACTATAAAAGTTCCTCATGCTATACTTACGTAGAAACACACGTAGAGTGTTTCTTTTCAGTTAAAAATGGAGAGATGCGAGAGTGGTTTAATCGACTACCTTGGAAAGGTAGCAACTGGGTAACTGGTTCGAGGGTTCGAATCCCTCTCTCTCCGCAAAATCGCGAGTGTAATCACGACCAGATTTTGCGCAGTGCAGAATGGCAAGTGTATCCACGACCACATTCTGCCTCCGCAGTATTATAAAAAATCGCGAATATACTTACGACCAGATTTTACTAGTGCATTTCAAGGAGCCCTAAAAGATTGCGATTTCAACAGGTTGAGTACAACCTAAGAAATCGGGAACGTACTCGCGACTATGAATATGCCTCCGCAAAATCGCGAGTATACTTACGACCAGATTTTGCTAGTGCATTTCAAGGAGCGTAATCGCGACTATGAATATGCCTCCGCTATTTTGCAAAACAATAGTAAAGGCCAGCACCACCGGTTGCCTTGAGTGCTTCCAGACTACATCCTCGGGTCAGGTGTGAAGAATTCCACGATTTCATTGGAGCTGAATCATTTGTGCCGATTCTGTCATGATGACCAACGTATGCCGCACCTGCATTGCTTGATGTCCAGTTAGAGCATGTTGTGTCCGTTGTTGTTGCTACAAGATTTCCATCGCTATCTGAACCTGTTAAAATATCGTGTTCATTAGGTGTGTCACCTCTGCCGTTTACAATAACTCCATTTTCGGTGATCGCTGTGGTTTTAGAAAGAAAATTATTAGTATGAAGTTCTTCAATTGTGTTGGCAATGAGTTCTCCGTTATAGTTATACCAAGGACCATCCCCAATTCTTTCTCGAGCGTTTATTGCTGGTGAGTTGTTTCCTGCTGTTGAGCTTAGATAAGCTACCCATGTTTTGCCATAGACCCCGGACGCTTCTGCAAGCGCTGTACAATAAGCATCAGCACCTACCAAGCCACCTAAGTTTCCGCCGGCACCTTTGTTTTTACTAGTAATAAAGAATGACATTTCTTTTGAAGATTTCGAAGTCTGAGGGCTGTGTGTAGTTCTAGAAGAATAATACAAACTAAGTGCGAGTATTAGGATTATCCCTGAAAGTAACAAGTACATCTTTTTTGTTTTAATGTTCTTCATAAATATGTTTTTGAATTTAGGTTGGTACTGTATTTATTGTACGCACATTTGTAGAAATTATCAAACAATTTTTAGGTAATGCATCTCACTTTTAATGTTAATGTCGATAGTCTCAATAGGTAGATTTT
The DNA here is from genome assembly GCA_964464695.1 of uncultured Candidatus Saccharibacteria bacterium. Taxonomy (GTDB): domain Bacteria; phylum Patescibacteriota; class Minisyncoccia; order Phycocordibacterales; family UBA5272; genus UBA11704. Next base: position 28,588 of record CAYXKW010000006.1, read on the forward strand.
TTGAAGGTAACTCATGTATACTTAAAACAAATGACTTTCAAAGATAAAGTTCTGGATATTGTACAAAACATCCCTGAAGGAAAATTCCTTACCTATTCCCAGGTTGCTACATATGCTGGTAATAAAAATGCAGCACGTGCAGTTGGTACGATTATGGCAAAAAATCAAGATATAAGTATTCCTTGTCATCGTGTAGTTAGGTCTGATGGAACAATTGGAATGTATAATGGACTACGTGGTAAAAATAAAGAATTAATTTTACAACAAGAAGGGGTTGTATTTCTTAAAAATGGTAAAGTTGCTATACACTAGTAAGTATGTCAATTATAAATCCCTCCTACAATAGATTCTTACAAGCATTTTTATATCTCATGTTGATTTCAGCTGCGCTTCACATCATTATTGCATGTATACATTTTTTATATTCAGGAGACGTTACCTCATTTAATTTTTTTAGGATTATAGAACTACATATTTTCTTTCCTCTTTTTGTTGTAAGTGGAATTGGTCAGTATTTTGCAGCAGCAGTAGCATTTTTTGTGTATGTCTTTGCTTACATTTTTTTAGCTCAAAAAAAGAAATCAAAGTAATCGTGTGTGATAGTATAGTAAGATGTATAAAAATATTGCAATAAGTTGGTCTATTGAATTTGGGCCAATTATAGTTTTTTTCGTTGCGCTGAATTTTCTTGGTAGTACAGACAAAGGATTTATTACGTCAACGACAATTTTTAGTGTGTTAACAGCGGTTGCTCTTATTGCATCTTATTTGTATGAACAAAGAATTGCCTGGTTCCCACTACTTGCTGGCGTCTCTGTAGTGCTGTTTGGAGTTTTGACTGCGGTATTTAATGCACCGCTTTTATTTATCATTAAAGACACCATCTATAATGGAATATTTGGGGTTTTTCTTCTAGGTGGTGCTTTCCTGGGTAAAGGTCTTCTTAAGAAATTGTTTGTTGCATTGTTTGATATGACTGACAAGGGTTGGTTTATTCTTTCAGTGCGATGGGGAATATTTTTTATGTTACTTACAATATTTAATGAAATTAGTTGGAGAATGTTCGGGCGTGACGTATGGGTTATGTATAAATTCTGGTCGACTATTGCAACGGTAGTATTTGGGTTTTACCAAATTACATTATCAAAAAAATACCGTAACGAAACTGCGAGTCCTTGGGGCATGAGGACCAAGCCATACCACGCAAAGACTCTCACGGATTAAATATGGTAGTATATTCACATGAAAATTGTAGTTCTCGATAATCTTCGCTCAGTCCATAATGTTGGTTCTATTTTCCGTACCGCAAATGCTGTAGGAATAGATAAAATATATTTATGTGGTACAACTCCAACTCCGCTTGATAACAAAGGTATACGTAGAAAAGATTTTGCAAAAGTTGCTCTTGGCGCTGAAGATACTATTACTTGGGAGTATCATGAGGACACCTTAACAGTGCTTAAAGATTTGCATACAACTAACAATTATATTATTGCATTTGAGCAAGATGAACATGCTGCTGACTATAAAGAAGTGGTCGTAGATGAGGCAAACAATATTACATTTGTCATTGGTCCTGAGGTTACGGGTATCTCACAAGAAGTGCTCTCAGAGTGTGATGTCATAGCAGAAATTCCCATGCTTGGAACCAAGGAGTCCTTGAACGTAACAATTGCTTTTGGTGTAGGTGTGTATAGGATTTTAAATATCTGACATATGGAGATAACAAAAATTACCAGTAGTCTTTTAGACACTAAAGTGGCACTGCCAGCTTCTGAAAAAGAATGGTTAGATAAAAATATATTTACGGAAGTGTTCTTGCGGGTCGAAGAAAATACCATCAGATGTGCTGTTGCTAATTGTAAGGTGCAAGGTACTCTTGTTGTCATGGTGGGAGGAGTTCCAAGAGATGAAAAAGAGAGAAAGAATCTCCCGCTCATTAATACTTTTTTTGGACACCTTGCTGAGAGTTTGAGGGGTTCTGGTGTAACGAGTGTGCTGTATAATCATCCTGGTACAGGATTATCAACAGGGGATTGGAACAAAGAAACACTCAACACTCGATCTTCAGTTCTTGCCCAGGTTACAAATTATTTTTGTAAGAAAACACAATCTTTTGATGTTGCTATTGTCGGAGTAAGTGCTGGTGGGTATATGGCAGTACAAGCAATGAGAGAACTACAGAATTGCGGAGTGTCTGTCTCCAAACTTGCACTCATTTCTCCAGCTGCATACCCAGATTCTCTACTAGATATTCCGTATGGTGATGATTTTTCAAGAATTCTCAGAACTCCGTGGGATTTTACAACGTCTACAATATTTGAAGATATACAAAAGTTTACCTTAGAAGGGGGGTCAAGTTTCATTTCATTTTTTGAAAATGATGATCCGCCTATTCCAAAGTTAGTTCAGGAGTGTTTTACGTCAACGGTAGAAACTCTGCGACGTAAAGGAGGAAATATTGAATTAGCAACCATTATGGGTGTAGCGCATAATTTTAGGAATCCTGGGGAGGAAAAAAGTATTGTAAATATTGAGAGTATTTTTGCAACAGCGGCATATCTAGTGTCATTTTTAACAAAAAAATAAATATATAGCTTGTGGGCTCAGTTTTACCCCATCGTGTTATAATTATCGTATAAAAAGATTATGAAAAATACTACACTTTTATTTCTTATCAGAAAATCAAGCGATGGGGTCACAGATATTTGTCTTGCTATGAAGAAGCGCGGGTTTGGTAAAGGTAGATTTAATGGTGTCGGTGGAAAAGTAGAAGAAGGGGAATCAGTAGAAGATGCAGTGCACCGAGAGGCAGAGGAAGAGGTTGGTGTGAAGGTTGGAGAGATACAGAAATGTGCAGAACTTACATTTACGTTTCCTCACGAGCCATCTTTTGATCAGCTTGTCCATGTTTTTATAACCGAAGACTTTGAAGGCGAGCCATCAGAAACAGAAGAGATGAGTCCTTCATGGTTAAGTACAACGTATATTCCGTATGCAGAAATGTGGCCAGATGATATTTTCTGGTTACCAAAAGTTCTTGAAGGAAATAAAATAATAGGACGATTTACTTTTGGAGAAGGAGATACAATTCAAGAAAAAGAAGTTTCTGTCGTTGAAACTTTTTAAGAAGACGTCTATCTATTGTCACTCATTATGCATCCATATTGTGCGTACGCAGCAACTATTACAAGTAAAGAAGATGTAGATAAGGTATATCATGATAATCATTATGGAATCAGAATTGATGATGATAATGAGCTTTTTGGACGCTTGGTAATGGAAATTAACCAAGCGGGTTTATCATGGCGAACTATTCTCATGAAAGAGAAGAGATTTAGAAAAGCGTATCATAATTTTAATATTAAAAAAGTTGCAAAATATAATGAAAAAGATTTCAACCGTCTTATGAATGATGTTGGAATTATTCGTAATCGACTGAAGATTAATGCTGCTATTTATAATGCACAGCAATTACTTGTAATTCAAAAAGAGTTTGGAAGTTTTAGAATATGGCTGGATATTGAAGACAGAAAGTTAAAGGGAGAAGACACAAAAAAATTAGATAAAAAAGCACAGTGGCTAAAACTTTTTAAAAAACAATTCAAATTTGTCGGTGGAGAAATAGTCGGGGAATTTTTGATGAGTATAAATCTATTACCTGGCAGTCACGGTAATGAGTGTTTTAGATATAAAAATATACAATAAGTATTTTGTAAAATATTTGAAATAAATTACGATGTCACTCTGTAGTAATAGGTGTGAAGGGGAAGATACGTATCCACGCAACACATTACAGACAATACTATAATTACAGAAATACTTACAATAAAAATCAATCAACTATGAAACTAAACAAAAAATATCTTGGGATAACCGCACTTTTATCAGCAACGGCAGCAGTAAGTGTATTTGCCGCAGGAGCAACAGGGACAACTGCTACAGTAATGAATAAAGCATTTGGCAACAGAAGTCATGCAACGGAAACGGCTGAACAAAAAACAGAACGACAAAGCAAAATGGCAACATCTCTCGCAAGTGCACTCGGCACTACCCCTGAAGCTATTATCGCTCAGCTTACTGCAGGTAAGACACCTCGCGATATCATTAGTGCATCTGGAATGGATGAGACAACGGTAAAAGCTCAGCTTGAAGCATCTCGTGAAGCAGATATGAAGGCACGACTTCAAGCAGACGTAACTTCAGGTAAAATAACACAATCAGAAGCAGACACGATGCTTGCTAATAAAGGTGACAACCATGACAGAGGAGGTCGAGGAGGTGATAAAGAGAGAAACTCAGATGGGATGCTCACAAATGCCGCAACTATATTAGGCACAACCAAAGAAGCGCTTCAATCACAGCTAACTACAAGTAAGACATTGCAGGATATTGTAACGGCATCAGGTATAACAGAAGCTGATTTTCGAACAAAAATGGATGCACTTCATCAAACTGAAATGAAGACTAAACTTCAAGCAGACGTAACTTCAGGTAAAATGACACAATCAGAAGCAGATACAAAGCTTACTGATATGGTTAATCACAAAGGAGGACCAAGAGGAGCTCAAGGTGCTGCACCAGTTACACAGTAATTTCAGCTAAAAATAGTTTTCACAAATCAATAACAATAGAGGAAGGGAGTGCAGGTACTCCATGCTCCAAAAATCAGCCATAGAATTTCTTGGCTGATTTTTGTCATGACATAAACACTAAAATTTCTGATTCAGATTAAGGTAGCAGTATTCTAATTTTTGTTGATCTGAATGTTTTTCTAGAAAATGCATACTATATAAAAAAGTGTTAGAATTGACAGGCACAATCGCGTGCGCACTAGGAGAGTTGCTAATGCGTGAGGAAGTCACCTACTGATTGCAGGCCTACGGGAGAATGCCGTCGCACGCATCAGGCGATATAAGGCCATACCTCCCAGAAACCCCAGATCCGCTAATAACGGGTCTGGTTTTATTGTATGTTAGAATAGACTGATTATGATTACAAAAACGCTCCCTCTCACATCAAAAGATTTCACTTGGGTAAACATGACTCCTGCGCTTATGAAAAAGCAGGCAGATGCATATATCTCTCACAAGAAAAAAGCCTACAGTGAAATAAAAAAGATTCTTCCTGAGAATCGTACGTTTTTAAATACACTTTATGCACTTGAACGATGTGACGACTCTTTTGATAACTTTTTCAGTAAGATGGGGTTGCTCTCAGAAGTTTCACCAAAAAAAGAAGTACGTGATGTTGCACACCAAGTTGCGACAGATTTGTCTCAGAAATTGGTGGATATTGAATATGACAGAGACTTATTTATTGCACTCACTGAGTACTATGAAGGGAATTTTAGTGATGAGAAGAAAAGTTTAAGAAAGGAAGACATAAAATTGCTAGAAGATACCATTCGTGAATACAAGCGTATGGGCTTTGATTTGCCAGATGAAAAGCAGAAAAGATTAAAGCTTCTTATGAAGAAGACATCCAAACTTTCTATCGCGTTTCGGCAAAATATTAATGACTATCAAGACTATATTCTCTGTTCTAAAGAAGAGTTGTCTGGTCTTTCAGAAAGATTTATTTCGACACTTCCACAAAATGAGAAAGGTGCATATCTCGTAACACTTCAATATCCGCACATTGGTCCGTTTATGGCAGAAGCTAATAATAGAGAAAAAAGAAAAGAACTTGCAGAAAAGAATCTCAAGAAAGGTGGTTTGAAAAACTTGAAAATAATTGAGGAACTAGTTGTGTTGCGTCAAGAAATTGCAAAAATTCTCGGTTATAAACATCATGCAGATTTTAGAACAGAAAATAGAATGGCTAAAAGTGCTCAAGTTGCAGAGGAGTTTCAGGAATCATTGTTAAAAAAATGTGCACCTGGTGCAAAAACTGATCTCGACACCTTACAAAAACATGCAAAAACAATTGGTATTAAGAAACTGGAACACTATGATATTGGGTACGTTGCAACGAATCTCAAGAAAAAGTTGTATGACCTTGACCCAGAAACAGTAAAGGGGTACTTCCCACTCGAACATGTAAAAGCTGAGATGTTTAAACTCTGCGAAGCACTCTTTTCTATTTCTATTAAAGAAATTGAGGGTAAGCTTTGGCATAAAGACGTGAAGTTGTTTCAAGTTGATGACTCGGCACAGGAAAATAAAGGTGGACTCATTGGTTATTTTACAATGGATGTTTTTCCACGTGATGGAAAGTTTGGTCATGCGGCGATGTTTGATGTTATTGTTCCTCATGAAGAAGGATATGGAACAGAAGCATATGTTGCCCCATTGTCAGGAATGGTCTGTAATTTCCCTGCACCAACAAAAAAAGTTCCATCGTTGCTTTCGGTTGATGAAGTAGAGACACTATTTCATGAGTTTGGTCACTGTCTTCATATGACGTTATCTCGCTCACGCCACGAGTCACAAGCAGGAGCTAGTGTTGCGTGGGACTTTGTCGAGACACCATCACAAATCATGGAGAACTGGGTATGGGACAAAGAAGTAATGAAGAAACTCACAAAACATTATGAGTCAGGGGAGCATATGGATGATGCAATGATAGACAGAATAATTAACGGAAAGAAATTCCAGAGCGCATACTTTTACTCTCGGCAACTTGTCATGGGAAAACTCGATTTAGATTTACACACTGGTAAAGTAAAAGATGCACGTGTTGCATACAGAAAAATGAGTAAACTTTATTTCAACATTGAGCTCCCAGAAAAGGAGACACTTTTCCCAGCAGGATTTGGTCATCTCGTTGGATATGATGCTGGATACTACTCATACCTCTGGGCACTTGTCTATGCATGTGATGCGTTTGAGAGTTTTAAGACAAAAGGAAATAAAAATCTCATGACAAATAAAGAAGTCGGTATGAGATGGCGTCGTGAAGTGCTAGAGAAGGGGTCAAGTGATGACGAAATGAAACTTGTAAAAAATTTTCTTGGCCGCGCACCAAATCAGAAAGCGTTTTTGAAGGAGGTGATAGGTCAATAAAAAAAGCAGACGTTTGTGCGTCTGCAAAGCTTCCGTAGAAGCACCCTTGGTCCGTTAACTTAGGCGTATGTAGTCCTTGAGTGCCTCGTAAGACACTCTCAACCTACAGGATAAATGATGGTTACATTGTCCGCCTAAGACCTCGGACACTCATTATACGGAGTATCGAAAGAAAAGTAAAATCACGCCGTATTTGTATTATTTTATGGTTATAGCGCCGTGTTATATTTTGCATTCTGTAATATGCTCGGTGTATACTTATCCTATGAGTACTCGCGATGATGAAATTGAAGATGAAATAGTTAGGGAGGAACCTGAAGAAGAGGTTGAGCGCCACACTAAACCCCATGACTCTTATAGGGAGGCGACTACAACTGACGACGTTGAAGATATGACTCAACCCCCGCTTGAACCACAAATAGAAGAGCTGGAACAGGAGTTAGAATTAACAATGAAAGCAGTAGGACTTACCCCAGAAGTCGATGAAGCACCTGAAGAAGTTATGGAAGTGGGAAAAGTTGAGGATCTTCCTCGCGTTAATGATGTTGATCCTTCTTATGGCAGTAATGTCGTTACCCAAGATGAGATTCTTGCTATTAAGGATCCTGTTGTAACAAATGTAGACATTCAAGCAGAAGTTGCCCATGAGGAAATTGTCCCTGAAGTAATCAATAATCAAGAGGTAGTTCTTCCTGAAGCGTCAACAGATCTACAACAAGCGGGTACACCACAGCAGGTAGAAGAAGGAGGGTACCACACTGTTTCGGGAGGCCCAGAAACAATTCATGATAAATATGTAGTTGGTAAAAATGGCACTTCTTCAGATCCTTTGAATTCATCACAATATTCAAGCGCTCAGGCTGCGTCAGGGTATTCTATTCCCAATCAAAATTATGTAGCGCCACAGCCAATGGATTTACAAACGCAGAGTAACTTCGGTTCATTTTTCATGTTAATAATCCTAGCCATTTTCGGAGGAGCAATTTCTTATGTGTATTTTTATATGCCACAAACATTTGATCAGATTTTTGATGCTATAGTAATAATAAAAAATCAGTTACTAAAACAGTAAGAAAGGGTTTTGACATATCCGATTCAGTAGGCTCGTATACTAGCGTTTTTCTAAAAAATGTGTTATTATATCTTCCACCTAAGCGGCTTTGACCGCTTTATGTTTTTCTCAAGGGTGATTCATTTTATTAGCAACATCCCTTTGAAATTAATTAACTATAACCATGCAACAAGAAATTCGTAATATCGCCATAATCGCTCACGTTGACCACGGAAAAACAACGCTCACAGACGCACTCATGCAACAGTGTGGTGTTGGTGTTGAAGGTCAAACAATGGACTCAAATCCAATGGAAAAAGAGCGCGGCATTACAATTACTGCAAAGAATACTTCTGTACCATACAAGGGAGTGAAGATAAACATTCTTGATACCCCAGGTCACGCTGACTTCGGTTCTGAAGTGGAGCGAGTATTACGCGCTATCGACTGTGTGCTTCTGGTTGTTGATGCTCAAGAAGGTCCAATGCCTCAGACACGTTTCGTGCTCAAGAAATCTCTAGAACTAGGACTTAAGCCAATTGTTGTTATCAATAAAATTGATAAGCCGGCAGCAGATGCAAGTCGAGTGCACGATGAGGTGTTTGAACTATTCTTGGAACTAGGTGCAACTGATGAACAGTTAGACTTTACAACTGTATATGCAATTGGACGCCAAGGTGTTGCGATGAGAACAATGGATGATGAGCGAAAGGATCTTACACCACTACTTGATATTATTTTAGAAAAAGTACCAAAGGCTACGGGAGATATTAACAATCCATTTAAGGCTCAAGTGTTTAACTTAGCATACGATAACTTCTTAGGTCGTATTGCTGTCGCTCGTATTTATGATGGAGTTGCAAAAGTTGGTGAAGAAATAACTGTTAAGAAAGCTACAGGGGAAATGCGAAAGGGCAAGATTACAAAAATTTATACCTTTAACGGTATCGCTCGAGTGGATGCACAAACTGCAGAAGCAGGAGATATTGCTATGATTGCAGGATTTTCTGATATTTTTATTGGTGAGACTTTTGTAAAAAATGCTGACCAAGAGCCGATGGGTGCAATTCATATTGATGAGCCAACGATTGCGCTTAACTTCCTCGTTAACGATTCACCATTTGCTGGAAAAGAAGGAAAGTTCGTAACGGGACGTCAAATTCGTGACCGTCTTGAGAAAGAGCTTGAGATAAACGTAGGGCTTCGTGTTGATTTTGATACAGATAAGTATCTCGTGTACGGTCGTGGAGAGTTACACATCGGTGTGCTTCTTGAAACAATGCGTCGTGAAGGGTATGAGCTCCAAGTGTCACAACCACAAGTTATTTTCCATGAAAATAATGGAGTGAAAGAAGAGCCGTATGAAGAGCTTGTTATTGATGTACCAGTAGAATCTTCTGGTGTTGTTATGGAAAAACTTGGTCGTCGTAAAGCGATGATTACAGATATGTCAGAAAAAAATGGTATCAATCGTATTAAGGCGGAAATCCCAACCCGTGGCCTTCTTGGGTATCGTGGAGAATTCGTGATTGATACGAAAGGTCTTGGTATTTTATCTGCTCGATATCTCAAGTTTGCACCATATGCAGGTGAAATTGTTCGACGCCTTGTTGGATCTATGACTTCAATGGCTGCAGGGAAGTCTCTTGCATTCTCACTGTGGAATCTTCAGGATCGTGGAGTTATTTATATCCTTCCGACAACAGAAGTCTATGAAGGTATGGTTATCGGTAACACTTCCAAAGGGGAAGAAATGATGGTGAACCCAACGAAAGGAAAGCAACTTTCTAACATGAGATCTTCTGGAGCTGATGAAGCTATCGTTCTTGTGCCTGCATGGGAAATTACCATTGAGAGAGGTCTTGAAATCATGAATGCTGATGAGTATCTTGAAGTAACACCGAAGTCAGTGAGACTGCGCAAACAATTACTCACAGAAAGCGAGCGTTCAAGATCGGGGAGAAAATAATAGTTTTGTTAGACTGTAGCTAGTAGCCTTTAGCTTTAGATGCAATGAAAAAAAATAAACATAATAAACAAAAGTATCGTTCACAAGAAACACCTGTGAAGTGGTCTTTTGTGGTGCGTGCTGTGCGAAATGTTGGGTTAGGTCTACTTCTTGTTGGTTTGTTTTTTTCAAGTATGTATGGGTTTAAGTGTCTCACCACAAAAGTATGTGATTCAATTGTGGTTGATAAGTTCGTACGACATGATCTAACAATCCTTATGCCAAAAGGGGCTCTTAGTGTAGAGGTTGTAGATACTGTGGCATCTCGAGAATTAGGGCTTTCAGGAAGAACAAAAATGGGAGACGACGAAGGAATGTTATTTATTTTTGACGCTCCTGGACGGTATGGTTTTTGGATGAAGGATATGGCTTTCCCTTTAGATATTGTTTGGATTAATCAAAATGGTGTTGTTGTGAACATTGAGCGAGATCTTACTCCAGAGTCTTATAATCAAAAGAAAACATTTATTAATCAGGCGGACGCAAGTTATGTACTTGAGGTTAATGCTGGCATGGCTGCGAAGTTTGGACTCTATCTTGGATCAAAAGTAAAAATTGTCGATTAAAAATAAAATTTGGCGAACTACTCGACTTTTCTAATATAAGTTTAGTCTCCAACAAAATAAGAAGCACTGCACTGCGACTATATTTTGTGCAGTACAGAATAATGAGCGTAGCGACTATATTCTGCCGCCCTACCTGCACATAGAACTTTCCAAACATTACATTAGTCCAAGTCTGCGTATTTCATCCAGAATTTTACTTTTTGTAATATGACTAATTGATTGTGTGGGCATGGAAAAGAAAAAGTGGCACCTTGCGGTGCCACTTTCCCATCTTTGTTCTACCTATAAGCCGAATTCTGTCCGTGTGGTTACCCACACTGTGTAATCATGTATCTGGGCGCCGTGTTACCACTTCGCTCAAGCGACGCTCCCATATTGCTACGGGCACGGTCTTGCACACACGTAAGGATTTAGCCGTTTCAATCTCACCTCTCGGTAAGCATATTCCCGAAGGAATCCTAGCCTTTCGGCATCGGCGTCACTGCTCGCACCTCTGTAGTTGCCTACGACGGGGGTTACCCGCTACGCTTATTTTATTTAAAAAATTGAGTGTTCGGACTTTCCTCTCTCAAGGCTACATTTAAAACTGTAAGAGCGATTACCCAGTAGAACGTTGTAACAATACAACTAAATAGTATAAAAAGCAAATCATACAGTGCTTTTATGATAACTTTTTGTTAGTATTAAATGAACATGATTTTCAAAAATTCAGTACTTCTCGCAGTATTTTCTATTCTTTCTGTGCTACTTGGAATTGTGCGAGACAGACTTCTCGCAACTCAAGTTGGTGTTGGTCCAATTTTGGATATATATAATGCAGCATTTAGGCTTCCAGATTTTTTGTATGCAATGTCACTTGCCTTTGTGACCGCAGGGACTGTGGTCCCATTCCTTACTGTAGAAAATAAGTCAGGGGATATCGTCGATTCACGGCATAAGTTGTCGTCAGTCGCACTCTTCTTCGGAGGAGCTGCGTCACTTATCGCGGTTATTATAGTAATAACCATACCGTTATATGCAAAATTTATTGTTCCTGGGTTTACAGAAGAACAATTAGATCTCTTTATAACCACAACTCGTATTATGATGATTCAGCCAATTATTCTAGGTATTACATCTCTCATCTCATGTTTTGCACAACTAAAGAATCATTTTGTACTTTATGGTATTGCGCCACTTGGATATTCGCTTGGAATTATTTTTGGAATCGTAGAATTGTACCCACGTTACGGTGTGCATGGTCTTATCTATGGAGTACTTATTGGCGCAGTATTCTCGCTCGGTATTCAGTCTTTCTCACTTCGAAAGGCTAAGATGCTTGATGTTCTGCCGTACTTCGCAGGTAAACATATTAAAGAATTATTTCATCTTGCTCTTCCTCGTTCAGGGGTTAACGTACTCACACAGCTTCGTGTTATTTTCTTCACTGCATTTGCAACAACACTTGGCCCTGGGGTACTCTCGAGCTATCTTTTTGCGCAACGTATTACGGATGCAGTTCAGCAGATTATTCAGCAGAGTATTACAACCGCAAGCCTCCCTGTGCTTTCGAAAGAATTTATTGAAAATAGATTTACCGAGTATAAACAAGTGGTAAAGCGTTACGTTTTATTTCTAGGAACTATTGGAATCTTTGCTTCTATTTTCCTGTATCTCCTTCAGGATATTGTAATCAGTATTTTATATGGGAATACTGATGCAAACCAAATGATTGCTTTTTTCTTGATCGGATTCCTGGTGGCGCTCCCACTTCAGATGATGATAGGATTCTTTTCGATCAGTCTCTATTCTGCAAAAGATACAAAAAGTGTTTTTTATTCAAATACGATTTCCACGCTTGTTGCAGTCTTTACGTGTTATGCAACGCAACCACTCGGGAATATTAGTCTGGTCTACGGAGTAATCGCAATGGCGATTTCAAACTTCATAACTATTTCACTTTTATATGGGAGGAAAAAATTAGTCTAAGTAACACCTCCATATTTTGTAAATTTAGTGTAGTATGTAAGTAAGTACTTTTACCTAGGGAGGTTACATGATAAAAGTTGCAGATCTTTATAGTGGTGGTTATTTTACAGCACTGCAAACAAGTCGAATTCTTAGCCAAGTGAGTAGGCCTTTTCTTCAGAAAGAAGATAAGGTGCAGATTGCAAAACATGCGATCGGAGAACTTTCTTGGAGTTATAGTACCGGAGGTATTTCTGCAGGCCGTTCCTTGAGGTCAGTTGTTTTAGATGAAGCTATTTCTTGCCTCAACTCTGACCTCATTGAAGAAACTAAAGAACTGATTGCTGTTTTACTTGCAATGTATCACAGTGCAGACTATATCAATAAAAAAAATTGGTATGACTACCATGTGACTATGGAGAGTCTTCCGGTTCAGCACAGAATATGGCTTTTAACGATTGCGTATGGGCTTAATGTTACTGAAATGCCAGATATTACTACTTGTACAGATGAATATATTTTTGCATTAGTGGCAACATCAAAAACTACAAGGCGAAAGAAATGAGCCAACAACAAAGGGTGACCAAAAGGTCACCCTTTATAATTGGGTCATTTTCGTGTAGTATAGAAAGACTTATGGAGATTAGAAATTTTTCAATCATTGCACATATTGACCATGGAAAGTCGACCCTCGCGGATCGACTTTTAGAAGTGACGTCCACTGTAGATAAGCGTCACATGAAAGAGCAAGTTCTTGACTCGATGGAGCTTGAGCGTGAGCGTGGAATCACCATTAAAATGACACCTGTTCGAATGAACTGGAAAAGTAAGGATGGTAAAGAGTATATTCTTAATCTCATTGATACTCCAGGACACATTGACTTCTCCTACGAAGTATCGCGCGCGCTTCAAGCTGTGGAAGGGACGCTACTTCTTGTGGACTCAACACAAGGTATTCAAGCACAAACACTTACCACTCTTGAAATGGCAAGAAACTCTGGCCTTACGATTATTCCGGTTGTTACAAAAATTGACAGCCCACTTTCTCGAGTAGATGATGTTAAAGAAGAAATCATGGAATTACTTGGTTGTACATTTGAAAGTATTTTAGCGGTATCTGGAAAAACAGGTGAAGGTGTTAAGGACTTACTTGAAGAAATAATTACAAAAGTCCCAGCTCCAAAAAGTGAATTTATTGACGCATCTGGAAACCAGGCCCGTGCTCTTATCTTTGATTTCGAGTACAGCAATCACATGGGGGTTATTTTGTATGTTCGAGTACTTGATGGGAGTATCAAAGCAGGGGATACACTCCTTTTCTTACAATCAAATCATAAATTTATCATCCGTGAAGTTGGAACATTTTCACCAGAAAAAAGAGAAACAAAAGTAGTCGGTGCAGGTGAGATTGGATATATCGTAACTGGCATTAAAGAACCAGGTATCGCGCGTGTTGGAGATACGGTTACAACTGCATCTCGTCCACTTACTGCATTCCCTGGATATGCAGAGCCGGTGCCGATTGTATTTGCGTCTATTTATCCAGAATCACAAGATGAATTCGATGATCTCCGTAGTTCACTTTCTAAGCTTAAGCTCTCAGACTCATCTCTTACATTTGAAGAAGAGTCGTCCGGTGCGCTTGGGAGAGGATTCCGTTGTGGGTTCCTCGGGATGCTTCACTTAGAAATTATTACTGAACGATTGAGACGTGAATTTGATCAAGAACTTGTGGTAACGACACCATCAATTACGTATGAGGTGACACTTAAAAATGGGGAGGTAGAAATGGTGTACACGCCAATACATTTTCCTGATCACGGGCAGTACATATCTGTACGAGAACCATGGATTCTTTTGACCATAATTGCACCTCATGATTACGTGAGCCCACTTATGCAGCTTTTCCCTCCACATGAGGCTACCGTGTCAGATTTGGCCGATTGGGGGCACGATAGAGTGAGAATCAAACTCATGATGCCACTTCGCGAGCTTATGCGTAACTTTTTCAATGAAGTAAAGTCTGCATCGAGTGGGTATGCGTCTATTGTGTACGAACCGCTAGAGATGCGACCAGCAAATGTAACAAGACTTGATGTCTATGTCGCAGAAGAGCGAGTGGCTGCGTTTTCTCGTGTGATACCAGAATATCGTGACCGTGAAGAATCAGAAGAAGTGGTAGAAAAATTAGAAAGAATTCTTCCCTCTGAAATGTTCCGTGTGAAGATACAAGCATATGTTCACGGGCGAATAGTGGCGTCAAGATCAATTGCTCCGATGAAAAAAGATGTTACCGGGCATTTATATGGTGGAGATATTTCTCGTAAGATGAAACTACGAGATAAGCAGAAGAAAGGAAAAGATAGAATGCAGAGAGAAGGAAAGGTGAATATTTCGCATGATACGTTCCTTAGTATGATGAAGCCAGGGGATAAATAAAAAAATAACATCCAAAAAGATGTTATTTTTTGTTTTCGTAAAACAGAGGGTTACTGAAAGAGTGCTATGAGTGTAAACCCAAGCATACCAACCATAGCAAGTATTGAAACAACTGCGAAAATTCTGTGGACTGTTTTTTTGTTTTTAGGGTTAAACATAATATATTTTGGACCAAAGCCTTTACAAGCTATATGGTATTATTAAGTACAATACTAGCAAAATTATGCGAGAATATCAACAAAAACACATGGTAAGGACTCTTGTCTATTCAAGAGTGACTCTCGTCATACTTTTCCTCTTAATTGTACTCCTTCTGCGCTCCATCATGGAATTAAATGATAAGAGAGTTGAGGTAACAAAAATACGTAATGATTCAGTGAAAGAACGGGATGAGTTACAAAAGAAAGTTGATACTGCACAGGCTCAAACTGATTTAATTGGTACCCAAAGAGGCTTCGAAGCGTATATTCGTACAACGTACCCAGTTGTTAAAAAAGGCGAAGGGGTGATAGTGATTTATGATGATGATAAAGTTCCGGTAAGTACTGTTCGAGAGGATATGACTGTTTGGGAGCATTTAAATGTATGGTGGAAAAACTTTTTCGATTTTTAAGCGTAAAAATCGCGTCCGAATTGGAGTTTTTTGCAAACGAAGTGATCTATACAAAAAAGCTCCAATTCGGTTCGCTGTGTCTCATCTAGAGATATAAGAACACAGCAACTTTCGACGTAACTAGATTAGTAAATTTTCTTTTTTTTACATATTTCTGTATACTAAAACTATATGGATACAGATACACAAAATACAATAGAAGAAACATCTACACAAAAAAAGGTAGAAATTTATAGCACACCATCATGTCATTTTTGTCATATGGCAAAGGAATGGTTAACAGAAAAGAATGTTCCATTCGTGGATTATAATGTAGGAGAGGATATGGCAAGACGTAAGGAGATGGTAGAAATTACAGGTCAAATGGGGGTGCCAGTTATTAAGATTGGAGAGGAAGTTATGGTTGGGTTCAACCAGGAACAGATGGCGAAGATATTGGAGATTGCAGATTAGGTTTATAGAAAGACAATAAACAAAAAGCGACACTGAGGTGTCGCTTTTGTTGTTTGGGGGCTACACGCGGGAATCTGTCACAAATCTGCCTCGCGTTGCTCGAAGCAGATTCGCGACCCCGTATTCGATTCCCTGTAAGTAACGCAGATCACTTAGTTTCTGTTGGCATTGTAAAGTTAAAGACACTGACTGGTTACAGTCAGTGTCTTTAACTTTATGTGCCCTCGGCGGGAATCGAACCTACAATAACTCCTTAGGACGGAGCAGTTATATCCATTTAACTACGAGGGCTGTATTGTCGATTCTACCATATTGTTCATTTGGTGACATTATGAAATAAGATATACTTACTACATGATTGATAAAATGACAAATGAAGAAAAATTAGATCACCTGCTTCGGCTAACTGACGAAAATAATCGAATTCTCAGAAGTATGAACCGAAGGCAGATTTTAAGTTCTATTTTTCGATTGATATATTTAGCATTAATCATCGCTTCAGTTTTTGGTGCTTATTACTTTATTAAGCCACTCATGGCTTCTTTTACGGGGGTATCGGGTAACTCTGGAAGTAGTAGTTTTATGCAACAATTAGAAGCATTAAAATCCCAATTACCAGATACTAATATCCTTCAAGAAGCACTTAATACACCAAAAGAATAAGGGGTCAAAAGTGATAGGTGCTGTCTTTTATTTACAGGTATAATATGATAGGATAGAGAGACTAGTTTTTAGAAATTAGTTGCTGTAGATAGATGTAATATGCTGGGATAGCTCAGTTGGTAGAGCATTTGCCTGAAGAGCAAAGGGTCCCCAGTTCGAGCCTGGGTCCCAGCACAGAATATAAAAAACCACGAACAGGTCATGGTTTAGTTTATTTCATTTGCTATACAGAGTTGTTTTGCCGTGTTTGTTCGTAGATATCTCACCAATGTATCCAGAATTGTCTCGTAACATTTCTAGAAGAGAGCGAACTGCATTTTTTAAGGTGAGGATAGTTTTCCCATGTCCATGAATTCTTGGTTGATGAGGGTGATGAACAAAAATACTAAATGCACCATGTATATCGACAGAAGGGAATTTTGAACAAATATCACACACCGTTTCCCGTATTTCATTTTCAGATATAATGATTGACACAGTTGTTCTCCTTAAAGGTTATTAGTTTCAGAGAGCTCCGTGTAGTAGTCTACTCTCACTTTGTGATATGTAAAGATGCTGCCTGTGAATTGGTATACTTATAAGATAGATGAAAATAAGAAAATCTACAGTAGTTCTTGTTGCTCTAGCGATGGTATTGCCAGAACTTGCAACGGGGAGTACACCGCTGCACACTTTTTTTAATCCTGTAGTTTTTCTTATTCTATTTTTAGGATATGGGGTAATGGTTTTACTCATTCGAGAATTCGTTGTGCGAAATAATCTTAATCTATTTGGATTGTTTATTATAGGGTTAAGTTATACGGTTGTAAATGAGGGATTATTTGCAAAAACACTTATTCATGAAACTGGTTTACCAATTGGTTTTTATGATAGTTATGGATATCTGTTTGGGATAAGTTTTCCATTTTTCATTGTTATTGCACTTTTCCATTCATTGTACTCAGTCCTCTTCCCAATTTTAGTGACTCATTATTTCTTCAAAGAAGGAAGCGCTGTTCCTTGGTTAGGTAAAAAACTTTCTTATTTTCTACTTGTGCTGCCGATTACCGTTGGAATTTTAAATTTCTTTGGATCTAATAAAGGAGAAGGAACTTTTGGTCAGTTTTTTGTACTCGCCATACTTTCGCTTATGATAATAGCCGCTGGGTATTATTTTGGTAAAAAAACATACATTGAAGGTCTTAGAGAAAAAGTCACAATGAAATTTTTCTGGTTAGGCATGAGTACTTTTTTGTTCTCAATGGTACTTCTTACGTTCGTAATGGCCGGACTTAAATTACCTGTCATATTATTTTTAATTGTAGCCTTAGGTGGAGTAATCTTCTACATTACAAAACTCAGAACACAGCAAGCAATACAAAAGGTAATACTTATTCTTTTCCTTGTTGGGTGCTATATACAAACGACGATAACTACATTCCTTATTGTATTCTTCACTAATCCCGCACTTCTCGTCGAGTCTTTAGGGTCTTCTCTTATTATTTTTTCAGGCGCATATTTCTTAGTAAAGAAAATTAGAAAAGATATAAGATTAAGTGGGTCAACTAATTGAAAACAAAAAAAACGACTTCTGGTCGTTTTTTTGTTTGTATTTAAATAGACTTTACTTTCAATTTTGTCTGTCGCGCCTTATCTACTTTTGGAAGACGGATAATGAGTAGTCCATGCTTTTCCACCGCTTCTGCCTCTTCTATCTCAACTTCGTGAGGAAGGAGGATGGTTCTGGTAAACGTACCCCAGTAGAGTTCCTTGTAGAAGTAATCGTCGTGGTTTACTTGAGTATTACCATCTCGGCGTCCTTTGATGGTTACCATATCACGAGTAATGGAGAGGTGGAGATCTTCAGGCTTTACACCAGCAACCATGGCTTCTATGATTATTTCAGCATTTGTTTGGTACACATCAACAGAAAGTTCACCTTCTTCCATTTCGGGTTCTTCTTGTTCTTCTTCTACGACATGGTGCTTAGGGCGTGCAACTTGTGATGCAAGCGGAGATTGCTTGCTACCTACATGCTTAATAGGAAGTTCCTCCTCAGGTTCATCGTGAGATATCTCAGGTGTGTAGTCTATCTGGTCATCTTCATCTTCAACACTAATAGAGCCAGCGAGGCGCTCGAAAAATGATTTTTTTTCTTTAAGCATAAATAATAAAACGAATTGTTAGTTGTGTATGCGTACAGTATACATCTCTTTATATCTAAGTATGTCAATAGTTATACACAGTCGATACAATGAGCAACTTCTTAGAAACTTTTTTAAAAATAATACGACACAAGGTGTGTCGTATTATTTTTAAAAAAGTTTCTAAGTACGTGCAAGGAGTAATTCTTACCAATGAGTTATCATGAGAAGCTCATCGTCATCTTTTCGTACGTACTTCCATAGCTCTTCTGTGATAAAAGGCATAAATGGGTGAAGTGTGATGAGTTGTTCACGCAAAAGTGTTATAAGGAGTAACTGAGCACTGTCTTTGTCATTGTTTTCTAAGATTCTTACTTTTCTCGTTTCAATTATCTCGTCACAGAATGTTTTCCAGAAATAATCATACATTTTTTCTGATGCAAGGTGAAGTCGATAGTTTTCAAGGTCACTCGTAATATCTTTATGAGCTTCTCGCCACGCGTCATATACGGCTTTATCTTCATCAGTAAATGATGTGATAGGGGAATTACTGAAATCAGCTGTTCTTTCTAATACGAATCGCGCTGCATTCCATATTTTATTGGCAAACATCTTGTATGCCTTTACCTTATCCTCACTTAGTTTTAGGTCATTCCCTGGGCCATTTGCAACCATAAGTGACATACGAAGTGCGTCTGTTCCGTATTTAGAAGAAAGATCTCGTGGATCAAGAACATTTCCAATTGATTTACTCATTTTTTTACCTTGAGCATCACGAACAAGACCATGTAAGTACACATGCTTAAACGGCACTTCGTTTAATGCATATGTTGAGAACAAGACCATACGCGCAACCCAAAAGAAAAGAATATCGTGACCAGTCTCAAGTAGGTCTGTTGTGTGGAATGTTTTTAAGTCCAAGGTTTCTTGTGGCCACCCAAGTGTAGAAAATGTCCACATACCAGAAGAGAACCATGTGTCTAAGGTGTCCTCATCTTGTACCCATCCATCTCCAACAGGTGCTTCTACTCCAACATAGATTTCTTCTCCTTTGTACCAAACAGGGATTCGGTGTCCGTACCAAATCTGTCGTGATATACACCAGTCGCGAAGATTTTCTATCCAGTGGAAGTAGACCTTCTCGAAACGCTCAGGTAATACGACCGTTTTCTTACTTTCAACTGCTTCCCTCATCAGATTTTTAAGAGTTGTTTCTTTTCCAAAATGTGTAAATGGTTTATTGACTGCAACGAACCATTGTTTCATAATTTGCGGTTCAATAATTCCTCCTGTTCGCTCTGCTGTTGAAATATTGTGAGTATAGTCTTCTACTTTCTCAACAAGACCTTTTGATTCTAATTTTGCAACAATTTTTTCACGAACATCTTTTATTTTTAGTCCTTTGAACTCTTCTCCGCACACAGGAAGGAGTTTTCCGTATTTATCAATTATTTGTTCGTAGTCTAGTTTATACTTCTGAGCAATTTCAAAGTCCACAACAGAATGCCATGGGGTAATCGTCATAACACCGCTTCCAAATGTTGGGTCAGCAGATTCATCCTTGATAATAGTTGCTTCAATAGGGCCATTGATCCACTCAACGGTTAGTTTTTGTCCATGAGTGTATTCTTTGTAGCGCTCATCATCAGGATGCATGACCACATACTTGTCACCAAACTTTGTTTCAGGACGTGCAGTACCTATGGTGAATGGTCCATACTTAAAGTAATAGAATTTTGTTTTTTCTTCAAC
The DNA here is from genome assembly GCA_964464695.1 of uncultured Candidatus Saccharibacteria bacterium. Classification (GTDB taxonomy): domain Bacteria; phylum Patescibacteriota; class Minisyncoccia; order Phycocordibacterales; family UBA5272; genus UBA11704. The sequence continues at coordinate 49,210 of CAYXKW010000006.1, forward strand.
GTAGACGAGTTCATCATCAGAAATAGTTGTTTGGCCTTTTGGGTCCCAGTTTACAATTCTGTGTCCTTGATAAATAAGACCATCTTCGTACATTTTTTTGAACATGGTCTTTACAGCTAGGTTTCGAGTGTCATCAATTGTAAAAGCAAGCCGAGACCAATCTAGTGATGCACCCATTGAGCGGAATTGTGAGAGGATTGTATCTTGAGAAGCAAGAGCAAACTCATTGATACGACGGAGAGTCTCTTCACGCCCTAAATCATGACGAGATTTACCTTCTTCTTTCATTATTTTTTTCTCAACAACTGACTGAGTGGCAATAGCCGCGTGATCTGTTCCTGGTAACCATAATGTCTTATATCCTTGCATTCGCTTGTAACGAATGAGTGTATCTTGAATAGCAAGCATGATTGCATGTCCTGCATGAAGTGTTCCGGTAACGTTCGGAGGAGGTAATATAATAGTATATGCGTCTTTTCTTCCGCCCGGTAGATTATCCGGGTTGAAATATCCACTTTCTTCCCAGATAGTATAAAGTGACTTTTCAACCTTTTCAGCATCGAACGGCTTCATGAGTTCTGATAAATCTTTGTTGGCATCTTGTTTCATATATAGTATCTATCCTATCATATAGGAATTACAAAGTGTATGAGAATTACAATTGTTTATTCCTGTATTCATTGCCTCTTGATATCTATATATAGTATGCTTCCTCTATCATGAAGAAAAACATTAAGAATAAGCAGTCTGTTATTTTACAGAAAGGTGGGAAAATAAATAGAGAGGCGGTTAAAAAAATTAGTAAAGCAGTTGCAAAGCATTCCGCAAAAAAGATTTTTATGAAAGTTGGAGGAAAGGAGATAGAAGTTAAACTTCCAGATCATCATTTCAAGCAAGTGAAAGTAAAGCGTGGATTAGACGGTCTTGGGCTTTTTGCAGGTGAAGACATTAAGAAAGGGGAAATGATTATAGAATACATTGGGAATATTTTAAATAAAGAAGAAGCTGCAAAGATTGCAACGAATCAATATTTATTTGAGGTAAACAAAAACAAAACAATCGACGGAACCGTAAGATGGAATATTGCGCGATACTGCAATCATGCATGTGAAGAAGCGGGGAACGCCGAAAGTGAAGTTAAAAAAGGAAGAGTCTTTATTAAAGCTATTAAGAATATTAAAGAAGGGGAAGAAATTGTGTATGATTACGGAGAAGAATTTGTTAATGAGTACATAGCAGATAAAGGTTGCAGGTGTCTTGCGAAAGAACATAGTTACAAAGCAAAGAAGACAGCTGTTGGTAATTAGCTATTAGCTTGTAGCTAATACGAATTCAAATATAAATGAACATAAAAGCGGCCACGAAGTGGCCGCTTTTGTATTAAAGCCAACAGCTAAAGGCTAACAGCTAACAGCTATTTATGCGAATACTTCGCATTTGCATAAATATAAAAAACAAAAAACAAAAGTTATCCACATATTTTTGAGTAAACACTATTGTATGTAGTTATGTAAGTGAGATACTTGTATGTAAGAGAGTAATGGTCGTGGTCGCGATCAACATATTACAAGCACTCTCGGATTTGTATAATAAAAATAAATTTTATGGCAGCAAAAAAGAAGGCAGCTAAGAAAGCGGTAAAGAAAGTTGCAAAGAAGGCAGTGAAGAAAGTTGCTAAGAAGGCAGCTAAGAAGACTGCAAAGCGTGCGTAATCGCAACTTGCAAAAGTTTGTTCTTTCAGAAAAGAAGCATCACTCCCATGATGCTTCTTTTCTATTTGGTTAGGATGATATGTTTGCTTTATGTAGATATGTTCATCTAATAAAGTAATCTTGAAATTGATCGATTGCCAGTAATTTAATTATCCAAAAAAATTAGTCCTACACATTATTTAAGTATAAAATAATTATCCACATAAAAACTTTACATACATATAACTTAGGTGTAGTATTCCTATCAGATGTTCATGTTGGTCGAAAAACAATGTGTGCGTCGTGCATCTGCTCCACCCAATGAGCAGTTCCATCGTCAATCCAGGAGAAATCCATGAAACGTTCCATCGTCGCTCCCGCCGGCCAAAGCGCCAATTCCGCCGCCTCCGCACACGCTGGCCACAACGCCGTCAACCGCCGTGCCGCCGAAGATCGCTCCAGTCGTGGCAGTACCGTTCACGCTGGCGTCCACCTCGAAGGCACCATCGGCCGCTGATACAAGGTCACGTCAACGGCTTCTTCACAGCAAGCTGTACTTTCAGCAAGAAGCCACCCCACCCCAAAGGTGGGTTTTTTATTGCTGTATCACGACTACATTCTGCATTATAAATATGATATAATCACGTAACTATGTCTTTCATTCACAAGGGTTTAAGTATTATTTTTCCAGACGAATCCAAAAATACAATTAAAAAGCTTGCGCCTATCGTTGATAAGGTTTTTTCATACGAAGAAGAACTAAAGACCATCTCTGGGGAAGACCTCAAGGGTAGAAGTCTTGCATTGAAAGAAAAAGTAATGAAAGAGATTTCTGGACTTACCGGAGAGGAATTAAAATTAAAAGAAAAGAAAGTGCTCGAAGATGTTTTACCTGAAGCGTTTGCGCTTGTGCGCGAAAGTGCCCGTAGAACACTTCACATGATGCATTATCGAGTACAAGTAATTGGTGGTATCTTACTGCACCGTGGTCATATTGCAGAAATGAGAACAGGTGAAGGAAAGACTCTTGTTGCGACACTACCAGCGTACTTAAATGCACTCACTGGTCGTGGTGTTCATATTGTTACGGTGAACGATTACTTGTCTCGACGTGACGCGGTGTGGATGGGGCAGATTTATGATACTTTAGGTATAACAAGTTCAGTTATTAATCATCAGTCATCATTCATGTATGACAGTACGCATTTAACAAAAGAAGAAAGTAAAGAAGAAGATGCTGTTCGTGATGAAGTTGGTTCATATAAAGTTGTGTATGAATATTTGAAACCATGCAATAGACAAGAAGCGTATCTTGCAGACATTACGTACGGAACCAATAATGAGTTTGGCTTCGATTATCTACGAGATAATATTGGATATGATAAAGCTGCTATTACTCAACACACACACCACTATGCAATTGTGGACGAAATAGACTCTATATTAATAGACGAAGCACGTACACCGCTTATTATTTCTGCGCCTGCATCACAGTCAAGTGATATGTACACGCGTTTTGCGCAAGTTGCCGAGTCACTTGTAGAAGGTGATGATTACACAGTAGATGAAAAGCAACGCGCTATATCACTAACTGAGGATGGAATTACAAAAGCAGAAACTGCACTTAATATTTCAAATATCTATTCAGTCGAAGGAATGAAATATGTTCATCACCTAGAGTCAGCCGTAAAAGCAAAGGCGCTTTTCCTTCGTGAACGAGAATACGTGGTCAAGGATGGTGAGGTTATTATTGTTGATGAATTCACCGGACGCATGCAACCAGGGCGTAGGTGGTCAGACGGGCTCCATCAGGCGGTAGAAGCAAAAGAAGGTGTGAAGATTGAGCAAGAAAGTCGAACACTTGCTTCTATTACATTCCAGAACTACTTTAGATTCTACGAGAGACTATCAGGAATGACAGGAACTGCCGATACTTCAAAAGAAGAGTTCTATAAAGTGTACGGCCTTGTTGTTACACCAATCCCAACACATAATCCAATTAATCGTAGAGATCATAGTGATTTTATTTTTCAAACAGAAAAAGGAAAGTGGCAAGCACTTTCAAAAAAAGTAAAAGAACTTCATGCAAAAGGTCAACCAGTGCTCATTGGTACGATTTCAATTGAGAAAAATGAGGCAATCTCAAAGTATCTTGAACGTGAAGGAGTGCCACACGCAGTGCTTAACGCGAAGAATCATGAAAAAGAAGGAGAGATTATTGCTGACGCTGGGAAAAAAGGCGCAGTAACAATCGCAACGAACATGGCAGGTCGTGGAGTGGATATTAAACTTGGTGGCCCACAGGCGACAGATAGTGAACGCGAGGATGTTCTTGCTCTCGGAGGACTTCTTGTTATCGGTACTGAGCGTCATGAGGCTCGTCGAATTGATAATCAGTTACGAGGTCGTTCAGGACGACAAGGGGATGCCGGGGAAACACAATTCTATGTGTCACTTGAAGATGATCTTATGCGTGTCTTTGGTTCACAGAACATTAAGACAATGATGGGTAAATTTGGAATACCAGAAGATGAGCCAATCGAAAGTAGACTCGTTTCTCGAGCTCTTGAAGGTGCTCAAGAAAAAATTGAAGGATTCCATTTTGATACCCGTAAGCACACACTTCAATATGATGATGTGCTCAATCAACAACGTACAAGTATTTACGCAAAACGTCGTAAGATTTTATTTGAAGACGATGTTTTTGTTACAGAAGTCTTAGCTGAATTGATCTCGTACAAGCCAGAGTTAGCGGATATTCTTGCAGAAAAAGAGAAAAAATATGAAAAAGATGCCGTACGACATATTTTCCGGATTATGATGCTTCAGATTATCGATACATTATGGATGGATCATTTGGACGCAATGGAGCACCTTCGTTCAAGTGTTAACCTTCGAGCGTATGGCCAGAGAGACCCGCTTGTTGAGTACAAGAAAGAAGGTCTACGAGCATTCCGTACACTTGAAGCAACGCTTCGACATGAATTAACGATGTTTATTGAAAACATGGATGGATTTTTTGCACAACAACATGCTCGAAATATGGCAGAGAGTAGCTTCGTGTCTGTCATTCCGAGTGTAGAAGGGCAAACTTCAACAGGGGCTAACCATGCTGAGAGAGTAAAAGTTGGACGTAACGACCCATGTCCATGTGGAAGTGGTAAGAAATGGAAGAAGTGTGGCGAACTAAATACTGAGGAACATAAAGAGTTGCTCTCAAAAATTGCTTAGGGAAATATCACAAAGGGTGAAAGCAAAGCTTTCACCCTTTGTGATATAATTTATGAATTAATAGCCAGTCACCTTAAGACTACTTCTTGTTGTTATGAAAGAACTTATTAAAAAATTTGTTGTCAAGGCTCTTATGTGGCAAGCAAAGGCTGTACTTTTAAGGCATAAACCATTTATTATCGGTGTAACTGGCAATCTTGGTAAGACTTCCACAAAGGATGCAATTTATGCAGTCATGAAAGATCACTTCTATGTACGTCGAAGTGAGAAGAGTATGAACAGTGAATTTGGAGTACCTCTTACTATTTTAGGGGAAAAGTCAGGTTGGAATAACCCATTTAGATGGGGGATAATTATTGCACGTGGTTTTTTTGTGCCTTTTGCAAAAGAGTACCCAACTCATCTTGTTCTTGAAATTGGTGCTGATAGACCAGGGGATATTAAAAGTATTGCTTCATGGGTAAAGCCTGACATTACTGTTGTCACACAGTTTGGACAAGTTCCTGTACATATAGAATTTTTTAAGGACAGAGATGCAGTTGTGGAAGAAAAAGGGTATCTCGTTGAAGCACTTAGAGAAAGTGGTGTGTTTATTTTTAATAAAGATGATCATGATGCGGAGAAGCTAGTAATAAAGACTCTTGCACGAAAAGTTAGTATTGGAATTCATGAAGCGTCAGATATTCACGCAACACATGTAAAAATGTACGGCGATCCACTTGCGGGTACTGAAGCGGATGTTATAGTTGATGGTAAGAATCATCATCTAGTCTTGCCTGAGGTTGTTGGTAAGTCACCTGTATATTGTGCACTACCAGCGCTTGCAGTAGCTCATGAGCTTGCTATTCCTCTTGAGATAGCATGCGCATCATTACGAGATGCTGATAAACCAAAAGGAAGAATGCGACTTCTTTCTGGAATGAATGAATCGATGATTATTGACGATTCGTATAATGCCTCACCAAAAGCTACAGAGCATGGACTTAAGAGTCTAAGTGAAATAGAAACAACGGGGAGAAAAATAGCTGTACTTGGAGACATGCTTGAGCTTGGTGATCATACACGAGATGAGCATTATAAAATGGGGAAGGTTGCAGCGAAATGTTCTCATAAACTTTTCACCGTTGGAATACGTGCAAAAGTTATTGCGGAAGGTGCTCTTGATGAAAAGATGTTAGATGACAATATCATGCAGTGTGACTCATCAATTGATGCTGGAAAAGAATTGGTAAAAATACTTCAAAAAGGTGACGTTGTTTATATAAAAGGTTCACAAGGTGTTCGAATGGAACGAGCAATTAAAATGATACTGGCAAGCACCCATAATCCAGCATCTGTTCTTGTTCGACAAGAAGATGAGTGGTTGCGAAGATAGATTAAAAGAACTCTGTAAAAAAACTCCAAGCTGTGTTTGGAGTTTTTGCAATGATCTAGTTTCGCCAACTTGAAATAATGAATTTCTCAAAGTAGTCAGAATTTTTTACGGCAAGGGGAACAGATTCTGGATCAATTCCAGGTTTATATATTTTAACAACCTGAGAAATAGGGAAAAAGTAACTTTCGCGAGAGTAGAGTCTGACTACTTCCATCCTCCTATTTCCAGATATATAAAATGTAAAAGTCGCTTCTTGCCACACTCCGCTTACCAAACGCACCCTCACAAAGAGTGGCCACGACTCTTTTATTTCATCTGTGTTTGTATCTCTGATATTCATATATCCAAAACTTGTTCCTCCTACCCCTACTCTATTTGGTGAGACAGAAAGAAATTCCTCTTGATAGATATTTTGACCCTCCGCTTTTATTATTCGTAGCCACCAATACGGCGTTGCATAAATGTCCTCAGTGGTGTGGACAATAGGATCAGAGCTAGCAACACTTTTTGTAGTAATGATGCCTGGATATTTTGGGTCATACAGCAAGTCAATATTTTCTTGGAATACTTTGCCAGTCAGTTCATCTCGAATTTGGTATTCGGAAACAACAGTTTGTGCGTGTGCAATTAGAACAACAGAAGTAAAGCACAGGAAGACAAAAACTCGCGCAACCAATTGAATGATGTTCACGATAGCTCCTTTTTAGAATTGAAGTATCAAAGTATAGTAGCCAGAACAACCTATCCAAGACTACGTTATTCTATAGACAAAATCAACTAATTCTTCTCTTTCGAATATACACATAGATAAGAAAACATATTCCTGTTATAGAAAAGACGATAATTTGAGTCGTTATACTAAAAATCCCTATATATGAAAAAACAAAAGAAAAAGGAGTAATACCTATTAGGGTGGTTATCGCATTTTGCTTCCAGCTGATACGTTTACTAAATAATCCGATAGCATAAGAAAGTATATCAACAGGCATAGTCATCCGTAAGAAAATAAGTGAAGGAAAAATGTGCTCCTTTGGAATAAGAGTGTCAATGAGTTCATATTTATGCAGCGATGGGTATTTTGTAAGTAGCCATTCTTTGTACTTTCTTGCTATAAAAAAAGATACAACTGAACCAAAAAACCACCCAGTGATACAAAAAATAGCGGTAAGAAATGGCCCCCAAGTTACGATACCAAACGGAAGTAAAAAAATGTTACTCCAGACAGGGATTACCACCGCAAGCATAGCAAGGGCTGTGAAGAGCATCTTACCTTCCATTCCTAAGCTTTCGATAAGTAAGGAAATTTCGCTGCTATAGGTATTTGTGAGAACACTTGCCCCGATAAATAAAACAAGAACAACAAGTACGCCAAATATTTTCGAGGAAAAAATTTTCATTGCTATATAGTGTACTCTAAATAATGATAATATGCTTAGAGATGCCCTCCGCTTTTTTGTTTAGAGGTATGAAAGTAATGAATCGATGTACTTAAATTCTTTTTCTCTGACAGGTGTAATCGATAAACGACTTCCTTTTTGTAATAACTTCATAGCTGATAACTCAGTGTGTAGTCTCATGTCATTGATTGAAAGTGATTCTGAATATTTTTTAACAAAGGCTACATCCACCGAAACCCAAGAAGGGTTTTCTCTTGTAGCTTTTGCAAAATAGTAAAGACTTTTCTTATTGAACTGTGTTTCGTCAGGATAGGGATTGCTTGCAATTTTTGCTACACCAACAATTGCAGATGGTTTCCCATTCGAGTGATAAAAGAAAACAAGATCGCCTATCTTCATCTCATTTTTCATAAAATTCCGCGCTTGGTAATTTCTGACACCGAACCATGGTGCTTGTTTGTCTCGCTGTAAGTCATCAATTGAGTACTCTTCCTCCTCGGATTTCATTAACCAGTAGTTCATATACAACTAGCAGAAACTATCTTCTCTTTTTTCCAGATTTTGATGTGGTACTCTTTCGGCACTTGCTACTACAAAAGCGAACACTCTCCCAGTCTTCTCGTTCTTGAAAACTCTTCTGTAAATTAAGGTCTATTTTGCACACAACACATTTTTTATCGGCTTTTTGGGTAGTCATATTGTGAATAGTTTATTATTCCTACTATAGCATTTCAATCTTAATCATGCACACCTCATTGTAAAGTACTTTACCTGTTGTTGTATGTGTAGTATCGTTAGATTACAGTCTATGCGCATCATGCACCACATATTTAAAAATAGATTTCTAACATTACTGCTCGGGATAGTTATCGGGTTTGTTGTCTTTGTGTTGTATAACACGTACGACCGAGCAACTTCACAACATGTAACCATAGACCCTGTACTTGTTGCTCAAGTAGAGAATAATACATATCAAGAGATTGTGGTTGCAGGAGGATGTTTTTGGTGTACAGAAAGCGAATATAATCATGAACCAGGAGTTATTTCAGCAATATCAGGATATGCAGATACTGAGATGATGTACGCTACAGGTAGTGGTCCAAGTTATAGTGATGTTGGAAGTGGCAAGGTGAAAGCGCGTGAAGCGGTACAAGTAATTTATGATCCTACAAAAATCTCCACCGCAAAGATTCTCGAATTATATTTTAGGCACATCGACCCAACGGATAATGGAGGACAATTTGCAGACAGAGGGTACCAGTATAGTCCTGCAATTTATTACAAAACAGATGAGCAACAAAAACTTTCTTTGGCACTTATCGCAAAAATAGATGTAACCAAAAAGTTCCCTAAGAAAGTTGTTGTTGAAGTGCTACTATATAATAACTTCTACCCAGCTGAAGAATACCATCAGGATTATAAAGATAAGAACACTGTGCGGTATAATCTTTACAAAGAAGGAAGCGGAAGAACTGGGTATGTAAAGGAAACATGGTCAGACACAAGTCCATATGTTAAAGAAATTTTTGAAGACACTAAAAATTCTACAATTATAAATAATTCACCGTCAACAAAAAATATGACTGTAAATAATAATGTTTCTTGGAAGAACTTTACACCAAGTATGAAAGAAGAAAAATTAAAGACTTTGACACCTTTACAGTTTAATGTCACTCAAAAAGAAGGGACTGAACCATCTTTTAGTAATGCGTATGATACCAATAAAGAAAAGGGTATTTATGTAGATATTGTGAGTGGAGAGCCACTCTATCTTTCAACAGATAAATATGACTCAGGGACTGGGTGGCCAAGTTTCGTAAAGCCAATTAATGCATCAGTCATTACGTTGCATGAAGACAAAGGTTTTTTCACAACTCGTACTGAGGTACGTAGTACAATTGCTGACTCCCACTTAGGGCACGTCTTCCCAGATGGACCTGCAGATAGAGGTGGTATGAGATATTGTATGAATAGTGCTGCAATGAGGTTTGTTCCACTCGCTGAAATGGAACAAGAAGGGTACGGAGAATATGTAGTTAGCATCAAGTAGTCTCCATGTTTTTAGAACATATCCAGGAACTGATAGCAATGTATCCAAGTGCTTCCGCGCTCATACTTATTCTTGCTAAAATTATCGGTGCAATCATATTATTCCCAGGGACACCACTTACGTTACTTGCGGGTGCAACATTCGGAATAGTGACAGGCAGTATTGTTTCTCTTATTGGGAATATCCTTGGGGCAACACTTGCGTTTTTTGTATCGAGGTATTTTTTACAATCGTATGTAAAAAAGAACATTCTTTCAAAATATCCAAAAATTGCAGATTATGAAAAAAGATTTTCATCACACGGTTTTCAAACTGTCGTATTACTTCGACTTATTCCACTATTCCCATTCAACGCACTGAATTACTTACTTGGAGTTACACAAGTTAGCACACGAGACTATATACTAGGAACAGCAGTTGGAATTATTCCAGGAACAGTTGCTTTTGTATATTTTGGGCAATCACTTGCTATGTTAAGTATCTTCCACATCGGAGTATCAGTTGTTGCTATTATTGGCCTTATCTTCATTGGGAAATATTATGAAAAAAAATAAGTATGATGTGATAGTTATAGGTGGTGGATCAGGGGGCTTAAATGTAGCTTCATTTTTTGCTCGTATCCAGATGAGTGTGCTTCTGGTTGACAAGAATGAAGAATCTCTGGGAGGTGACTGTTTAAATACTGGATGTGTACCGAGTAAAGCCCTTATTCATATTGCTTCATTATGTAAAGCGTCCAGAAGTTCTCATAAGTATGGCTTAACTTCACAAGGTGAAGTAGATATAGCTCTTATTATGAATGAAATAAAGAGAAAGCAGGGAATAATCAGAGCCCATGAAAATAGCACAGCCCTAGAAGAAAAGGGAATTGATGTGGTCCTAGGAAAAGCATTATTTACAGGAAGAAATTCTGTGAGTGTTAACGGAGAAAGTTTTGTATTTAAAAAATGTGTGCTTGCAACTGGTTCACGAGCGCGTATGCTCGATATCCAAAATGATATGAGCGTGAGAATGTTTAGTAATGAGACAATTTTTGATATAGATTATTTACCCAAGCAATTTGTGTTTATCGGAGGTGGTCCAATTAGTTGTGAGCTCGGACAAGCATTTGCTCGACTAGGATCACACGTGACGATACTTAATACTCAAGATAGAATTGTCCCTCGAGAGCTACAAGCGACTAGTGAGATACTTTCGTCTAGTTTTCAAAATGACGGTATTACTATAATCAATAAAGCGACAATCACTAAGATACAAGATCAAAAAGTATATTTCACAACAGAGAATGATGAGACGATGAGAGAATTATCGACAGATGCTATTTTTGTTGGAATTGGTCGGGTGCTCAATGTTGAAGGATTGGATCTAGAAAATGCCCTAGTTGAAACTGATGAGAAAAAAACTAAAGTACTTGTTAATGAATACTTGCAAACAACCAATCCAGTTGTCTATACAGTAGGGGATATCGCTGGGTCATTTATGTTTACACACACTGCAGAGGAACATGCAAAAGTAGTTATTAATAATATGGTGTCGCCATTACGCAAAAAAATGCCAATAACGATGCCATGGGTAACCTATACAAGTCCGCAGATTGCGACATTTGGAAAAGGAGAAGCAGACCTTGATAAGGATGGTGTATGGTATGAAGTGCTTGAGACTTCGTTTGAAGATGAAGATAGGGCAATTACTGATGATGCTCAAATTGGTTTCGTTCGAGTCTACATAGACAAGAAAGGGCTATTACTTGGTGGAACAATGGTGGGTGATGATGCAGGAGAGTTAATTCAAGAACTTTTATTGCTACATACGCTCAGCCTTCCTCTTTTAGAGTTGTATAAGAAAGCGTATCCATATCCAACGAAATCGAGAATCAATAGAAAACTAGTAGCTGGATATCTTTCTAGAAGATTGACGTATAGAAACAGTGTAATACTACGATTACTATTCAAAATAAAATCATTATTCTAGACATTGCAAAGCGTAAGAGATTGACAATCTTAGTTTTATTATGTATTGTGTTTATAAATAGCACTTTAGTAAAGGGTCTCAAATGAATTTAGTTTGTTCAGAGTGCGCTAAATTAATAGTGCCTCACTTAACCAAATATGTCGCTGGATATGGAGTTCTCCAGATTGCACCAAGCAGTCAGAGGCCATTTGTACCAAAACATGGACCACAAAGAGGTAAGGCTCAAGCTCTTGTCCTTGATACTTCGTCCGGCAAAGTGACGGTAATCGATAAGGTATGTATTGGATCCTATCGTCAACCGGCATCCACACATCCTTAAATAAATCAAAAAGCCCCCATACGAATATGGAGGGCTTTTTCTTGTAGTCATTATTTAGGCACAGCTCCTCCGACTCGGTCCATCGAAGCACGAAATTCATCTACAGCGTCACTAAATGCTGGGATAACTCCTGCGATGTTAAGTATCCATCCAACAATCGTAAGAATAATAGCCGCTCCAACAAGGTACCCCGCACCTTGTAACATCCCACGCACAAAATACGAAGAAAAATTAGTGATACCTTTTCTAATTAAAACTAGTTCCTTCTCAATTTTTTCTAAATGGTTTTCTAAGTCTGGATTCATATTAAAATAGTATAGCGTATTTGTGGGGATTTGTGATCTGTATCTACATGTATTAACTTTACAGTGTCTACCATATACCCTATACTATAGGGTATATGGTACAATACAACACACTTAAACATGGCGAGCCAAATATAAAAGCTCGTAAAGTTATTAATATGGCGATAGGGAGTGTCGCTAAGATTCCTCATATGGTTGATGAGAATAGATACTGTCCGGAAGTAATTCAACAAATAGATAGTGTTATAGGACTGCTCCACAGCGCTCGTAAAGAATTACTTAAAGGCCACTTAGAATCTTGTCTTGCCGAGCGTCTCAAGACTGATAAGGAAGGTTCAATCAAAGAACTTCTTAAAATCTATAACATGCAGTAATCATATGAATACAATAAACGTCTACAGAGTAAAAGGAATGCACTGCGCATCGTGTGCATCAATTATCGAAAGAACTGTCAAAAAAATGGATGGTGTGGAAGATGTCTCGGTAAATAGCGGCACTGAGAACGCAAAAATTACTTTTAATGAAACTAAGGTAACAGGAGAAGATTTTAACAAGAAATTAGTACCACTTGGGTATACTCTTACTGAAAACATGCCTACGAATCTCTCTGCTCATGATATGGGTATGAGTGAAGATGAGCACGCCACTCATCTTGGACTTAATCAGTCAAAAACTGAGAAATTACAAGAAATAAAGGACATGAAGAAAGGTGTGTACGGAGCTCTCCCCCTTGCGGTATTTAGTGTCCTTATTATGGCATGGGAAATCCTTGGCAAGTATGATGTCGTTCCTCAGATGTCTCACACTATCTATGAATTTTTCCACCATTTGCTTCCACTATTTGCTACGTATATTTTTGTAACAATTGGTAAGCCGTATCTACTAGGTGTATATAGATTTTTACGATACGGGAAAGCAAACATGGATACGCTCATTGGTATCGGTACATCAGTTGCTTTTATCTATAGTTTTATAGTGACAGCGTTTGAAGATGTGTTAAAGCCATATCTTAACGTCCAGTATAATTTCTACGACGTAACTATTGTCGTGATAACCTTTGTCGCGCTTGGTAAATATCTTGAAGCAAAGTCAAAAGTAAAAACAGGAGATGCGATTGAAAAGTTATTAGGACTGCAGGCAAAAAAAGCTGTCGTTATAAGAGATGGAAAAGAAATTGAGATTCCTGCAGATATGGTAGTCATAGATGATATTGTTGTTGTTAAGCCAGGATCCAAAATTCCGGTGGATGGAGTGGTGGTTGAAGGAAGCTCCTATGTCGACGAATCGATGATCACAGGTGAGCCGGTACCAACAGAGAAAACAATTGATTCCTCAGTTGTATCTGGAACCATAAACACAAATGGAACGATTAATTTCAGGGCGACAAAAGTTGGCTCTGAAACATTGCTCGCACATATTATCCACATGGTAGAAGAGGCGCAGGGTTCAAAAGCCCCAATTCAAGCTCTTGCGGATAAGATATCTTCAGTCTTTGTTCCTGTTGTGCTTGTCGTTGCTTTCCTTTCATTTGGTGCATGGATGTATTTCGGAATTCCTGCACTTGGGTTTTCACAAGCTCTTTCGTACGGCCTAACTTCTCTTGTTGCTGTATTAGTAATAGCTTGTCCGTGTGCGTTAGGGCTAGCAACTCCCACTGCGATTATCGTTGGGGTTGGGAAGGGGGCTAAAGAAGGGATTCTTGTTAAAGATGCAACCGCACTTGAAACATTGTATAAAGCAAACGTCATTGTGGTTGATAAGACAGGAACCATTACAAAAGGTAAACCAGAGTTTAGTAAGATAGATGTACTTGGCACTATGAATCAAGAGGATGCTATTGCGATTCTTTCAACACTTGAATCAAAGTCAGAACATCCAATTGCTCATGCAATTGTAACCTATGCGCAAGAGAACAATATAGCAGTACAAGAACTGAGTAACTTCGAAAGTATTAAAGGTAAGGGGTTACAAGGTCTTATCAACGGTACGGAATATTTTGCAGGTAATAGTAAAATTCTTGATGACCTACACATTCCACATGACGTGAATCTTCTTGAAAAAGAAACAAAAGAAGGAAAAACTCCCGTACTTCTTGCAACTAAAGACACATTACTAGCGGTTGTGTATGTGGCAGATCAAGTAAAACCAGAAGCTAAAGATATGGTAGAAGCACTTCACAAGCTAGGCAAGAAAGTAATTATGCTCACAGGCGATACTAAAAATACGGGTGAATATATTGCCAATCTAGTAGGTATTGATGAAGTGATTGGAGATGTAATGCCAGAAGATAAACTAAACGTTATCAAGGATTTACAAGCACAAGGAAATATTGTGGTTATGGCAGGTGATGGGGTAAATGATGCACCAGCACTTGCACAAGCAGATGTTGGGGTCGCTATGGGAACAGGGACAGATGTTGCGATTGAGTCCGCAGGAATAACTCTTTTAGGAGGGGACGTTTCGAAGCTTGTAAAAGCTGTACGACTATCACAGATAACAATGAATGGTATAAAGCAAAATCTTTTCTGGGCGTTCTCCTACAATATTATTGGTATTCCTCTTGCGGCAGGAGTTTTCTTTCCTTTTTTTGGATGGCTCCTATCACCAGTATTTGCAGGACTCGCTATGGCGCTCTCGTCAGTCTCAGTTGTTTCAAATTCCCTACGAATTAAAGTAAAAACACTATAATCATGAAATCATATACATTCTATGTTTCGGGGACTCATTGTGCGTCTTGTAAAATCTTAATTGAAGATATTTTACGTGAAGAAAAAATTGTTTCAAATGTACAGGTTAATCTTAATGACCAAACAATAACAGTGGACAGCAACGAAACAAACACAACCACACTTGCCAAAATGCTCAGTGAAAAAATAAAAGACAATGGTTATAGTGTTTCTACTGAAAAAGTACAAGAAGAAAAGAAGGGTGAGGATAATTTATGGCAAGCTATTCTTATAGGTCTTATTTTTCTTGTGGCATTTTACATGTTACAAAAATCAGGAGTACTTAATTTTGGTATCGGTGGACAATTAACACCGACTACAGCTTTTCTTGTTGGCCTTGTAGCGTCTGTTTCCACTTGTTTGGCAGTAGTTGGAGGACTCATTCTTTCACTTTCAGCCAAGGTTTCTCAAGATGATAAACATAACAAGAAATCTATCTATCTATTCCACGTGGGGAGAATGCTGGGCTTCGCAGTTCTGGGTGGACTACTAGGTCTTCTTGGTAAAGGGCTTGGAGTTAATTATATTTTCTCTTCTGTGCTTGGAATACTTGCTGCTTTAATTATGATTGTGCTTGGGCTTAACCTAGTCGGGGTGTTTAAACAGAATAAATTCACTCTACCTCCTACACTCTTTAGTTTTTTTAGAAAAATTGAGCATCAAACACTTGCACCATTGTTACTTGGTATTGGAACGTTTTTTTTACCGTGTGGGTTTACACAATCAATGCAAGTGTCTGCACTTTCTAGTGGGTCATTTATGTCTGGCTCGCTGGTTATGTTTTTCTTTGCTCTTGGAACACTCCCAATGCTTGCACTCCTTTCATTTGGAGCGTCTTCGTTTGCAAATTCAAAGTATGCATCATTATTTTTCAAGTCCGCTGGCGTTGTCGTCTTAGGATTAGGATCATTTGCGGTACTTTCTGGTCTTGTTGGACTAGGCATTATTAATCCATTATTCAATATTTAAATTTGGTATACTTACACGTATGAACAAAACAACCTCCATCATTCTTGCAGTCTTGTTAATCGGTGGAACACTATACTTTACAAGCCGAGACAGTGCTTCTTCTAGCTCTCAAACAGGAACTACACAGAAAGTTGGAAATATTCCTGTAGAAAATAGTGTTATACAAGATGGCATTCAATATATAACCATAACCGCACAAGGTGGTTATTCCCCAAGAATGTCTGTTGCAAAATCCGGCATCCCAACCAAACTAATTGTAAAAACAAATGGAACCTACGACTGCTCATCCTCATTAGTCATTCGGTCTCTTAGCTATAGAAACATACTGCCTAATACCGGAGAAACAACTATTGACGCAGGAACCCCGAAAGTAGGGGACACATTACAAGGAACATGTAGTATGGGGATGTATAGTTTTTTGGTGACGTTTAGTTAATGTTTGCGACTGCTACATAATTAAGAAACCTCCAAGTATTGAGCTAATCTTGTAGCTCTCTAGAGCTGTATTTAATTAAACTAAGTAACTTTAGTCTACATAAATCTATTTCGACTTAATTTTCTTTATTAAAAATAGTATTCCTAATAACAAAAATAATACTAAACTAATAATAAGGGCAAATGCTCCGAGAGGAAGAAATAAACTGTCATGAAGTACACCGTCATCACTAACATATCCATAGAAAGTGTTTTGAATACCCAAAAAGACAATGCCGACAAATAATAAAATTACACCAGCTATTTTCATAGTTTAATGGTATCACATTTGTGAACCCTAAAGCTGCATTTCCAATTGATTGAGTACAATCTGTTAAAAATGGGAGGATCAAGTCACAAATCTGCTGATTTGCTTCCCGGAGAATCTTCTACAAGTCCCATGTCGCCGCTCGTCGGACTCGACTTTGCCTCCCGGCATGATTTACTAATCGGCTGCCGCTCGTTCAGCAGAATGACTCTTGGAGTATGCGATTCGGCCTGCTGGCCTCATAACGCTCTTCCATCGATTCTCCACGCAAGTGACGCAGGTCACTTACTGTGAGGTCACAAATATAAGAAACCACCCAACATTGGGTGGTTTCTTATATTTGTGACCTCACGGAGAATCGAACTCCGATTACAGGCATGAGAAGCCTGTGTCCTAACCGTTAGACGATGAGGCCAATATTTATATTTAATGTAATCTAGTGTGCTTATTGAATCTTTTACTTTACTCCGGACACAGGAAACCTGTTAAGCCTCACGGCACGACCTGCTGGTCGCCTAACCGTTAGACGATGAGGCCAATATTTATATTTAATGTAATCTAGTGTGCTT
>CAYXKW010000007.1:0-60792 GCA_964464695.1 uncultured Candidatus Saccharibacteria bacterium
AGGTGGTTCTTCTGATCGTCTTATTGGATTCAATGAACTTATTGATGAGACATGGTCACGTATTGAGAAAATGTCAGAAAAAGATAGTGGTATGCGTGGTACACCAAGTGGATTTAGAGACCTAGATCATAAACTTTCTGGGTTCCAGCCGTCTGACCTTATCATTTTAGCTGCTCGACCATCAGTAGGAAAGACTTCGCTTGCACTAGACTTCGCACGCAACGCAGCCGTAAAGCATGGTATCCCTGTTGCCATCTTTTCACTTGAAATGAGTAAGGAGCAGCTTGTTGACCGTATGTTGTCTGCTCAATCACAAGTTGATAGTTGGAAGCTTCGTACTGCAAAACTAACTCTTGATGAAGAATTCGAACGACTCCAACAAGGAATGCATGAACTCATGAAGGCTCCTATTTTTGTGGACGACAAAGCTGCGAACTCAATCCTAAACATGCGAAGTACGCTTCGTAGACTAAACTCAGACAAACCAATTGGTCTGATTATTGTGGATTACCTTCAGCTTATGAGTACCTCACGCCAATACGACAATATGGTTAACCAAGTGACTGAAATTTCTCGATCATTGAAAGCACTTGCAAAGGAATTCAATGCTCCAGTGATTGCACTTTCACAGCTTTCTCGTGCCGTTGAAGCTCGTGGTGGTAAGCCTCGACTGTCTGACCTTCGAGACTCAGGATCTATCGAGCAAGATGCGGACGTTGTTATGTTTATTCACCGTGAAGACAAGTATGGAGATGAATCATCTGCACGTAAAAATGTTGTAGAGATTTTGATTGAAAAGCATCGTAATGGACCAACTGGAATGGTAGAACTATACTTCGATGACAAGAAGACTTCGTTCGTGTCCGTCGAAAAATCAGAATTTGGAGATTTCTCTTTACCGAATGTGAATGTGAATGTCGATTTTTAAATTTTGATTTTTAAGCGTAAAAATCACGTCAGAATTAGCAAATTCTGACGCAAATAACTAGCCTACCTCCTTACTCTGAAACTTCTATGAACCCCACCGACAAACTCACTGAACTCTTCATGCGGTTCCCTGGTATTGGGCCGAAGCAAGCTAAACGCTTCGTCTATTTTTTGTTACGCGAACACTCACACTACAAGGATCAGCTTATTAAATCTCTTGAGGAGCTCAGGTTCACTGGCAAGCAATGTGAAAAATGTTTTAGATATTATGGTGATAAAAATGCCGACTCGAAAAAGACACTCTGTGAAATTTGTGCATCTTCAACACGTGAATCTGCAACAATCATGATTCTTGAAAAAGAACTTGATCTAGATGCAATTGAAAAAACTGGATCATACAATGGTCTCTATTTTATCCTTGGAGGTCTTGTCCCTCCACTTACAGAAAAACCTTCAGAACTCATTCGTATCCGTGAGTTAACTGCATATATTCACAGTGGAATTACCAATGAGAATCTCGCTGAGGTTATCTTTGCGCTTCCTGTTACTGATTACGGTGACACCACAACAGAGTATGTTGAAAAAACAATCAAACAAATTGTTGGTGTAGAAAAACTACAGCTGACTCATCTAGCGCGTGGTCTTTCAAGTGGTCTAGAGCTTGAGTATGTTGATCGCGACACGTTTAAGCAAGCGCTTGAGAGGAGGAATTGACGTAGCTTTTGAATAGGCATATGCTGTTGATATTGGCTAGAAACAAGGGGGTTCAAAATGAGTAATTCAAGAGTTGTTTTTCGGATAATAATAATTATAATAATACTGTATTTTGTTCATCCATGGTATGACACAGAAAATGGGCTTTGTTATAATACCGGAGATAAAAGATCCTGTATTAAATAAACTTGAAATCTCTTACAACCTATCTACAGATGCTGTAGATAGGTTTTATATGAATAATCACACAGATACTTAATAACGAAAATACAAAAGCGCTCCGTAAGGAGCGCTTTTGTATTTAATCTGACATCTGTTTGTCTGACTGTCTGACGTCTTATTTAATCGCGTCAATCTTGAGACTCATAAATGGCTGTCGGTGACCATTCTTCTTGTGATATCGTGACTTCTGACGATAACGTACAACAAGAACTTTATCGAGTCTTCCAATCTCACTGATTGTAGCTGATACAGTAGAACCCTTAATAAAAGGTGCACCTAGAGTTGTTGTTGTACCATCATCAGTAAGAACCACATCAGTAATAGTGACCTTATCTCCAACCTTATGATCTCCAGTTAATTTCTCAACCGCGATCTCATCGCCTACAGCGACTTTATATTGTTTCCCACCTGTTTGAATAACTGCGAATGACATAGTTGTGAAATTATACACT
Organism: uncultured Candidatus Saccharibacteria bacterium; assembly: GCA_964464695.1. GTDB lineage: Bacteria > Patescibacteriota > Minisyncoccia > Phycocordibacterales > UBA5272 > UBA11704. Next base: position 2,316 of record CAYXKW010000007.1, read on the forward strand.
ATTTTCAATAACTGTGCAAGAGCCTGCTGTTGACATATGTAGTATGTATGATATTCTAATATACTACGTCGTTCATTTTACAATTAAACAAGGACAGGAGTAGATGTGAAAAACCTACACATCAGTATTCTCAATGAGATCAAGGGGGATAATTCCCCCTACTGGTGCTCATTTGCGGTACTCATTCTCGTTATTATTTGGGGTTTTGTTGCACATTACCTCAGTAAACAAAAAGTAACTAGAGAGGAATCAATATTCAAAGAAAACTTAGGAGTGAAAACAAATGGAAGCAGTCAGCATACCGGTGCCAACATCTGGCGTCGACGAGCGGGTAGCCCAAGGTTTACAGTCAGCAAAAACTCTACTTCTGAATAACGCGGAAACTTACTCGTACCTACTTGGAATACCAAACGAGCTCTTCATCTACGTGATCACACATGTTCTACTTGGCGCTCTTGCGGTATTTCTGCACGTGACCTATTCACGTGGGCCAGCGAATCCTTTTGGGGGACGTGAGGAGCGTTCAACTTTTTGGACACTCTTCTTGTGTGGTCCACTTGGGATGTTGAGTGCTCTTGTTGCTGCGCTTGATTACTTCTTGGAAAAAAGAGACCTGCGAATCAAGTGGGGACCGCTTGTTTTAAAAAAAAGAAAAGTAGTGGAGCAAACAATTGAAGACAGATCGTCATCAACTGGCTTCCCGATATTCATACCACAAATAACAAAGCGCTAGCTATGAAACAAACCGCTAATTACTGGCGGTTTTTTTATTTCCTATTCTTCTTCAAACGTTGGCTTGTCTAATAACTCTGGAGTTATCCCTGTTTCTTCTCCTGTTATACGAAAGACATCCTTATCTACTTTTTTAAGTTCCTTGTATGCAGTGTTGTAGTGATTCACACTTGTGCCAAGAGTAACCCCGAGTTTTTTCATATATTCTTCGTATGCTTCGAGATGCTTCCCAAGCTCTTCTACCCTTTTTTGAATATGCTTAGCGCTCTCTTCTATTTTAAAAGCTTTGAATCCATAGAGTACTGATTGAAGGTATGCGTAGAAGGTCGTAGGTGACACGATGATGACCTTTCGTTTGTTGTACGCGTATTCTATCAAGTTCTGTGTATTAACCGCACCCTTGGACACTTGGTTGACCAGGAGGTCATAGTAGATTCCTTCCGCTGGAATAAACATAAACGCAAATGGAAGAGTTCCTTCTTCTGGTCTAATGTACTTAGAAGTTTCGTCAATTCGCTTCTGAATATCTTTTTTAAATTCATTTTGATAGTACGCAGTTTCTTCTTCATCCGTTGCATTCATCAGTCGCTGGTAATTATCGAGTGAATACTTCGCGTCAATTGGAATAATCCCCTCCTTAGTATGAATAACCGCATCCACGACTTCCCCATTTTTAAAATAATACTGCATTTCATACTGACCAGGTGCGAGCATGTTAGAAAGGATTAGCTCAAGAGATGCTTCACCGAGATTCCCTCGTTGCTTCTGATGAGTAAGAACCTTCTCAAGATTCTGTAACTGCTCCGTCATTGAGAAAACCTGCTTGTTCCCTTCTTTTACTTCTGTTAATTCACGAGTAATTTCTGTTATCAGTCGTGTTGATTCAGTGTTTTGTCGATGAAGGACTTGATGTAAGTCAGATGATGAGCGTTCAAGTTTATTTTCTACCGTATCTCGCAATCGTTCGAGCTGGTCCTGCAATATTAAGAATGTTTGGTCCTCTACTTCCTTCTCATTGCTACCTTTCTGGCGAACAAGTAATACAACTAAGAGCACTGAAATAACTATTCCGAAAAAAATAATAGCAATAAGTGTTGATGTCATGCGACTAGTTTAGCATGTGTCTATATGTTAGAATATAGAACACTATGCAAGAAACAATTAAAGCAGCACTTAAGCCAGCAATGATCGCAAAGGATGCCGTACGAGTAGGTACGCTTCGTATGATCATGTCGGCATTTACCAATGAATTAGTAACTCAAGGTCACCCACCAACAGATCCACTATCTGATGCGGACTGTATCAAGGTTATTAAAAAACTTTCAAAGCAACGAAAGGACTCAATCGAGCAATTTATCGCAGGTGGTCGTCCAGAATTAGCAGATGATGAAAAAAACGAACTAACAATTCTCGAAGAATTTTTACCAGCACAAATGTCAGAAGCTGACATCGAGGCACGTGTAGCTGCGAAGCTTGCAGCATCTCCACTTGATCCAACTAAAAAAGGACAATTTGTCGGAACTATGATGAAAGAACTTGGGGACACTGCAGATGGCGCAGTTGTAAAAGCGGTAATCGACAGATTAACAGCGTAACCGAGAAACAATACTCTTGACAAGTTTGTAATTTCGTACCAAACTATGAACGGACCATCATTTTCACAACAACCATCCAACTCTCGAGAAGGAGAAGCTGTGCCAAAAGATCAGAAACCTAAAAAATGGACAAATCAGGAAAAGGATCTTGGTGATACTTTTCTTGAAGCACTTGGTCGCTTTAACGGTGCCTTTAACGAAAAGAAAGACCACGCTGCTGAATATCTTGGATACAAACATGGGTATAATGAACTTCCTCAGGGAGTCCGTTCGTACATTTCAGATGTCGGCCAAAGAGCAAAGCAAGACAAAGCAAACGCAGAGTTTAAATTCCGCGTTGCAAAAAATCTAGCAACCATGAAAGAAGACTGGGATAAGCAATATACAGATCCTGATTTTCGCCACGCAAAGACACACCCTGATGATGAAGCAACCCTAGGGTAGTAAGTGATTCAAAAAAGTGACCACCTTGTGGTCACTTTTTAATTTCTATCTTTTTTGAATACTTACGTAAACTAATTACACATAATTGGAAGTGGGACACGCACCGGCTGTCGAGTTCTTTCTGCTTGAGTAAGTGCTTCTTCGAAATACATCGTACACGGCACTTTGTTTGGAAGCGTATAGAGTATTTTTGTTTCAAATCTTACCCATCCTGGCACTGACCATGACTCTAACGCAACAGCTGCTGACACACCAACAACTTTTCCCGCTCCATCAACTATAACGATCGGGAATTTACCATCTCTAAACAAACTCGTACGTGCTTCTCCAACAAAAGAGATTCCTGTGTAGATGTGGCCGCCTTGATAGATAGACAGATTACGTATGTACAGACTCTTTGAAGCATCCTCAGTTACTTTAACATTTATCTGTGGGCTCGTAGTTGCACTTTTTGTATTTGAATCAACTGTATATTTACCATTAGAGTCGAGCGTTGTTGGGTATGAAGAATAGTCGTATGTTGCATATGTTCCTGCACTTGTGTTTGTTGTTTTATTAGAATTATTTGTAGTATCAGAAAATGGCTGAGTTCCTGTATATTCGAATGGCTGAACAGACACGGTATTTGCTTGTGGTCCCTTTCCTGTTGTAAAAAATCCTGAATACTTTCGAGGTGATGGTAATATATCAGACTTTTCAATTACTGGAGTACCTGTAGCTACCGTTCCAGATTTCTTGGTACTTTTTGAAACAGACGATGACAACCAAATAACTAACACTAGCACGAAAATGCCGATTGATATTTTAAAAAACAAAGCTAAAAGATGGCGAATTGAATCCATGATGGTTATTGTGAAAATTCTTTAGTCCCGTTACAAGTCTCTGCTGCCCAAAGTCCACGCTTGGCACTCTGTGCTAACCTCTGTAATTGTCGGAATTCACTCTGGTACATATATGGTGCTAAATACGTATATTCATATGCGTACCCTTCTGCTATCATCTTTCGATTGATCATTTGCCCATCTTCTAAGTATACATATGCGAGCAATCTTCCATAGGTGTCTCTAAGAGACTGTGACTGATCATACTCGAGCCGCACGATTTTACCTTTGGCGATTTCTTTCATTCTTTCACTTGCTTCCTTACCGAAACATTCTACTGTTTTACGAGGGTCCACTGTTTCTGGGGTGTTGATACCGATTAATCGAACCGTCTCATCTTGTCCTTCGATTATCACATGCAAAGTATCTCCATCAGTTACTTTTGAAACCTTATAATAGATACCAACAGTATTAGGTGTCGTAGTCGCAAGACCAAGACTGATATCATCAGTTGGCTTTAACTCGAACAGCCCTGCAATAATAACAATAATTATACCGATGGTAAGGTAGAGATTTTTTGCTTTTATAACTTGAGGAGAAAGATGTGCTGACATGTTATGTAAAGATTAACACACGTTTGGAGCACTTACTTTCTTGGCAAGTGTATATGTAGCAATACATAGAATAATAAGCCCTACATAGCCAATTTCTAGCCCCTGGTACGGTAATAGCTGAAGCATCGCAGAAAAGCCAAAGAACCCGAGCAAGAGACTGAGCACTGCTGTACCACAAGCAGCACAACCAATACCAAGGAATGCTAAAATAAGGCCCATTCCACTGTATAATCCACTTTTTATAATCATATCTCCACGCATTTTAATATACGTGTACGCAAGTGATAGATTGATTCCACCAAGTAATGAACCTAAAACAGCGAGAATAAGCGTACCTCCGGTGAACGTACTTTTGATATCAAAAAATACTGAAAGTGATAATAACAAACGTCTACCAAAAGGAATAGCAGTTAGCCCAAACATATCCAAACTAGCGCCACCATTTTGAACAACAAGAAGTAGCAACAAAAAAATAATTGTTGCAAAAATAATAACATACCTACTATCTTTTCTTGTGACGATGAGTTGAAGGCTAGAGAGGAGCGGCTTCATAATTGTATAAGTCTACCATATGGGGTAGCCGTTAGCTGTTAGCTATTAGCCTTTAGCTAGATACAAAAACATGGACACCTTCGGTGTCCATGTTTTTGTATCGTGTAGTATTTGCATCAAAGGCTAACTGCTAATAGCTAATAGCTAATAGCTAATGTCTGCCCTATGCTATTTCATTCCCAACCCGTCTTTTCTTCATGAACTCTTCAAGTTCAATAAGCTCACGTTCGATTGCATCTTGCCATTCTGCTTCTCCTTCTTGTGCTGAATGAAGCTTAGCTTTGAAGTTAATATACAATGGGTACACAAGCTCTGGGTCTTCTTCTACAATATGTAAAAATTCTTTTTGTTCTGCTGGAGTAAGTAACATAAGACCAGCCTCAAAAGCCCGAAGCTCATCAAAGGTGAGCGTCGTACTTTCTAATGCTTTTCTTAATTCTGTGCTGATTGCCATGTGGTTACTTAATTAGCCTTTATTTACAAGGACTATCAATACGCTTACTCTCTCATAAAAACAGTAAAACGTCAAGGGTATAACTCTAACCGCGCTTTTTTGATAAATCTACTAAACGAAGCGCAAGCTCTGAGAGTATCCATCCTGCTTTACCTAGATTTTCTGCACCTGATGTTTCTCGTTGTTGCTTTGCGTCATCTTGTCGTGCTCTGTCTACAGCTGGAACAAATTTTTTATGTGCACTCTCTCGTAACTTCATCAACTCTTCAGATATTTCAACTTCGGGATGCAAAGTTCTACTGAAAAAAGATATTTTGTCTTCATATTCTGTCTGAGTTGATTGATGTGATGACATGCAGTAGCAAAGTTAAACGGTTAATGAATACGAGTATACCCCTCACACTCTCTACCATGCAAGTGACTTTTTGTGGTGTTGTGTATTTAGAAAAAAGGTGCCGAAAAATGATTGTCAGAAATGTACTTTTGAGACAATTGACAACACAGAAAATACTCATGGTTGTTTGTTGTATAGTATGAGATATATACTCTACCCAATTAATACATGGAACAATTTTTTACAGATAAAATTAAAGAATTTCAAATTGAAGAAAATCCCTCAGGAGAGTCATCCCCTTCGGAAAAAACTGAAGCGATTGAGTACGTCCCTGGCTTTCATCATGTTCAAGAAGATCTCCTTTATTTATTTACCATCAACGTCACCAGTGAGACGTCCCTTTCCTATCCATGGGTCAAAGATGAGATGTACGCAAAAGTTGTGGAAGAACTCAAGCTCGGGACCCCATTTGCACTCGATTACATGTTCGAAGAAAAGCTTCTCACAAAAGAAGAACTCCTAGCTCATGGTCTGTTAGAACTAAAACCATACGCCCTACAAATCCTTGCTACCTATAAAGGCACTCGCCTCTCACGTGCAAAACAATTATTTATCGATTCTGGATTACTTACTGAAGAAGAAACAAGGAACAGCTCTTAGTAATTAGCCTTTAGCTTTTAGCGTGGACCAAGGAACAGAAATAATCCGTGGAAAAAAATAACATAATATGGTAGTATTTCAACACAGCAAACTGGTGTACAGGTATTCTGTATCTAGAATTGGCTAAAGGCTACAGGCTAATAGCTACTGACTGTGAATGGGGTATCGTCTAATGGTAGGACACATGGTTTTGGTCCATGGTATCGAGGTTCGAGTCCTTGTACCCCAGCCAAATTTTAAGCGTAAAATTTGCGTCGAAATCAGCAGACTTTCGACGTAGACAATTAAAATGAAAAATTATTTCAATTGGAAGACAATAATATTTACCTTGGTTTTAGGAATTTTAGGTAGCGCTTTATGGGAAAATATGTTTCGTGATCTCTTTAACTTTGCTGGAAAGTTTTTACTAACAATCGCAACTTTAGGGATTGAAAGTTACAAAGACAATATTTATAAAAACATTGCAAAAGGGTTTAACGAAAGTGTAAGTCTGCAAATTTACTTTTTTCAACAAATGATGCTATTTGGATTTATTATTTTTTCTTGCTCGATTATGTACATTTTAAGAAAGCATGTCTTACTTAAAAGGGAAAGAAAAATACAGGAAAAAAGTATTAGTCATTCAATAAGCGACACAATGATTAAACACCCTTTGTTTGTTTGGTTTCTAAGTTTTTATATTATTTTTGCAGGAACTGTAACTTTTCTTGACTATACAAAGAGATTCTACATAAATAATTCAATATCATATTTTAATCAACTAGTAAAAATTAACAGTCCTTTTCTTACTGATGAAGAGAGGAAAACAACTGAGTCACTTTTTGCACAAATTAGCAATAAAAAAGACTACTTGTATCTTATTAATAAACTTAGAGAAAATGCACAGAAAAATAACCAAAGAGTTCCTGAGTTTAATTTTACATTTTAAATATATACTTTTATTATATGCCCAAGCCCACAAAATATGCCTTCATGCTAATGCATGCACTCAAAAAATTAGGGGTACGCTTTCGAGCTGAAGTAATGACTAAAAATACTTATACAGATATTGTAATACCCTCCTCAAAGATGGACATTGAAGTAGACGGGAGACATCATATTACTGACTACGGGCAAGTGCTAAAAGATTTAGAAAAAAGTCACAATGCTCACGAAAGAGGTTGCGATACCCTCCACGTAACAAACCATGATGTTTATGAGAATGTTGGAGGTGTTGCAAGTGCAATTGCAGAAGCTTCAGCAATAAGGGAAGAAAAAATAAAATAGTAAATCTATGTTAAACGAATCACTATTAATTCTGCCAATAAGTGAACTAAAAGATATATTATTTTATGATATAAGTATTAACCACTTAGCACTCTTATACATCTTAATGTATGTTATCTACAAGGCTCTTGGTCGTTTTATATATTTTAAACCACAAGAACATGCGTCAAAGATAAACCGTACTTTTCTTACCATTTCACTTCTTATTGTTATTCTTTATTCCTTTAATGGAATACTAATTTCCCTACCATTTATTCTTGAGTACCGTTGGTTATTTGCAGTATGTAGTCTCTTAATTTTTATTATGCCTTTGAGTATATTTATGGAGTGGGTTATTTGGAATAAATATCGTGGAAACAAAGGAAGACGCTCTTGGACATACTACCACTTCCCAATACATCAAGACTACTATAAAGTCCCAATTTCAAAGAGTGAGACTAGCGGTAACAGTAGTAGTTCCTATGAAGATGAGGGTGTAGAGAGTACTCAAGAAAACATGCATTCTGATGCTTTACTTAATGTACTAGCCCTTGCTGTTTTTATAATCATAAGTGGATATTGGACACATGAAAGTTATCTTGTTTACGGCTGGACATCTTTTGCTTTTTTTATAGGTCTCACCCTTCCTGTTTCTCTCATTTTTTGTGACCGTGCTATTTTTTCTTGGATAAATTATCTTGAGGAAAAAATACACTACAAAAAAAGATAGTTTGCGGTTATATCAGTTCCAACTTCGTCACCTAAAGGTACTGCGTTTTCAACAAACTGCGTACAGTTTAAGAAAAAGGGAGCCCACAACCCCAATATTCCCGCTCATTGACAATCCTACATATCCATGGTATAATATATTAATGTACAACTTCTACATCGACTTAAAAGGTTACCCTCGTTGGAAAAACAGCAACATCCTCGTTCACCGAACCGTAGCCAAAAACATGGTCGGTGAATTTATTTACCCAGGATACGTCGTTCATCATCTCGACGGTGACAAAACAAATTTCAGAAAATGGAATCTTTGGATCATGACTCGTAGTGCTCACTCTCGTTATCACGCACTTGAGCGTCGAAAAGCCCTAACCTCAAAATAATGAAACTCCTTCGCTCAATTCTTTACATCATCTTTATATATCTCCTCAAGAGATACTTTAGAAAATACAAGAAGTTTTTCCCAATTCTCCTCCCCTTTCTCAACTACTCAAGAAAAACCTACCTTCATTTTCATATAAAAATCTTTGGTCGAGAACCAAACTTCTAAAACTAGACAAATCTTGTCACAATTAGTAGTATAACGACAGTTTAGAAGACGTTCTAAACTATTGCCCTTTCAACCTAGCTAGGAGATCCCGAAATGAAAACTTCTCAAAATCTTCTGATCGGCAGGATTGTGCCGTCAGTTGGATTGCTCGCGATGGAGGCCCTCAAGCGTTTAGACGCTGAGGACCTTCTCCATGTGGTACACGTTACTCACAACAAGATGTCAGCAATTGGACAAGTGCCAATACTGTCAGAAGATGAGGCAGTTCTCAGCCTCAAGCAATACTACGCACTCCCAATTCTTTTCCCTGAAAAGAAAGAGTTGGCAGTTTCGTCGGTGGTGGATGCTTATTGGCACAACCATGTACTCAATACAAAAAGTTACCGTAATTTCTGTGGTTCTGTGTATGGTCACTTTATGGACCATGTCCCTCTTGATAAGAGCGACAAACCAGAGAGTGCACGTGTAACTGCACTCTACACCGAGACTCGTGGAATGCTGGAGGCAACTTTTGGCCAACATGTTTCCGAAAAGGCGTACCCGAAAGAGGCCACGGCAGACATTGTTATATGTACGTACGAATACGAATAACTCCCTGCCCTACGGAGCTAAATCCACCACTTGTGGTGGATTTTTATTTAGTTGATATACTAGTAGTATAATGAACGGAAATATTTTTAAACTAAAAAATGAAAAAATAGATGAATGGAAAAAGTGGTCAAGATATCTATTGTTAAATAAAGAAATTGTTGAGAAAACATTGGAAGAAGAAAATATTTCTTTTGAAGGATCTTTTTTATTTAATTACGGAGATGCGACTTTTGTTTGTCTCTACTCAAAAACAAAAGAATCAGCAGAAAAGAAGGAAGCTAATCTTGAAAATGAGCTTAATGTTCAGCATCGAGAAAAAATGAAAGAGTGTTTTGAAGAAAGAGTTAGTAAAATAGAAAATCTATATTTGTTTAACTCTTAAAAAGATGAATGTTGATCATTGAGCCCCTTCCTCTCCATCCCCCTCAAATAATCCCATAGCTCCAGACCCCCGAGGAATATACATGTTACTATTATAACTATATGGCGTTTCTTTCTGAAAAAACATGGGAAAGGCATGCGAACCCATGGAGCGGGTGGACACGGGTTTTGTCTATGCCTCTACTTGCACTAGGATTATATCTCCATAATTTCTGGATACTTGGAATAGTACTTGTATGGCTCATTGTTAACCCAATGTTATTTTCAAAACCGCGCAACACCAACAACTGGATGAGTAAAGGCGTACTAGGTGAGCAACTCTACTATAGAGATGGAGCAAAATTTAAGAAGGACCTTCCGACATTACTCAATGTTTTGAACATACCACTATTTGTAGCATTTTTGTATTTGAGCTGGCAACAACAACTTGTCGCAATGATTTTAGCTTGCTTACTCACTATGACGATTAAGTTTTGGTTTATCGATCGCATGGTTGCAACCTATGAAACAACACCCAAGACACTACTTGCATAATTAGTTATACTTTGTGTATACAAACTAAAAAAGTAACTTATGCCAAAATACGTTGATGGATTCGTTCTCACAATTAAAAAAGATAAAAAAGCTGCTTATAAGAAAATGGCAACTGAGGGCAAAGCTGCATGGATGAAATTCGGTGCACTTTCATATATGGAGTGCCGTGCGGACGACATGTCACCAAGTCATGTCGTCTTAACATTTCCTAAAATGATAAAGTCAAAAGAGGACGAAGAAGTGTGGTTCTCGTTCATTACTTTCAATTCAAAAAAACATCGCAATGAAGTGAATAAAAAAGTGATGGAATACTTCGATAAAAAGTATGCAGGGAAGAACCAAGAAATGCCATTTGATATGAAGAGATTTGCCTATGGTGGGTTCACTGTTGAAGTGGCGGGATAAACTTGTAATTAAAGTTGCTCAACTTAATCAGCTAAATGACCTAGATGTAACTTTGCTAATTCGGCGCAAAGCGTGAATTTGCTAATTCGGCTGCGTTATTAATTTATTAAATACAGTTATAAATAAAAAACCAGCAGTCGAGAGCTGCTGGCTGACCCGTTAAGGTCGGCTGCTGATGTCTACCCCACCAGTGAAGTTATGGGTATTCTTAGATGCCTACCTGACACAGGTCTCGCTCCTGTCGGCCTTTTCATCAAACCCTTCCGGATATTGATTCTAGCATCCGCACTCCCGTAGAGGGTAAATCTACGAGTATATTTAAATACTACTGTTTTTATGTTATTTCGTCAAAACAAACAAAATTTTTATAATTAATTCCTAACTTAGAAAAAACAAAAACCGCCGAAGCGGTTTTATACCAAAAAATCCATTCTGAATTCTAGTCCATAAGAAATAAAACCAAGATGCTTGTATAACTCATGAACTTTAATTCGTTCAAGACGACTATTCGCGATGAGTTTGTGGCAACCCTCTTGCTTAGCTCTTTCTATAACCGCTTGCACAAGAGTTGTAGCATGACCCTGTCCCCTGTGATCAGGATCTACCCAGACATCTTCCAGAAGTCCGTAAGGCTCAGTATGTAAATCATTTTTTATAAGAGCAAGCCATGCTCTTCCAATTTCTTTTTCGCCATCTGACAGAGACCATTTAATTGATTTTGTCACAAAAGAAACTTCGGTTATCATAGGTAACTCCTCGATAGAATGTTTACCTTAAACTACACTTTTACGTACACAATTTCCAATACCTCTCACACCTAGTAACACATTTGTAGAAAGGATCTTAAAGTTTTTTCACTGCGGCCTCAATTGCTGCAATATCTATTTTCTTCATTTCCATCATTGCTTCGAAAGCGCGCTTCGCTTCATCTCCTCCTGCTGACATAGCATCTGTCAGAGCACGCGGAGTTATTTGCCAAGATATTCCCCACTTGTCTTCACACCACCCACACTGACTCTCCTTACCACCATTCCCGACAATCGCATTCCAGTAACGATCTGTTTCTTCCTGGTCAACGGTTGCGATCTGGAAGGAGAATGCTTGGGTTCGTGTAAATGACGGCCCACCATTAACACCAATACACGGAATTCCGCAAACAGTAAATTCCACTGTTAGCACATCACCCTCTTTACCACTCGGGTAGTCACTCGGTGCACAGTGAACGGCATTAACCTTACTGTCTGGAAACGTAGAGGCATAAAAGCTGGCCGCACCTTCTGCATCTGTTTCGAACATGAGGCAAATTGTATTTTTATTTTTTGATATCATAATTTGTATATAATATTATTTTATCAAATCTTTTTGTATAGTAAAAATAATACTAAATATACACAACATTAGGCTTACTCCTTTCGTAAAATTTTCTCCATCGTTTTACCTTTTGCTAGCTCATCGATTAATTTGTCCAAATAGCGAATCTCTCGCATAGTAGGTTCTTGTATGTCTTCTACTCTAATTCCACAAACCACACCTTTAATGAGAGCGCGTAATGGGTTCATCTTTGAAGCATCTGCGAAGAAGGTCTCGAAGTCTGTTTGCTTTTTGAGTTGAGTATCCAATTGTTTTTGACTATACCCCGTAAGCCAACTAATAACTTCGTCCACTTCTTTTTTTGTACGACCTTTTCTTTCTACTTTAGCTATATAAAGTGGATACACACTCGCAAAGCTCATGGTATAGATTCGATGATTTTTGGTTGCATCTTGTTGCTTCATAGTATCTATATTTTAACATGTTCGGCAAGTAATCTCTTTTTGCATTTTTATTATATACTTAAGTATATGAAATCTAAGATAAAAATAATCCCCTTCGTAGTTCTGGGAATAGTATCTATCGTATGTTCAAAAATGCTCTTCATATTTTTAGATGATCCAGAAGGACCAAATTTATTGATAGTAGTGGCAGCTGCTGTAGTTATCTATATAGCTTTTTTAACCATCTACACAGTCCTGCTTCACAACAAGTCAAAAAAATAGTTTACAGAACGAAGTAACTCAAAAAATATATGAAAAAATTTGTACTACTTTCAATTATTTTTACAGCAATTGTAGCGCTGTATCTAATAAGTACGTACGAAAATAAATCAACTATTACATCAGCTGATCATGCGATTGTCCTACTAAAGAAAAAATTTCCTGAATATAATAATTACCCTTCTGATAATCTCCCGATAAAAAGAGTTGAAATTTTTGAGATGTATGAAGGGTGGCGTATAGGAATGTACATAGAAGGAAGTGGTTTACCAGGAATACTCAAGGCAAATTGTTTTCTTGTGACTAAAGATGGCGTAGTGAAAGAAACAGGACTATTCCAAGGTGAAGGACCAGCAAAAAGTATCAACCTTGTTACGTGTACTCCAAAGGAATAAGTGCGGTGCGAAGTGCTACACTACAAACAATATGGCAGAACTAAAAACAAAAGTAACAAATGCAAGTGTTAGTGCATTTATAAAAACAATTGCATCAACAGACAAGCAAAAAGATTGCTTGAAGTTACTTCAGATTTTCAAGGAAGCAACAGGTGAAAAACCGAAACTCTGGGGAACAAGTATTGTTGGCTTTGGTTCATATCATTACGAGTCTACAAGAAGCACTCAAAAAGGCGACTGGCCACTCACCGGCTTTTCTCCACGAAAGCAAAACCTCATGATATACATCATGCCTGGGTTTACAGACTATCCTGAACTTATGGAAAAGCTTGGTAAATACAAAACGAGCGTTTCCTGTCTTTATATAAAAAAGCTTTCTGATATTGATGTACAGGTACTAAGTGTACTCATTAAAAAATCAGTTGCTGAGATGAAAAAAAGGTATCCATAGAGCGTATGTGCTACCATTGTACATATGGCAAAAGTAACCCATCTTGCACTAAAAATTGAGAAAGAATACCCTGTTCCAAGTGACATGAAAAAAGCTCTTTCTAAAAATGCGCTCGTACAGGAAGCGTGGAAAAACATCACACCAATTGCTCGTAGAGATTTCATTACGTGGGTAGAAAGTGCTAAACAATCCGAAACTCGTGTTCGTCGTATTGGTATAGCATGCGACAAACTTGCCTCAGGTAAAAAACGTCCTTGTTGTTATGCAATTGTTCCTATGAATCTCTACAAAGCTCTTGGTGAAAATCCAAAAGCAAAGGCAGTTTGGAAAAATCTAAACGCCACAGAAAAACGAGATCTCGTTAGCTGGACTCAAGAGGTGGCAGGTAAAGAAGCGCAAGGTCTCAGGATTGAAAAAGTTTGTAATACGCTCGCACCCAGAAAATAAAATAATTATAATTATTTAAATAATTAAACCAACAATGAATCTCCAAGAATCACTCCCCCAACAAGATGCTGTTGTAAAAATAGAAAACATCCAAGAACCTGAAAAAAGTATTGAATCTTCTGCTAATTTTAAAGGTAATTGGTGGCTTGCTCAATTAGCAAGATTAGAAAACCCAATAATAAAAAAACAATTAACTGACTTGTGGGAAGCAAATGAAAAATACATGGCTGACAAAGGAACACAAAAACATGTAAGTACTGAAATTCGTAGAAACAAAGAAACAGGAGCAATAGTATGGAAGGATGAAGATCTTGGAATCTCTGAGTATGATACTGTGTATGAAACTATACCCTACAACCCACTTACACCAGATGAAATCAAACAGCAGATTAATGATGCTATTGAAAGAGAGAAAACAGTTACTGCTGTAAATTTTGAACTTCCAGCGAGTGATTCAAGTAACATACTTAACATACCAACCCCAAAGACGGACGAGCCCGAGCGAGAATATGTACACCATCCGAACAAGAGAGCTTCGGAAATGGGAGTAAAGAATGTAGATCTTCAAGAGGACGAAGTACTGCATAATCAAAATCCTAACTACACGGGAATAATGTCGATGGTAGAAGCACATGAAAAAGGTCATAGCATACGGACACTTCACAGATCAACATTCTTGGAGAGTAAATTCGACCAAGCTTTTGATTTACCAAAAAGTAGTATGTATCTAGACACAAGCGAACCTTCAGAACTTCTAGAAAGAATGGCTCAGCTAAAAAATTACTTTGGAATGAGCGGGGCAGAAAAGTTCACACCTAAACATTTAGAATATGCTCGAGCACATTACGTGGAAGATGTTGGATTTGATAATAATATGACTGAATTTTTTGGAGCAATTACCCCAGAAAAGGAATTTAGTTTTTTGAAGCTTATAAATTCTGTTGGAATTTAAAATCATGACTAGTGATGAAGAACCAAAATTTTATCCCTCATCTAAGCACCCTGTTATACTAACTCAATGAATTCACTACAAGCATACATTGGATACACTGCTGGGATTTTAGGTTTTATTCCATTTATTTTTTTGGTGATTTCGATGAGGAAAGGAATAACCAAGCCAAACCTTGCTGGATGGACCCTCTACATGCTCGCAATGATTATGATTGTCGCAAGTAGTATCGCCTTAGACGCGTGGCAAGCTGTCTGGCTTGCTGTTGCGTATGTTATAGGTCAAGCAGTTGTGATTAGTGTTTCTTTTAAAACAGGATTCTTTTCATTCACGAAATTTGATTACATTTGTGTTGTAGTTTCAATTCTAAGTTTGTGCATCTGGCTGTACACAGATAACCCGCTGTATGCACTCGTAATTAATGTAGGAATTGATGCCTTAGGCTCTCTTGCAATTGCACGCAAACTATACAAGTATCCAGGGACAGAAGACACCCCTGCTTGGTCAATTGCACTTGCTGTTTCAGTGCTTAATTTATTTGCAGTTGCGTCATTTGATATAAGCAATGCGCTCTACCCTGTTGTTATCGTTATTTCAAACGTTGTTATTGTTGCGTTAAGTTTGCGAAAAAAATTAAATCCATAATAAAAAGTGTTTTCTGTCGTGGTATTATTATATGGTCGGAAACATATAGAATTATTGTAAATAACAAATAATCATTACATGGAAACTACTATCATCATCGCAAAGGTTCTCGGAATTTATTTCATAATAAGTGGAATATTCATGGCTACACGCCAAAGAACATTTGCACTCATTCTCAAAGACTTATACGAACATAAAGCTTCATCATACATTGTTGGATTAATGCTTGTGTTCGGTGGAGGCTTTTTAGTAAGTCGTGAAAATGTGGGAACTGGTCCAATAGCAACATTTGTTGTTCTTATGTCCTGGGCAATTCTACTCAAAGGAATTCTCTACACCTTTTTCCCTGACTGGCTTAATAAAATGAGTCAATCATTTTCAAAAAAAACATACTCAGTTATTGGAATTGTTGTTGCTATCTTAGGTTGCTACCTTGTGTTTTTTAGTTACTAATAATCTATGAAGAAAATAATTCTATTTGCAGTCCCTGGAGTAATTTTGCTTATTGGAATTGCGTACCTTGTCAACAAGGGTCCTCAGCCAAAATCACATGAGGAGCGAGCATCTCCCCTTTCATCAGAAACTAGAAAAGATCTGCAAGCAAAAAATAATGAAAGCAGTGGAAACATTTCTCTTGAACTAACAACCACGGACTGTGCGCTTCAGGCTAACGGTGGATATTTCTGCCCGGCGACTGCACTTCAAAACTTTGGACCAGTAACTCTCATAGATACTGGGTCGCAAAGAAAGTGCATCGTAAGCTATGATGCAACATCTGGATTTACATTTACTGGTGGGAAATACCAAGGAACTCTAACTGCCGGAACTATGGCAGTAGGAGTTTCGAAAACAAGTAAGACAGCAAATATTATAAGAAACGACAAAAAAACACTCTCGTTACACATAAATGATACTGGCGTCCTTGATCATATCTTATTTGTTAACAGTGATTACACGTCAGAACAGTGCATATCTATAAAATAGCTAATTGTACATGTTGCTAAACGGTGTACACTATACAGAGTTACAAATTAACCACAACATACATATATGAAAATAATGACATGTGCCCAAATGGGCGGAATGTGTGAAGAACAAATTACTGGAGCAACAAAAGACGAGATGTTAGACAACGGCATGCGACATCTTGATGCAGCGCATCCAGAAATGGCAGCAAGCGTAAAAGCAATGCCAAAAGATGACCCTACCATGGTTGCTTGGATGGAAAAGTTTGAAAAAGATTTTAACGATACTCCAGAAATGTAACTTCCTGAAAATACCCGCAAGGGTATTTTCTTATTAAACGATACTACCAGACATTCAAGAAGATCTTCACAGTCAAACTGTAATGACGTAATTGATAAAAAAATATAATATTTAGATGAATATATTTCTGTAGAAATGAAAAGATAAATTAATATCATCAACCAGTGATTTTTGATATACTTTAGTATAAATTACTAAACTAATATTTAAAAAATCTATGAAAAAAAATATAATAATAGCACTTGTTGTTGTAGGTGTTATCGGAATCTTTTACTTTACTACACAGAATTCAGTAAGTGATCCTACCTCAACAACTCAGGAAACTTCTAACACCACAAACACTCAAAGATCTCCGACAGGACAGGACAGTCAGACTGCGGGTGTTTCAACATATTCACTAATCCCTGCCGAAAGTAGTATAAAATGGTCTGCGGGCAAACCAGCAATAAGTGGATATACACACACTGGTACCATTGGACTTACTTCTGGATCACTCATTCAGCAACCAACAGGATATGCTGGCACGTTTGTTATTGATATGAACAGTATTAAAATTACTTCACTTGGTGGTGGTAAGGTCGGAAAAGAATCTGCACTTGAGGGACATCTAAAGGGAGATGATTTTTTCTCAGCAACTACATTCCCAACTGGAACATTTACTGTTAATTCTATTACTTCAACTGGTGTCAAAGATTCATATATTGTAAAAGGTGACCTAACTCTAAAAGGAAAAACTAATCCTGTGGAGTTCCCAGCCGTAATGACTCAAGTTGCAGATGGTAAAATAACAGCGCAAGGAAGTGTCGACATCGACCGCACAAAGTGGGACATCACCTACGGATCAGGAAGTTTCTTCAGTAACCTAGCTGATAACGCTATCGATAACACAATAAAACTTTCGCTCACACTAGTGGCAAAGTAAAGGTTTATCTAAAATATTATGAATAAAGCACTTCCTCAGGAAGTGCTTTATTGTTTAATCAGTAACTTTTAAAAAATTTCATTGCTTTTAAAGTAATACTCATGTAGTCTGATATGATTACTATTTGATTACATATAATCAAACTACATTTAACTTATGCGAATACTTTCAAATGAATATCTCTCTAACGTATCTAACACAATAAAAAAAACACAAGGGGGAACTGCAAAATTTGCACAAAGTCTTTCTCAGTTTGTAACTGAACATGGACACACTTGGATAGGAGTACTCGGCACAAAAAATAACCCTACAATAACCTATAAAGAGCTTGCATCGACAAATGACCAGATCAGTTACACTGAAATATATCTACCACACATAAGTTCTTCTGTGCTGCAAAAAATTGACACCCAAATAGAACTGCATGAATACTTCAAAAATGAAATTGATGTAGTTTCTGATTTTATGAAGAGAGAAAAACCTGATGTAGTTTTTCTAAATGGTTTTTCTTCGTTTGCGTGGCTACTCTATGTTGCGGCAAAAAAATGTGATATTCCAGTAGCTATTCAACATGCTGGAATCATGAAAATTGAAGTAGAGCAGTATAGGGATTTTTTTTCTGACGCAGGAGCAGCAATGTGTTTTGAAATGGAGAAAGAGACCACTGCAAATGCTGCTATGAATATATTTTTGAATACATACAGTGAACAAATGTTAGCAAAAGTACATAATCTTGGGTCAATTCAAAACTCGTGTATAGTACCTTTACCTGATTCTGGGTGGAAACTAAGTGATGAACCGGTCATTAAAACAACGAAAGAAGTTACACTTGGAGTGGTTGCAAGATGGGATAGAATAAAGAATCACGAGAGCATACTTGCCTTAGCTGAAGAAATTAAAAAGCAGCCCCTGCCATGGAAGATTCAAGTTGTGACCACGATTATTAATAGTCCTAATAAATTAGAAATGAAAACTCGTTACAAAGAGTTAATTCAAATCATTCATCCTATGGACCATGCGAATCTTCGTGATTTTTATTCTCAATTAGATATTGCGTTACTCCCTTCTCATTTTGACGTTTCCCCACATGTGGTTATGGAAGCAATATCAGTAAATGTCCCGACCCTTATATCTCCACACGTTGGATGGGTAAGTGAGTACGAAGAAAACGATATGCAAGACTGGATAATCTCATTTGAAGACCCTCAAAAAGTAATTGAACGTATCTCATTCTTGCTTGAAAAAGAAAATTGGCCTGAAACAAAAAAACTTGCTAATTATATAAAAGTATGTCATAATAAAGATACCATTTATTCTTCATATTTACACATTTTTGAGGAGCTACAGCAACCTAAAAATGCTTAAATTATCTTAATAAAGTACTATTTTTAATGCTTATGCGTATCTCTCAACTTGTTTCAAATTTTTACACAACACGACCAAAGAGCATCCAAGCAATCAATTCTCACGTTGCATGGCTAACAAACGGATTGGTAGGACGAGATCACGACGTTCATTTGTTTGCTTCAAAAGGCTCAGAAACATCAGCTACACTTCATGCTGAGACAGAAGCACTTTCTACGTTATCTATGTCTGAAAGTGTTTCAAGAAATCATGTTTTGTTTGACATAACTAAATGTTACGAATTCTCACAAAAAAATTGTGAGATAGTCCACTCACATTTTAATTTACTTTCATCATTTATTGGTCGAATTGCATCAGTGCCAACAGTCACCTCTATTCATTCCCCTATTACCGAAGAAGCTAAGATACTCTTAGAAAAATTTCTAGACGAACGATATATATCTTTTTCACTAGCACAAAGAAAACAACTCCCTAATCTTAACTGGTACGCGAATATTTACCACGGTGTTGACACATCACTTTTCTCATTTAACGAAGAACCTGAGGAATACTTTCTATATCTTGGACGTATCACAGAAGATAAAGGTGTCCACCTTGCAATCGAAGCTGCAAAAGCTGCAGGTGTAAAACTTCGTATCGCTGGTGTTAGTCATGGGTCAGAAGGATACTGGCAAAAATATATTGAGCCTCATATTAACGGTGATACTGTAAGATTTTTTGGACACGTATCATTTGATGATAAAATACCTCTTTTCCAAAACGCAAAGGCACTTTTGTTCCCAACTCAAGTTATTGAGGCGTTTGGCTACTCTATGATAGAAGCAATGTCATGTGGAACACCTGTCATAGGCTGGGACAATGGTTCTATTAAAGAAATTGTAAAACATGAAAAAACTGGATTTGTAGTCAATAGTGTTGAAGAAATGACAGAAGCGATATTAAAAATTGACCAAATAGACAGAAAGCAGGTTCGCAGACGAGCTGAACAATATTTTAGTGTTGAAAAAATGGTCCAAGGCTATGAAAGAGTATACCGTAGAGTACTTGATGAGGAATCATACAAAAAGGACAAGAAAGATAAGCGTACTACAGATTGCAAAAAAGAAGAGTAATTACATTGTATAGTTTCGTTATACAGAGAAATTCTTCTATACTCTAGGTACACCTAAACATGCTTACCTCTTTCGTGAACCAAGTACTAGCACCTGAAAATTTGCCCCTACTCTTTATCGTTCTTTTCATTGCACGGTTTACTATTTTTTCATTACTGGAACACTACTTTACAGCTCACACATTTGAGCGTTATGCTGTCCTTTTTTCGGATCTCCTGACAATGTTTTTCTACATTGTGCTTATTTTCCCAATTGCACAGTTGCTCAGTAATCTCATCGGTATCGAGGGAACATTTCTTGCTGCCTTTTCATCTCTACCGTTGTTCTTACGTGTCATTTTATATTTTATCGTAGGAGACTTTTTACACTACTGGGCTCACAGACTTATGCATC
Organism: uncultured Candidatus Saccharibacteria bacterium; assembly: GCA_964464695.1. GTDB lineage: Bacteria > Patescibacteriota > Minisyncoccia > Phycocordibacterales > UBA5272 > UBA11704. The sequence goes on from CAYXKW010000007.1 coordinate 22,932, forward strand.
AGCCGTTCTTGTGGAGGATTCACATGTGGCACCACTCGCCAAAGCACGTGAGTTGGGCAGGAGGATTCCGTGCAACAGTGTTTGACTCAACACTTCTTAATTTTGGGTTTATATTTGCATGGCCAATATTAGGAGATGTTAGTTACAATTTTAAAATTATTTTGTTAGTCTTTGCATTACTGAACAATGATTGGATGCATCTGAACGTGAACTTTCGTGTACGCTTCTTAGAAAAGTTATTTGTTATGCCAAGATACCACCATATACACCACAGTTCGAACAAAGAACACTATATGAAAAATCTAGCTGCACTATTCCCCATTTGGGATAAACTTTTTGGTACATATGTAGACCCAGACACTGCGCAAGAAAAACTTACTTTTGGAATAAATGAAAAGATATCGACTGCAAGACTTGTAACTGGAATCTAGAAGAAAAGACCAGAATGAGCACAACTCATCATATTTGCTATACTTACACTATGATCAAAGAATACATTGACTACCTGAAAGATAACCCTAAAGGGTACTGGTTCAAAAGAAAATTATATGGTTGGGGATGGACACCTGCCACATGGCAAGGATGGGCAACTCTTTTTCTGTATATTGGACTCATTCTTTTTTTTGCACTTACTATTGATAAAAACTCTCCTAACAAAGAAGTATTTTTTACTTTTTTTCTTCCAATTACATTACTAACCGCTACGTTTATTCGTATCTGCTACGCAAAAGGAGAACCACCACAATGGAAATGGGGTATCTCAGACACGCAATATGATGGAACAATTGGAAGAAACAATAAGCTTGTACTTATAGGCATGAGCGCTCTTGTTCTTATTGTAGGGCTAATTGCGTATTGGATGCAATCACTATGACAAACCATCCAAATGACCCGCTCTATGGTAAAACTTTACAAGATGTTCTTGAATACCTCGTTAAGGAGTATGGTTGGGAAGATCTCGGCACAGAAATTAAAATAAATTGTTTTACAAAAGATCCGTCAATAAAATCAAGTTTAACCTTCTTAAGAAAAACTCCTTGGGCTAGGCAAAAGGTGGAGGAGCTATACCTTGTTACACTTAAAAAATCTGTGCGATAAGGAGTGCTGAAAAATACTTTTTATACCTGACCGCAATATGAGTATAACTGGGGCAAACCCTCGGTAACCTTGTGCTATAGTAATGATATGGTTGATCGTAAATCACAATTACATTTTTTACTCATACTTTTTATTGGAGTACTGATAGTTTCTTTTCTTATTGTTAAACCGTTTCTTTTAACTATTATTTTAGCTGGTATTTTTGCAGTAACTCTCTACCCTCTTCAGAAAAAAATCCTCAAGATAAAACCTGAGCAAAAAACATTTGCGGCACTTCTTACAGTTCTTACTATGGTTATTTGTTTACTTATCCCACTGATGTTTATATCAACACAAATATTTAAAGAATCGGTTGATTTATATGGGTCAGTTACTAAAAATGGTGGTGGTAAAAATGTAATGATTTCCACAATAAATGGCGCCGGCGTGGTCTTTGAAAATATTATACCTGGGACAGGAAGTACCTTTGAGGCATTCGCTGAAAATCTTGATCTTTATATTAAACAAGGGCTTTCTTGGATTATTGACAATCTTGGGGTAGCACTCTCAAATGTCTCTGTATGGTTGCTTGATGTATTTGTTTTCTTTGTAGCTTTATACTATTTACTTCGTGACGGGAAAGAACTATTGAAAGCACTCCGCAAGCTAAGCCCACTTGATAATGATGATATGGATATTATTTTTAATAGACTACATCTAGCTGTTAATTCTGTCATCAAAGGAAATCTGCTCATTGCCGTTCTTCAGGGAATCTTGACCGCTGTTGGTTTCACTATTTTTGGAGTCCCAAACGCACTTCTATGGGGAGCTGTTGCCATGATTACCGCACTTATTCCTGGTGTTGGCACAGGACTAGTTCTAATACCTGGAATACTCTACTTATTTATTAACGAAAATATATTTGGAACTGTAGGACTATCTGTCTGGGGAATTGTTATTGTTGGCTTAGTGGATAATCTATTACGACCAAAACTTGTTGGAGATGACTTAGCACTTCATCCACTACTTGTGTTGCTAGCAATTATTGGTGGACTGTTCTTATTCGGGCCGACAGGACTTTTCCTTGGACCAATTATCATGAGTTTACTCTTTGCCTTTATTGATACATATGGTGATATCGTAAAAAAAATGAATGTTTAATGTCTAAAAAATCTCACCACACTAATACATTACATGGAAAAAATACATGCATTCTTTAAGAAATACTCATACCCCTTGTTGTTACTTGCTGGACTTTTATTACTTACCCTAATTAGTTCTATTTTTGTCCATACGTTTAGCTCCATGAAACAACGTGGGGACTTCAAAATAAGACATGAACTACGCGTGCCTCCAACACCGGAAACAATAGAGCGATGGATGACGTTTGATTATCTAAATAAGTCCTTTAGTTTACCTAACTCATATCTAAAGAATGAACTGAGCATAACAAATTCATCATACCCAAATATAACCATTAAAAAAGCTGCACTTTCTAGTAGTGAAGACATCCAGAAGTTTCTTAATAGAGTGACTGAAAGCATTAACGCCTACTCTAAGAGCTCTGAGAATTAAAAAGAATGGAACTACTACTCGACTCTTTTTTATCTTTTCTGCTCTTATATAAATACATAGGACTTTTTGTAGTGTCTCTACTTGCAGCGTTCGCATTCCCCGTTCCATCAAGTAGTATTCTTGCAGCAGCAGGAGCCTTTTCTGCCCAAGGTTACTTTAGTTTATCGATGGTTTTACTTTCTGCATATCTAGGTAACATAGCTGGTGATGCTTTAGGATATTGTATTGCGCGTTTTTATGGAGAACCAGCATTAAAAAAAATTGGGTTTGGAAAAATACTGGTACATTCTAAATATAAAGTACTTGAAAAGTACATCGAAACCTTTTCTTTCTCACTTATATTTTTTAGTCGATTTATAACTGGTATTGGACCATTAATAAACATCATCTCTGGGTTAACAAAAATAAAGTATACTGTTTTCTTTGGTGTTGGTTTACTTGGAGAGGTGGCATACGTTCTTGTGTACGGGCTTGTCGGATATTATCTTGGCAGTGAATGGGAAAATAATTTAGGTTTTATATTCCAAGCGACTTCGGTAATAGTTATTTTTGGAATAACACTTAGTCTAATTCAGTATGGTGTTTTCAGACGGATCAAACGTGCTAACCCAAAATAGTTTCAACTATACTTTGGTAACAAAACGTATAACAATAAAGGATGAAGATGGTATACTTCATTTACTATGATACCTGTGCGCCACACATCAAATCCATTTCCTAAAATTATCACGTGGGGGCTTTTGCTTGGATTAACAGGTATGTCAGTGTATGGTTACATTAAAATCAACGAATTACAAGTAAAAACTGAATCTTTAACTTCAGAACTTGCCTCTACTACCGCTGCCCTATCTTGGAACACATACGAAATTTCTCAAAATATAACCGATCTCAGAGTAAAGACTCTTGGGATTTCTGACACACTTAATGATGCACAAAAAAATATTGATGCAGTTAAGAGTCAAGTAGGAGGAGTTGAGCAGACAGTTGGATCAATATCAGGAACTGTTGGAACACTTAAGAAATTAGCTGAAGTTGACCCAGAGATTTTGAAAAAATACTCGAAAGTATATTTTGTTAACGAGAACTACACCCCTGCTCATTTAACACAAGTTCCTGCTGATTTTATTTATAGCTCAAAAAGACAAGAACAATTCCTTTCCGAAGCAACCCCATATCTCATTAGCTTACTTAGTTTTGCACGGGCAAGTGGCGTGACTATTTATGTTAAATCCGGCTACAGATCATTTGCGGAACAGAAAACACTTAAATCAAGTTATTCTGTAACCTATGGTGCGGGGACAGCAAATTCATTTTCTGCAGAACAAGGATATTCAGAACATCAGCTTGGGACCGCTGCTGATTTTATAACCTTAGGAATGAATGGCCAGCTTGATGGTTTTGATAGAACACCGTCGTATAAGTGGTTGGTTGACAATGCCTTTCGTTTTGGCTTTGTTCTTTCATACCCACAAGGAAATAAATACTATGTCTATGAACCATGGCACTGGAGATTTGTTGGCGTGAAGCTTGCAACATTCCTCCATGATACAAAAATGAATTTTTATGATTTAGATCAACGAGATATTGATAAATATCTTGCAACGACCTTTGATTAAGATTTCTTCGGTAATTTATTTTAGTGGTATACTTATACTAATATGAAAAATACAATTATCTCAATCGTTGTTTTAGCAGTTATCGGCCTTGGTGTGTATATGTTTATGGGTAAAAAAGATACAGCAGAACCTGTAATTTCAGAAGTAATTGAAACAAACAATAGCACAACTACTGTAAAGGCAAATCATCTCGAAGATGTTCCTGTTGATCTTACTCAAACAGTTATCGGAACATCAGTTAATAAAAGTATAATCAAGGCATACCATTTTGGTGAAGGGAAAGATGAACTTCTTTTTGTTGGAGGTTTACACGGAGGGTATGAGTGGAACACGGTTTTACTTGCGTATGAACTTATGGATTATTTGAAAGCAAATCCTCAGATGATACCAAAGAATATCAAAGTAACGATTATTCCTGTTGTTAACACTGACGGTCTAGAAAAAGTTGTTGGAACAACTGGCCGATTCACAGCAAGTGAAGTCTCTACTTCAGAAAACATTCTTGTAGCGGGACGTTTCAATGCGAACAATGTGGATCTCAACCGTAACTTTGATTGTGACTGGCAATCAAAAGGTGTTTGGAGGACAACTCCAGTAAGTGGAGGTGGGGCTGCATTTTCTGAACCAGAAACTCAAGCTGTTAGAGATTATATTACTGCCAACAAGCCAACCGCAGCGGTTGTTTGGTACAGTGCAGGAGGAGGTGTTTTTGCTTCAAACTGCCATAATGGTGTCTCAACACTTACTAACACACTTACATCCACCTTTGCAAAAGCATCAGGATATAAAGCTTTCCAAAGTTTTGATTTCTATGAAACAACTGGAGACATGGTTAACTGGCTAGCAAAAAATAATATCCCGGGAATCAGTGTGCTTCTTACTAACCACAAAGATACTGAATTGAGTAAGAATAAGGCTGGTCTTGAAGCACTCTTAAAATACTACACTAAATAATGTTGCCGGATTCTGCTAAAAAATTTTTTGCGATCTTTTTATTGTTTATTGTTGTCATTATTGCAATTTGGGCTAACTCTCTCCTCAGAAAATCAACCAAAACAAATGAGGTGATTGACGCCCCTATTACGGAAGTTACTGCTCCAGCTTCAACAATTAAAGTTATAGGAAATTCTGTAGAAGGTAGATCTATTGAGGCTTATTCGTTTGGAAATGGTGAACAACACCTTGTCTTTGTTGGAGGTATACATGGTGGGTATGAATGGAATAGTGTTCTACTTGCGTATTCATTCATTGATTATCTAAAAACGCACCCAGAAATTATTCCCAAAAATCTAACTATTGATGTTCTCCCCTCAGTGAACCCAGATGCTGTCTTCAAAGTAGCTAATCAGGAAGGTCGATTTGCGCCTTCTGATGTGACCAGTGACTCAAAAGTACTTTCTTCAGCAAGATTTAACGCACATGACGTAGACCTTAATCGTAACTTTGATTGTAAATGGCAACCAAAGAGTACTTGGCAATCAAAAACAGTAAGTGCGGGAACTGCTCCATTCTCTGAACCAGAAGCTCGTGCAATAAAAGATTTTATGTTGAAATACCACCCTTCGGCTGTTGTCTTTTGGCATAGTCAAGCAAATGGAGTATTCGCATCTACGTGTGATGGTGAGCCTCTTGTAGAAACATTTGGTATAATGGACACATACTCAAGGGCCTCAAAGTACCCAGCCATTAAAACCTTTGACGCCTATGTTGTTACTGGAGCAGCAGAAGACTGGTTAGCCTCCATTAAGATCCCAGCTATTACTGTTGAATTAAAAAATCACAACGATACTGACTGGACTCAAAACCTAGCTGGTTCAATTGCTCTCATTAATTACTTTAAAAAATAAACATACATGAAATTACAAAAAATATTTTCAAATAGCACTTCAATTGTAATAGCCCTTCTCTTGCTTGGTGTTATTGTTTTTGCTATATCTAAGACCTCAAGCACTAAAAAGCAAGGTACGAATACTTCCGTCTCAGATTATAAAAATGCCACCTATACTATCGATGGAGAAAAGATAACTCTAGAAAACGGTAAGTATGAGGGAGCATCTACCACTGATTCTGCTTCACTTAAAACAATCATTACTTATTTTGGTAACGAAGTTACAAAAGACATCAATGGTGATGGAAAAGATGATGTAGTCTTTTTAATAACAAAAACAACTGGCGGCAGTGGCGTCTTTTTCTATGCAGTCGCTGCACTTACCTCTCCTCAAGGTTTTGTAGGTTCACACGCAATCCTCATTGGAGATCGTATCGCTCCTCAAACAACAGAGTCAGGACCGTACAAATCAGTTATTGTTAACTACGTAGACCGTGCTCCTGGTGAAGGATTCACCACAAAACCATCTATTGGTAAAAGTTTACAACTTATCTTAGATCCTACAACTATGCAGTTTGGAGAAGTAGCTCAGAATTTTGAAGGTGAGGCAGACCCAAGTAAGATGACACTTACGATGAAAAAATGGAACTTGGAGAAAATTGAAGGTGTGGGTATTCTAGATGTAAAAAATAAAACAGCTTTTAGTCTCACATTTCTCTCTGATGGAAAAGTATCATTTGGTACTGACTGTAACAAAGCTCAAGGTTCATACACATCAACTAGAAATAACCTCACAATTAGCTCAATCATTACTACAGAAATGTACTGTAAGGATTCAGATGAACAACTGTTCATTAAAAATATTCTAGATACAACTGAGTATTCATTTACATCACGTGGACAACTTATCCTCAAAGGAAAAACAACTAGTGTCTACTTTAGATAAACATATTTGTTTAGAAACGCTTCTGATATACTAACTACTACATGACAAAGACTGCTCGAGGGTATCTTATTGAAGACTTTGCAATAATCATTCTCAGTATTTTTGCGGCAGTTATTTTAATTAAAACTCAAGTATTAACTGAGTTTCTTACTGACGCACAAGAATATACACTTCTTGGTAGTTTTTTTGCAGGGATGTTTTTTACCTCTATTTTTACAACAGCCCCATCTGTTGTAGCTCTTGCAGAAATTTCTCAAATACAACCAATCCTTGTTGTTTCTTTTGTTGGAGCATTGGGTGCTCTTGTTGGGGATCTTATTATTTTTAGATTCATAAAAGATAGACTTTCTGAACACTTAATGGAACTCATGAAGCATCAAATTGAAGGCACAAGGCTTATGTTTAAGCATCATCTTAAATTTTTTAGATGGATAACTTTTTTTGTTGGCGCAGTTATTATTGCCTCACCTCTCCCTGATGAGGTTGGTATTGGACTTCTTGGTCTTTCGAAGATGAGTATGAAATGGTTCGTCCCTATTGCCTTTATTGCTAATTTCATTGGGATTTTACTTGTTGCTCTTGTTGCGAATTCATTGGTTAATTAAAAGTTAATTAAAATATGTTTTTAGGAGTATACTAAAGTATATGCCTAAACATACTCATTATATTGTCGCAGTTCTTTTACTAGTCATGATTGTAAATTTTGGTGCAGTTTATTTTGGCCAAAAACATGCCAAAGAAGACAGGGAATCCGCTTTATTAAATGCCACAAGCTCACTTTCAGATAATACCCCAGGAAGTACAACCACACCCTCACAAAAGCCAATCGGCTCGAAACCTTTAACTTCTTCAGGTGGCACTGTTGCTGGTTATTACTCATATACAAATTCACCATATAGTTTTAGTATTCAATACCCGTCTTACATTCAGCCACTATTTAATTTTGCCACATTCCATGAAATAGGAAATAACTGGAGATTAAATGCTGGCCCAGCTAACCAAGGAAAACCTATTGTTTCTTTTTCAATTCATAATATTGACCAAGGAATATATTCAACTGGGAAACAAACCTATCCACTCTACTTTACTGCTGAGGTTCGTGTAGGAGTTAGCACAAACGTTAAGGACTGTTACGCTGTAGACGCAGGATACCCAAATCAAAAAATTACAAATGTGACCATTAACGGGGCTACTTTCAAAAAATTCTCAAGCTCAGATGCTGGGATGATGAAGTACACACAAGCGGAAAGTTACAGAACAATCCATAATAATTCTTGTTATGTACTTGAGCAAATAAAATCTGGAACATCATACAGAGATGAAAAAATGTCTTTGGCATATACTGATGTTCAGCTAGAAAATTATTATAAAATTGGTGACAAAATAATTAAAACATTTAAATTTACAAAGTAACTACATAATGTCTTTAGTAACTTCATGATACATCCACTATGAACAAAAAAATAATAATCTGGGCTTCACTTACATTAATCGTTATTGCTGCGCTTGTGTCACTTGAAATGAATGTCTATTTTCAAGATCGAAGTCCAGTAACAGCAACATCGACAAATAATCAAGTAGAGGAAGAGAAACCCTTGGAAAAAATAACATACACGAATGCAACTTCAGATATGATTACCGTTGAGTTACCTTTCCCAGGAGCTGTCACAGGAAAAGAATTTAGTATTATTGGAAAAGCTCGTGGTACATGGTATTTTGAAGCATCATTCCCTGTTGTGATTCTTGACGCTAACGGGAAAGTACTTGTGAGTGTACCTGCACAAGCACAAAGTGACTGGATGACAACTGACTTTGTTCCATTTAAAGCAACGATTACAGTACCGCTATCATATATAGGTAAAGCGACTATTGTTCTTAAAAATGACAATCCATCTGGTTTACCTGAAAAGGATGCCTCAATCTCTTTCCCAATTACGATTGAATACTAATTATTGTTAATAAGAACACTTGTTGATGCATAGTACTTTTTCCAGAAAAAAATAATCCCTGAGAGTAATGATGCTACCCAAAAAAATAGTGTCCCAAAGATATACTCCACGGCAACACTCATATGCAAATTCATGAGGATAACAGTGCTTGTAATTGCTACTAATGATGTCCCTGCGTGAAATGTAACAAGAACTCTTTCAGTTCTAGTGAGTTGACTCCTTGGACCAAAATATATTTTTCTGTAGATGAGGTGTAATACTACAAATAAAATATCTACAGCAATAACTACTTTTAGAAAAAAGAGTGGGTAGAAAATTTCTAAGTAAGTTAAAGATAGGAAGAAACAAACGAGTAAAGTTATGGCTACTTGGAATACAGTTGCAAACTTTGCAACAATAAATGCGTACGAACTATTTTTGAAAAAATCTTGTATCATAAAAAAAGTATACCATTGTATAAAAGTGCTATGCTACAGACATGTTTTACGTTTATATCCTAGAGTGCGCAGATACAACTTTATACGTCGGCAGTACCAACGACCTTATTCGGAGAGTTCGTGAACATAATACTTCAAAAAATGGTGCCCATTACACAAAAATAAGGAGACCCGTGAAGTTACAATACCATGAAGAGTGCGAGACTTATTCTATCGCACGTAAAAGAGAAGCAGCTCTAAAAAGGTTAACAAAGGCTCAAAAACGCACTCTGTGTGATGGTTCCACTTTGTAAAGGATTTGGTATACTTAGACTATGCGAAAAACATCAGTTATAGCAGTAGTGGTTCTTGTTGTAATAATTGCAATTCTAGGGTATGTTGCGTACAATCTAGAACTTGAAAAAGATCCAAAATTTACCGCAAAAAATATAACCTATGTGTGTAAGGATAACAAACTAATTGGTGCTAAATTCTATATACCCATCCAAGAAGAATCTTCTTCCACGAATAAGCCCAAGCTCCCAGGAGGTTCGGTCGATATAACTCTTAGCGACGGCAGGAGCTTACACTTAACCCAAACGATATCAGCAAGTGGTGTCCGATATGCAAATGAGGATGAAACATTTGTATTTTGGAGTAAAGGAACAAGTGCTATTGTTTTAGAAAATGATAAAGTTGGTTCATTTGTTGACTGTGAAGAAGGAACAAAAAAAACACCTGAATCAACAAGTATCAAGAAATTTTTATACGACAACCAAAAATTCTCAATCATTTTACCAAGATTCACACTAGCCCCTCAACTTTCAAGAACTGATAGTTATCTAGTAGACGAGGCACATTCTTACGGATTAATTCCTGGTGAAACTATTCTAGGTGTGCAATTCACAATCCCTTCCTCTTTAGTAACTGGAACTAATCTTGCAAAAGACAGTTATCTTAGTATTGAACATATAGACAATGCTAAAAAATGCTCAGCTGACATGTTTCTTGAAGGAAAACCCGCTGTTACACAATTTACAGAAAAAGGCTTAACCTACACGGTAGCGTCTTCAACTGGAGCGGCGGCAGGAAACCGATATGAAGAAACAGTCTACGCACAGCAAAACAAAAATACATGCTACGGGGTTCGTTATTTTATTCATTACGGTGTCTTTGAGAACTACCCTACAGGCTCAATTAAACGATTTGATAAAGCAAGTCTACTTGAACAATTTAATCAGATCCGCTTAACTCTTGTTATCAAAAAATAATGTTAACTAGTGTTTTTAAATGGAATACCGGTAAAAAAAGAACTAGTAAAGAAATAAGATCTACTGTTATTAATAATAAAGATTTAGAATATTCATACATTACTAGTTCTCAAGCAAAACATGTAAGAATTACCATCCATAGAAAAGGAGGTTTTTCTGTCACCGTGCCACTCTACGCGCCAAAAAATACCGCAGAAAATTTTATTAGGTCAAAAGAACTTTGGATACAGAAAAAATTAGAGTACTTTAAGTCACTTCCGAATCAACCTGCACATACTAATTCAACAAAAATATTTCAACTCAAAAAAGATGAGGCCCGTATACTTGCAGAACAAACCATTATCAAAGTAAACACTCTGTACAACTTCTCGTATGGGACAATTCGTATCAAGAATCACAAAACACTTTGGGGAAGTTGCTCTAAAAAAGGCAATCTTAACTTTAACTACAAAATTGTTTTCCTTCCAGAAAATCTCCTAACATATATTGTTACGCATGAGCTCTGTCATTTACAAGAATTCAACCATTCTTCTCGATTTTGGAAGTTAGTTGAAAAAACAATTCCCGATTATAAATATCTTCAAAATGAACTTAAAGCATTTGGAAAAATACTTTAATCATTTGTTTTTTAGTATTCATTTACTATACTCAGTGCATGGCTCGCAGAAAAATAATTTCGCTTCTTAAGCACACGTTTATACCACACCACGGGAATGAATATAAGCCTCATTTTTTCAGAGAACATGTCATTCTAACACTCCTCATTGGGAGCATCTTCCTTTTACTTACTTCATTTACTGTGTACATAGTAATAAGAACAACCAGCTTTGGATCTTCTGCAGTATCTTCAGTTCTTGTTGATTTAACCAATCAGACACGTAAAAAAAATAATCTCCCGCCACTACTTTACAGCACAGAACTGACACAGGCAGCTACCTTAAAAGGAGAAGATATGTCTACAAGGCAATACTTTTCACACTTTGCTCCAGACGGGACATCTCCTTGGCATTGGTTTGAGGCAGTTAATTACTCATACTTATTTGCAGGAGAAAACTTAGCCATAAATTTTAGGAATTCAACTGATGTTGAAAAAGCATGGATGGAGTCCCCAAAACATAGAGACAATATTTTGGATAAGAGGTATGAAGACATAGGAATTGCAACCGTTCCAAGTACCGTTAACAATAAAAAAGTACTTTTTATTGTGCAATTATTTGGAAAACAAGAACCTCAAGATACCCCCTCCTTATCTTCCCCTACTCATTTTGAAAAAAATGCTTCTTTGTTTGAAAAAATATTTTTTAATACAACCCACTATATATATAACGCCTATGTAACCCTTGCTGTTATTCTTATTTTTGCTTTATGTCTCATGATTTTTATAGAGACACGAACACAACATCTACTTCATATTATGTATGGTGTTTTACTTATTATATTTGTGTTTATTTGTATTGGAATAAATTCACTTCTTATTTAACAAGATCTTGCTGACTGTGTAGTACTACGTATCAATTTCCCTGAGAAAGGATATACTATATGTACGCCCTAAACTATTAATTCGTATGTCAACAAAAAATATCATTCTAAGTCTTGTAGGAGTTATCATTATCGGAGGTGCTGTGTATTTTGCAATGTCACAACAGTCTACAAAAATGACAACAACTTCTCCTGTTAGTACTTCTAAAAACGAGCAAGTACAACCTGGGGTAACACCTGAACCAACGAAGAATGCTTCAAATGATGCAATTATTGACTACCTTGTTGATGGACAGTCAGCGGATATTACAGCAGCCGCAGAAGCGTCTCTCCAAACGAGTATTCCACAAGAAGAAGAGCCTTCAATTAGTACTAACTTCTAACATACATCCTTATGAAAAAAATATTCTCAACACTAGCGATCAGTTCTCTTCTCATTCCAACCTTTGCATTTGCTGTTGAAGGAGAGGTTCGTGTTCAAGTAAACGAAAATATAAGACCTCGCCCAGTACTATATCTTAATGATGCAACATCGACAAAACGACCAACAGAAGAAAAGAAGGAGATGCGTCAAGAGCTAAGGGTTAACGCGTCTTCTTCAGCACGTCTTCGTGCTGCTTCAACAACTAAAGAACTTGGTTTCTGTGCACAGATGGATAAGATAGTTGTAAATATTGGAAATGGTGCTGTAACTTCGGGAGAAAAAAGGGTTGAGAACGGAGAAAAGAAAGATGAGAAGCGTGAGGAAAAAAGATCTTCAATTGATGAACGTCGTGAAGATAACACTACAAAAAGAAAAGATCAACTTGAAGAACTCACAAAACGAGCAACAACAGATGCACAAAAAGCTGCAGTTGTAGCTTTCACAGTATCTATTGACAAAGCAATTGCTGTAAGAAAGAGTGCAATTGATAAAGTTTTACTTACTCATCGAACTGACGTGGACACTATGATAGCCCAAAGAAGAACATTAGCAGAAAAAGCACTTGCCACTCTAAAAAGTGACATAGAAAAAGCAAAGGCAAAAGCAACTACAGATTGTTCAAACAACGTATCTGGTGATACTGTTCGAACAAATCTACGAGATTCAATTCAAAAGGCACAGTTAACATATAGAATTAATATGAGATCCCTTCAAAATGAAGTGCCGACTTCTAAAATTGAAGCCAGAAAGGCTGAGCTGAAAAAAATCGAAAGTGAATTTAAAACAAGCGTTGAGCAAGCAAAAAAAGATTTAAAAGCATCATTTAAAGTACAAGCTTCTGTTGCAGCTACTACTACCGTTAATTCACAGTAATGAAAAGAAATATTTATATAATTCTGTGTATTATCGCAGTTGGGTTACTTGGGTATACGATGTACTACATACTTAATAGTGAAAAAACTCCAGAAGTACCTGTTAGTCCTGTTGTAAACGAACAAGCAACAACTACAGAAATAATAGCTAGTGATACAAATATCTATACAACTAAATCTGGTAAGAAAATTACTCTCAGGGAAACTAATCCTATAGGCCAAAGTCTAAGTACTCTCACGATTACTACAGAAGGTTTTGCTACCAACACTCCTGTTATCCTTGAAACGAACAAACTCACAAATACGTTCTACGCTGATTTAAACGCAGACTCATTTGAAGAGATGATTATAACAACCATGGCACAAGGTTCGGGAAGTTTTGGTGAGGTATTTTTGTTCACAACAGCAAGCAATACTATGTTGATCCCAATCACAATCCCAGAAATGACTGAAGATGACTCAAAAAAGGGCTCACTATTTGAAGGATACATGGGGCATGACAGTTTCACTGTTCTTAACAACACACTCGTTCGAACATTCCCAACGTATATGCCGACTGATACCAACGATTCTCCTACGGGACCTACACGAAGTGTCATCTATACACTTAATGAAAAAAATGGACTATACTCTACCACCTTCACAAAAGGTACAACAACTCCATTTTCGACTTCTACACAATCATCACAACAATAAATAGTACGCATCTTGAGTAAATACCATTCCTTAGAATATGCTAAAATGTAATGACTTATTCTTATGTTTGCTACGATTTTCAAAGCTATAAGTTCCATTGGGTTGGTTTTAATTTTAGGACTGATACTGACAGGTGGAGATTTTGACATTCCTTCTCCTAAAAAGACTATCACTCGTGCAACTACATACATTCGAGGTGATTTAATTGAGCCAATCCTTCGAGCTACTACCACTCAAGCACTGGCACAGGAGTCTCATAATGAGCCCGTAATAAAAGAAAACCCTGTCGCAGAGAGTAAGCCCCTTCCTCTTCCAGAGACTCCTGTGGTTAAAGAAATACCTAAAAAAGGAATCTACGTAACAATGCAGGAAGGCCAGTCAGACACTGTTGAGTCATATCGACCAAGTATTTCACCTTGTAAAATGACGATGGGCTATACGATAGGAAGATTTGATGAAAACTTTGGAATATCTAGAGCAAAATTTATCGAAGAAATTGACGCTGCTTCATCCCTCTGGGGTAATGCTCTAGATAAAACTCTTTTTGTCTATAACGAGAAAGGCCCACTTATCATTAATCTAATTTATGACGAACGACAAGCTAGAACAGTTGATGTAAACAATCTTGCTCTTGAAATTGAAAACTCAAAAATGGCTGCAACTGCAATTCGAGTTACCTATGAACAAGAAAAGGACATTTACATAGGAGACGGCGAGCAGCTAACGAAGGATGTCGATCTATTTAATACAAGATACAAAATATACGCTGACAAAGTCGAAATGTACAATAAACAAGGTGGCGCTCCAGCTGATATCTATAATCAAATGAACCAGGAGCTTCAAGCTTTAAAAATAATATCTACTGATCTTGCAGCAAGAAAAGATGTTCTTCTCGCATATATGGAAAATATTAATACGAAAGTAAATAGATATAACGAACTCGTTGCATATATTAACAGCCTCATCGAGAGAAGTAATTCGTTGGGTGCAAAAAAATTCACAGAAGGTCGCTTCTCTCCTTCCACAAACACCATTGATATCTATCAGTACAATGACTTATTTAAATTACGTAGAGTTATAGCTCATGAGCTTGGTCATGTGCTTGGTATAAACCATACCGAGAGTATGAGCTCAATCATGTATGCAGTTAATAGCGCAACAACTACTGTTCTTGGAGAAGATGACTTACAAGAACTTTTCAATGTTTGTCCACGATAAAATATCTACTAATTTCATGGAAAAAACTTTTTTACAACAATTAGATACACCCGAGAAAATTCAAAAATATCTTGAATCAATTCCTTTTAATCATGAGGAAGGTGGAGAAACGTGTAGATCCGCATATCAAGTAATTCGTAACAAAAAAGCACACTGTCTAGAAGGAGCTTTCCTTGCCTGTGCAGCATTACAAACTCAAAAGAGAAGACCCCTGATTATCAGTCTCAAAGTAACTGATAACGACTACGACCATGTAATAACAATATTTAAAGAAAATGGACACTTTGGAGCTATCAGCAAAACAAATCATGCCGTCCTAGGGTGGAGAGACCCTGTTTATAGAACGATACGTGAACTTGCTATGTCATACTTTCATGAATATTTTTTGGTTAGAAATGGAGAGAAGACACTCCGAGGGTATTCAAGGTTAATAAACCTCAACCGTTTTGGATCATCGTGGATAACTTCAGAAGAAAATCAGCTAGCAATCGCTGAAGCAATATCTGATGCACAACATGTCTCGGTAATACCTCATGGGAATGAACAGTTCATCAGAAGAGCAACCACACTTGAGCGGTCATCCGCATCAATCTCACGGGATGGAAATTAATTTATAATTTTCTTTGAATAAGATTTACGCTTTCTCCTTGGACAATCATAAATTTAATCCGTCCAACAATTCGTTTATCATCAACTTTTACCGTCACTCTCCATAACCCTTCTTGTACATTTTCTTTTTGGGAATAAGCCCTATAACCGTCTTCTCTCCCCCCAGCTAGAGTAAAGGCAATTACTGCCCTTTCGTTCCATTTCCGTGTCTCTGGGTCAAAATATTCCCATACATGGCTAATTGGGGCAGACAGCTCTGTAGGAGCTTCTACCGCACTAAAAAAATACACTCCATTTTCAGCTGGCGATAAATGATACACAGGTGTGCGGAAATATGAAAAGAACCGAGAATCTTCTTCTAACTGACCAGTAAATGCCCCTGACTCACTTCGCACAACCTTGTGATACACCCCACCATCAGCTAGAGCAAGAGGTACGGCAGGTATTACGTTTAAAAAATAAAGCATTCCTATAAACATAGGGATACCGAAAGCTAGTGCGTACGCTCGTGGAGCTTCTTCTTCTGCAGATTCTGAAGTAAAAGAAAGAATATATATATAACATAATGAAATCACAATAGTGATAGCAACACTAGCCAAAAAAGTAACATCGTTTTGTACTTTGAGTAAAACTGGTAGGTTAAAAATAAGGAAAAAGAGTAATGCAATTAAAAATACACCAACATCAAGGCTAAATCTATAATGATGTGAAGAGACTAACTCGTTTGCTAAAACACAAACAAGAAGCAATATAAGTAGCGGCCATGATACCGCGAATATTGCGCTGCGAAGAGCGTAGACACAGACGAAAGACAAAGCTGACCCTGAAAAAAATGCAATTGAAAATGTTAACAGAGAGAACATTCTTCGTTCCCCCACAGATGCCGTATTCCTTGAGATGACAACTTCTCGAAGTGCGATCGAAGTTGCAACAATACCAAGATAGATAAGCCCAATCCAGATTGTTAATACATGCCCTGCATCTGGCAAAATAACTAAGTCAACAATAAAACCACCAACAAACATCAGTGTGTTTATATGTTTAGCATTTTCTTTTAGTAACTTAGGAATACCCATACTGTCAGTTTATCAGAAAATGCTATCTTTTTGATTTTATTGAGGCTTTAATAAATGCAGTGAATAATGGATGTGGAGAAAGTGGTCGAGCTAAAAACTCTG
This sequence comes from uncultured Candidatus Saccharibacteria bacterium, assembly GCA_964464695.1. GTDB lineage: Bacteria > Patescibacteriota > Minisyncoccia > Phycocordibacterales > UBA5272 > UBA11704. The sequence continues at coordinate 40,086 of CAYXKW010000007.1, forward strand.
GATGAAACTGAGTTCCGATAAAAAATGGATGTACTTTTTTGGGAAGTTCAGCTATTTCCATAAGTACTCCATTTGGAGAAGTTCCTGAAAAAAGTAACCCTTGTGCTTCCAATTGCTTCACATATGCATTATTAACTTCAAAGCGATGGCGATGACGTTCAGAAATAGTATATGTATCCTTTGTAAACCTCCCCCACTTCTGCGCGTTGTATGCTTCAAAAGCTAATGTCTTTTGTTTTACTACACAAGGATATGCCCCCAATCTCATTGAACCTCCGTACTTCCCAGCTTTGATAAGTTTTTTTTGGTCTTCCATAATATCAATAACTTTATGGGGTGCATTTTTTTGTATCTCAGTTGTATGAGCGCCATCTAACTGAAGTACATTTCTTGCATATTCAATAACAAGAAGTTGCATCCCATAACACAAACCAAAATATGGAATTTTGTTAATACGTGCATACTTAATGACTGCAATTTTCCCTTCGATACCACTTTCCCCAAATCCTCCTGGAACTAAAATCCCATCCACCCCATTAAATGATTCATCACATTTTTTTGCAACATACGCCACATCCCCTTCGAAAGATTTTGAATTAAGCCATATAATTTTTGGCTTTCTTCCTTCCTTATACGCTGAAAATTTTAATGCCTCTATCACAGAAACATAGGCATCTGACAAAACAAAATCCCCTGTATCAAAGTACTTTCCAACAACAGCTATGACAACTTCTTTTTTTGCACCCTTCCTGGTAGCAACAAAACCTTTCCAGTCAGTTAAATTTGTTTTCTTTGGCGCAAGGTGCAGACACTTCTCAATCATCGTCGTAAAGCTGTCTCTTTCAAAATTTCCAGGCACATCATAAATACTTTCTATATCTGGTGCTGAAATAATTCTAGAAGCAGGAACATTGCACGATATTGCTATCTTTTCTTTTCTTTTATCATCCAAAATAACATGACTACGTGCAACTATAAAGTCTGGGTTTATACCATAGGAATTAAGTTGTCGGACGGCATTTTGTGTTGGCTTTGACTTCATCTCACCTAATGTTGAAGGTACAGGTAAGTAAGAAACTAGAATAAAAACCACATCTTCTGGATTCTCCAATCGAAGCACACGTGCAGCCTCGATAAACATAATATTTTGATAATCCCCAACCGTCCCCCCTATTTCTATTATAGAAATATCTGATTTACTTTTTGCACCAGCATCTTTAATACGCTTCGTAATTTCATCGCGAATATGAGGAATTGCCTCCACACACTTTCCTTTATATCCAAGATTTCTTTCTCGTTCAATAACTGTCTGGTACACCATGCCAGAGGTCATGTAATTAACATCTTCAAGACTTCGATTAAGGAAGCGCTCGTAGTTTCCCATATCTTGGTCAGTCTCAAGCCCACTATCTAAAACAAAAACCTCACCGTGTTCAGTGGGGTTCATAGTACCTGCATCAACATTTAAATATGGGTCAGCTTTTGCTATTGAAACGTTATATCCTTTTGCTTGTAAAAGTGTTCCAAGCGATGAAGTTGTAATTCCTTTTCCAACTCCAGACATCACCCCTCCAATAACAAAGATATATTTATGATGTTTCATATGAAGTCATGATACCTTTTTCTCTCGTAATCACAAGTGGACAAAAAAATCTCAAAAGAGGCAAAAAATCTGCGTGATATACTAGATTCTTACTTCACTATTTGCGAAATATTTATGGAACGAAAAGCGTTATCGGTACTATTTTTCACTCTCGTTATTGACATGATTGGTATTGGAATGATTATTCCAATTATTCCAATCATCTTTACAGATCCAACATCCCCTTCTTTTCTTCTTGAAGGAATAGCACAGAAATATTGGTATTTCTTGGCGGGGTTAACTATCGCACTCTTTGGACTTGTGCAATTTTTTGCAGCTCCAATTTTAGGAGAACTTTCTGATATATATGGGCGTAAAAAATTACTTTTTCTTGGTGTTAGTGTGCTCGCATTTTCACAGTGTGTTTTTGGTATTGGTATTGTAACGGGGTCACTAACTCTCATTCTTGTAAGTCGACTTATTGGAGGAATAGCATCTGCAAATTTTAGTATCGCACAAGCATCCATTGCAGATATTTCAACACCAGAAAATAGAGCAAAAAACTTTGGACTCATTGGTGCAGCATTTGGAATTGGGTTTGTGGTTGGTCCAGCTCTTGGTGGTTATATTGCACATTTTTTTGGTTCCGCAGCTGCACCATTTTGGGTAGCGAGTGTTCTTGGGGTAATCAACATGATCTCAGTTTATCTATTCTTACCTGAAACCCACATAAACAATCGCTCAAAACCTAAAAAACTAAGCCTGATGAAAGCTTTTAATAACATTAGAATTGCTTTTACAGACGAAAATGCTTCTCATATCTACAAAGCTAACTTTTTTTACTTCGCAGGATTTGCATTTTTTACTTCTTTTTCTGGACTTTACTTAGTACATAAATATAACTTAAGTGAAGCATCTCTTGGTAATTATTTTGCTGCGATTGGAATTTGGATTGTGATTACTCAAATGGTAATCCTACGAATAGTTTCGAAATATGGAACCCCATTACGAGTACTTAGAATTTCGATGATTGTTGTAGCATTCTCCACAGCGCTTACACCATTTATGCCATCACTTTTTCTTCAATATATCCTTTTGCCATTTATTGCAATTCCACAAGGACTTTCTATGGCAAATCTAACAGCATTACTTAGTTCTTCTGTGCCAAAAGAAAAACAAGGAGTAGCACTTGGTATTAACGGCTCTTTATCTGCTCTCTCCCAAGGACTTGTACCATTATTCGGCGGTGTTATCAGTGGATTACTTGGATTAAGTACTCCTTTTATTGTTGGCGGAATATGTATTTTTTATGCATGGATGGGTATACGAATGCTTAAAATGAAATAAAATTACTATATACTTGTAATAATCTATATGAACAAGAAATTGCATACTGGGATCGTCGTTACTGCACTCTTGCTTGTTGGAGCTAGTTTTTGGGGGTACCACACGTTTGCTAAATATAGCCCAAATGAATATGTTTCCGGAACTGGTACGACAAATGCTACAACTGGAGAAACCTCAGGGGAAATTAAATCATTTACCGTAGTAGATATTTCATCGCACAATAATGCTGAGAGCTGTTACTCTATTATTGATGGATCTGTATACGATCTTACTGCATGGGTAAATCTACACCCAGGTGGAAAAGGTAAAATTCTTTCTATGTGTGGTATAGACGGTACAGAGATGTTTATGAATCAACATCATGGTGGTAAAAAGTTTATGACTATACTTGCTCGATTCAAAATAGGAATTATTTCTTAATTATATTATTTATGAGCACATTACTACTCCCTCTACATCTCTTAGTGCTTAGTTTTACTGCTTGGAATATTCTACGTGCTGACCACATGGGTTTACGGTGGATTCAAGGTCGCTCACAAACACTTGATAGTAAAGAAGTGACCAAATATCACTACCGTGTATGGGTCGGACTTCTTCTGATGATTTTGACAGGGGTTTTTCTCTTTTGGCCTATGCGTGATTTTTTACTTTCTCGAGTTCAGTTTTATGTAAAAATGGGTTTTGTGATGACACTCATCCTTAATAGTTTTGCTATAGGTTATTTACAAAAGATAGCAATCACTTCAAGATTTGATTCTCTTACTTTCAAACAAAAAGCACCACTCTTCCTAAGTGGCGCCATCTCTACTGCTTGTTGGGTATTCACAGCTGCTACGTCTTTTTTCATTTTACCAAATTAATATATACGCTATATAACGGAATATAGTTATTAAGAACCTCTAGATAAGAGAACAGCAATAAACGCTGTCCATGAATGAGATTCAGAAACTTCTAACAAATGTCGTTGTTCAAGAAGTGAAAGAATATACTTAGAACTAATCATTTTAGGATATTCTTTTGACACCACTAGCAACTCTTCATCTTCTGTGGTAAATTCACCGACACGAATAAGAAGTGCTGTTCTAACAAGGTCAAGATACTCATCATAGGTCCGAAGTGCTGAGCTATTATTTTTTTGAAGAATGATACATGTATCGACTATCTTTTTTTCATCCTGCACACAATATGCAGTAAGTAAATGTACGAGTGCGCTTTTTTGAGGTGTTCCAAGGTATCTAATTGTATCCTCAAACTTAATAACTTTACCTGAAACAGTAAGCACTTGTTCGAGTATCCCGAGCGCGTCCCGATATGAACCCTTACCATGACGAGCAATGAGGAGCGCTGAGTCCTCCCCTAATGTCTTCCCTTCTTCTCCAGCTACATACATCAATCTATGAGCAAGCGTCATAATACTAGGAGAATGAAACACAACCTTCTGACACCTAGAAATAATTGTTGCTGGAAGTTTTTCAGGATCAGTTGTAGCAAGTATAAAAATAACATGAGATGGCGGTTCTTCAAGTGTCTTAAGGAGCGCGTTCGCCGCTTCTTTGGTGAGCATGTGAACTTCATCAATTATATATACTTTATAGACGCTCGAAAAAGGAGAAGTACGGACGGCATCTCGTAGTTCTCTGATCTCATCAATTCCGCGGTTTGATGCTGCATCTATCTCAATAATATCTTCTGGGTTACATCCGATATCATGCGCGAAAATTCTAGCAACTGTTGTCTTACCTGTCCCACGTCCTCCACAAAAAAGGTATGCGTGTGATATTTTCTTATGTTTAATAGCGCTCTCTAAAAGAGTAACAAGCTGTTCTTGTCCAACAACATCGCTAAAAGTTTGTGGGCGGTATTTTCGATAGAGAGCAAGATGTTGTTCTGTCATATCTCAATTATATCACAGACCAGTACAAGCTATAGCGCTACAGACGTGTTTAGAAAATGAGTTATCCTTTCTTCTACATCAGCACTATTTGAACACTCCATCAACTCAACTCTAAGCTCTTTTGCTCCGTCAAATCCGTTAACATATGCCTTAAAATGCTTCTTCATGATTGCGAAACTTTTTATATCTCCAAGTTTTTCTTCATATAATTTTGTGTGCTCCACGCAAATTTCCAACCTCTCTTTAACACTCTTTCCTGCATTGTGCACCTCTTCATTAAAAAACCATGGAGTCCCAAATATTCCTCGTCCAACCATAACACCATCACATCCAGTCTCATGTGCTAACTGCTTTCCTTGTGTTACTGACTTTACATCACCATTTCCTAAGATGATGGTTCCACCGTCTTGTACCTCCCCTGTTATTTCTCGAACAAGCTCTACTATCTCTGGCATCATATCCCAGTGAGCATCCACCAGTGACATTTCTTTTCGAGTTCTAAGGTGCACGGTAAGTGCTGGAATATTGCACTCGAGAATTTTTGGTAGCCATTCCTCTAACTCAACCTTGTTGTACCCAATTCTTGTTTTTACTGATACCGGCAAACCTCCTGCTCCCTCTTGAGCAGCGCGTATGACTTCTTGTGCTCGTCTCCAGTCCTTGATATGAGCAGCACCTGCTCCTTGTTTCTCGATACTCTTATCTGGACACCCCATATTGATATCAATTCCATCGAACCCTAATTCTTTACAAAGGGCTGCAGCTTTTCGCATATTTTCTGGAGTTGAGGTAAAGAGTTGTGCAACAATCGGACGCTCAATGTCTGTAAACTCTAAATCACGTTTAAGAACCTCCCTCCCTGGACTATTAAGACCATCAGCTGAGACGAACTCTGTCCACATAACATCGGGTCCATGAGGTTTAGAATATTTTGAAATAAGTGTTCGAAAAGCAATATCAGTTACATCTGCCATAGGGGCGACAACAGTAATAGTTTCGCCATGTGAAAGTTTTTGATCAATAATATCTTGCCAAAAACCACGAACTGGCGTCGTGTGAACTTTCGAGTGTTGGTGAGTGTATTTACTGAGGAATAGAAGACGTAGCTTCTTGAGTACTTGTTGCATGGTTCCCTAGTATACCATTGACACTTCCATTTTGAAATGTCATGTCATTAAACCTATAAAAAACTTTATTACCGTACCGAGCATCTAAATATTCCAGTCCCTCTTTATTTTTTTCAAGCTTAGACTTAAGCGGATCTGTATCTATGGCACTCACGAGAGTTGACCAAACTTTTTTCTTATCAGTATCTTTCAAAAAGATAACTTTACTTGTTCCACTTGCATTAAAACAAAGCACATCCCCTGTAGACTCAACAGTAACCGCAGAAATAGGAAATATAATGCTACTAATTTTAGCAACTATCGAACTTAAATCCCTAAGAAAATTTTTATTAGCATCGATATCCCCGGCTTGTAATTGTGAAAAAACAATACCGTCTTTTTTAATCATCACAACAGAGGACGAGGCAATTGTAATTCTAGGAAACTGAGTTATTTTGTATTTCGTACTAAAAATAAATCCGTCTGCAGAAACAGCTTGCGAATTACTTACACGAAACATTGGCTTAAGTAGCGTAACGGAGACCTTTAAAGTATGTAATCCCGACGGTCTTGTTTGCACTGCTGCAGTTTCTGGAATAGTGTCGACAATTATCGAAGTTATTAGTTCTTCATCATATGTGAATATTTTATCTAGTGGAAGTACCGCATACGCCTTTTTGTTTCGTAATTCTTGTAGTTTTCCATCTATAACTATTCTTGATTCCTCATCTATTCCATTAATCTCATATGAGGTAATCGTAAAAAAAGATGTGTGAAAGTAAAAATAATACAACCCGATAACGAGACTAATACTAGCGACTTGTATAGACCTACGAATAAGAAGTGCAAGTGTTCTTCTTTTTATCTTCATAGGTTACGAGCGGAAAGATTTACCTATAACAGTCTTCCCTCCCATAAATGGTACAAGAACTTCAGGAATCTTAATGGTTCCGTCTGCTTGTTGGTAGTTTTCAATAATTGCGATGAGCAGTCTCGGTGTTGCCGCTGCCGTGTTATTGAGTGAATGAGTATACTCCATTTTACCTTGTGCATCTTTGTATCTAATATTTAATCTTCGTGTTTGAAAATCATGAAAATAACTCGCAGAATGAGTCTCTCGATATTTCTCCTGTGCTGGAAGCCATGCCTCTATATCGTACTTCTTCACTTGCCCTTGACCCAAGTCTCCGCCACAGTTAACAACGGTATGATACGGAATACCGAGTTCTTCCATCATTTCTTCTGCGTTCCGTGCTATTTCTTCATGATACTTAACAGAAGTTTCGTGGGACGCTTCACAAATGACTACTTGCTCACACTTATAAAATTCGTGCACTCGTACAAGTCCTTTTACATCCTTACCATGACTTCCGGCTTCTTTTCGAAAGCAAGGACTCCAAACAATATATTTACGCGGAAGTGTTGCTCCGTCTAATACTTCATCACTATGATAGAACATAGTCGCAACTTCTCCTGTTCCAGCCAAATAATCGTTTCCATCTTTATATAAGTCATCTTCTCCTTGCGGAAGATATCCAGTACCTAGGAGCGCTTCACGTTTTACAAGTGATGGCACAAGCATCGGAGTAAATCCTTTTCCTTGCCACTTTTGCATAACATACTGCCAGATAGCAAGCTCAAGCATTGCTCCATCATTTTTAAGGAAATAACCTCGGAAGCCTGCAGTCTTTGTTCCTCGTTCAAAATCAACCATGTCACTTTTTTCCATGAGTTCAATATGATCAAGTGGTGTAAAAGAAAATGTTGGAATATCTCCCCACTTTCTAACTTCAACATTATCTGCATCACTTGTGCCATCTGGCACTGACATATCTGGAATGTTCGGGACAGCGAGCATGAGTGTTCTCCATGATTTCATTATCTGTTCCAACTCTTCTTCTTTAGCTTTAAGCCCATCTTTTACTACCTTCATTTTTTCAATAAGGTCTGCTCGCTCCAGTGCAGACGCCTTAGTTATTGAATCACTCGCAGCGTTTTGTTGTGACCGAAGCTCTTCAACAGTCCTTAATAAAGCTAGACGTTTCTCGTCTAAATCAAGTAAATCTTGCACATTAAAAGTAATTCGCTTCTTTGTGGCGGCGAGTGTAATAAGTTCACTATTTTCACGGATGAATTTTATATCTAACATACTCCTTATTTTACCATGGTTATACAGTATATTGAAAGAGCAAGAAAACAGGATATACTATTGCAATATGACAGAAGAGCACAACAGTATAATGTTCCAACAACTTGAATCTGTTGAACCTCATATTAAACTCCACAACGAAGATTACAGACATACTCCAAAAGATATGCGTGACAAGATTGCAAAATTTGTAGTTCATCTTATGGCGGAGAGTGCTGACTTTTTATTCAAAGAAAGGTACGGTCATCGTGCAATTGTTCTTGAAACCATCGCTGCGGTACCTGGATTAATTGGTGGCTTTTTCCAACACCTTAAATCTTTACGTTTTATCCGTGATGATCACAACTGGATAAAGACACTTCTAGATGAAGCTGAAAACGAACGCATGCATCTCCTTATTTACAGCGAAATTGCCAAGCCAACTCTTTTTGAACGTTTTATGATTTTAATTATACAATTCTTTTTTTCTATTCTTTTTTCAGTACTCTATCTTCTGTCTCCAAAAACAGCCCATCGAGTTGTTGGATACTTTGAGGAAGAAGCGATTCATAGTTATGAACACTACTTAGAACTAGTCCATAGTGGCAAACATGAAAATGTTGTAGCTACTCAACTTGCAAAAAAATATTGGAATCTTAAGGAGGATGCGATGCTAGTCGACGTCATCAAAGCAACTATTACTGACGAAATGGCCCACCGTGATGTGAACCACAAATTCGCAGAAGACACGTACGGTACAAGGATGTGGCACTAAATTGAACCACAGACTTTACTATTCTTTAATATCTTCAACTTGGACATGAACGTCAGTTGATGGTAGAACTTCTGCAATATCCACACTCAGCTCTGTTGTGACAATATCACTACTAACAGCACCCAATGATTCTGTTTGAAGGTCTTTTGTTGTATTTTGTTCAGTGTCGTTATTCATAGTTTCTACTGTATCACATATTACCCTTGATCACACCTGACACGAGCTTTTTGCTCCAACACATCTAGCTCTTTTTTCATATCCACAATCGCAACAAGTACTTTTTCAATATCCACTCTTTCTGCATCTATATCCTCAATTGTTTTTTCAATTAATTTTTTATCATTCTTAATTCCTGACATGATAATTGCATCTCCAATAAACACTGATACAAATAGTCCAGTCGAAAGAAGGATAGCCACAGCAAGTACGATACTTCCAAAAGGTGAAAATATGTATCCGCCCAACCTAGAATTATGTTCAATGATATCTGCAGTGTGCCAAACCCCTCTCCAGAAAAGCACTACCCCCGTTCCACCAATAAACGTGTATATAAATGGATGTCGTGATAATCGTGCACGGACATGGTCCTCCATCTTATCAAAAATATAATCAATACTGCTAAATAGTTTCATACCTAAAAGTATAGAGTACTCTCGCGGAAGAACAAAGGAATAGGTTGCCCAATCATCCCCTTTTACTGTTTACAAAAATATGGTAGTATTATATGCACATTCGTGTTTGTAGACAGCCCCTTAGCTCAAGACGGCTCGGCCGCGAAGATGTCGAACAGCCAGCAGGCTTTCGACGCAATATGGTAGACCCGGCTTTAAAAACCGGCGCAAAAAAGGCAAAATACAGAAAACGAGAGAAATAGTAGGTAAAAAAATAATAGGGCCCTTAGTTCATATGGCATGAGGCGTTAAGCCGAGAAAAATACTGCCGACGGTTTTGCAAAATCGGCATATGTCATACAAGCTAAGAGTTCTGTGCACAGATACAACACAATAAGGGCCCTTAGCTCATATGGTAGAGCGCCGGTTTTGCACTCCGGAGGTGAGGAGTTCGATTCTCCTAGGGTCCACATCAAGGGAGCTACCATGCTCCGACAACTCAAAAACCCTTAGTGGTAAAGACAATTTAGCGGTTCCAAGTCCACTATTTCTGTCATAGACAATTCTGTCAGCAAACACCAGTTTCAAAACTAGGTGTTTTGCTTTTAAATCATCTTTCATCCAGTAAGTATAAGGACTTTTGAGAAAGTTAAAGGTAACATCAAGAGCGGTTCCAAAGTCTGGTCTTCTACTTCTCATGACTGCCACCTGATTTTCAAGAATCTGCTCCTCATTAGTGAGACTCTCTACTTCTTTCTCATACGCCCTTACAAGGTTTTCATTATCTGTTTTTGAAAGCCTATCAAGAAAATTCCGAATCTTAGCACGGACCTCATCCAAACTATTCTCATGACTTCTCTTGATGCTATCAACTTCAGAAACCCTCTTATTCCACACATCAAGAAGAATCTCCTTAGTAAGCGCTAGAGTCCTCTCCTTGGGCTTTATAGAGCGTAAGATAGCCTCAAATTCGTCTTCCATAAGCTTTCTCTTTATACTCTTTCCTTTCAGTGCACATCCTACAGTTTTGCAGTGGTAGTATGGGTGCTTAGCACTTCTTCCTGTGGTCCAACTTGCTGTTAGCGGATACTTACAATCTGAACATAATACAAATCCCCTTAGTGGAAATTCTTTACTGTTATCTTTTCTTGCATATACCTTAATCTTTTCACTAAGCTTGTCTTGTATCCGCTCAAAAGTATCTAAGCTTATTATCGGCTCATGGTGTCCGATTCTTCTAGATACATCCCACGGCTTATACTCCACATATCCAGCATAGAGAGGTCTTGTCAGAAGTTTCTTTACTGAGTCGAGAGTAAACTCCTCAAGTCCACGAAACTTTTTTGACTGTAAGAAGTTTTGGACCTCAACTTGATTCTCAAATCTACCGAAAGCAAACCCCTCTAAAGCTTCTTTTACCACATCAGCCTCTTCTTTAACTGTAGTCAAAATTTTGCCATGTAGAGGGTGTCTAGTCATGCAGTATCCAACTGGAGGAACAAAGGACCAGTAGCCATTCTCGAGACGTGCTTTATGTTTCTGAATAACCTGTCTTTGATTCTGCTTTCTTTCAAGTTCCCCTTGAGCCGCCAAAATCGTTTCAATGAATCCACCTTCTGGAGTATCTTCAAACGTGAAATTTAAACATTCCACCTTCGCTTTTCTGGCATTAAATTCACGTCTAAGTTTTAGATGAAAAACAGTATCACGAGCAAACCTTTTTAAGTCATCGAAGATAACAACATAATTTGTTGCAGGATGTTTATCCATGAAACCAAACAAAGAAAACATAGCAGGCCTCAGCATAAAGTCTCCAGCCCCTGTGTAGCTATCTCTAAAGACTTCTACAACATCATAATCTCTCTGCTTTGCATACTCTCTACATCGATGTTCTTGACTGTCGAGTCCGTGCCCTTCAGTGCTTTGCTTTGTAGATGAGACTCTACAATATATGATTGCTTTTTGCATACTTCAATATTAGCAAATTCTTGAAAATAGTTATCAAGTATTGAGTCAACCATAGCGTAAAGAGACTCCCGAAGTCTCTCAACTTCAGGGTCTGTCATGTTATCTCCAAGAATCTCTTTACACTTCTCAACACTAATCATTTCTAGATACGACCAATAGGAGAATCTGCGTTAATTATTCCTTTAACTTCATCCTTCCATTTGAGACCGTCCACATGGTCTCCTATCTTTAAATCGGACCACAGTGCTTCATTTCTAAACCCATTCACCACATAACTCGTTGCGTTGTCACCATTTTGTAACTTGAACTTAAACAGAATAAGGTTAGACTTTATCTGCTTCTTAAAGGTAATTATTCCTTCCATATACTTTAATTTGAATTAAAAAACCTACTTGTAAATTAACAGGCGGTATCCAAACGACCTGTTAATTTAGAAATAGGCTTAATTTTGGATACCAGATTCATTTGTTTCAAACTGAATCTGTCCCAATTTTCTCACTTATAACCATACCAAAATATCCTCAACTTTTTCATAAAAAAATTGAGGGGATTCTACTTATTTTTTCAACTTTCTTCTTTCTTTAGTATTCTTAACAACACTTGGAGTAATATTTTTTACCCCCATTTCAGACATAAGTTTACTTATAGCAATATCTTTATACTCTGCCTTAACATCAAATGATTTATCAATCTCACTCTTTTTATACTCGTCGAACGCTAAAATCATTCTGTCTCTAGAATAATTAGGATTGAAATTTATTCTTTTCCTTTTACCCAGACCTAAACTTGCCAAGAATAAATCTTGGGATTCTTTCACTAATTCTTTATGGGTGTCAATAAAATTTTTAATCTGACTAACCTCTAAGTATGGATTTATTTTTATATATACACCATCTTCAATAACATTACTCGCACTTAGTATAACCTTACCTTCTTTAAGTATTTTAATGCGCATACCTGAAAACTCAAACCCCTTAAACAGGTCATCGTCAACGTCGGTATAGTAAAAAAAATCAATTAATAAAGATGAAAAATGGACATCTGTGAGTATTTGCTCATAAGGAATAATTTTTTTACATTCATCAATAAATCCATAAACAATAGAGATTCGTTTTTTCTCATCTACTTCGCTCAACCACTTATCATACTCCTCGGAGGAGTTAAAGCCGTTCTCAGGCACACCTAAAGATATTCTTGATTCTTTTACCAATGAATAGATTCTTCCATCTATACGAACACTTTGCCAGAGAGCTATAGCTTGGTTATTCTTTTGGATACCTTTTTTCATTATCTGATTAATTTCCCTTTACTAGATAGTTATCTATTAACTTATTAATCCTTTCCGTTCTCTCTTTTTCTCTGAATGAATCATCAAAAATAATCTGCATTCCAGTAATTTTCTTGTCATTAGTTAGACTAGACATTCCTATCTTTTGGACCAAATGACCCTTGATTTTAAAACCAAGCTCAAGCTCAGCTTTTCTATTCCCTTTCTTTTCTTTTATGTCTTCAATAAGAGCCTTTAGCAAGAAGTCATCAGTAAGACCATTATCTTCACATAGACTAACAAAACCAGCACTACTGGTTAATTTTTGTGGAGTTTTGGCTGTATTAGGAGAGTAGCCAGCTTCCACCATTGCACGGCTTATATTTCCACCATTTCCCACCATTTTTTTCAATGCAAACTGCTGTCTCACTGTTACCATATTATTCAAAATACTTCCTTAGTTACTATATTTTATCTGCTGATACTTTGCTTGCAACAAGTTATAGTCTTCAATGTATCGAGTCTGTAAATTACTTTTTTGAGAAATGCAGAAACTTGACACCACACACGTTACATTCTTTATATCATTAGCATATTTAGTATTCAAATTTGCTATCTCCAGATTGACAGCATCTAACTTAGCTTGTTTATCTTGAGTAGCCTTATTCGCATCGTAAACAGGAGCACTTGGAGCTGTGGGTGCATAAATACCCCTACTAAACTGTTTATCCATTGCATCTTGAGTTGCTTTTGCTTGGTCATCTAACTCTTTATCTGTAAAAAAGGTATTTTTATCTTTATAGAAAAGTCCTCTTATTCCCCCTCGAGTTGCTACAACTATTCTAGTAAATTTATAGTTTGGATCTTGAGTGATAACTATTGCATTTCCATCTTTATCAATTACGTTGTTTATATCGTAAATACTATCCTTGTCAGGGCTCAAAGATTTTGCATTTGTATTACTACTTATATTAATATCATTTTTCGCCTGAACTGGGGCTGTCACTACTACTGCTTTTGTTTTTTGAACTGTTTCCGTTTTTGTAGTTTTAGTGATAACGGGACTAACTATTGAAGTCTCCTTTATCTTTGGAGTTTTTACTTCATCCGCTTTTCCTTTTTCACAAAAAGCATCTTCTCCGCTTGTTGGGCAAACAAAATTCTGTCCTTCTGGGCATTTGTTATATTTTGAACCATTACAAAGTAATAAGTTAGACCCCTCCACCTTCACTTGAGTTGTTGTTGAAACTAGCGGTATATTATCCTCTACTTTTTGTTGAATAACTACCCTATTTTCTTTTCGAAAAATCTTCCAAGTTGTTGGATTCCACCAAGAAGCGAAAACCGACGATGTCATACCAATCGAAACTATTGATATAAATGCGATTGTTTTTAATGTTTTCATATATCTTAATTCTACTACCTTTTAGCTTTTTGACCACATGATGATTGATAATTCAACTTTATGGACAAAATAGTATATTAAATACTATAATGAATAAATGAATATTTCTTACATCGTTTTTACTGCTGATGTCCAAAAAGAACAAATTGCAAAGCTTAGAAATGCCATTACGGAAGCAGTAAATAGTGGTTCTGATGAAATTTACCTCTACATCTCTTCAGGGGGTGGCAATGTGTTTGAGGGATTAAGCATCTCTGCATATATAAGAGCTCTTTCTATTAACGTTATTACGCATAATATCGGACAAACTGATTCAGTGGCTAACGTAATTTTTGCTGCTGGAAAAAAAAGATATGCTTCTATAAATGCAAGTTTCTTGTTTCATGGAATAACAATGCAGTTAAATCAAAACATGATTGAAAGCCAAGTGTTTGAGACATACAAGAACGCGCAACGCATACGAGAAGCTATATCGGCAGATTTTTCAAAATATTCTGGCCTTAAGCTAGAGGATGTTAACGCCTTGATGGGAGCCGACGGTGGGGAGATACTTTCCGCCACTCAAGCATTGAGTAAAACCATCGTTCACGAAATAAGAGAACCCAACATCCCGAAGGGTGTTAAAGTTATTGCTATCGGCAATGTTTAAGTTTTGTATCTTTTTCATATTTATTTAATTCTACCACCAGAGTAATACAACTCAACTATTCATATCCCCTATTGTGATACTTAATCTATATCAATCAAACACATTCTATACATTTTGATACTGCTCCAGAACCCTATAGGTATCAAATATATAGCTTTCTATTTGGTTCCAACTTTTCGTGACGATGTCCACAGATACAAAAATATCCCCAACTTCAGTTGAGGGATATTTTTGTATCTGCTGTGCACGTACAGAAAGTGACCTGCGTCACTTTCGGGAGAAGCGAATATGGGGTCGAGATTCTACTTCGAGCGAAGCGAGGTAGAATCGTGACCGATTCTCCTAGGGTCCACAACTATTGACAAATACAGTATATAATGTTATACTATATTTATATTGTTGTTTTCAACATACAAACCAAGTAGAGAGGAACACCGTAATGAGCCACAAATATTCATTTGCAATTGTCCCGTTTGATTTTGACGGTTACTACGGAATGCTTTTCAAGGACGACGGCGATAACCTTGCCGATGGTGTCACAAAAATTGAAGGACTGGATGTGTCGATGAACGGTATGTTCTGTGACCACTTCAATGATGTTTCAGAAGGTTACTGGCAAGCATTTCTAGTTGGAGGCCCTCTGAAGTGGAACTCAAATGGTCGCTACATCATCCTCGATAAGCGCAGGCAAAGTGATGTCAGGCTTCTCAAGGATTTCGTAGAGCATATGTGCGGTTTCGCACCATATGAACTATTCAAAGAACTGTTTAAAAACATGGAGCTAGCCATAGCAAGCAATCCTAGCAAATCTGTTGCCTTAATCATCAACTAGTAGGTTCAGCCTCACACAAGAAAGCTCACGCTTCACTGTGTGGGGCTTTTTTATTTCCATATTTAAATACATTCTTGTGATACTTACTCTATACAAATCAACAGTATTTTATACATTTTGATACTACTCAAGTACCCTGTAGATATCAAATATATAGCTTTCTATCTGGTTCCAACTTTTCGTGACGATGCCCACAAAATTAAAACACGGGTTTCATGCCTGTGTTTTTAATTTATCAGTGGACACATAAAGCATCACGCCTGCGTGTGATGCGAGGAGAATCGAAAGCCGTTGTGATGTTTTTCTAGCAAGAAAAACCATGAGGAGTGGCCGGCGAACTTTTTGAGCGACGGCGAAAAAAGATTTGTCGGAGATTCTCCTAGGGTCCACAAAATAGACAACCACCTCCCTCCACTTTTTTTCTTCCTTAATCCCTCAATATTTACTATACTGAAGCTATATGCTCACCGTACACAAATTAACAAAAACATTTGGAAATAAAAAAGCAGTTCACGACGTCAGTTTCACTATCAAAGAAGGAGAAATATTTTCACTTATTGGACCTAACAGTTCTGGGAAGACTACTATTGTAAAAACAATTGTAGGTTTATTGCAACCAACAAGTGGGAGTGTTTCTGTTGACGAACATGATGTTGTAAAAAATCCAGAAAAGGCAAAAGCCCTTACTGGATATATCCCAGATGAACCATCTATCTGGCCACGTATGACAGGAGAAGAATTCCTTTATTTCACTCAAGCACTCTACGGAATGGACGAGAAAACCAGAAAATCAAACCTTCCAAAACTCCTTGAAACACTAAAACTACAAGGTCTTGAAAAAGAATACTTCGAGGACTACTCGCGTGGAAATAAACAAAAATTTAGCATTACTGCGGCATTTTCTCATCACCCTAAACTACTTATCATTGACGAACCAATTGTTGGGCTTGATCCGACGGGCGCTGAAATTGCAAAAAAAATGTTTGTTGATTTTGCTAAAAATGGAGGATCTGTGCTCCTTGTAACACACACACTACCTGTTGCTTCCGAAATATCAGATAGAATTGGATTCTTAAAAAACGGAGAACTCATTGCTACAGGGACTCTTGCAGAATTACGCGAACAAGCTGAGCTTGATACCAACGTGACACTGGATGAAATCTATAAAAAATTAGCTTCCTAATCGTGTATGATACAACTTTTCTTAAAGTTTGAACTTCAAAAACTGCTAAGATACTTCGCGACGAAAACTGCTGCAAAACTAATCACCTTCTCTTTATTTATTGCAGTCTTTCTCTTTGTTGGTGTTGGACTGTACTATTTCTTTTTATCAGGATTTAGATTCGTTAATTTTAGTGTTGAGCAAGAAATACAGTTACCTCTTACGTTATTTATTTACGAGCTATTTTTGGTTGTCATGGCAGGAGTGATAATTTTTAGCGCCACTGTTTCTGGTGTATTTAATCTATTCCGTGGCACAAATGACAACTGGGTAATCGGTTCCCCAAGTTATAGACTTTTTCCAAGACTTGTTCTTGTGAAAAGTCTCCTCAGCTCCTCGTGGCCACTGTTTGTTATGTTTTTACCTGCAGTACTTGCATTTGATTCAATTTACCACTTATCGATAGTAGGAATATTCTTCATACTACTTTCAATTGTCGTACTTTTAGTACTATTAAATACACTTAGTTTACTGGGAATACTTGCTATCGGGTCTTTGTATTATACAATTTCAAAAAAAATAAAAGCGTTACGTTTTAGCTTTACAGGATTTATAACTTTTTTGTTCCTCATTGCTGCAACAATAATCACCGGAGTTTGGAAATCAGTATCAACTGTAGATTTAGTAAAGTTATTTAAAGCTGATAACATTGATGTGAATGTTACCCTCCAAAATATCAGCAGTCATTTCTATTTCTTACCAACCCATTCTGTTGCACTTCAAATTGTTAACTGGCAAAATAACCTTTCTACTCAAGCGCTTATTCAATTTTTGATTCTACTAATACTTACTTTCTTAACACTTTTCCTGTGGTGGAAAGTATCTATTCGTTTTTATCCATTGTGGCAAAAATTCCAAGAAGGAAGTTCTCGCCTATCGAACGAGGCTGGTACTTCAAAAAAGCATATCACACCTTATCTTTTCAGTGGAAGTATAGGGACAGTCCTTTTCAAAAAAGAAGCTCTTGTTACCAGTAGAAACATGAAGGGTGTATTATGGTTCCTTTTCCTAACAAGTATTTGGCTTGCACAAGTTGCCATCAACATGATTTTAAGTACTAATATTGGAAGATACCAGACAGACGTGAGCGAAAAGCTTGCTGTCTTCCAAGCATTACAATTTATCATAGCTGTTTACTTTATATGTGCGTTTACACTTCGATTCGTATTTCCTTCCTTCAGTACAGAAAAGAAAACCGCCTGGATACTTGGAAGTGCTCCAATTAGTTTTACAAGAATATTTTATAGTAAATACCTATTCTATACATTATTTTTTGTGTTTATTGGAAGTGTGATGGGGTATGTTAATGTTACTATTCTTAACCTTGCCTTCACATATGCACTTCTCTCGATGAGTTTATTTATAACAACAGTCATTTTCATTGTCACTCTCGGTCTTTCACTTGGAGCACTCTTCCCAAGCACCGAAACTGACGATCCTGAAGCAATAAGTACAAGTATGCCTGGATTATTTTTCACCGCCCTTTCTCTCATCTATGGGGGGATAAGTGCTCTGATGTTATACCTTACACTTATCAAAGGCATTCTCCCTGTTCTTGTATTATTTGAAATAGTTACTCTACTATTGGTAGGCATCATGCTACTCAAAACTCCTGCACTCGTTAAAAAATCAATGCGTATATAGTAAATACAACTCAACTTTGACCTTCAACCTCGCATACTATAGAATCAATCAAGAAGTTAACAGTCTCACTAAAAGGTTTTCATTATGTTTCAGAAAACTATTTTTGACAGTAAAAAATGTAATTTTTTCTTTCGAAAACTTGCAGTTCGATTATTTCGTCTTCGTGGTTGGAAAATAGAAGGAAGAATCCCAAAATCAATTACAAAGTGTGTCATTGTTGCAGCACCACATACGACTGGATTTGATCTACCATATTCAATCATGCTTGCGTTCTTTTTTAAATTAAAAATTTATTGGATTGGCAAAAAAGAACTCTTCTTTTTTCCATTCAAATCAATACTTCTGTGGTTAGGTGGAGTCCCTGTAGACCGGATGAAGCGAGAAGGCTTAACGAAAATCTACGGTAATCTATTGAAAAATACAGAGGGAACAATGCATCTTGTAATAGCCCCTGCCGGCACTCGAAAAAATGTAGCGGTAGAAGAATGGCGCCGAGGATTTTATGACATTGCGGTATCTGGAGGTGTTCCAATTGTGTGCGGGTATATTGACTACGTAAACAAAATAGCAGGACTACGGGAGCCATTTTATCCAACAGGAGATTACTCAAAAGATATGCACCACTTCAAAAAAGTGTATGCGTCATTGCTGCCTACTGAATAACTACTGAGTTGTACTCACAAAACCGTCATTAGCGTGGCGGTTTTTAATTGCAACATTGGTATATACGCCTCATAAAATGCAAATAGTGGTATATACTTATAAGATGAGATTAGTTATTGTTTTTATGAGTTTTATTATTGTCGGACTGGCATTTGGAAGTTTTTATTACGTCAATTTTAAGAAAGAAAATAGCGCGTACACATCCAAAGATACAGCCACCCAAAATGGACCTTTGTATGTTTACAAAAAAGGCGGAGAAATGACGTTTAGAAATAAATCTTCTGCAGTGTTTCTGCCTGTGAATGAAACTAAAATAAAAATAGAATCTTCTGCAACAGTCAAAACTGGTAACGGGTCAGGTTATGTCCTCCTTCCTGATAACTCAAGTATTTCACTTTCAACGAGTACAGAAATTCAAATTTCATACTCTCAAGAAAAAATAACAATCACTTTAATGTCTGGCTCTACCTACCACCGTATTACCCCAAGAATACTTAGTGAGAAGTATGAAATAAAAACACCGAATTCAGTTTCTACCATTCGTGGAACAAAAGTAGCCGTAATCTATGACACTGAACTAAAGAAAACCTACGTTGCAGTTACCAAGCATTCAGTAGAAGTAACACCGACAAAAGAAACGGGAGAAGTGAGCAATGCGCCGGTTATTATTCAAGAAGGAAGTACGGCCTTCATACAATCTTCGACATCATCGAAGATAGCGACAGAAGAAGGAAGCTTGCTCACTGTTGTAGACACCGGTGAAGTCAAAGAGTTGGAGTCCTTTCTCCGAGACAATATCCGAACTGATGTTGGCTACAGTTTGATTCCGTTAAATAGAAACATTAACTCTTCGGATGCAGTTATCAATATGCTTACAAAAGAATTTACTGCTTCAACCACGAGTACCGTACAATCATCAATACAAGAAGCAAATACTGAAGTAAATAAGCAAGCCAATTCACCTGTCCAAGAACCACAAACAGTACCAATTGATTCTTCAAATAATACATCTTCTATTTCCACCCCCATTAACCAACAAGAAAATTCACCATCAACTGGACAGAACCTGTCAGGTCAGCAAGTAATAAGTGTAGAAAATAAAAATCTCAAAGAATTCCCACTTTCGCAGGAACAATTTTCTGAAAGTGAACTAACATTTATAAGTGCATTTTATAGTGTCTATGAGCAAAAATACCTTGTTATTGATCCGGTAGAGTACTGTACAAGAATGGGCCCAAGCTCTCCAACTACCACTCTTAATGCTTTACTTGAAATAACAAATAATGCAGGATACATTCTCCCAAAGCAACAAGAACTCCTCTCTTTCGCAAGTGAACTTATTTCCGCTTGTAAAGACGGATCAACTTCAGTAAAAAAGCAAGAATTTATGACTAAGTTTGACATATTGTATCCATACTAAGTTATACACATAGTAACTTACAGTTTGCTCACAAGGGCATCTGAAAAAGTCTTATTTTACAGCCTTTTATGTATTATCCATTTTTAAGTTATTCCTTTTAAACTAAGGTGTTTTAGAGCTATACTAGTAGTTGTAATGTCCGCTAAAAAAGTTCTTATGTTTGGATGGGAATACCCTCCACACCACAGCGGTGG
>CAYXKW010000008.1:0-57485 GCA_964464695.1 uncultured Candidatus Saccharibacteria bacterium
GCATAAATTGGACAATACGCACCAGTGCTGCAAATAATAGTTGGCAATCTGTCACCTACGGAAATGGTCTGTTTGTTGCAGTTTCAACTGATGGATCTGGTAACCGTGTCATGACTTCATCTAATGGTATAAATTGGACAATACGAACCAGTGCTGCTGACAATAACTGGACATCTGTCACGTATGGTAACGGTCTGTTTGTGGCAGTTGCACAAACTGGCACCGGCAATCGTGTCATGACATCTCCTGATGGCATAAATTGGACAATACGCACCAGTGCTGCAAATAATAGTTGGCAATCTGTCACCTACGGAAATGGTCTGTTTGTTGCAGTTTCAACTGATGGATCTGGTAACCGTGTCATGACTTCATCTAATGGTATAAATTGGACAATACGAACCAGTGCTGCTGACAATAACTGGACATCTGTCACGTATGGTAACGGTCTGTTTGTGGCAGTTGCACAAACTGGCACCGGCAATCGTGTCATGACATCTCCTGATGGCATAAATTGGACAATACGCACCAGTGCTGCAAATAATAGTTGGCAATCTGTCACGTATGGTAACGGTCTGTTTGTTGCAGTAGCAAATTCAGGTGCCAATAATCGTGTTATGGCTTCCTTTGATGGTGTTCTTTGGAGTATTCAGATGAGCTCGTCGAATAATTTATGGACGTCTGTTACGTATGGTAATAATTTATTCGTAAAAGTTGGAAGATCAACAATTTTAAATACCGTCAGAACCTCCTCCGGCCCCACTATTACCTCCACCTCAACAGCAGTCACCATCACCTTCACCAACCCTGAGGACTCTGATATCGCAACCACCACCATCCTCCGCTCCACCTCCCCAATCACCGACACTCCAACAGAAGGTGTATCCTATGCTACAAGTTCTACTATAGGAGCAAGCACAGCAGTCTGCTCCTTCTCTGTAACCGCATCTTCTACTCGTACCTGTACAGCAACAGGGTTAACTAACGGCACACCATACTACTTCAAGATCTTCACTCAAGATACAAGTGGTAACTGGTCTACAGGAGCAACTCTAGATCCTGTATCACCAGGGGACAAAATCCTGACACTTGGCTCAGGAGTAGATCCTGTCGGAGGTATTCTAACTCCAGGAGGATCTGCTACAACATCAGATACCTTTACCTTACAAACTGATACTGGAACAGATGTCATCCAATCAATAACTGTGACAACTGCAACTACTACTGCTCAAGCACTTTCTCTCATCGAAATCACAAATGACACAGGCTCAACTGTGTACGGATCAGTAGCTAATCCTGCATCAGACATTATTCCGATTACACTTTCTACTAACACCTTAACTGCTAACACTTCTACTACTACCTATATTATTCGTGTTACCCCGAAATCACACGCAAACATGCCGGCGGTTCCTGGGTCTACGTACCCCCTCACTTCCTATATTTCTTCATTGGTAGGGACGTCTGGTTCTTTTTTGGGAAATGACCAAGTGAGTGCGACTACTACGTTAATTATGATTGATAATGAGTCTCCAGAAAATGTGGGTCAGGTAGGAGTCAGCTGGAGGAGTCGGACCTCAGCTACAGAAGGAAACAATTGGTACTCCGTCACCTACGGCAATGGTCTCTTTGTGGCAGTGGCAAACACTGGCACCAACCGTGTCATGACATCCCCAGACGGCATCACCTGGACTGCATGTGCATCAACTGTAGAGACGAACGGTTGGTTCTCCGTCACCTACGGTAACGGTCTCTTTGTGGCAGTGGCATACACTGGCACCAATCAAGTCATGACTTCTCCTGACGGCATCACCTGGACTGCACGTACGTCAGCTGTAGAGGGGAATCAGTGGTACTCCATCACCTACGGTAACGGTCTCTTTGTGGCAGTGGCACAATCTGGCACCAACCGTGTCATGACTTCTCCTGACGGTATCACCTGGACTGCACGTACGTCAGCTACAGAAGGAAATAGCTGGCGGTCCGTCACCTACGGCAATGGTCTCTTTGTGGTAGTGGCAGACTCAGCCACCAATCAAGTCATGACTTCTCCTGACGGCATCACCTGGACTGCACGTACGTCAGCTGTAGAGGGGAATCAGTGGTACTCCATCACCTACGGTAACGGTCTCTTTGTGGCAGTGGCACAATCTGGCACCAACCGTGTCATGACTTCTCCTGACGGTATCACCTGGACTGCACGTACGTCAGCTACAGAAGGAAATAGCTGGCGGTCCGTCACCTACGGCAATGGTCTCTTTGTGGCAGTGGCACAATCTGGCACCAACCGTGTCATGACATCAAGCGGCACATCTGTAAACGCCACCTCCACCCAAGTCTCCATCACCTTTACCAACCCAGACGACATAGACACCTCTACCACCACCATTCTCCGCTCCACATCCCCAATTACAGATACTCCAGTAGAAGGAGTAAGCTACGCAACTAGTTCTACCATAGGAGCTTCCACTGTAATCTGTTCCTTCTCTGTAACTGCATCTTCTACTAGAACTTGTACTGCAACAGGATTAACTAATGGTACACCGTATTACTTCAAGATATTCGTACAAGATACTACTGGTAACTGGTCTACTGGAGTAGCACTAGACCCAGTGTCACCAGGGGACAAGATAGTAACACTAGGAAGTGGTAATGACCCAGTAGGAGGTAACTTAGCACCAGGAGGATCAGCTACTACTTCTAATACCTTCACGATTACTACAAACACAGGAACCGATGTCATCCAGTCAGTTACCGTAACTACTGCTACTACTACTGCACAATCTCTTTCACTCATAGAGATAACTAATGATGCAGGATCTACTGTGTATGGTTCAGTAGCTAATCCTACATCAGATATCATTCCAATTACACTTTCTACTAATACACTGACTGCAAATACTTCCACTACTACCTATCGTATTCGTGTGACGCCGAAGTCCCACGCAAACATGCCGACGGTTCCGGGGTCTACGTACTACCTCACGTCATACATCTCAAATATCACAGGCACATCGGGTACACTTTCCGGAAGTGATCAGGGGGCGACGACGACGATGCTTGCGGTGGATAATGAATCTCCATCAGCTCCATCTTCACTCTCTGGTACAAAGACTCGACAAGAACAACTCATTCTTTCCTACACAACTGCACCTACAATTGACTCCCAAGACATCATCATTCTCCGTTCAACCTCCCCAATCACTGACTCCCCAGTAGAAGGCACTAACTACACTGTAGGTAACACCATAGGAGCTTCCACTGTTACCTGTGTTGCATCTTCCACTCCGTTATCTACTGCAAGCTCTTGCAACTTCTCTACACCACTACGTGCTACTAACTACTACTTCAAAGCATTCACAAAAGATATATCGGGTAACTATTCAACCGGAGCATCATTTACTGGTCAACCATTTCTAATTGCAAGACCGAATAGTGGACGTGTTATCTCAGCAGAACCAGAAACTCAAAACGGAGCAACCACCACTGTCTCAGGTGGTAACTCAGGTGGTGGGTACGGTGGTGTTGGTACCACAACTTCAGCTACTACAACAGTATCAACCACTACTCCATCTAAAGGTGGTGGTGGAGGGGATTCAGGCTCTCTCTACATAAAATCAAATCTCGCATCCTTCTTTAACAAAACTATTGATTTCCTCTTCTCTCAAACAGTAGCTAAAGGTGTGGCTACAACTTACGCAGAGGCGGTTCCTACAATCCACGTTTCAACTTGTGCACTCAAGGTGTTCGGTGTATGCGTGGTGAGTAATTTCCTTGGGGTGCGTTAGTATCTACTTCTTGGCACTAATTTCGAATTACCCACAGTATTTATTGCAGTTTTTATAGAAATAGTGTAGAATATATATATTATGGTAGTACGAATGAGACATACACGTGCACATACGGCAAATCGCCGTAGTCACCACGCACTAAAAGCGGTCAATCTTGTTGAATGCAAGAATTGTAAAGCATTAAAAACCCCTCACCACGTCTGTGACGCATGTGGCTTTTACAGAGGTAAAAAAGTTACTACTGTCAAAAGTAAGGCAAAAGTAGCCTAAACCACCTCTCTCGTTTACTAAATTTCTTTAAAAAAATCGCTCTTTTCAAAAAAACATATGAGTACCCGGCACATCGCTAGAACCATTGCACTACAAACCTTATTTGAATTAGATATCAAAGGGGTACTTTCTGACGCTTCTGCAGATGTTGATGCTATTATTAAGAGAAATACAGATGAGTTTGGAGAAGGTATCAAAGATGTAACCTTCACAAAAGATATCGTAACAAATGCACTTTCTCGTAGAATCACTATAGATGACATCATAACTAGAGCTGCTCCTGATTGGCCACTAGATAAAATAGGTATTGTAGACAGAAACGTCCTTAGAATTGGCCTCACTGAGCTGCTTTTTGGTGACAGATCTCAAGTTCCTCCAAAAGTTGCAATTGATGAGGCAATCGAACTGGCGAAAGCTTACGCTGGTGATACTTCTGGCAAATTCGTAAACGGAGTACTTGGTGCAATTTATAAAGAAATGGGAGAACCTGAAAAGGCTCAAAGTACTAAAACAAAGAAAGAACAGTTTGACCCTGCAAAACGAGAGCTTCTCGCTGGTGCTGTTGTGTATGCAGAAGATGACAGTAAGTACCAAATTGCCTTAGTTCACGATGTTTTCGGATACTGGACATTACCTAAAGGTAAAATTGAGGCCGGAGAAGATGAACAAGGTGCAGCGACTAGAGAAATTGGTGAGGAAATTGGAGTAACTATGATTATAGAAGAGAAACTAGGCGAAAATGAATACATCGCAAATAAGCCAGAAAAGGGAAAGGTTGTGAAGCACGTATCATACTATCTTGCTAAAACTGATTTTATACCTTTAACATTAGAGAAAAAAGGTGGACTAGATGATGCAAAATGGTTCCTGCTTGATGAAGTCTCAGGGCTTAGAATGTATGACGATATTAAGCCACTCCTCACTAAAGCAAAGGAAATTCTCCTGAACAAAAATAGCAATCAACCATAACTTATATATCTTTGTTTATAACTTACAATAATTTATGACAACAAAGGATTTTACACAGAATAATAGCATTATATTTAAAAATCAAAGCTTACTTGAACAAGCCTTTATTCATCGTAGCTTTATCAACGAGAATCCTCGAACAGGACTAGCTCACAATGAGCGACTAGAATTTTTAGGTGATGCTGTCCTGGAGTTAATTGTAACTGAATTTTTATACGAAAAATACCCTCATCAAAATGAAGGTGATTTAACAGCGTACAGATCAGCACTTGTAAATGCTGTAACTCTTGGTGAAGTAGCATCAGACCTAGGATTCAACGATATGATTAAACTATCAAAAGGTGAAGCGAAGGATGTTCATCGCGCTCGCTCATCAATCTTAGCTGACGCATATGAAGCATTTGTAGGTGCTCTTTATCTAGACCAAGGATACGACACAACCAAGATATTCGTACACGCATCACTACTTGGAAAGACTGAGGATATCATTAGGCGTGGTCTCTATAAGGATGCAAAAAGTTATGTCCAAGAAAAATCGCAAGAACTTTTCTCTCTTACTCCAGTTTATAAAGTTCTTTCAGAAGAAGGGCCTGACCATGATAAGTTATTTTTAGTTGGCATTTACTTTGGAGATGAAAAAATAGCTGAAGGACGAGGAAAGAGTAAACAAGAAGCAGAGACTATCGCAGCCCGTGAAGCACTCGTTCAAAAAAAATGGGTTTCAAAGTAACTTACTATACAAGTATGCGAATCGATCAAGAGCTTGTGGCTAGAAAACTATGCGAAAGTAGACAGGAGGCTCAAGAATCTATAGAAAATGGATATGTATATTTAGATGGTATTATCGTACTTAAAAAAACTCGTCAAGTCTCAGAGTCTTCAGTCATCACTGTCACAGGTAGGAGGAAATTTGTTTCTCGTGGAGGTGATAAGTTAGAAGGTATTCTTTTAGATATTTATAAAGACGAGAACACTATCAAAGGTAAACTAGCTAACAAATCAGCTTTAGATATTGGATCTTCAACTGGGGGATTCACAGATTGCTTACTCTCCTATGGTGTACAACACGTAACTGCGGTAGATGTAGGTACAGGGCAAACTCATCCAAAACTTCTAGATAACCGATCTGTAGCCATTGTTGAAAAGACTGATATTAGAAATTTCAGACCTTCAGCAACATTTGATATCATTGTTGCAGATCTTTCCTTTATTTCACTCGAGAAAGTTATAGAAACTATTTTTACTTTTGGAGCTAATGGCTCATTGTTTTTCTTACTTATTAAACCACAGTTTGAAGTTGGTTTTGGGAATACAAAAAAGGGGATCGTGAAGGATATCGTACTGACTAAAGAAGTGCTTATTAAGTACAAATACTTTTTCAAGGCAAAAAAAGTATTAGACTTACAAATTTGTCCATGTAGGATTGAAGGAAGTGACGGGAATCAAGAATATTTTGTTTACTTTCGAGTGTAGCTCGTCTCCTAAGTTTTGTAAGTATTGTAATATAACAAAAAGAAAAACTCTTCTTTCGAAGAGTTTTTCTTTTTGTGTTCACTCCTAAAGATTACTCCTTAGAATGCACGTCGAGGACGATCCTCTCGCGGTGCGAGTGGACGTGCTACATTAACTGTAAGACGACGTCCTTGGAACTCCTGATCATGGAACATAGCGATAGCCTTAGTTGCATCTTCATCTGATGCCATCTCCACAAAGCCGAAGCCTTTTGAGCGATTAGTCATCTTGTCGATAATGATCTGAGCAGAAACTACGTTTCCAGCTGCCGCAAAATGCGCCTTTAGATCATCGTTAGTAGAAGTGTAAGGAATACCACCCACGTAAAGTTTTGAATTCATTGATTTTAGAAACTAATTGTTAACAATAAGCCCCGAGCGCACAGTGATACAAGTGTAAACCGTAAAACGTGAGAGTTGCTTATATCATTTCATTATACCATAAGGAGTATGAAAAGTCTATAGTTTTCCACAGTATTATCTAAAAATGCTTGAAAAACAAGCTCTTTATTATTTTTTACTCTATAATTTACCTAAATCTAAGGTCTGAGTAACTCCTATTTCTTTTACGAATTCATGAACGTGAGAAACGATAATCATCGGCCCTTCGTATTTTTTGAGTGCTTCTGCGATAACAGGGAGATGTCTGAAGTTGATGTGGTTCGTCGGCTCGTCTAAAATAAGTAGTCCTGGTTGTAAGAGTCTAAGATACGCGAACATAAGGAGACCTTTTTGACCTTCTGAAAGCAATCCAATCTTAGAAGCTAACTGCTCAGCACTAAGTAACATACTCGCAGCTGTTTTACGCAGTAGTTGGTCGTCTAATCTTTTTAATACTTTTGCAAGTTCTTGATAGGCACTCTTGTCAAAATCTAACGTAGAAAAGTCCTGACGATAATAGCCAACCAAAATACCGTCTTTGATAGTTACTCCTTTTTCATTTCGTTTTGCAATTTTTTCAAGTAAGGTAGTTTTACCAATGCCATTTGGACCAACGATGTGAAGTTTATCTCCTTTACGAAGTTCTATATCTACTTTTCTTTTCACTGGTGTACCATCATGTAGTACTTCAACAGATTCGAACGTCACAATAACACTCCCAAGATCGTCCTGACAATCTATGTTAAAAGGTCTGATTGTTTTGTCATCCTTACGAACTTCAACCTTGCTATCCTCTAATTCTTCCACTTCATCACGAAGTTTTGCAGCAAGCTTTCGCATCTTACCTCCCTTAAGCGCAAAAAAGTTAACTTTATCCTTGTTGTTTTGTATCTCTTTTTCAAGCTGAGCATTTGCACGTTCTGCACGTTCTATCTCACGTTTAATCTCTTCAACTACTTTAAAGTAGTTCCCAACGTACTGCTCAATCTTATATTCTTGAGTATTAATATAGATAACTCCATGTGTGAAAGAGTTGAGGAAGTCTGCATCGTGAGAAATAACAATCACCGTCTTCTGATACTCTTTCATAAAATCAGTAAGAAGCTGGATACCTGCTTTATCTAAATTGTTTGTTGGTTCATCTAGTAAAAGAATATCCGGCTCTTGAATGAGAGCTTGAGCGATGAGAAGTCTCCCTTTTTGTCCTCCTGAAAGGTCCTTAATGTGTTTATCTAAGGGGACATTTAAAGCTACTGTAGCAAATACTCCAGTAGCACGCTTATCGATATCGTACACCTTTTCAGTAAAGGCTAGTTCCAGGAACTCTCTTACTGTTAAATTCCACTGTGAATGAGGAATAAATTGCTTTGCAATTGCAATTTTCATACCTTGCCCAACAATAATTCTACCTTCCTCAGGTTTAAGTTCTCCCATAATCATAGAAAAAATAGTAGATTTACCTGCTCCATTTTGTCCCATGAGGGTTAATTTTGCCCCGCGTCTAATAACAAACGTAGACTCAAGGAGTACGGGTTTATTTTCGGTGTAGTTAAAAGTAACATCCTCAAATCTGAGAACGACTTCACCTCCAGTTGGAATTTGCTTTTCGACGGCCATGTGTAATAAAGGAATTAGATAAAATAAAAAGAGGCTTGTCGCCAGTTAAAAACATGATAACACAAAAATACTCGCTTGTCACTAAAATTTTAAACTTTTTCCACTTCTGTAATATTTAATAAGGAGTATACTTAAAAACATAATATAAAATCATATGTCAATGTATAAAGGCTTAATCGTTTTGGTGACTGTTTTCTTAATCGGAGGGGCAGGGTATTACTTTAAAAAAGCCGGTGTTCCAGATCTCGTCGTTAAGGATATAAAGGAAGATGGTGGTACACGTACTGGATATGGTGTCTCAGCCATTGAAGTATACTCTGGTGAGTATGAATGTGTAGAAAATACTGGTTGCGAAAATAAAACTAGAATTGTTTTAGGGCAAGACACTACATTTGATATTACTGCAAATGTTAACGGTGAAGAAGTTAGCTTGGGGCAAGGAACATGGGGGATAGGAACAAATGGAGCACTTGTTATTGTACTTCAAAACACAAACCCTAATTCCATGATTGCGAAAAAAATCAGCACGCTTCGAATTTCAGGATTTTCAACAAAGAAAGGACTTTTCCCAGGCATGATTGACCCTATATTTAACCGTGTTAACTCTCAGAACACAAGTAACCCGACTGGAAGCAACTAATACAAAATACCAAATTAAGAAAACAGCACTAGTTAGCGCTGTTTTCTTTTCTGAAAATCTTTCTCAGGTACTTTTCCAAATTCAGGTGCCACGTATGGAGTAGTTTACTTTTACTTGTTAAGCGATGTAGCTTAGTCTCAACATATCTACTCTCAAACGAAATAAGTATTAACCCGATAATAAGAAAAAATGTTCCATTGATAATAGGAAGAATTATGCCTGCTATTCCTAACGTTATAAAAAAACTACCAAGCACCCAGTTAACAATTCTAGGAAGCAGTAACTCAGCAATTCCTAAAATTACAAAAAAAGTTCCGAGTAATGAATGAATAATTTTTTTAGATGTAACCATGTTAGAGGGGTGTTTCCTAGAAATACTAATGTGAAAGTCCTTTGAGTATACCATTCTCAATAGTGAAGTACTTTTCTTTGGGTGTTGTTTTCTCGCTTTCTGTTGTATAACGCACTACAATTTCGCCATTTTTAAATATGAATGTTGAGGTGGCCACAGCGTAATCGACATATGCTGCATTCATCCCCGTATATCCATCTTTTAGACTAACAGCTGAGGAAACATAAAAAAGACTTCTGCTTTGTTTTTGTTTGTTCTCACGAACAAGAAAAGTGCTATCCAAGATAGTGTCATTATTGACATCATAGACAAATGGACTCCCCACTATTTCATACGAAGATGCTGATTGACGCAAGGATACATTACCGGGGAATAAACCAAATCCATCTTTAAACTGTATATTTTGACCATCAAATAAGTAACTAAGATTTTTGTATTCAGTAAGTAAAGTACTTTTTGTTTCAAGAGGTGAGTTATCAGCCTTAGCTTGTGATGGATTTATAAACCACTTTCCTGGCATGCTACATTTTTCTGGATATGACTTTTGTACACTAAACCCAGCATCAACACATTCCTTAAATGTCTTGATTGATAAATACTTAATTTGAACATTATGAAAATACTGGTAACTAACTATCAAAATAATAAAAAACACGCCGACAAATATTGCATTTTTTTTGTGTATAGATTGTTTCAAAGTTTGTTTAGTATATCATCAGTCAGTAATGGAACCGTTCAAAAACGGTAATGTTTTTTGAAAACTAAAGAGAGGCGCCTACTTTTTAGTGTTTTTTAAGCCCTTGTAATCTTTTCCTGGATATCTATAAAATAGCACTGGAATGAGGATTAGAGTGAGCACCATAGCAAACATAAGTCCGAACATGATTGCAAATGCCAGTGGTCCCCAAAGTGCAGAAACGCCCGACAATGGAATCATCCCAACCACTGTAGTAATTGTAGTCAAAACAATCGGACGTAAACGTATCGCTGATGATTCAACAACAACTGTCTCCAAAGATTCTAGGTCATCACTATCTCCTGCTTCCTTTTCACGATCTAACCTG
This sequence comes from uncultured Candidatus Saccharibacteria bacterium, assembly GCA_964464695.1. Taxonomy (GTDB): domain Bacteria; phylum Patescibacteriota; class Minisyncoccia; order Phycocordibacterales; family UBA5272; genus UBA11704. The sequence goes on from CAYXKW010000008.1 coordinate 10,593, forward strand.
TGTAAGATTGAGTCCAATAAAATAATTGCGTGGTTGATAATAACTCCCGCCAAAGCAATAAGACCAAGCATGGAAGAGAACGAGAGAGTTTGACCCGTTATGGTTAGTCCAACGAGAACACCAATAAGAGAAAGGGGGATAGTAAAGAGTAAGTACGCCGCAAACCTGAATGAGTTAAACTCCAACACCAAAATTGCAAGCATTCCAGCCATTCCCGCAATAAGAGCAAAGACCATTTCCTTGAATGTCTTTTGTACATCCTCACTTTCTCCACCGTAGTCTATTTCAATATTTTTTGAAATAGCCAAGGAAGAAGCTTGTTTTTTAAATGCAGCAACTATTTCAAGAGCTGTCACGTTACCTTCAAGTTTACTTGAAACGGTAGCAATTCTTTTCTGGTCTTCATGACTAATGACTGCAAGACTTTCTGAAATCTTTGTAGTGACAAAAGAGCCTAGTAGAACTGAACCTGTCGGTGTCTGAATATTAAGCTGTTTAATAGCATCAAGAGTTGTTTTGACTGTATCTTCAGGGTTAATAAAATTAGGGTTGAGATTGACCTTAACCAAGATATCAATATCTGAACCTTGTTTTTTAATGGTAGTAGCATTAACACCAGAGACTGACGCACGAAGCACTTGAGCTACCTGAGACGCTGTAAGCCCGTATTCAGTTGCTTTAGCTTTATCAATAACAATTTCAAATTGAGTGCCAGTATCTCGTAAAGAAGTTTCTACATCAATCGTTCCTGGAATAGATTTTAGAATCCTTTCCGCTTGGTCTGCAAGAAGAGAAAGCTCCTCTAAGTCATCACCCTTAAATCTAATAGCAACCGGTGTTCCTCCAGGTGGCCCACTATTACCTTGGTCAACTTTTACGATAGCTTCATTAAGTGGTGATAACTTTTTACGAAGATCTTCCACAGCCTCTGTAGAAGTTAACTCTCTTTTGTCTGCTAACAAAACAGTAACGTTTGCAATTTTTGTGTTTGACCCACTACCAGATTGAGAAAAAGCAGATGATGCACCAACTGTTGTGACGAAAGACTTTACGTATTGTACATCATATAACATTTCTTCAACCTGTCTGACAGCTATGTCTGTTTGTAGTAAAGGTGTACCTTGTGGTTTTTCAATCGACACTATAACAAAGTCCTGATCATCTTGCGGGAAAAACTGTACTTTAAGTAGTCCAGAAATTGGGAGTGAAATAGAAACTATAAGAGCAATACCTAATCCCGCTAGGAACTTATTTTGAGTACTTCTATTTGCTAAAATATTTCCTAAAAACCCTTTATACCATGTCTGACTTTTTATAAACCATTCTTCTTGAAGCTCACTAAATCGACTAACTTTATCCGTGTGTGGTTTTGTTAGAACAATCGCAAGAAGAGGAACCATGCCAAGAGCTACAAAAATAGAAGCGATAAGTACGAAAATAATAGTAAAAGGAATAGAGGAAATAAACTGTCCTACTATTCCAGACAAATAAAACAACGGAGCAAATACGGCAACTGTTGTCATTGTTCCAGCAATGAGTGGCCAACCATATTCTTCTATAGAAGCCACTGCGGCATCATAGGCGTTACCAAACTTTCTAACTCTTGTGTGTATGGCTTCTGCAACAACAATACCTGAGTCAACCAATATACCAATCGCAAGAATCAAAGAAAATAGCGAAATAAAGTTAATGGTATTCCCGGAAACATTTAAACCAATAAAGGCGATAACAAATGAGAGGGGAATGGAGAGCCCTGCAACCAAGGCTTCTCTCCACCCAAGTGTTAAGAAAAGAACTAGCATAACCAGTGTAACAGTCTCAAGACCAACTTTTGATAACTCGGTGAGATCTTTCTTTACTAGTTGTGCGGCATCAAAAGATACTACAACTTTAGCTCCAGATAGTAAGGGTGACTCTTGTAGTTCCGCTATCCGCTGTTTTACAGCTTCACCAATAACCGTAACATCACTTCCAGATTTCTTATATATATTTAGTGTGAGTGCATTTTCTGATGGCTGTCCAAGAACCGAAACTCTGGAGAAAGTTTTGGGTGCCTCTAGTCCATCAGCAACGAAAGCAATATCTCGTAAATAAATTAAGGTACCAGCTTGCGTGGTAAGCGTAATATTTGGAACTTCATTAGTATTATCGATTGAACCTGTAAATTTAATAGGGTAATCAACATCATCTACGGTAATACTTCCAATCGGAAGCGACGCATTTGCTCCTTGGATAGCAGCAAGCACTTGATTCACCGAAATATTATAGAGTTCGAGTTTTTCCTTTTTTAGCACAACCTGAACCTCTCTTTTTCTTGTTCCAGAAATAGAAACACTTGAGACTCCCTTAACTTTCTTAAGTTCCTTTTCAAGGTCATCCCCAAGAGCAGTTAGTCCTGCCGGAGATAAGTCTTGTGAAATTGACAGGATGAGAATTGGTTGTTCAGAAAAATTAATTTTACTAACATTTGGTTCTCCTGCATCAGTTGGTAGTCCAACTTTGGCTCTGTCTACAGCGTCCTTAAGATCTTGTATAGATTTATCTATATCAGCAGAAGCATTAAACTGTGCTGTGATAATAGAGATTCCTTCCTGTGAGGACGAGGTTACTTTATCGATATTTTCTACATTTGCAATTTCTTGCTCTAGTTTATTTGTAACAAGTTTTTCAACATCTTCACCTGACCCACCACGAAGAACAGTACTTACGATACCAATAGGTATCACAACCTCAGGAGCTGATTCCTTAGGAATTGTAAATAGTGAGTAGAACCCAACAATGACAAGAGTGATCATCACCATGTAGGTAAACGCTCGTTTCTTTAGAAAAAATATCCAGAATGATTGCATACGTTAGAATATAAATGGAGATTACTTAGTTTCAACCTCTACTAATACACCTTCTTTTAATCCACGAGCATCAGTAACAATTAATTCATCACCCTGTAATCCTTCAAGAATTTGGATTTGCTCTCCAAGAATAGCACCTTCTTTAACAGGGATAGCAACAAGGGAACTCGTCGAAGAAATAACAAAGACGTTTGCACCGTACGGACTAAGCTTAAGCGCAGATAGTGGTATGACTATTACTGCATTAGGGTTAGTGACTATGTTTTGCTTATTTTTAAGTATTGCAATACTAACAGATTGCCCATTTACTAAACCTGATTTTGCATCTTTAATACCAATTCGTACTTCAATTTTTTTTGTAGTGGGATCAATAGCAGAAGCAATTCTCGTTACTACTCCAGCAACTATTTCATTAATGGTGACAGGGGAGCTGACAGCAATTCTTTTTGCGTCATCTTCAGTTACAAATGAAACAACTTCTAGAGCTCCATTATTTGAGACTATTGCGACTTGTGAAAATGAACCGATGTAGTCTCCTGTGCTTATCGAAAGTGAGTTAAGTGTTCCTGTTATAGGACTTCTGATAATTGTTTTTTGAAGTCTTGAGAGGGCTGCGTTGTATGCACCTAATGCCTGTTTTACTTGTGCGTCAGCTGTCGCAAGAGAACCTGAGGATTCAGCTTGGCTATCTGAGCCTGCAACCTTATTAGCAGTAATACTTGCAGATAAAGTTGTTCTTGCTCCAACTAACCCTGAGATGGTTGCAGATATCGACTGACGTGCAATCTGAGTATTTGATCTCCCTCCATCTAATTGTGACTGGCTAAAATTTGTATCTGGAAGCGCCTTACTATATGCAGTATAGAGATTATCTAAATATGTTTTTATAATTTGTGCATCACCATGAACTGAATCTAGTTCTGCAAGTAGATCACTGGCTGATGACAAGGTTTTATTTTTAGTCTCACGGTATATAAGCATTTTTTCAATCGCACGACGTTCTGACTCTAGTGACGTTGAAAGGTTCGCATCCGGAACAGATATAAGTAATTTTACTTGACTAAATTTAGGATCAACAAATGCTCCGTCTGTCTTACCACGAATTGCATCATCCATTGTTGTATACGCATTGATAACAGTATTCACTGATTGGTTTTTAGTATCAACCAACGATGAACCTGCTTGACCGCTATTTAAGCTAGCAATGTTTCTGGATGCTTTTGCTTGTTCATAGGCTCCTTCGGCTTGAAGAAGTGCAGCTTTCTCTCCACTATTTTCAAATTCAGCAATAACACCACCTGCATATACTACGTCACCTAATTTTTTAGAAACATAAGTAAGACGACCAGAACTTTCTGAGCGAATAACAGCTTCATTTACGGAAGTAACTTTACCAACAAGAGGAAAATTTCTATCAGTACTCGAGAGCTCAGCTACTGATGCAACTATTACCTTGCGTGGAGTAGTATCATTTTTTACGAGAGCTTCAGTCCCGCCAAAAGAAAGCTTAATAAGGAGAGATAGAATAAGAAAACCAAGCACGCCAATACTAATCTTGTATTTAAGATGCTGACGGTTGTACCATGCTGATAGCTGTGTTGTCTGATCTTGTACTTTTCCTGTTATTTTTTTAAAATGTGTTTTCATACTCTTGTAATAATTCGTATTTGCTTAATAATATTTAATTTTTGTATCCCTCACTTCTTCTGCTGAAGTGTTGTTACTATTTTTGAAAAATTTCCAAGTATAATTTTCGTGTCTTTATCAGATACAGCAGCGAATAGCAGATGGAGATCTTGCATGATAACTTTTTTAGCTTGATTGTATTTCTTGGTTCCTTCAACCGTCAGAGATACAGTGTTTACTTTTTTATTAACTAAACCCACTTCCTTTTTTAATAATTTTTTTGTAACAAGAATACTTATATGACGACTAACCGTTGCCTCAGTAAGCATTAAATTTTCAGCTAATTTTGCTTGAGAGACTTTAGAATGAGAACAAGACGCAAAACCAGCAAGAATTACAAATTGAGAAAAAGAGACTTGGTTAGACGAACTCAAAACATTTTCAAGTCTTTTTTGTATACCTATATACAGAGAATGAATAACATGCATTAAACTTCCCGTGAAGTCATCTAAATCATTTGTTTTCATTTTTACAACCTGAGAATGAGAAGATGACATATAGTACTTAAATGTTAGCATGCTAAGTATATCAAGGTCAATTCTGTTATAAACAATAATTCTAGTTAATCTTTCCAGTGTTATACTGCTTGGTAGGACTATTCTATGAGTCAAAAAACAATCATCTATCTTGGGCTATTCATTGGATCAACAATCGGAGGATTTATACCCATGTTATGGGGTGGTTCTCTCTTTTCAGTTTCTGCAGTTTTACTTTCTGGAGCTGGGGGTATAGCAGGAATAGTTGCAGGGTATAAACTAACCACATAAAAAACTACTCTCAGGAGTAGTTTTTTATGTGGCCTATACTTAAGTATTCTTTTTAACAGCAAAACCTTCAAGTGCGCGTAATGCCTCGACTGGGAGCATGAACACTACTGTGTTTGACTGGTCAGATGACATGTCGTTAATCGACTGCAATGTTCGTAAGTGAAGAGCTCCTGGAGCTAAGCTTAATGTCTCTGCTGCTTTTGCAATGTTCTGAGCGGCGGCAAGCTCTCCCTCAGAATTAATAATAACAGCTCTTTTCTCACGCTCTGCTTCTGCCTGTTTCCCAATTGTCCTTTCCATGTCAGCAGGTAGACTAACATCCTTTAATTCAACATTATTCACTTTAAGACCCCAAGCATCAGTTTCTTTATCGACTATTTCACGGATTCTATCTGCAATCTTATCTCTACTTGAAAGTAGCTCATCGAGCGTTACTTCTCCTACGATGTTACGCATAGTTGTCTGAGCATACTGAGAAATTGCATACCTAAAATTCTCAACTTCAATAACAGCTTTAGGAGCGTCACTTACTTTATAATAAATAACAGCGTTTACCTTGACGGTAACGTTATCTCTTGTGATTGCATTTTGGTCTGGCACATCAACTGCTTTGACACGTACGTCTATTCGTTCGTAACTCTGAATGATTGGAATAACCAATCTCCAGCCAGGCTCCATAATATCTGTAAACTTACCAAACATAAATCGTACACCTTTCTCATACTGATTTATTTGACGAATACTAATGAGGAGTAAAAAAACAATGGTAATAATTAAATAAAGCATACAAAAAGAAATTATTAGAATACTGCTAGTAATACCTATAAGTATACACCACTCGAGACGTACTTTCTTGATTAAAAAACTAAATACCTGACACACCGAAGAGGGTACCGATACCGTAGGTAATTGCCATTGCAAAAACTCCACCTAGAACAACTCTAATAATTGCTGTACGCTTTTTAGATCCTCCAGCAATTGCACTTAATGCTCCAGTAATAACAAGGGCAACAATAACTGATGCAAATGTTGTCACCGTAGAGTACTGAGGAGGTGACAGTAAAATTGCAACAATAGGAATAACCGCACCTGATAAAAAAGCAATTCCAGATGCATATGCTGCATACCATGGATTAATTAAATTGTGTGGGTCAATATGTAATTCTGCATCAGCATGACCACCTAGCGCATCGTGTGCAGTAAGCTCTCTTCCAACTAGCTCTGCCGTATTTCGAGAAAGTCCTTTCTTTTCATAAATACTAATAAGTTCCTCAAGTTCATTTTCTGGAGAGTTTCTTAATTCGAGTCTTTCTTTCTGAAGTAATGACTTCTCAGTATCTCGTTGGGTGCTGACTGACACATACTCACCCACCGCCATAGATAATGCTCCAGCAACAAGAGCTGCAACCCCAGCTGTTAAAATAACAATACTATCGCTTGTTGCTCCAGCGACTCCAACAACAACTGATGCAACAGAGACGATGCCATCGTTAGCACCAAGTACTGCTGCTCGCAGCCAATTTAACTTGGAGTCGGATATAATTTTATGGAGCTCAACATGTCTAAAGTTGTGTGGGGTTTTTTGCATAATTATGTTACCAATTCTATCACGCCAATCTTATATAGTATCATTACCTTACTTTACTTACTGTTTTCAAAACTGGAATCAAAATTGGTAACATATTTTTTTCTACAATTTTTTTATAACCAGCGAGATTTGGATGTATTCCATCAGCTGTGTTTAAACTAGCATCTAAAGCAACACCTTCTAAGAAAAAAGGAACAAGCGGTATAGAATATTCTTGTGCAAGCAATGGGTAGATAGCATCGAATTCTTTCTGGTAAGCTTGACCATTGCTTGCGACAGATTTCATACCAAGTAGCACTACTGGAATTTCTGCCTCCTTAAATTGTAGTAGCATTTTTCTTAAGTTTTCTTTTGCAATAGCTGGTGAAGACGTTCGCAACATATCATTGGCACCTAATCCTAACAAAACGACATCTGGTTTTTGAGCAATAACAAAGTTGACCCGATCAAGCCCAGCAGTTGTGGTCTCTCCAGATACACCCATATTGATGACACGAAGATTAGGGTATGACTTCTGAAGGCTTTCCTCTAAAAGACTTGGGTAACTTTCTTTAAGTAACACTCCATACCCCGCAGTCAGTGAATCTCCAAACGCAACGACAACAAGCATCTTACTCGTAGCTGTAGAATTTTCAGAACCATTTCGCTGTACCTCTGGCTCATTTTTGATAGATGAACCTTGTATACCATTAAAAAGATAAATCACCCCAGCGAGTGTGCTGATGACGCCAATAAGTACGACAACTTTTGTTTTCATGTCTTAAGTATACATGAATGTCCGACATGCTATTATAAATGTATGATTACTCTTAAAAATATTTCAAAAACATTTCTTGACGGGGATGCAAAAATAACAATTCTACATGATGTAAACCTTTCAATCGAAACAGGTGAACGTGTCGCTATTATCGGACCATCAGGATCAGGGAAATCTACCCTTCTTTCGATTCTTGCAGGTTTAGATAAACCAACTACAGGGGAGGTGACAATAGATGGTGTCGATATTGCTAAGCTTCCAGAGAATAAACTAGCACTATTCCGAAATAAAAAAATTAGTATTGTTTTCCAAGCCTTTGAATTAGTGCAGTTTTTTACAGCATATGAAAATGTTATGCTACCACTTTCTATCAGAGATGCAAAAAATACATCAACGGTAGATAATCTTTTCAAACAGGTTAACCTTACTCACAGAAAAAATAATATGCCGTCCACGCTATCTGGAGGTGAACAACAAAGAGTTGCAATTGCTCGGGCACTTGCGTCCGGCAGTGAGATTATTTTTGCAGACGAACCAACTGGTAACTTAGATGTACTTAATGGGGAAAAAATATTAGATCTTTTTTTACAAACCGTACATGAACATAAAAAAACGTTTATTATCATTACCCATGATATGACGGTCGCCAAACAAATGGATAAAGTTTATGAAATAAAAGATGGGAAACTTAATCTACTACCAGCATAACAATGATACCTTACTTCGTTAACGTTATATTTAAGCGTTCCTATAAATATCTACTACTAACATTTTCTAGTCTTTTGGTTGGTGCTTTTCTTTTTGGTGCAGTTTTATCATTAGCTACTAGCTTATCTACTTTTTTTACCTCACAAGGAAAAATATTAATTGGTGGGGACATTGTAATCAATGGTCCGTATACCATTGATACAAATAATGCATACTTCACAAACCTAAAAAATGAAGGTCACACACTCATCTCTGAATCTGATGTCCAGGCTGTCTTTCGGAACCAGTCAGGATCTTCTACACTTGCCGCTAGTGTTCGAGCTGTAGAAAATGGTTTCCCATTATATGGAGAAATTAAACTTGCTAACGGCGCTTCACTTATCTTAGGTGAAAATAAACTATACGCAGAAAAGCTATTTTTAGAAAGATTAGATGTTGCTGTTGGTGATCATGTGTATATTGGAGATACTTCCTTTACAATTGCTGGAGTAATCGAGAGTTTGCCTGATGCTGTGTCTCTTGGGGTTTCTTTTAGCCCAAGAATACTAATAGCAAAGGATGACCTCTTGAAATCAGGAATTGATGCTAGTCAAAGCAGAGTAATGTATAAGGTGCTCATGCGAGAAAACGAATTACAACCTTTCACAAATGAAACAATTACTTCCATTAAGGCCTATGCCAAAGAAAATAAACTACGTTTCGATGATGCTCGTGATGGACCGAATAATCTTGTGAGAGGACTATCTTCCGTTGAAGATTTTGGTGGTATCGTGCTCGCTATTGCACTATTTTTGGTTGCAGTAAATATTGGAGCCAATCTCACGTATATTCTTGCTCGGTTTAAAAAAACAATTGCATTACTTAAAACCTACGGAGCAACCACCGAACAAATTTGGGCGATTTATTCTATTATTTTAGGAAGCATTGGTCTAACGGCTGGATTTATTGGTTCTTTATTAGGTATAGAGATTGCAAACGGCTTACTACCAGCACTCTCTACCTATGTTGAAGGAACCATACCACCATCATCAAGTCTCGCGATTTCATTACTTGGTGCATTAAGCGGAGGTGCACTTATTATTATTTCAGCTATTCCATTTTTTAATTCATTAAAGAGTATTTCACCAAAAGAACTTCTTGCGAGCACTTCGACACCCACCTCTAGAAGAGGAATGTTCGTCTTTCTAACTTATCTTCCAATACCTCTAGTTCTTGCCATTTTACTTTTTATTATTTCTAAAAATATTCTACTAACAGCATATAGTGTGCTTGGGCTTATTGTCCTATTTGTATTTTTTATGGCAGTCTCTTTTGGCATTATTTCTCTCTTATATAAAAACCGCACCCGCTATTCATTTATTTTTTCAAGCATTATTTCTTTCTTAAAGTGGAGAGGTCTAGAAACGATTATAACCTCTGCCTCTATTATGACAGCGCTCTCAGGAGTATTTATTGTTTCCGCAATTGAACAAAATATAATTCACAATGTTCAGGGCACTATTTCAAAATCCGCACCTTCAATGTACTTAGTCGATATAACCACATCACAATTACCAAAGGTAAAAGAACTTGCAGGAAGCACGTTTACCGAGTATCCGATTATTCGAGGAAGACTTCTTCAGGTAAATCAAAGAGACATGACAACTTCTTCTGACAGAGGAGTTACACGAGAGTTTAATATGACTTACAGAAATAACTTAATTGATGGAGAAGTAGTTACTTCAGGAATCTGGCATGATATTGCTGCCACCACTAATTCTGTATCAATAGAAAAATCATTCGCTGAACAAATAGGTGGGGTCAATCTAGGCGACACTATTACAGTTTTTATTCAAGGACTAGAGGTAAAAGCAAAAGTAACAAGTATCCACGAAGCAGACAAATCACGAGGCACACCTTATTTTTATATGGTCTTTTCACCAGATGTTCTTAGCACATTCCCAGCATCCTATTTTGGTACTGTAGAAGGTAGCAAAGAAGAAGTTAGTGCTATTCGTAACAGTATCGGATCTATCTTCCCAAATATTATTCCTATTGAAACAGGAACAATTCTAGAAATTGTTAATTCACTACTTGGCACTATTATCTTGGTCGTACAAATTATTGGTATACCTAGTATCATCCTTGGGTTGATGTTAGTTCTTGTTATGACAGGTCAATCACTCTATGAAAGAAAAGGGGACGTGCTTATACTTCGAGTTTTTGGACTCAAGAAAAAAATGATTACATTTCTTTTTGTGGCAGAGGCTGGGATTCTGATTCTCGTTGCAACTGGTATTTCATATATTCTTGCACATCTCATTGCTTATATTCTTAACATCTATCTTTTCTCATTTAATCTATTTTCATTTGCTAGTATTCCACTCTATATTAGTTTTGCTATTCTAATAATTACTATCATATTCTCTTACTATGTTGCAAGTACAATAGTGAAGACTCCTTTACGAGAGTTACTTGCAGAAAAATAAAACCGCCCCCAACGGTTTTTGTTAGTGGCGGTAACGGATTATTCTTCAAAGCGTTGTGACCAGTCTTGGTCAGAGAGCTCATAGTCATCGATGCAACACTGCATCAGCTTTGCCTTTTCAATCAGATAGGCAATCAAAAAATGACTTGCTGTACACGATAACACTAGTTGCTGTCCATGCCAATGACGTTTCTCAACCAAGGCACCGCCCAGGTTGATCATTATCGGAAGCAAGAATGTATCACCCACTAAAATAGTGGGGTGAGTTGTCCGATGAAAACCTGACTGACTCTTGCCCTAGACGCTCCAGTTTGTCTTTAGCCCGAAGCACTACAATAGTTTTCATTGATTTCTCCAAATGTACAATTAATACATTATATCATATTTTATGTATATTGTCAATGATATAAAAAATCGCCCCGCGGACGATTCTCAAAAGAAACCTACTACCTTTACTTAGCAACAAATTACTTGGATAGCTCATTATTTTCTTAAACCTACACCTAACTAATGCACAATGAGCAGGATAACTGAACCCATTTCTGGAGCAATCCACTGATTACCAACAAACTTGAGCTCAACATTTTGCAATGAGTTATCAGCTATTCGGATAGTACAAGGCACTCCCTTTGGACTGTACCCAGTGATACCTTCAGACGTTACCCCAAAAGGACCTTTTGAAATTTCCAATAACGGGTATGGCTCTATGTCACTCCGAAGAAGTGAACGCACAAGAACACCTTCAGTGTCACCATCTGTAAGGAGACGCAAGATACAAGCGTAGTCCAAATGAGTTGCGGTTCTATATCCATCCATAATGACACCTCACACAAATCTAAAAGAACTCGTCTAAATGATGAGCAGACGTAAACTCAGTACATAGAATACTATAACGAATAGTGGAGGATGTCTAGAGAAGGTCTATACTTCAAGTATGCTGAAACAAAGATGCTACAAAATATAAAACCGCCTCTAAGCGGTTTTTATTGGCGGCGGTATTAGGGTAAATTAGGGATTGTAACGATTAAGGGGAAATCAGCTTTGATTTCCCCTTCGAGCCAGTCCCACGGATTGCTGTACTTGTCAGCATTCCCAATGATATAGGGAGCATGGGAGGCATCATGGTGCTTTTGCAAACTGTCAGCATCTTCAGGACTCATGTTGAAAGGCTTCCCATCTTCTCCGACTTGGAAACCTGCACGACCAAGACATGCGCAGCAATAATGCGTGTTGCCTCGTTGCTTCATCTTGTTAAAGTTAAAACGTGAAAAGAAAAAAGGGGATCTACCCTCGCGACGTGCAATTGAATGTGCAAACAGAATATCCATCATAATATTTTCTCCTAAATGAACGATGAGAACATAATACAATGATTATGTGCGTATTGTCAAGTGCTCCGTGGGTAGGGGTATCGGTCACAAGGTCTAGTTTTGTGACTACTCAAAACAGAAGACCTCGCGACCCCGTATTCGACCCCTAATGAAAACTGAAGCAGTTCAGCTTTCTCCCACGGAACACTAAAATCAAAAGTCCACCTTTTGGGTGGACTTAAGATTTTATGTGCTCCGTGGGTAGGGATCGAACCTACGACCAATTCGTTAACAGCGAACTGCTCTACCGCTGAGCTACCACGGAATATTTTATTTTAGAACGTTGAACTGATTACTCATTTCTTAAACATTTCCGCTGTGTCGTTTACTTGTTAGTAAACGACATCTTCGAAGCCAAGCTTCTCGAGCTACCACGGAATGTTGTAGAAGAAACAACTAAACAATGTTATATAAACAATACATATTGAAAATTAATCCAAATGTACCTATTATCATACAAGAAAAAGAGCATTTCTGCAACATATTTCTTTGTGAATAATTAATTGTTCATCTTCAGAAAAAAATACAAAAACCTCTTCAGAAGTGAAGAGGTTTTTGTATAACTGTGCATATTAAGCAGTATGATTCTTAAGCTTGTCGTACAAATGGGCTGCAGCAAAAAATGTAGTTGGAACAGTAACTAAAAGCCCAACAACAAAGAGAAGAAGACCGAGGATGTTAATAATTGCGGCAGTTAGAATAAATCCAAAAAGTGGCCAGAAATTATTTTCAGTTAATTTATAACTCATCATAACTAAATCCTTTACTGTTGAGTGCTCATGTTCAATGACAACAAATGGGAAGAACTTGAAACGAACAGCAATGTACACACTCGGGATGAAAAATGCAATAGTTAGCAGAAGTCCAAAGGTGGCAACTGGAGCACTACCACTAGCGGTACCAACAAGTAAAATAGTAAACGTGAGTGCCGCAAGAAGCGTTGGTAAAACGTAAAATGAAAACAATGCAAAGAATCGTAAAACTCTTCTTGGTGAAAGGAGGGGAGTCAATAAATCACTGAAAGCAAAACTGTGATTACGGGCAATCATAAGTGAAATAGATGCCAGAGAAAGAACCACCATGAGACCCACTACGGTATTAATAATTGGATTAAGAGTTGTTGCACAGAGCACGACACTACTAATAATAAATACTAGGAAAATAAACCACGCATGTTGCATAGTTTTGTTCCAACCAAACGTAAAAACTTCTTTTAATGTGAAATGATGCTTTGTCATAGTGTTGTACTTGTAGTATAGCAAGGATATCTTTTTGACTAGGCATTTTAAATAAAAAACTGTGTATAATATATTCCTCTAGAACGAATGATTCTTTGTTTATTTATTCTACTGTCATAATCTTTTTTTTACTATATACTGAATCTATTACTGAGTAACCAATTCATACACAATATGCATACAATACTTACCGGTGTTCATATGGAAATTACAGAAGCAATTCGTGATTACACATTAGAAAAAATGCAGACATTAGATAAATTAGTTGCTCGTGATGACACGAGTGCAAAATTAGTAGTAGAGCTTTCAAAAACATCAAATCATCACGTGCATGGACAAGTATTCCAAGCAGAAGCAAACCTTCATATTCGTGGAAAAGAAACAACTCTTAGAACAACTCAGGAGGACCTCTACAAGGCGATTGATGTTTTAAAAGATATGCTGACACGTGAGCTTGCAACTCATAAAGCAAAAGAGCGTTCGATTGTACGAAGAAGTGCTCACAAAGTAAAGTCATTATTTAAAAAATTAACAAACTGAAAACAAATGGATAGTGAAACAAAAGTAACCTACAGTGTCATTGCAGTACTTATTATTTTCTTAGGAGGATTAGCATACTTTCTTCAGCCGATGGGAATCAAAGAAATGAAGACAACTGAGAGCTACAGCACGACGACTACAGGACAATTAACAACAGAAGCAATACCGGCAAATACTGCCACAACAAATACTATGGAAGATAAAAAATACACAAGCGCAACTATTACTACTAACAAAGGAGTTATCGAAATAGCATTCGGTGACAAGACTCCAGAAACTGTGAAAAACTTTACCAAACTATCATCAGAAAACTTTTATAACGGAGTACGATTTCATCGAGTTATCAAAGACTTCATGATTCAGACCGGGGATCCGCTTTCAAAAGATAAAGCAAACGAAGGTGCATGGGGGACAGGAGGTCCAGGATATAAATTTAATGACGAGTTAAAGGGGGATGAGCAATACTCTCTCGGAACAGTTGCTATGGCAAACTCAGGTCCAAATACAAATGGTAGCCAATTCTTCATCGTAACAGCTAACCCATCAGTGGCACTTCCACCAAGTTACACAGTGTTTGGAAGAGTTACCAAAGGTATCGAAACAGCACTTGCAATTCAAAATGTTAAGACTGGTCAATCTGACCGTCCTGTAGAAGATATTATTATCGAAAAAATTGAACTCAAGTAAAAATCTTTAATTCCATTTACTGCTATCTTATACATTCAAAAAATGGAGCCATTAGGCTCCATTTTTGTACATATTAGTATTGTGTCTATGTTCTACAGTCTAAGGTCTAGAGTCTATCAAAGTACCCTCTCATAAAACTTTCAAAATCCATTTCCTTTTTCCCTTCGGGTGTTACTCGGAGTATATAGTCACGCGTCAGTCGTGATTCTTTTTCGATGAGAACATCTACTTCATTTACTTTCACACGTACATCTTTTCCATTGTGATCAATAAAAAAATATAATGACGGCCACGGAGTAAGTGCTCTATATTTTCTTCTAACAATATCTATATCATCGTCAAGATGAATAAGACCCATATCTTTTGTAATTTTTTTACAAACCACAGCTTTGCTATGATCTTGCTCTTTTGGAATAAGTGTCCCATTCATATAGTGCGGAAGAACTTGTACAAGTAGTTCACCACCTAATTGACCGCACGTTACTTCAAGTAGACCGGCATTTGTGGAAGGATCAATCATAAATGCACTCTGTGTAAGAATAGGACCATGATCCATGAGCTCATCTAGTTTCATAATACTTACTCCTGTTGTCATGTGGCCATCGAGTAGTACAGACTCAATCGGAGAAGGTCCACGGTAGAGTGGAAGTAAAGAAGGGTGCACGTTCAACGCTCCATGGGAAGGAATATGTAAAATATCTTGTGGAATAATTTTTCCATAGGAAGCAACGATAAACAGCTGGTAGCTACTAGCCATTAACTCTTGGCAAAATTCTGAATCCAACTTTTCTGGTTGGAGAACTTTTATACCTTTCATTTCTGCCCAGGTTTTTATGTGCGGGGCAGTAAGTTCCATATGACGACCTTGCTTAGCGTCTGGCTTAGTAACAACAAGACTAGGAATATGCCCAGCTCGCACAAGTGCTGCTACAACACTTTCAGCGAGTGCTCCTGTTCCAAAAAATACATACGTTATTTTTGTATCCATATTATAGTCCAGCTTCTTCATTACTTTTTCTCTCCGCTTCTTTTACCTCTTCTTCCGTGTACTCCTCTAAATCAAACCCATGATCAATAAACAATACCCCGTCTAAGTGATCTGTCTCATGCTGGAAAATGTGGGCAAGTAATCCTTTGCCACCATAGGTGAACTTCCTACCATCTTCATCGTATGCTTCTACCGTACAAGCAATCGAGCGTTTCGTTTTTCCGTATATCCACCTTACAGATAAGCATCCTTCTTGCATGATGGCCGTCTTCTTTGATTGCTTGATAATTTTTGGATTAATAAAAACAAGTGGCTTGTGCTTTGCTTCTTCTTCATATGAAGTAGGAGCTAATACAAAAAGACGAAGGTTAATTCCGATCTGTGGAGCGGCGATAGCAACACCATCGTGCTCACGAGCTAGAGCCTGCTTCATTGAAGTTATAACATCCTGAAGATACACCGAGCTGAACTCTTCTGTAGTTACTGCGCGGGATTGCGCTCGAAGCGGATTGCTTTCATCATCATTTATTTGAATTATTGAATCTAGTACTTTCTTCATGGTAGTGCTTTATAATCTACCATTTATATGAAGAAGTGCAATGGATTAACAACTGGATGAGCGTCATAGACTACACGTTTAACCTTTTCTCGTACATCATTATTGTGGAGCCACTCAGTTGCTTTTATATGTACAAATAGTAAAGTCACACCTTTTCCTTGCTCAAACCACAACACGGTATATGGCTCAAGTTCATGTTCAAATTTCTTTCGAACATCATCTGGCAGATTGGTATATGAGGCTTTGATAACTGTGTAGTATGGAGGAAGTAAAAACTGCTCACGCTCCTTCAGAAGTGTTTCGTAGACTTCTCTAAACGATGGCGCCACCAGTTGTTGCACAACAGAATTATTTTTAAGCCTTGTCTGAAGAATAAGCGGTGCAGTGGCGTGAATTCCTCGGGGAAGCTTTTCTGCCATTTCTGTTACAAGGGATAAAACCTTTTCATCGGTTCTGTACTCAGGTAAAGAAAACAAAGAATCAAGAGACAAAATAATAATACCGTCACAAGCATGCACTATATTGTGTGCCATCTCGGTGCCAACTAAAACTCCATATGGGGAATCCATCCATTCCTTGTACACTTTTTTAACCTTTGCTTTTGTTGGAGTCCTTTCCCCATCAATCACAAATAAAGGAACTCCAAGTCTAGTGAGATCTTCTTCCATACCACCAGTTGCTATACCAAGAGTTGCCATTCTCCACCCTCCACAATATCTACACGAAAGTGAAGTCTCTTCATTGATATGCACAATAGACTCACACCCGTGGCAAACATATGTTCGTATCCCAGCAATTCTGTGTAGTACATATGGTCGGTTACATGTTGGACAAGTGAAGAGCTCTCCACAGTCAGAACAAACCGTTGTTGGGTACATACCTTTACGATGTGCGTAGAGGAAGTAATGTCCTGATTTTTTCATTTTGCATTCATGAAGAATATCTAGAGCTTGCTTTGAAAGATATGGACTTGAAGTTCTGTTTTCTTCAGTCATTGAAATAACCGTCACATTTGCATCATTTCTAAATTGAAGTGGAATAATCTCTACAGCATCTTTTGTTACGTATTTCATATGAGCATACAATGACAACATGTGGGATGCGAGAAGACAGGGAATACCTGATGCTTTTGCAAGCTGTTCTAACACAAAACGCATATCATAACCATCTTCTCCATGTGTGTAATAGTACTGACTATGTTCACGCTCAATGATTACCAACCCAAGATCTTGCCTTGTCCATGGAAGAAGGGAGGGGGTCGTTAAAATGAGTAACGGATGTTCACTTGTCTTTAATATTGTATGAGCTGCAGTATATTGTTTCTCGGTGAGACTGCCATGAAAAGAAAGTACGTAGTCTTCAATTCCTTTCGAAAGAACATCTTTTGCATTTTCTAAATCTGTAATTGATGGGAAAAATAATACAAGAGATTTCTTTTTTGAAAACATTTCTCGTATTGTTGTTTTGAAACGAAGCATTCTATTTGAATAATCTTGTTCAAGAAGTAACAATTCAAAGCCTTTTGTTTCTGAAGGAACACCAAGTGAAGAAAGATCGTCAAAACATTTTTCAGATAACAAATCATAAATAAGTGTGCCGACATTTCTGAGTGAGTATGAAGACGCGAGCGCGAGTGCTGACCAAAGCTCTGGAGTAAGGAAACCTTTAATTAAAACCTTAGAAATTTTTTTTGTAACAAATGAAGCATTCTTGAGGGACTGCTTTTCTTCTTCTGCTTGAATAACAGAAAGCACTAGTGCGCGACACACTCTCTTTCGTATAGTAATCTCAACAAGGTCTCCTGGCGCTACATCAAATTTTGAAAAATAGGAAAGCTCCTCGTAGGGGATTCCATTTGCCAAAGGGGATACAGTAAGGAGATACATGGATACTCTAAGTATAGCAGAACTGGGATAAAATATATCAAAAAACCTTATTTTGTAAGGAAAAACCATTTTTACGCACACCTGTAAATATGCTATACTGAGTAATATTTATATGGGATTCTTTTTTAAGAAACTAGGAATAGACTTAGGGACAGCAAACACACTTGTATATCTTCCTGGTAAAGGAGTCGTATTAGTTGAACCTTCTGTTGTGGCAATTTCAGAAACAGGAACTAAAATTCTAGCGGTAGGGAGTGAGGCAAAAGACATGATTGGAAAAACTCCTGATTCTATTATTGCCTACCGACCAATGCGTGATGGAGTAATTGCAGACTATCGAGTAACTGAAGCAATGCTCAGGTATTACATACATAAATCTCTTGGTGGATTTAATTTATTCAAACCAGATGTCATGGTATCTGTTCCAGCAGGAGTAACTTCTACCGAGAGACGTGCTGTGATTGAGGCTGCTCTTAAAGCTGGTGCTCGTAATGCCTACGTGGTGAAGGAACCCATCTTAGCTGCAATCGGTGCAGGTATTCCAATTCATCAAGCCCAAGGAAGAATGATTGTAGACATTGGTGGAGGAACAACGGACGTTGCCGTTATTTCTCTTGGAGGTATCGTCTGTAGTACTTCCGTTAAATGTGCAGGAACAAAGATTGATCAAGCTATTATTGATTACGTGAAGAAAACATATAACTTAGCAATCGGAGACCAGACTGCAGAAGACATAAAAATTAAAATTGGATCAGCTGTGCCAGTAGAAGATGAGTTAGTGCTTAAAGTAAAAGGAAGAGATTTTATTGCTGGACTTCCACGAACTGTTGAAATTCGAACAAACGAAATTGTAAAAGCAATCGATAAAGAGCTTAAGCTTATGATAAAAGCAATTAGAGATGTTCTTCAAGAAACTCCTCCAGAACTTGCGTCTGATATTATTGATAACGGAATTATTATGAGTGGAGGTTCTTCTATGCTTAGACATTTCCCAGATCTTGTAGAACGTCGTACAGGAGTAAAAGCAGTACTAGCTGATGATGCATTTTATTGTGTTGCAAAAGGAACAGGTATTGCTCTTGAACACTTAGATACATATAAGAGGAGTATATTCGCGAAGAAATAAGCATACACAATATAAGTATTTGCTATACTGTTTGATACCATGAATCTTTCAGAACTACCAATACATCATGCAGTTTTACTTACTGAGAACAACCGTAAAGAGCTAACTGAAAATCTTTGGAAAGAATTACAATCTCAGTCTTTGGCGCACAGACTTTTTGATCCGACTATTCTGGACATTGATACAGCAAGGTCAATTATAAGTTGGGCAAAAAGTTCCTACGATGGTGACCGTATAGGACTCATATCTTTTCATACAGCTGGCATACCTGCACAAAATGCTTTACTTAAAATTCTTGAAGAACCTCCAGTACAGGTACGATTTATTTTAGTTACCACTGACAAAAAAAATGTTATCGAAACCGTTCTTTCTCGCTTGTTGCACCACTCTACACAGAGTGAAAAAACTAACGCGTTAGAAAGAGATGCAAAGCAATTTATTGAGTCATCTCCATCACTAAGAATGAAGCTAAATTTCGTTATTAATCTTTTAGAGAAAAAAGACGAAGAAGATAGAAAGGATAGAGAGGCTGTTAAAGCATTTATTCTTTCTCTAATCCCTGTACTCACTTCTCAGAAAGTTCCTTCAAGATATATTACTGAAACATTAGAAATCGCATCCTACGGATCCGACACCTCATCTTCAGGAAAAGCCCTACTTGAATACCTTTCACTTCTCTTGCCACAAGTAAAAAGCTAATGTACAATTCATGTACTTAGAAAAACCGTTTACATCCTAAAAAGACCCACTTAAAATAAGTATAAAACTATGTCCTACGACTTTTCATCAGTTACCACCCAAAAAAATACCATTGCTGACTGGCTCAAAAGTGAGTACCGTTCTATTCAAACAGGTCGAGCAACACCTCAGGTTCTTGATCTAGTACATATAGATATGTATGGTGCACGCACTCAAATTGCTCATGCTGCAGGTATTACTATTGAAGACCCTAGAACAATTCGAGTTGCTCCGTGGGATAAAAGTATCGTTGGTCAAATTGAAAAAGCCATCAATGATGCTGACCTTGGGCTTTCTGTGTCATCTGATTCAGAAGGGCTTCGAGTACACTTCCCAAGTCTCACTACTGAAACCAGACAAAAGCTTGTCAAACTTCTCAAAGACAGACTAGAGGATGCACGTGTACGCGTTAGAGCATTACGTGAAGAAACTAACAAAGCAATTGACGCGGAAGCAAAAGGGGGGGCATACGGCGAGGACGATCAAAGAGCGTATAGAGACCAACTACAGAAAATGGTAGATGCCTCTAATACAGAACTTGAAGAACTTTTTAATAAAAAAGAAAAGGAAGTGCTGGGCGAATAGATAACTCAATGGATAGAAAAAGTAACCACTTAACTGGGTCCTTTTTAATGCCAGTGTTCATAAAAGAATAACCTGCATACTCTCCACCAGGTTCTCTATGTGGTATAATAGTACCTATTATGTCGATATCAGCTATAGCTTTGTTTATTGTTATTTTACTCATTTTGGTTGTTATCCATGAATTCGGTCACTTTATCGTTGCTAAATTAACCAACATGCGTGTTGATGAATTTGCATTTGGTTTCCCTCCACGAATATTTGCAAAAAAAATTGGAGAAACAACATATGCGGTTAACGCTTTGCCGCTTGGCGGGTATGTTTCTATTTGGGGAGAAAATGGGTCAGAAGAAGATAAAAAGGAACACGGTGCATCAACACACCCAAGAGCATTTGGTAACAGGCCTGCCTGGGCACAGTTATTAGTTCTTGTAGCTGGTGTAACAATGAACATGGTACTTGCTCTTGTTATTTTTATCTGTATCTCCTACGGGAATGTCACAGTAAGTGCTGATGATGAAGTCTATGGCTCAAGAATTAAGGAGAGCTCGATTCTCGTTGCTGAAGTTTCAAAAGAAAGTCCAGCTTTTAGAGCTGGCATTCTTCCAGGGTCAACAATCCTTAAACTATCGAGTGCGGGCATCAATGCAAAACTTACAACAGCAACCTCGCTTGTTACTTTTATTGGGGTTCATCAAAATACACCATTTACTATTTCTTACAAATCTCCAGATGGCATTGTAAAGTCAACCACCGTTGCAGCAGTCTATGGTATTGTCCCCGATAAAAAAGCGCTCGGCATATCACTTGAAGAAGTTGGTGTTGTTAGGACTACGCCACTTGAAGCAATTACTATGGGCTACGACAAAACTGTCGCAATCACTTCATTAACAATTACTGGACTCACTGGAGTTCTTACCTCAGTTTTTAAAGGAGACGAAGTTCTATCGTCACTATCAGGTCCAGTAGGAATTGCAAAGATAGTAGGGGAGACTAGTGAATACGGTCTTGTTGCTGTACTTACTTTAGTAGCCGTACTTTCTATTAACCTTGCAATATTTAACATTCTTCCACTTCCTGCACTTGATGGTGGTAGAATTGTAGTAGTCCTTATTGAAACCATCATAAGAAGAAAAATACCTTTGAAATACTATTCATGGGTTAATGTTATCGGGTTCCTTGCTTTAATGTTACTGCTCGTTGTTGTAACTATTAACGACATCAGGGCTTAAAAATAATTTTATTTTATTCATGAGACAATCACAACTACACACAAAAACAAGAAAGGAAGATCCTAGCGATGAGGTATCCAAAAATGCAATCTTGCTCACACGAGCTGGTTTCATACATAAAGAAATGGCTGGTGTCTACACATTTTTACCATTAGGGCTAAGAGTGCTCCGAAAAATTGAAGATATTATTCGTCGCCATATGGACACGGTAGCAAATGAAATACTTATGCCTTCACTTTCACCAGAAGAAAGATGGAGCGCAACGGGACGTCTTGATTCTATTGATGTACTCATGAAGACAATACCCGCCAACCAAGCTTCACTTGAAAAAAGCTCTAATTCATATGTTCTTAACCCAACACATGAAGACGTCATTACTCCTATTGTCAAAGATATTGCAAGGTCATACAGAGACCTTCCAGTTGCTATGTACCAGATACAAACCAAGTTCCGAAATGAAGCACGAGCAAAATCTGGTATTTTACGTGGGCGCGAGTTCCGTATGAAGGACCTCTATAGTTTCCATAAGGATCAGGATGACCTCATGAAGTTCTATGAAAGCATGAAGACAGTCTACGCGGAAGTCTATAAAGAAATTGGGATTGGGGAAGACACCTATCTTACGGTTGCTTCGGGTGGAGATTTCACTAAAAACTTTTCTCATGAATTCCAGACACTTACTGAGGCAGGTGAAGATCTTATTTATGTAGACAAGAAAAATAAAATCGCATACAACAAAGAAGTTGTAACAGCTGAGAACGCAGAAAAGCTTGGTGTTAATTTTGACTCGCTAGAGCAGATTAAAGCGTCTGAAGTTGGAAATATCTTCCCACTTGATACTCGTTTTAGTAAAGCCCTAGACTACACCTACACAGACGAGCAAGGAGAGCAGCAGCTTATCTACATGGGTTCTTACGGCATTGGTCCAAGTCGACTTATGGGAGTTGTTACAGAAAAATTAGCAGATGAAAAAGGACTCGTTTGGCCAGCGTCTATTGCACCATATTCAGTTCATCTTATTGTACTTGGCAAAGATAAAAATGGTGAGACCTACAAACAAGCAGAAGCACTTTATACAAAACTTACCGCAAGTCATGTTGAGGTTCTCTTTGATGACCGTGAGTTACAAGCAGGGGAGAAATTTGCAGACAGTGATCTACTAGGTATTCCTATGCGAGTAGTCATTAGTGACAAGTCATTATCACTCGGTGGTGTAGAAATAAAAGAAAGAATAAGTAGTACTTCAGATGTCATCTCGATAGACCAGTGCCTCCATATGTTTAGCAAGGTTTGCTAGTACTAAGTATAGTGTCCGTTAGACTATTTATACTTTCTGCTTAACCTAATAGTTAGAAATAGACTGTCTTATAAAGACAGTCTAAAGTTTTATTTCTAAACTTAATAACTTACACTATATTAATCAAGCAAAATAATTTTAATAATTTAAATTTATTTCTACAAGAAAAATTTCTTTCAAGTAAGCTTAGGGAGATGAGAGATTAAAAATACGTGAATATAGTAGTAGATTTTACCAGTAAAGAAGCATGTAATTAATTTAGTATGTAGTTTGAACGTAAAGCAGAATTTACTCCACGTAGGTAGTATCCTCTAAATTAACCATCAAAGGCCTAGATAAGGTATATGGCCATGTCGTAGAGCCTGTATAACGCATATCTAGTGGCTTTAGGATTCTTACAAGATAAACAGATAAACTTTTAAAATAAGATCAAATAGCTATAAGAGAGAAGATGTCTCAATAATTACTCAAACCAAGAGGGTGGGGAACTTAGCGTAGAAATATACAACTAAATGATTTCCTAAAAGACAACCTACTAAATCCTTGTATACATAAGGCTGAGGGGGCTTTTGTTATTATATGGTAATGTCGCACAATATATCTTTTACGACTATGCCATCCAGAAGCTACTTGATAATGAACTAACCATATAAAAATAACATACCTCTACAAAGTTCTTTTTAACTACTTCATCTTGGTTAAGACAAACCAGATTCCCACAATAGCCCCTGCTACAAGACAGAGAAAAACATAAAGGATGAAGGCAGGGATAGTGAAAGTGTACATAGTGTTAAAGGAATTAGTAATTTATTTTCCTTCGGCTTTTTTCATAATGTACATACCCCCTATTATTGCGCCGACGAGAAATGCGACAATCGCTATAACTATTAATGCTGGGATTGTGAAAGTAATCATAGGATAAGTATATTATAAATATGAAAGCGGGTTAAGGTATCCATTGCGTGGAGCAATTGGCATCCTCATATTCGTTCCACACACCTTACTGACATAGTTGGTAATCTCCACAGCTTCAGAGGCATAGACGGTAAAATGAAGGTGCGGACCAGTACTGTATCCAGTATTACCAGAGAGAGCAATTTTTTCACGTGAAGTAACAACGTCTCCTGCCTTTACTTGGATAACGGAAAGATGGGCATATAGTGAGGATAAGCCATTGTTATGTTTAACTAAAACCCATTTTCCGTAGGATACTCCATTACAAGATGCATCCGTATCTCCAGTACCAACAACAGTTCCTGCTGCTGCCGAGAGAATTGGTGTCCCAACCTTAATTCCAAAATCTAAACCGTTATGACCTGAACCGTTATAGACTTGTGGATTCTGACTTGAGAATGGAGTATTCCCAAAATACTGCGTGATAATAACATTATCAACAGGGTACTTCAAAATCCCCTTTCCATACTTTGGAATCTTACTTGGATCAACAATTGTTTGCAATTTAGATTCAACATCCAACATTTCAACTTCAAGTTGACCTTTTTTCTTTTTTCTCTCTGCAAGAAGTTGTTGGTAAGCAGTTTCTTTATTCTTAGTCTCTGAGAGTAGTGTATTTTTATCCTTCGATGTCTGATCTACTAATTGTTTTTGACCAGTAAGAGTTTGATTAAGGCTCAGAAGAACATTTTTATTTTGTTCGTATGATGCCTTTTGCACTGAGAGTGTTGTTTTCACATCCACAAGTGCACGAGCTTTTTGATTGATAGCTGAGGTAAGCTCACTCCCACGCTTGGTAACATCTAGCGCGTCTGAGAGTTGTGCATTATTACCTAGCGCACTTACAAAATATGGAAGCGTTAATTCATTGTGTGCTAGTGACCTTAGTGACTGAGCAAGATCTGATTTTAATTTTTTGAGTGTAGATTCAGTATTTTGAATCTTTCCTTCTGTAAAGGTGATATTCTGTTCTGCTTGATTAATACGCAACTTTGTATATGATATATCTTTTGCTAAACCAACTCGCCTAACTTCAAGTTTATTTAAAGCATCTTTTAAGGTCTTTGCCTCTCCTTGAGTTTGACTAATCTTAGAATTATACGCCTTTATCTCAGCATCAAGATCTTTTATCTGTTGAGAAAGTGTATCTAAGTTACTCTTTAATTCATCAGCAGTTTGGGCCAAGAGTACAGGAAATGGAAGTCCTGTACTGAGTACTAGGAGAGAAATTACTAATGAGTTGGAGATTAAAGAGCGCAGTGACATACAGACAGAATTTATGAATCAATCACATTACAAATCTCAATAATTCTTTCTGTTGTTTCCTCCTTTCCAAGAACATAGCAAATAGTAAATGGGTCAACAGATTTCTCTTGTCCAGATAATGACATTCGAAGTGGCCACAACACATTTCCTTTTCCTTGTGCTTCAGCATACTCCATTATTATCTTCTTAATTGAATCTACCGAGGAAAAATCACACGAAGTAAGAAGTTTCTTAACTGCGAGGAGGTGCATTTTCGCCTCCTCAAGATCTTTATCTTTCCAAATAATTTTTTCAATTGTCTCTTTTGTGTAAGCTGGTCGCTGAATAAAGAAACGGAACTCTGATCCCTCAAGTGAAGCAAGCTCACCATACGCGGAAATTCTGTCGATAATAGTTGGCAATAATTTGAGCAGCAACGCCTTATCATACTCTTTCATGTAACTACTCACTTCATTAAACTGTTCATCTAGACTTTGTAGCCGAATATGCTCTTTATTCATCCACGCCAACTTTTCTTTATTAAAAATAGCGCCACCTTTATGAATTTTCGATAGGTCGAAAATATCTACTAATTCTTGCAATGTGTACACTTCTCTTTCTCCTCCTGGGTTCCATCCAATAAATGCCATGAAATTAAGCAAAGCTTGGGGTAGATATCCCATCTCACGATATGCTGTAACTGGTAGAGCACCTTTTCGTTTTGACAGTTTAGTTCTGTCTTCTGATAGAACAAGTGGGAGGTGTGCGTATGTTGGTATAGAAAAACCCAAGGCTTTTCTGATGAGTATTTGCCTTGGCGTGTTTGCAATATGATCTTCACCGCGAATAACATGCGTAACACCTTCTTCATGATCATCTACTACTACTGCGAAGTGGAACAGTGGTTCAGTAACTGATTTTGCTAATACAAAATCACCTAAGTCCGTTGTATCTGTTTCAATTGACCCTCGTATAGCATCTTCAAAAATAATTACCTCTTTTTTATTTTTGAATCTTACTAGTTCACGCATTACTCCACTACCGTCTTTCGCTTCCTCTTTTGAAATATAAGCGCTTCCTTCTGCAATTAATTTTTGCAAATGATGTGTATGAGATGCAACATTATTACTCTGTATAAATAACTCGTCATAAGTAAGACCTAACCAAGAAAGACTTTCTAAAATATTGTCAGCATACTCTTTT
Source organism: uncultured Candidatus Saccharibacteria bacterium (assembly GCA_964464695.1). GTDB lineage: Bacteria > Patescibacteriota > Minisyncoccia > Phycocordibacterales > UBA5272 > UBA11704. The sequence continues at coordinate 37,060 of CAYXKW010000008.1, forward strand.
TTGCTCCTTTCTCTATCAGTATCTTCAATGCGCACAATAAATTTCCCCCCCATTTTTCTTGCATATAGATATGCAAAAACGGCAGTACGATAATTCCCCATATGGAGTAATCCTGTTGGGCTTGGGGCAAAACGTGTGACGATGTTGGTGTTCATAGGTATAGTATAAAGATTATGTGTGACTTAAACAAATTCGAACTATCTCTCGTGCAATAGTAGAAGCAGCATCTCGAGAATCGTCAAACAAATGAGCATTCTTAATCATAGAATTATATTCTTCTTCATTGTTTAAAATTTTCGAAACGACAGAAATTAACATATGAGAACCAAGATTATTTTCCTCAAGCACCGTTGCGACACCGTGAGAAGCCATTGCATAGGCATTACTTTTTTGGTCACGACTAATTGATTCTGGTATTGGAACAACAATCATCGGAAGCCTCCATAACACCATCTCAAACATAGATGAACCAGCTCGTGTGATAACAATATCAACTTTTGGATAAAAGAGAGCAACGTCAAGAAACCCTTCTACGAAATATCTGTCTTTGAACTCATGATTTACTAAAAGATGTTTTGATATTTTGGAAACTTCTTCCAGATTCTCTGTACCTGTCTGGTGCACAACATCATAGGTGTTAAGTAGTACAGGAAGCGCTTCCAATACTGCACTGTTGACCACCTGACTTCCCTGTGAACCACCAAAGACAAGTATCACAGGTCTATCTTTTTTTGTATATTTTTTTTCATAACCTCCAGGTGGTAATAATATATCTCTAATAGGTTGACCTGTGAGAGCTATTTTTGAAGGTGGGTAGTATGGTGCGGCCTCAGGATAGGAAAGAGCAACTCTTGTTGCGAATTTACCAGCCCATTTTGTTGTGCGCCCAGGAACGGTATCACTTTCGTGTACAACAACTGGTATAGAAAGAATACGCGCAGCAAGTAATGTCGGGAAGCTTGCATACCCACCTTTAGCAAAAACAACATCTGGATAAATTGAATACAATTTAATGAGTGCTATAAAACATCCTTTAATTGTTTTAAAAATATCAGTGAGATTTTCTAGAGATGGGTACATCCGTAACTTTCCAGCAGGAGTTTCTACAAACTTACAGTCGAGATTAAAAAGAGCCTCTTCATCATATGGTTTATCAGAAAAAAAATATAACTCAGGCTGAATAAGTTTCTGAATAAATATTTCTTTTCTGATACGCTCTGCAACTGCAATAAGCGGATAGAAATGCCCACCCCCTGCTCCTGTAATTACGATTTTCATAAATAATTTGTACTTGACTTTGAAATATTTAAAAGCACCCCTAGCTCAAATAGCGCAGCCATCATTGCTGTTCCCCCGTGAGACACGAGGGGTAACGGGACGCCTGTTAGAGGCACCACCCCTAGCATTGAGCCAATATTGAGCGTACATTGAATGAGGATGATAGAAACAATTCCTACCCCCAATAACCGCCCAAACTGATCCCCTGCCATCTTTGCTATCAGATACCCCCTCACACTAACTATACCATATAGAATAATGAGATACATCGACCCTAAGAATCCAAGCTCCTCACCTAAAACCGCAAAAATAGAGTCCCCGATTGGTTCAGGTAAGTAGTTGAATTTCTGAACACTTTGACCAAGACCTCTCCCTGTTAAACCTCCTCCTCCTAGGGCAATTAACGATTGATTGAGTTGCCACGATGACCCTCGTGGGTCATGAGACTTATTCATAAATGTTTTTACTCTTTCGAGCATGTACGGTCGTAAAAAAATCAAAAGAAGAAAACCAACCACAGCACAAGCTACCAGATATTGGATATGACGTTTTCTTGCTCCTCCAACAAAGTATGTAATAAACGAAGACCCTGCAATAACTAGATATGTACCGAAATCAGGTTGTGCAAGTAATACCGCAGAAACGACCCCCATACCTAATAGGTACGGCATGAATCCATATTTCCAATTTTTAAATAAATTTCTATACTTCGTACACCAATAGGCAACCACCGCGATAAAAGCAAACTTTAAAGCTTCACTTGGTTGTAGAGAGAATGAACCGATATCTATCCATCTGTGCGCTCCACCGTGATAACGAGAAAGTCCAGGAACAAAAACACAGAGGGTCAATGTTAATGCGAGGAAAAATAATACATAGGCATATTTTTTATAAAAAGAATATGGAATTACAATACCTATCCAAAGAGTGAACCCTCCTCCGAGTAACGCATAAATAAATTGTGTTTTTACAACAGCAAAAAATTTAACTTCATTACTAGCAAGTACCCCTAAAGCAGCTGACCCAAACACAACTAGCCCGCTCACCAAAAGTACGAGGATACTAACAAGAAGTGGCTTGTCTACTCTATCAAACATAGAATTAACTAATAAGAGCAATTACAACCCCAAGCATCGCACACATATACGACACAATCCAATAACGCATTGTTACTTTATATGATGGCCATCCTTTTGCTTGAAAGTGATGATGTAGTGGTGCAACTAAAAATAATTTTCTTTTAAAAACTTTTTTCCACACAAGTTGCAAAATAACAGACATTGTCGTTATTAGTAACGGAAGTGCAATGATTGGAAGATATAAAACTGCGTTTGTAAGAAATGCAATCACAGAAAGTCCAAGAGATAGTGCCAGCATCCCCGTTTCTGTTAAATAAAACAAGGCGGGTGGAATATTAAACCATAAGAAAGCCATAATCCCTCCGACGATTACAAAACAAAGTGCTGCAATGTTAACCAAACCGTGCACATAAGCAATCATACCGTACGCAGTAAATACAGCAGACATTACGCCACCAGAAAGTCCATCCACTCCATCAATGACTCCTGTTGAAAAAGTAGCTAGAGTAACAAGTATAAAAAATATCACAAAAAGAAAACCACCTAAATGAAAGTTTCCGTAAAATGGAACGTACACGTAATCAATTCCCAATTTTACATAAAACCACCAACCAGCAAATAGTCCAAGTGAAGAAACAGCTAGTAATCGAACTGGGAATGACAACCCTCCACCAATATACGAATTTAATTTACCTGAAAAAGCTTCTACCACAAGTAAATCATCAAGAGCCCCCACAAGAGCTCCGACCAACATAGCAAAAAGTGGGAGCCATGTTTGATTTCTTGAAATAAAATCAAGTTTCTCAGTAAATGCTGTTGGATATACGTGTGACAGTCCCCAAAAAAATAACGCAGTTACAAAAACTGAAATAACAACAACGAGTCCACCCATTCTTGGAACAGGTGCTTTTTCATCATTATGAAGCGATGCGGTGATAGTTGCCTCCTTTCCGTCGATTGTTGTTTTAACATTCCGCTTTTTCCAAAGTTTATGTTTAACCAAAAAATGCCCAATCATTGGGGCAATAATTATACCAATTAAGAAGGAAATGACCGCTGGAAGCAGTACCTTAAATGGGTCAAGGGCTAACATGAGCTTATTATATCACAGGTTATTCTGAGCACCCTGGGTATTTCTTACTATTCTGTTAGCTTAGAATTAAGGCTTATTCGAAGTGTATTATAGAGTGTTTCCATGTCCTTAAATCTCCCCTCTTTTGAAGATCCTAGAACAATAATAACAACTGGTCGTCCAACAAGAATATCTACAATTACTCCTAAATTTCCACCCGCCATATCAGTATATCCAGTTTTTGAAGCCTCAGCACCTGGTAATGTTTCGATTGATTGATTGGTATTTGGGACACCGCTTATTCTGCCTGTATTTGCTAGTACAGTCTCTCTTTTCTTAGTAGTTGAATCTAATATTTCTGGAATATTTTTTCGCGCAATTTCAAAGAGTTTTGCAACCTCGAGCACACTCCCTATTCCTCCTATATTTCCATGCACGTCTCTTCCAGCTGGATCAGTAAAAACAAGACTAAGTCCAAGTTTTTTTGCATCATCATTCATTTGTGACACGAATATCTCCTTCCCTCCAAAGCTATCAGCAACTACTTCTGCCCCATCGTTTGAGGAAAAAACTAATGTGTATTTCAAGAGTTCTGATAATTTCCAAACTTGGTTCTGCTTTAGCCCGAGATCATACCCATCTTCAATACTTTTTGGGGTAATAGTAAGTTTCTCATCCTTGTCTTTATGAAGCGTTGAACTCACTGCCATCATAATCTTTGTAATACTTGCAAGTGGTAGTAAGTCCGTCTCATTTTTTGAAGCAATAACTTCGTGATTCATAATGTCGTAAACAATAAATGCTTTAGCGTCTACTCGAACAGAACTAAAAGCGCTTTTATCGAACAACGTTGCAGGTACAACTATATTTGTGGCTTGATTTTCTTTACGCACCACACTTTTGTATAGATGCAGAAAATTGATGACAAGCATTAAAAAAATAATGCAGACTGATAGTCCGTATATAATAAAAATATCGATCTTTACATTTTTAGGGTTTAACTTCATAAACAAGTATTAGACTACAACTCACGAGCTTGTAACTTCTCGAGGAGCTCTGTATGCATTTTTTGATACTCAGGCAGTTCTTCAACTTTAGTAATACCCAACTGTTTGAGTGAATCAGTGGTAAGAGAACAAATTTCACCAACTCGATTAATCAGACCTCTAACAGTAAGCACTCTAATCGACTGTGTTGACTGAACACCACGAATATAAGAAATTTGTTCTCGTGTAGGATATCCGAGATATGCAACAAGCGTAAGAACTTGTAGAGCTGCTGGAGTAAGCTCTCCCTTCATTTCTTCCTTTGTCCAATTTTCAATGAGTTCTGCCTGCTCTGGTTTTGTAACAATAGAAAGCCCTTCATTGGTCACAAGAAGTGTGAGTCCTATTTCTTCTAATTTACTTTTTACAAACGGTGCATTTTCTACTACCTCTTCTTTGGAGATACTTAAGAAATCAGCTAATTTTTTTATAGGCACAACTTCTCCAGAAAGAAAGAGTAGTGAAATGACTTTTTCGAGCATAGGTAATATAGTATTTATTGTACCATAGAGCAATTACACTCCTGGGGACGTTTGTGCACTTGGTGTAAGTATTGTGATATCTCCGCCATCAGTACTCTGGTCTGCGTGGAGAGTCCCAATTCTTAATAATTCTAAAAGTGCTAAGAAATTCACGATGAGTGTTTTTTTCTGCTCCTCCTTTGTACCTGAACTACTAGCAACACTCTGGAGACTAACTGATTGTGCATTTTTTACACGTTCCAGGAGACTTTCTATAACGTTTTCTATCCGCATTGCTTGCTCCACAGCAACTTTAACCAAAGACTTTGGTGACACAAACGACATCAATGTCAAAGAAACAATTGATTGTAAAAAGGTTGGATTAACACGTGCATCCGGCACAAAAACATTTAAATCCTTAGGTTTGAAATGTGGTCTAGAATACATAGGATGCTTCCCAAATAAACCTTTTATTTTTTCACTGCCTGATGACAACAACGCATAGAGTTCAAGCTTATACTCAAGATCATGGACCTGTTTTTCTTCTTCTTCTGTGTACACAACCCCAGGTAACAGCGACTTTGCTTTCATAAGCATGAGAGTCGATGCAACAACAATAAACTGAGAGATGTCAGTAATATTTTTTTGGTCGAGCGTCTTGATGTACGCAATGTATTCATCAGAAACATCAACGAGCGATATCTCTGTGATAGAAAGCTTACGGGACTCAATGAGTTCAAGTAACTTTGTGTACGGTCCTTCAAATCTATCTAACTTAAGAGTAAATTCCATTGTTGTAGTATATAGGCAAGCATCTTATGAGACCAGTGTATACGTTTACTTCAAAACACTCCAAATATTTGGATCATTTCCTCCGTCAATTTTAAAGATTACAATTCCACCAATTTTATATAATTTTGCAATACGAATTTTATCAGCAATTGCAATGGCATCTGAATACCACACAAGGAATTGTTTCTGTGAATCATATGAATTACCATCCACGTCAGTTGAAGTAGAATAAGTGAAACTTAGTTCCCCTGCACTATTTCTGTTTGGAATTACTTTAAGGCTTTTTGCAAGAGCGTCAGCATAATTAAAATTCATAGAACCGATTCTTGAATAACGAATCGGACTAGTCGCTGTCGCAGGAATAATTTCATATTTATAACCATATGTTGGCATACCTAAAATTACCTTTTTTGCTGGTATTTCCCAAAGTGCCAGTGTCACCACCTTCTTTACCCAGTCAATATCAGCAACGGGCTTGTACGTATTCCCTTGCACGCTGTTTAAAATATTTAATTGAGCATCATCAGTTGATTGATCATACGCCATGATCCGAACTTGGTCACACACTTTTCCAATTACTTTGTAATCATTTGAATATTCAACTTTAGATAATACAGCTTGAGATGTGGTTGCATACCTACTTTCAGGTGGAGTACGTGCCTCAACTGTACAAATTAATTTCTTATTTACTTTATGGAGTGCCGTAGAAAGTTCAGTCAAAAATGCACTGAAGTACGGTCTAGTTTCTGCAGTTTTTGCTTCGTAATCAATATCAATACCATCAACATTGTATTTTTTTACAAGTGCGACAATTTCTTTCACGTGCGCAGTACGACTTTTTCTTTGTGCCATAAGCAACCAAAAAGCGTACTTTTCATTTTCATTGTGTGGGTATGACAAAATACTTGGATATACTTTTACATTCTTTTTCTTTGCTTCTGCAATTAGTGTTATCCACGGCTCCTCTTCGAACTTCATTGCATTTTTAATTGTTCCGTCAGACTGTAACTCAAATGCAAAAGGACTGATCTGTGTCAGTTTATCTAAATTTGGGATTGTGGTACTAGCTCCTTCAGTCTTTCTCCAATATGGTATCCATATAGCTTTATCAAACGTAGCAGCCAACGAAAAATCAGCCATTACGATAAACATAGATAGTGACAGAATAGATATTTTAGTCTTAATCATATTTTTATAATAACACAATCCAGCAAATATTTAATCTTAATGGATTCACTCGCTATCAATAAAAAAACACCCTGCATCTGCTGGGTGTCATCCTGACCTAAAGATCTTTGAGACTGTACAGGAGATCAGTCTGTATCGGCTATTGTGTAGCCGTTTTGATCTGACGCAAAATAATAGAGAATAATTGTTCCGACTGGAACAGTTGCCTCCTTCTCAATTTGCATCATAGGATTTCTTGCGTCAACTATTGGGCGCATTCCATGTTCCGCAAGCAGCTTTTTACACTGCTGTTTTGAAATGGGAAATTTTGTTTTTGCCATCGCCTGTATGCATCCCATTCCTTTTTTTACTTCGCCATACGCGAGAAGAATAATTGCGGGACCATCTTGTTCGGCAGCGATTGTTTGACCGCTAAACAAAGAAAGAACCAGGGATAGCAAGAGAACTACTTTCATTTTCATGATTACCCTTCTTAATGAGGAAATAACTACAGATTCGCACAATTTAAGTATACCATAAATATACCAGTATGTCAAATTACATTCGTGCTTTCAATTAGAAGTCTACTTCTGCTTTATCTCAATTCCAAGCTCTCGTAGTGTCTTTGTATTCGCAGGAGACGGTGCTTGCATGAGAAGGTCTTTACCTTCCCCTGTCTTCGGGAATGCCATTACCTCACGGATATTTGGCTCATTAAGGAGAATCATAAGAAGTCTGTCTAATCCCCAAGCAATTCCACCATGTGGAGGCGTACCTGAACCTAGAGCTTCTAACATATGTCCAAAGTTCTTTTCGATTCTTTCTTCTGAGTAACCCATAATCGTAAAAGCTTTTTTAAGTAGTTCTGGTTTATGAAGTCGTATTCCTCCTCCCCCAATCTCATATCCATTTAATGCAACGTCATACTGTGTAGAAACAATATCTGCAATATTTTTTTCATCAATAAAATCCTGCAGTGATTCTTCCTTTACTCCTGTGAATGGGTTATGCGTGAATGTCCACGCACCTGTATCATCCACATTATCTTCACTTGTTCTTTCAAACGCAGGAAAATCAACAACCCATAAAAATGCTAGTAGATTTGGATCAGTTTTGTCCTCTCTGATATCAGGCTTATCGGACCCGTACTTTTCCATTACTTCTTTGTAGGTAAAAACTGGAAATGGAACTGCTTGGATTTTTTTCTCAGGGAAATATTTTGTAACGATACCAACAAGCATCTCTTCATTTATTTTCATGACATCTTCACGAGTAACAAAACTCATTTCGAGGTCCATCTGAGTAAACTCAGGCTGTCTATCACCGCGAGTGTCTTCATCACGCATACATTTTGCAATCTGGAAGTATCTCTCGAAGCCTGATGACATGAGTAACTGCTTATACTGTTGTGGAGATTGCGGGAGCGCATAGAATGTTCCTTGTGACAAACGTGACGGTACCAGATACGACCGTGATCCTTCTGGTGTCGGGTTAGTCAGAAGTGGTGTTTCTATTTCTAAAAAGTTTTGAGCATCAAGTGTGTCTCGGATGTATTTAATTACCTTGTGGCGCATCATCACATTCTTTTGTAATCGTGCGCGTCGTAGGTCGAGATATTTCTTTTCAAGACGAACTTCTTCCCCAACTTCGTAACCATCTGTAGAAATATCAAATCCTGGTGTCGATGCTTCGTTGAGCACAGTTATCAGCAATACCTCGAGCTCCACATCCCCATTTGTCACATCTGCTTTTATATTTCGCTCTGGACGCTTATTAACAAGAGCTTTCACTTCTACAACCCATTCAGTACGAAGAGTTTGAGCCACAGTAAGTGCTTCGGTATGATTCGGAAGTACCACAGCCTGAACCTTCCCTGTTACATCACGTAAGTCCAAAAAGACCATTTTCCCTTGGTCACGCCTAACATCCACCCAAGCTTTAACGATAACCTCATTCCCGACAGATGTCGAAATATCTTTAATATATGTACGCATAGTCTCCTTATACTACCAGAAATAGTTATTTAATAAAAGAAATTATAAACCTATTTGAGCTCGTACTTCTGTTATTGTCTCACGTGCTTTACTTTGAGCTTGAGTACCTCCCTCTTCTAGAATAACTGCTATTTTTTCAGGATGTGACATCAGGTCATCAAACATTTCTTTCTTTCCTTCTCTCCATTTCATAATAGTTGCCAGCAGTTCATCCTTTGCCTGTTTATAACCGTAACCACCATCTTCAAACTTTGCACGTAGTGAAACAATTTCTTCTTCATTTAAGAAATGTTTATGAATATTATAAATAGTGTTTGTATTAGGATTTTTCTTTTCTTCAGGTGAGGCACTATCTGTTACGATTCCCATGACAGATTTTTTTATTTCTTCATCAGTTCCAAAAAGTGAAAGTACGTTTCCTTTACTCTTACTCATTTTCTCCCCATCTGTTCCAGGAATAGTTGCGACTGATTCTAGGATAACTTCTTTCGGAAGTGGGAACTCCTCTACGTTCCACGCGCGGTTATAAAATCCAGCGATGTCACGTGCATATTCAATATGTTGCTTTTGATCTGCTCCAACTGGTACAACATCTGCCTTGTAGATAAGAATATCAGCTGCCATAAGTACTGGATAATCAAAGAGTCCAACATTTACTTCTTTATCTTTTGCTTCATGATCCTTAAAGGCGTGTGCACGCATGAGGTACGGCATCGTAACTACGTTATTAAAAATAATCGCAAGCTCAGCATGTTCTGGCACACGTGATTGGCGAAAGAGTTTCGCCTTTGAGACATCCAGTCCGCAGGCAATATACGCAGCCGCAATTTCAAGAGCGCTATTCCTCAGTGCACCCTTATCCTTCACGGTAGTGAGGGCATGATAATCCGCAATAAAAATATAGGCATCATATTCCCCACTGTTAGCTAAATCAATATTTTGCTTCATTGCACCAAAATAATTACCGAAGTGCAATGTTCCTGTAGCCTGTATTCCTGAGAGAAGTATCTTTTTTTCCATGAGCTACAGTATAGCAAATCTAGAAGAGAATCTCATTTTTATGAAAAAAGAGCCCACATAGTGAGCTCATTTCGCTTAAGCATTTCGACGCCTTATTTCCTTTTGTACTGCTTGAAGAGGCAGTGTGAGCGAACGAATGTTTGCGTGTAGTTTATCTCTTAGTTCTTGGTCCTCGCTCATGCGATACCGAAGCCTCATTCTTTCCAAACGAGAACAAATAAATTCTTCCACTTTTATTAGTCGGAATGTTTTAGCGGCTTCAAGCGAACAGACATGGGTAAGAGTCGTATGGAAATTCACAACTACCTGCCAGGCAGTATTGTATGACGAAAAATAATGAGCATCATACTCTTTAGCCATATCACTGTTAAATTTATCTGGAAGTGGAGGAGGTGGTTTAAAGATAACTTTGAAATCAAGAATATCCTTACCTGACATCAGGCACGGATCTCCCGACTTCGTCTTTCCTTCATATACATACCAGCTATTTTTTCTGAATGTGTCATAAGCGTTAGCATCTTTTCTTGCGCTATCAACCCACTCTGCGAGTTTTTGATTTAAATCTCTTGGACATGTAGAGAGTATAGACTCAATATGATCATCCATATCTGGAGCAAGTCTACGGCGACTCAGAAGCACTTCAAGTACTGGCATCATGATTATTCTCCAAAACAGAAAGAACATTGGGCACAAACTTGCTATTCAAATACTATCGTATTATTGTATATTTAACAAGAAAACAAAAGAGCGAACCTTGCCGGTTCGCTTTTTGTATTCTCATCCAATTTTACAGCCCTTCTTCCTTTAATCCTTCAATAAAGGCTGCTGCCTTTTTAGACAATTTCTTTGGCATCGCAATTGTTAACTTCACAAGAGCATCACCTCGTCTGTTCTTCTCATGAACATGCGGTACCCCGCGACCTTTCACACGAAGTATTTCTCCAGTTGACGCCCCTTGTGTAATATCTATTTCGATAGTTCCGTCTAGTCCATCAATAACGTGCTTTGCACCTAAAAGCGCATCTGTTAATTTAATCTCATGCATAATCACGAGATCATTCCCTTCTCGTTTCCAAATCTTATGTGGGTTAACATTTATCTTTATGTACAAATCACCTGTAGTACCTCCTGCGACAGCTTCCCCCATCCCAGTCATACGAATCATCTCTCCATTAGAAATACCCGCAGGGACGGCAATATTGACCTCCTCACGACTATTCACGACACCGTGCCCCTTACAATCATGACATTTCTCTTCTGGAACTTTCCCTGTTCCTCTACATATTTCACATGTCTTTACTGTTTGGAAATTACCCATGAATGTTTTCTTCACATCATGAACCTTTCCTTGTCCGTTACAAGTCGTGCATGTTTTTAATTTTGCCCCAACTTTTGCTCCAGTCCCAGTACATGTCTTACATGTATTAACTTTTGAAAGAAGTACATTTCGTTCTGTTCCAAAAATTGCCTCAGTGAACTGTACATCAATTTCAAGAGAAATATCTCTCCCTCTTTTTTGACGAGATCCTCCACCAAAGCCACCTCCGAACATATCGCCAAAGATATCTCCTAAGTCACCGAAATCAAATTGCATATCACCAAAATCAGAAGCATTGAATCCACCCTGGAATCCTCCTCCTGCAGGACCTTGTCCATTGAAGGTTTGACCATAGGTATCATACTCCTTTCGCTTCTTCTCATCAGAGAGTGTCTGGTATGCTTCGTTAATTTCTTTAAACTTAGCTTCGTCGCCATCTTTTTTATCAGGATGGTACTTTGCAGCAAGCTTGTAAAAAGCCTTTTTAATGTCATCTTTCGATGCGTTCTTTTCTACGCCAAGTAGTTTGTAAAAGTCTTGAGTTGCCATATGTTTTCTTATAACTAGTTATACCATAGAACCCAAAATGTATGCAAGTATTTCTTTGACTTGATGCTATTTTTATGTTCTTATACAATAATGTATTTTATCTACTATTTATTTTTTCTCTATCTGCTTTTATTCAAAATAACAACCATATGTGGTTGTTATTTTTTACAAAAGTAACTGCTATGCTTTTGGTTCGTCTTTCTTTTCTTCATCTACAACTTCTGCTGTGGGAGCCTCTGGTTGTGCTTCTTGAGTCGCATTATCATTTGCAGTCTTCATCGCCTCTCCAATCTTCATCATTTTATCTGAGAGTGCTTCTGATGCTTTTTTGATTGCTTCACCGTCTTCCCCTGCTCGCGCTTTCTTCACTTCTTCAATTGCATCATTTACCTCTTTCTTAACATCTTCACCTATCTTATCTCCAGCATCTTTGATTGCTTTTTCCGCAGTGTGGGTCATTTGGTCTGCGAGATTCTTGGTCTCGATAAGTTCCATTTTCTTCTTGTCTTCATCAGCATGAGCCTCTGCATCTTCTTGCATACGCTTGATATCTTCATCAGACAATCCACTTGACGCCTCGATTCGAATAGATTGCTCTTTACCTGAAGTCTTGTCTTTTGCTTTTACATTTAAGATACCGTTTGCATCCACGTCAAAGGTAACCTCTACTTGTGGAACACCGCGTGGTGCTGGTGGAATACCATCGAGAATAAATCGTCCAAGTGACTTGTTGTCAGATGCAAGAGGTCGTTCACCTTGAGTGATATGAATCTCAACAGAAGTTTGTGAGTCAGCTGCTGTAGAGAAAATCTGTGACTTAGACGCAGGAATTGTAGTGTTCTTTTCTACGAGCTTCGTAGCAACACCTCCCATTGTTTCGATGCCAAGCGATAGTGGAATAACATCAAGTAGTAGTAAATCCTTTACGTCTCCTTGAAGAACTCCAGCTTGTACCGCAGCACCAAGAGCCACTACTTCATCTGGATTGATTGACCGATTCGGCTCCTTACCAAAAAGTGCCTTCACTGCGTCTACAATTGCAGGCATACGAGTCTGTCCTCCAACCATAATCACCTCGTGAATCTCTTCTTTCTTAAATGGTGACGCTTCGATTGCGCGCTTTGTAATTTCAATTGATCGTTCAATAAATTCCTTAGAAATTTCTTCAAGCTTCGCACGTGTTACTTTTACAACTAAGTGCTTTGGTCCGTCAGCTCCTGAGGTTATGAATGGAAGATTAATTTCTGTTTCTACTTGTGTAGAAAGCTCATGCTTTGCTTTTTCTGCCGCTTCATCAAGTCTCTGAAGTGCAAGAGGATCTTTTGAAACATCAATTCCTTGGTCTTTCTTAAATTCATTTGCAATGTATTCTACGAACTTCTGGTCAATATCGCGTCCTCCAAGATGAGAGTCTCCGTCAACTGACTTTACTTCTACAACTCCATCACCTACTTCAAGAATAGAAATATCAAATGTTCCTCCTCCAAAGTCATACACGGCAATCTTTTCATTCTTTGTACTATTGAATCCATATGCAAGCGCTGCTGCTGTTGGCTCAGGAATAATACGCATAACTTCTAGTCCTGCAATTTTACCAGCATCCACAGTTGCTTGGCGTTGTGTATCATTAAAATATGCAGGAACAGTAATGACAGCCTGAGTAATTGTCTCACCAAGCTTTGCTTCTACATCAGCCTTTATCTTTTGAAGAATCATCGCAGATATTTCTTCTGGACGAGAATCCTTTCCACCAAGAGTAATAGAAACTCCTCCGTTCTCACTTGCTTTTATCTTGTACGCAACTCGAGGGATGTCATTTTGAACTTCTTTATCTGTAAATGAATGTCCCATGAAGCGTTTTACGCCATACACTGTGTTTTCTGGATTAGTTACTGCTTGTCGCTTTGCAATTTGTCCAACAGCACGTTCACCATTTTTATTAACAGAGACAACAGAAGGAGTTGTCCGATTACCTTCCAGGTTCTCGATAATCTTTGGTTGCCCTGCTTCAATGATTGCAACTGCGCTGTTTGTTGTTCCTAAGTCAATTCCAATTATTTTTGCCATAAATATGTATATTTTATATAAATTATTAATTTTTATTTCTACTTTCAGTACTAGTTAATTTTTTCGTAATGACCTGTATGCACACGTGCTGGGCGGAGTATCATGTCATTCATTTTATATCCATTTTGGAGAACTTTCATTATCTTGTCATTGTCAGTTTCATTTTCTACAGTAACTTGCTCCATACTTTCATGTAGATGTGGGTCAAATGTATCTCCCACTTTTCCAAATTGTGTAACACCTTCCCCTTCTAACACTGTACGAAGTTGAGCGAAAATATATTCAATTCCCATTCGCCAATTTTTATCTACATTCTCCCACGCTTCTTTATTACCTTGAGCCATGTCGTACGAATCAAGGACTGGGAGCAACTCTTCAATAAATCGTTTTGTTGCAAACTTTCTATCTGACGCGCGATTACTTTCCACTTCTTTTTTGAAGTTAGCGTAGTCTGCGCGCGTACGTTGACTAAGGTCTAAATATTCTTGTTTTTCAGACTCAAGAATCTTTATCTTTTCACGTAATTTCTTAATTGTCGCGCGTGCATCTATCTCACCCTCCTCGTTTGTTTCTTCAAAGGATATGTCCGAATTATTTTCTTCGTTCTTCTCTCCTCGAGAAACATCTTCTATAATTTCTTCTTCCAATTCGTGTTCAATATCATCTTTCATAATGTTCTAAAATTCAAAGTTACTAAATCAATTCTAAATCAAATATAGGCACATGTTCCTCATCATTTCTTTCGTTTTCGGTCTTACATTCATGTCTTTCGTATCTAGTAGTATATCATTTTTGACCCACTATATCTATATAAATTATTTTCAAAGAAAAGTCAAGCACTGCAGAAAAAGAGCCACCGAAGGTGGCTCTTTTTCTGATTTTCTTTTTTAGATTAAACTGTCTCCGCTACTTTTGTTGCTTCTTTTGCAACTGTTTTTGCAACTTTCTTAACAGCTTTCTTGACTACTGTCTTTGTTGTTGCAACTTTCTTCTTCACTCCACCTTCTTTTGCCTTGATATCTCGAGCGATAATTTTCCAATATCTCTTAAGATCAGCTTTTACTACAGCAAGTTCTTCTGGGGCAATATGCTTAAGTTTTGAGTACTTTGTAGCGACATCATCGATGATACTTTCGTATACCTCTGGTGTAATGTGCTTGAGTTTTTCAATTTTTTCAAGAACTTCTCCTTTCATCTTCACTGTCCAACCTTTGATAACCTTTCGATTATTCTTTCCTTGTGGACCAAAAAGGAAGTACCCTGCTGCAGTAATAGCAGCAACTCCAGCAGCAATCCCTACGACAAGACCAACGTTTTTTGTATCAAGATTCTGAGCTTTTTTTTGTGTAGCCATACGAATATAAAAATTTATTGTAATTAATTTTCATAGGAGTTACATAATTGGATGATATTTGAGGAAAAAACTTTATTTTACAAGAGACGTACACATGGTACGTTGATTTGAAAAATAAAGTATTTTGACAATAAAGATCACCAATTATGAAAGTCCTATTTATCTTGTGATCGAGAGCGTGCAGAGGATGAGCTCTTCTTTCTTGACCCGAACAGATATTGCATCCAGTGTACCACACCTCCCTCTGCCACAAAATCTTTTGCATCAGTTATTGCTTCCCCAATCTCTTCAGTCTTCTTTTTAATTGTTTCAGAGATCGCAACAAACTTATGTGCGATGATAATGAGGTACACAAGAAAAACAGCAAGGAGAATTGTAAGAACAATAAATCCAATTGATGCGACGACAAAAAATATTTCTGATTTTGCAAGAGCTTCCATATAGTAACTATACCATCAACTTTTATTATACGGTGTTGATAAGACGTTAAAAAATAGAATCTTTGTAATTTTTTATCTACCTCCACCAAGTTTATAGACTGCTTTTACTTCAGTATGTGAAAGTACACGATTATAAACCCTGGCATCATCTAAGCTTCCGGAGTAATATGTATTTCCAGTTGCCAGACCCATCAGTAGAGTATTTGCAGTAGTTGCTTGCGTTGGTGTTCCTGTCCATGATTTAGTTGCGATTAAATCACCATCTAAATACATAGAGCCCCCACTTTCATCAATAGTAACCATAGCCATATGCCACTTACCATCATTAATAAAACCTGGACTTACAAAATCAACTGATGGACCAACACCAGCAGATGGGTTCAAATAAAATGAATACAATCGACGATTCACTATTCCTAGCTCCCACCCATTGCTTGAGCCACCCTGGTATTTGGATATAAAGCCTGCACGTGAACCACTATTTAAACTAGTCTTGAACCAGATTCCATAACTAATTGGGTATGAGTTAAAAATAGTGTTATTGGGGACACTTACCACATTAATATTTGCAGCATTAAAACTCAAACCTTGTCCAATCTTCCCGATTACAGCGTTTGCACGAGTTGTCATATTAGTAAGCGACCCATTATTCCCATTCCCACTTGCATCCGTCGCCGTAGCATTCGTCATATACTTCCCATCGAAGTTCCAGTATCCAACAAGTCCGGAGTTAATTCCAGTTGCTTTATTGGATGTTGGACTATTTGCAATGACAGTCTGTCCAACTTTGTAGGTTATAACAATAAGTCCATTACCTCCGACACCACCACTCGCTCCTATTCCTCCTCCTCCAGCTCCGCCTCCATAATTACCACCATTACCACCAACACCTCCAAAACCACCTCCATTTCCTCCACCTCCTCCTCCTCCACCACCTGAGCCACGAGATACGGCCCACTCTTGACCATTACCTCCAGCACCTCCTGGTCACAACGATGATGAGTTAAAATTACTGAAGCCACCAGCACCTCCTCCTGCACTATGACCAACACCACTTCCTCCATTTGAACCATTCCCTGCTGGTGGTGTTCCTCCACCTACTCCCAAATCATTACCACCACCTAGTGCACCACCAATAACACTGTTCCCTCCTGCAGAACCTCCACCTGAACCACCTCCACCTGCACCACCCTTTGCGGAGCCGTTTCCTCCACTGTTGCCACCTGCACCCAGATAACTCGCAGCACCACCACCTGCCCCGCCTGAATTATAGGAAGTATCATTACCACCGCCGTTACCCCCTGAAAATGCTCCAATGGTTGGAGTTGAACTTGCAGCTTTTCCTCCAGAGGTTGAAGCCGCTGAACCGTTGATACCTGCCGCACCACCTTTGGCAACAACCACAGATGTATTAAAGGTAGTATCTGTACCTGCTGTTGCTACTGCACCACCTGTTCCTACATTCACACTGATTGTACTTCCGGGGGTCACACTAATATCACGTTTGACAGCATACGCTCCTCCTCCACCTCCTGACCCTGTACCTGATCCTCCTCCTCCACCCGCACCAATAGCTTCAACTTTTATTTTTGTAACCCCAGTTGGAACAGTCCAAGTAGATGCTCCCGGTGTAGTGATAAATGTTTTTATCTCTGTGTCTGTTACTTTTACTCCCCCACCCGCTTTATAGAGGGTCTGAACTTCAGTTGGAGTGACAATCCGATTATAAATACGGACATCATCTATCTTGCCGTCAAAGGTACGAGTGGTGTCTCCACGGTTACCGATAATGTATCTATCCGTGTTTGTTGTGGCTGTTCCAGTTGGATTATATGCTGTAGTAGAACTTGCCAAAACTCCATTTATATAAAATACTGGTTTATTAGTCGAAGAAGACTCATCAAAGGTAACTATGACATGGTTCCATGTGCCGAGAGTTATTGAATTATCTAATGTTAACCAGTTGCCAATAAGTGAAGTAGAGAACTTTCTTCCGAAAATAAGTTTATTATTCCCATTAAGAGCAAAATAAAGTGTCTCGACACCTCCGTTTTCACGTTTATCAATAATACGACCGAGATTACCTTCTCCTAAAGATCTTGGGTAAATCCAGGCACTAATTGTTGTTTGATTATAATGTGATGTTAGACCTGTTAGCACATAGTCATTTATTCCGTCAAAGGTAAGAGATTGGCCAAGCTTACCAATTGATGCACTGACTGCATTTGTTGTGTTGACGAGTGTTCCATTATTACCATTCCCACTTATGTCTGTCGCAGTAGCATTCGTCATATTCTTTCCGTCAAAGGTCCAATAGCCAACGAGGCCTTGTGAGACGATGGTGGTGTTGGAGACTCCGACTGTTGTGGCAGCATCAACAGGTGAGATTGGAGAAGACAACAGACTGACAGACAACAGACCTAACACAAACACACCTACTGTATATTTACATAGTCTTGATTGTAAGAAAGAGATTCTTATTGAAGCACTGCACGATACAACAAACGACACAAATTGAGAGATTTTACCTAATTTCATCTTACTTTTATAGTACCATGGATATTTTGTGATTATCATTCCTATCAACAGGTTGAAAAAACCAACCAATACTCCACCACACCTACACCTACACTTACACCTAAACACCCCAGCAAAGATAAGGTCTTGCACGAGCGAAGGTCTTGCCTTCGCTCGTGCATAAATTACAGCATTTCAGTAGCGAAGGCAAGACCTTCGCTACTTTTTACTATTCTGACGCTCTACTATCTTGGATACTTCGTACATAATTTCAATTAATGATTTTTGTGTATAAACACCTTCAGACAAAATTTTCTCTCGGGAATCATATTTATGTCCCACTTTCGAATTCAAATGATTTGTAAGAAATGTTCTTAATATTTCAATTTTGTTATTAGGGTGACCTGTACCAGACAATCTTACACTTTCGACTTTTGCGGCTTTCATTTCATCCATGAGCATTGTCACAACCTCACTCGCTTTTGCAAAATTCTCTTCTTGTCCTTTTAAAGAATTGTGTAGTGCGTTCAAATCATTTTCACTTTCTTTATACTTATTAAGCTTTAGCCCAACTGCAGCAGCAACTAATCCAATACCAACACCTGACATTCCTTTCAAAAAGGCTCTCTTCCCTCCATCTGGAACATCTCCACCATTTCCATTAAAATTATTCATATAATAAATAATACCATACTAAAATAAAAAAACTGCACAAGATGTGCAGTTTTTTATTTTTAACGCTTTGACCAGGTTGGTGCCTTTCGAGCTTTTTTGAGTCCGAACTTCTTTCGTTCCACTTGTCGTGAGTCTCGCTTGAGGAATCCAAGCTTCTTAAGAGTATTCTTCACAACCTCATCACGTTCTACAAGAGTACGTGAAAGGCCGTGACGAACAGCTTCCGCTTGTGCATGAATACCGCCACCAAGAACATGGACTGTTACTGTGAACTTCTCACCAATTTCAGATTTTGCGAGAGCTTCTTGAGCAATCATTTGGAGATCTTCTGTTACGAAATATTCTTTTACATCCTTATCATTAACTAAAAATGAAGTTTTAGTTCCTGGAGTGATGCGCACGCGAGCAATAGCAGTCTTTCGACGACCCACAGCTTCTATATAACGATTTTTTGTTTCTACTGACATATAATAAATTTCTGAAATTGGTTAGTCCTTGATAATAAGGTTCTTGATACGGATATCCTGAAGTCTGTTCTTTGGAAGCATTCCCTTTACTGCATGAGTAATAAGTTCTGCGTATCCTTTCTTCTCGACAACATACTTAAGAGGCATTTCCTTAAGTCCACCTGGGTAACCAGAATATGACTTGTGAACACTTTCGTTCATCTTATTGCCAGTAACTTTTAGCTTACTTGCGTTAGTCACGGTAACAGTAACATCTGCTACGCGATTCTTCACGAAGTTAACACTGTCCTTTGCATTAAGTAATGCTGCTGCTTCTGATGCAATTCTTCCAAGAGCTCTATCAGATGCGTCAATTGTGTGGTTGATGGTAGTCATATATGTAAAATTAGACGAATTCAATAATAGCCTTTTCTGCACCATCAGAAAGACGTGTAGGAAGCTTAAGAATACGAGTGTACCCACCTTCTACATCCTTAAACTTAGGAGCATATTCTGCGAAAAGTTTACCAGTTTCAATATCTTGGTTAAGAAGACGAGACATAATAAGGCGACGACGTGCAACAGTATCTTCTTTTGCTAGCGTAACGAGCTTTTCTACTGCTGGGCGAATTTCTTTCGCACGAGCAAGTGTAGTCTCGATTCGTCCATGACGAATGAGGTTAATAAGAAGACTTCGCACAAAAGCTTTGCGCTGATTCTTTTCTCTTCCGAATTTTCTGAATGCTTTATGATGTTTCATACGTCGTTGTTGATATTGCTTCTTTGTCTTCTTCTACAGGAGTTTATGCCTTAAGTTCAAGCCCAAGATCTGATAATGCTTTTTTAATTTCTGTAATACCTTTCTCACCTAGTCCATCTGTAGAAAGAAGGTCAGTTTCACTCTTTCGAGCAAGTCCGCCGGCTGTTCTCACTGCTGCTCCTACGAGAGCATTTTCAGTACGAGTAGAAAGACCAAGGTCTTCAATCTTTACCTTACTTGCATCAGTGATATCAAGTTCGTCACCTGTTTCCATAACTTTAACTGGTGCTTGTACTTCTGGCATATCAATTACTTGCTCACGGAATCCAACAATTGACTGTAGCTGTGAAATCATTGTATGAATTGAACTCTCGAGAGCTTCATGAGGAGT
>CAYXKW010000009.1:0-26674 GCA_964464695.1 uncultured Candidatus Saccharibacteria bacterium
AAATTTCGAGTGGCGACGAGAAATTATCCGTGACCGAAAGCGTACTCGCGTTTCCTGTCCCCGCAACAAAATACGAAAGAGCGATGCCTACGGCATCGCTCTTTCGTATTTGTGTTCGTATGGCTACAGTCTACAGACTAATAGATATTACCTAATCGCTTTCAAATCCCTCAGCACTGACTCATACAACATAAACGCACGCTTGGCCTCTCTCTCTGTTAATTCAAAATCGGAACCCTCATGCGCAATTCTATTTCTAATTTTATGTGCGTCCCACGCAAGGTCCACTGTCTTAAAGCTTGCTGTTTTTAATTTTTCACCCACACCAGCACCTTGATATCCTTTTTCGGCCAATACTTCAAGCAAAACATTATCAGCCTCCATAATCCCGATTCTCCATAATGCTTCACTTTGACTACTCATGTAACCTTGTATCACCGCAAACTTTGGATGATCATGTATCTCTTGAAATGTTGGAGCAGGAACTGATGCAGGTGAACTAATTGGTAGTCCGGGAATCCCTGCTGGCATTTCTGTATTTTCAACCACATGATGCTCTTCCTTTTTATCATGGATAACATGTCCACCATGAGAATGGTCATCGTGATGGAAATGGTGCTCGTAGTGTGCAAATCCTTGCAAAAATACTGCAAACCATCGTAATAGTACATACGTAAAAATAATTAAAATTACTATAAAAAGTATCGAGAGTACATCAGTCGCTAATGACAAAATAGGATTTTGAATTGCAAAATGTAACCCTTCTCCACCCGAAGAAAGGTCGAGTGGTGCAATTTGACCAAGATTTTCTGGATCAAGAGGATATGTATCCATGTTATCAGAGATGTTATCTCCATCTGAATCTTTTTTAGTAATATCTGTTCCTAAATAACCTTCAATAGTATCACTAACACCATCGCCATCGGTATCTTTTCCAACCGATGAAATAGTTGTATCCAGAGGTGCCTCGTCTCGTCCATCTAATACAAGATCTCCATCAGTATCATTGTTCAGTGGGTCAGTACCTCTCGTTAGTTCTTGTCCATCGAATATGCCATCTCTGTCAGAATCTGGATTACTTAAGTTCATGCCATGGTTTATTTCATAACTGTCAGGAACTCCATCCTTATCGGTATCCTTTGGCCCTATTCCAAAGATATCTCGAAAATGATCCGATAGTGAATAGTCACCCTCAAACCTTTCTTTCAATTCTGCCTTTGTTAGATTATTTTTATCGTACGGACTTGAGTCTGATACATCAGGTATTCCATCAAAATCACTATCTCTAAGATTGAAACCCATCGATTCGAGCATTCTTTGCCATAATGAATGTTGAATATCAGCAGCTGGCACCGTTGCGTGAAGCTTGTCAAAATAAGCATCGAACCACCCACGATCACGTAACCCATCCCAATCTCTGTACTCAACATCTTTCACATATGTCTCTGGGTTTGTTCTAAGAATTGAAAAAAGCCACGTGTACTTTACCCAAAGTAAAACGTCATAGATTCTATTAAAAATATAATCAAAAGAAATGGACATAAAAAGTCCTATAAGTACTGCGTACCCTTTAATAGTAACACACCCTCTCCTCTTATTTTTAGTGGTTATCCAGTGATAAAAAGATTATTTCTTAATAACTTTTTCAAAATCTTTCCCTATAGCAAATAAAACATTTTCTTGTGTGTGTGGTGCAATAAACTGAACACCAAATGGTAATCCAGAAGCATTTTTTCCGGATGGGATAGAAATTGCAGGTACTCCAGTAATATTAACAGGTACAGTGAAAATGTCAGCTAAATACATCGCGAGTGGATCTTGTGATTTTTCTCCAATTAAAAAAGCCGGGATCGGAGAAGTTGGTGTTGCTATAACATCAACAGTTTCAAAAACTTTTGTAAACTCTTTCTTTAACATCTCACGAACTAGGTTTGCTTTATTATAGTAAGCATCATAATACCCTGACGACAATACATACGTGCCTAATAAAATTCTTCTTCTAACCTCTGATCCAAATCCTGCAGTACGTGATTCAAAATAACTTCGAATACTAGTCTCGCCTGGATGTGAAAGCCCGTACCTAATACCGTCATACCGTGCAAGGTTACTCGAAACTTCTGCAAACATAATAACGTAGTATACAGACAATGCTTTTTCTAGATGTTCAATTGTAATATCTTGTATTGTGTAACCATCTTTTTCTAGCAGTGCAATTGATTCATTAAAATTGGCTAATACCTCTTTATCCACTCCTTCTTTCGACACAAACGATTTCGGAACACCTATAACTTTTTTCATATTCTCTGTTCTAGTATTCCGAACTGACTCTGGAAGTGATGTACTGTCGAGCGGATCATGTCCTGATATTACGTTGTAAATCTCTTCAGCATCTTCTACAGAATGAGCAAAAGGTCCAATCTGATCAAGTGAGCTACCCATCGCCATCAATCCATACCGGGAAACACCACCATACGTTGTTTTTAGACCAACAAGGCCGCAAAAAGATGCAGGTTGTCTAATAGAACCACCTGTATCAGAACCAAGTGATACTGGTACGCCACCATACGCAACAATTGCCGCCGACCCACCTGAAGAGCCGCCTGCAACACGCTTCGTGTCAAGCGGATTCTTTGTTACACCGTACGCAGAGTTCTCTGTAGATCCTCCCATGGCGAATTCATCCATATTTGTCCGAGCAAGTAAAATTGCACCCGCTTCTTTTAATTTTTTTACAACAGTTGCATCATATGTTGCAACATATTCTTCAAGAATCTTTGAGCCACCAGTTGCTCGCTCCCCTTTCACTAAAATATTATCCTTAATTGCAATTGGAATTCCTGTTACTAGTGTTGCGGTACCGTTTATAAACATTTCTTTTGCTTTTTGTATTTGTGAAGAAACAAGATCGTCAGAATATAATCCTAACGTTGCATGAATTTCTTTATCATTGTCAGAAATAGTTTTTTTACAAGCATCAACAAGTGCTTCTATGGTAATAGCTCCACTTTGTATATCTTTATGTAATTGTTTAAGAGATTTTTTCATTGTAGTTATGTTTCTTGTTCGTGCTATTTAAGAACTTGTTCCACTTTCACATACCCATCTTTTGTTGCAGGAGCTTCACTTAGAATCGCATCAGTATTTGAACCTGTGGCATGTGTTATAACATCTTCTCGCACTACATTAAAGACATCTTCTTCACCACGAACAAGCTCCCCTTCTACCTCATTAATTTCAGAGATATAACCCAAAATCGCCTGCATATCTAGAAGCATTTTTACTTTTTCCTCTTTAGCTATATCGATTCTGGCAAGTCTAGAAAGATTGTCTAAATCTAATTCAGTTAGTGACATAAACATAATTATAACATGTTTTTTAATTCTTCCTCTCCGAGAATTTCTACACTATTTTTAATTGCCTCATCGTACTTACTACCAGCATTTTCACCTGCCAATAGATATGAGGTTCTACTTGAAACACTACTTGTAACTTTCCCACCATTGCCTTCAATTAATTTCTTTGCTTCGTCGCGAGAAAGTGTTGGTAATGTTCCTGTAATGACAAATGTTTTGTTAAATAGCTTCCCATCTGGAGTAATCTCTTCATGAATTATAGTCAAATGCTCTACAAGTCTCTTTAAAAACTTTTTATTAGTGGTATTGGAAAAATAAGAGGTAAGTGTTTCTGCTACTTTTTCTCCAACACCCTCAACATGTGACAATTCTTCTAGTCCTGCATTTTCTAAACGTTCTAGTGATCTAAAATGCTTCGCTATATCTTTCGCTGTCTGCTCACCAACATGACGAATACCTAATGCATATATAAATCTATGTAATAGTACTTTTTTTGATTGATTAATTGACTCAATAATATTTTCTGCTGATTTTTCTCCAAAATCATCAAGTCCCTCTATATCCTGTCTTGTAAGTGTATATATTGATACAGCATCTGTTATGAGACCAATATCATGAAATGTTTCAATAATTTTCTCACCCATTCCATCAATGTTCATTCCTTTCTTAGAAACAAAATGAATTAATCCTTCTAAATGTTTTGCAGGACATGTTTCATTTTTACAATACCATGCAGCGGATTGTGTTTTACCTAAAGATTCTTTTACCAGTGAACTGTTACATTCCGGGCATTTGTTTGGCATAGTAAAAGCTTTTGTGTTTTTTGGTCGCAATTCTTGCACTACATCAAATATTTCTGGGATAACATCTCCTGCTTTTCTTAGTAAGACAGTGTCTCCAATTCTAATCCCTAAGCGCTTTATTTCTTCTTCGTTATGCAGTGTGGCTCGAGAGACAGTAGACCCAGCTAATAAAACAGGAGCGAGTTCTGCTACAGGAGTAATCGCGCCAGTTCTTCCAACTTGGCACGTAATTGCTAATAACTTAGTCGTAACTTCTTCTGCGGGAAACTTGTATGCTATTCCAGCTCGAGGACTTTTTGCAGTATATCCGAGAGCATTCCAAAGCGAGCGTTCGTTGACCTTCACAACCAATCCATCTATCCCATAATCTTGTTTCTCTCTTTTGTGTATCCAGGTATCATAAAATGACTGAACTTCTTTCAAATTCTTACAAACTTTTCTATCTTGATTTACCAGAAACCCATATGAAGAAAGTGCAATAAGTTCTTCTTCTTGCGTTGTATATTCGCCTCCCTCAATATCGTAAGCATAAATTTGAATGTTTCTTCTAGCAACAATTTTTGGATCAAGCTGCCGAAGTGTTCCAGCGCTTAAATTTCTCGTATTTGCATACAAAGGTAACCCATCTTCTTCTCGTTTAGCATTAATGCGTATCAAATCTTTTTTTTGCATCCAGGCTTCACCAATAATAGTAATTGAAATTTTTTCAGGAAGAACAAGCGGTATTACTTTTACTGTTTTAATATTCTCTGTTATATTTTCACCAACTTCGCCATCCCCTCGTGTCGCCGCATTAATTAAAACCCCGTCCTTGTACGTCAGAATTACTTTAAGTCCATCAATCTTCATTTCAGAGACGTACGTTGGCGTTTGTAAAATGCCACTTTTCTTAAGCAAGGTTACATTTCTTTCTTCCCAATCAGATAATTCTTCAAAGGAAAAAACATTATCAAAACTCCATTGCTTAATTGCATGCTTTGTTTTTTCAAACTTATCGAGAACGTTACCTCCGATACGTTTTGTTTGAGAAGTAAGAGAGTCATACTCAGGAAATTCTTTTTCTAATCCATCAAGTTCTTTCATAAGACTATCATATACTTCATCCGAAATATCCGGAGCGTCGTGTACATGATATAGTACTCGATGTTTCTCAAGTAGTAGCCGTAATTCTTCTATTCTTTTTTTAGGAGAAATCATATCCATAACTGTAGTTTACCACTAAAACCCTTGTAAACAAAGGGTAAATTACTCTATTATTGTAGTATTCACCACTGCACGCTCAACTGAATTTCCTGTACCATTACAGTTTGAGTATCCTTGTGCGACAATCTGTCTAAATGAAGGTGTTTTATTTACGGTAACTTTTGCACAACGATAAAGACGTCGAGTAATATCCAAAGGATCAAGTCCAAGGTCCATTTTCATATTATACGATACAGAAACCCCTTGTTCTGTGTCTGGAGCTAGTAACTGAGGATTATAAAAATTATAGATATACGGAGTAGGTGAAACAGTGAAATTTGGATTATATACCGGATCCCCACCTGCTGCAAAAATCTGACTCTGACCACATGTAACATTCTCTTTTGTGAGAGGTGTTGCAGAAACATCTCGTCTATTAGGATCATTCATATATGCTAAAACACTATCAATGTACGCGATAGCACCATTTTGATCTGTTGGGGTTGAAGGGAAGATTCCAAGTCCATCTGAGGAAACATACGAGTCATCAATTACCGTCGTACATGCAACTGCATCATCTGCTGCATAATAAGCAGCTTGGGTTTCTTTGTATAATTTGGAAAAATATTGTTGTTTAGAAAGTAATGCAAGAGCTCCCGTACTAATAAAAAGTACCAACACCGTAATAAGCATAGTAAACGGCAAAACAAACCCTCTCAATGCAACTGATCGACAAACTACTTTATTAATATGTGCTGATTTTTCTATCATAATTATGGTCGAGCATGCATAAATCTTGTAATTTTTATTGTATGAGACATTCCATTTAGTGCTTTAAATTGCACGCTAGAAGTAACACGTAAGTCGTCACTATATTGCTGGTCTTGAGGGGTGCCTGCTTCAAATGTCGGCAATTGCTCAATTGTAACAGATCGTATATATTGTTTTGGCTGTACAACTCCACCAGGAATCATGTTCTCGGGGACACCTTTGCACACATAACTTGTAGAAGTTGAGGTTATGGATCGATAGCCGTAATTAATAGCACTTCCACCTTGATCTGCTGCTAGTTGGTCACCAAAAATATTCCCTCCAGTTGTGCTTGCAACAACAATAGTTGTAGATGTGGATACTGGCATGAGGTACTTGCAATCTCCTGCGGAAGCATCATACCTCGGCAAACTCTGTGTACTAGTAGCCTTCAAGCTTACAGAATCAAAAGCACAACCACTTGCATTACCAAGTGCATTCCCAGGATAACTCCCCATACTTCCCTTTGGTAAAAAACATGTCGGCCCTCCATCAAGACCAGATAATCTATTTTTAAACAACCGCCACGCTGTTTCTCCTGTTGTCGTTTCTTGTGCGGACGGCTCACAGAGTCCACCTACTTCAATTGCCGATACATTTTTCTTACAATAAATATACATCGAGTCATACTGATTCTGTAATAACTCTACCGCCTCCTCTGCCAAATATGTTGCAACAATTGTATCTTTAGTAAGACGCGCATACCCAGAAGAACTGATAGTTACCGCAAGTGGACCTATAATGACAAGTGACAAAACCGCGATTGATGCCAATGTTTCAAGTAATGTAAATCCTTTTTGATTATGCTTAAAAATGTTCATAGATGTATATTATTTATTATCAAGCTCGCGAGCTGACACGGCTGTCTGAATATCAAATGTTGCTGGCGGAGTACTTGCTTTTGCAGGACGTGTTTTACCAGTAAGATAGATCCGAATAAGTGGTTGCGCATAGTCTATCGCATTACTTACATCATTTTCACCAGTTGACGTATTGGCACCATTAACATTAACTCTAAAAGAAGTAATATTAACATCGTCGGATGTCATTTGTAACACAGTAGTAGAACCTAAATATGGATACACATCCTTAAACAAAACACCGTTACTAACATAATAGGCAACCCTATCTAATTCATTTGTTGCATCAGAGGGTCTAAAAATTAAAATTGTCCCAGGAGTTGTGCCTTCTTCACAATTTTTACGTTGAGTAGGGACAACACTTTGAGATGTCGGAAGTGTTGTAGAGCAATAGAAATCAGACCCAAAACGAATTTCACGTGTGACTGTTTGAGATGAGAGATTAATATTATCGAGAATTGCCTGAGTTTCTTGAAGTCTTGCGTTAACAGATTGAGCATTAAATAGTGCACCAAGACTAAGTGTTGCGATAGATGAAAAAAGACCAAGTACTACTAAAATTTCAACCAATGAGTACCCCTGAATATTTTTTTTGTTTTTTTTAATTCTCATAAATATTAATTACAAGTACCAGACCTCTTGGTTATCATTCCTGACTTATATACTAAAAGTGACTTAACATACCCTTGGGCTGGAGACCTGAACGAATCGAACTGAATACAAGCTGCCGCAAAGTCAGTTGTAGTTGCATTATTAATATAAATATGCGCGGTTTGCTTTGGTCGATTAAATGAAACAGTTAGATTAGTAATTGCAGGGTTATTCTCAGTATTACAGAAAAAAATTGATGGTGCGGTTGTAGCTACACAAAGCTTTCCAATAACATTTCTGTTTGTTGTGGTTAAAAAGGATTCTCGTTCATTTAATGGCGTCATATCGTACAAACCATTTCCGATACTAATTGCACGATTCGGATCAACAATTGCTCTGTCTTTAAATTTTATTGTAGTTGTAGAGTTCGTTCTTTGAAAAAATAATCCTGCACCCCCAAATGTATTATTTAATGAATTTATTGAGCTTCCTTGCAGTTGAGCTTCTCGTAAAAGTAGTTCTACTTGATATATATCTTGCGCTAAAGATATTCTTGCAATTGACTGAGGGCCACCGGATAAACTAATACCCAGGATAATAGCCATCACCCCAATACTGACCAAAAGTTCTATAAGAGTAAATCCTTTCTTTATACCACTCTTAAAAAATCGTTGCCTTAAGGACATATCTATATGATATCACTAAGAAATACATAATACGACAAAAAAGTAACAATACCTGTGAACAAGGAAAAACACTAGATTACTTTTAGTTCTTAAAAACTTACCAGTGTAAATTACTATTGTAGGTTTCTAAAAATTAAATTAGCTGAAAAGAAAAATATCTACCCCTGTAAATAAAACAAAGAGAAAAGCAATAACAATGAACGGGACAAAGGGTATGGCCGTAAATCGGTCTTTCTTTTTATCAACGATATATTTAACGTAAATACCATATACAGCACCAACCCAGACAGAAATCATCAGTACCGCAAAACCTTGTAAAGAACCAAAGAATGCCCCAACCCCAAAGAATAAAATTACATCACCGAAACCAAGACCTTTACCTTTTGAAACAAGCCAAATAAAGAGAAATGGTGCAGCAACAAATAGCGGAGATAGCACTGTTATTATGTTCGGGTCATCAAATAATCTTCTTCCAAACATAACAGCACAAAGGGCAAGAAATGCGGTAAGAAACGGAAGTGGAATGTACGAATGAGCCCTATCATACAGTGCCATAACCCCTAACACAATAAAGAGTGCAGTGTAGTACACCAACCATGTAAAACTGAGTAGTGCTGTTGACTGACCAACAATAATCAGTTGATAAAGAAGTAGGAATGAAAGGCCAAAAAGTATTTCAATCACAAGAGCAGAGATGCCGTAGGTACTTTTACAATACTTACACTTACCGCCAAGGTAAAGATAGGAAAAAACAGGAACAAGATCAGATGCGCGAAGTGCCTCTCCGCAGGAGAGGCACTTACTACGCCCTTTCAATATTGGTGCAACGTATAGTCTTGATGCAATAACTTGTACAAAGCTTCCGATTGACGCACCGTAGATGAAAGCTAAGATAGATAACACAAGTAAAACAGTTTCTATAAACTAACTATTGCTGTGAGGTAATATCAAAGATACAATCTCTAATTGACACACAAGTACTTGTTGAAACTTCTGAATATGCTGAAGGTGCACCTACAACATTAGTAAGTGTACTTTGAAAATCAGAACCATTAATTGTAACTGGAATACCTTCAACTGTTACAGTTCCTAGTGTTGTTGAAGCTGTACCAAATAAGTTACTTCCGTTATTAATTAACGTAGATGTTATAAAGTTTCCATTATAAATAGCACAGTAAGGTGTTAATAACGCAGCACCAAGTAATGGAGCTGTACAATCTCTGTCAGTTTCAAGCGCTGGTCCATATACCTCGAGCTTTACTCCAAAGTGATACGCGAATGTTTGATCTCCGGCACCCGTAGATGACGCTGTGTAGTAAGCGTACGCAAACGCATCACGTTGATTTGAAGTTGATGAAGCAGCGAATGTTGGTAAAAGTGGCATGAACTGTGGAGAGAGAGCCGCTAATGATGAGGGGTACTGAGCTGAGTTTGATTCAGCGTACTGTTCAAATGCTAGCTGAGTAGACTTAAGCTCGGCGATCTTCTTAGCGTCACGAGCCTTCTTACGAGCACTCTGAATAGGAGCTGCAATAATTGTAGAAAGTAATCCGATAATAGCAATAACCACCAAAAGTTCAATAAGTGTAAATCCACGTAAACTTGTTTTTTTAAATGTGTTTGACATAATTTTTTCTATCTTTTTGTAGATACTATAGAGTATATACCTATCTAGTTTTAAAAAACAAGCAATCTAGTAAAATCATGTGGATAAGTATATAAAATAGCCTCTAGCTCGAGACGGCTTGGCCGCGAAGATGTCCGGAGCCAGCAGGCGCAGAGACCTTTAGCCTTTAGCCTTTAGCCTTTAGCCTTTAGCCTTTAGCCTTTAGCCTTTAGGAAAATTATAAGGGCAAAAAAATTATTCTTAAAAAATCAGAACTCCTCTATGTTAGATATTAGCTAGAAATATTTTTTAGTTACTTGATAGCATCCGAGAGTGAATACATTGGGAGTAAAATAGCAGAAACAAGTACTCCAACTCCAACTCCAAGACTCACAATCATAGCAGGTTCTATAAGACCAATCATACTGTCGATTGCAGTGTCTAGTTCACGTCGGTAGAAAGTTGCTAGGTTTTTTAAAATGTAAGAAAGTTCACCTGTTTCTTCTCCAATGTGTACCATTTGTACGAGAATGTTTGGAACAAGAGGCTCCTCATAAAGTGCCTTTGAAAAAGACTTCCCCGTTTGTACTTTCTGAGAAACTCTCATCATAAGTTTTTTGTAAACCTTATTTTCGAGAATAGAAGTTGTGATATCAAGTGACTTTACAATCGGCACACCGTTTGTAAGCATCGTATTCATATTATCTGCCAAATGTTGCAAGAAAATTTTCTGAATAACATCCTTAAAAACTGGGACTTTCATACTAAATTCATCAACCGCTAGAGCTCCTTCCTCTGTTTTTGTCCAACGATAAAACATAAATCCTAAAATACCAAGGATGGGGAATGTAATTGGACCATACTTAACAAAAAGATCAGAGACAAAGAGAACCATTCTGGTAACGAGTGGGAGGGTTGCGCCTTCTTCAGCAAACATATTTGCCATCTTCGGCACCACAAACGTAAGCATACCGATCATAATTGCAAAAAATGTACCAATAACAAAACTTGGGTACGTTAAGGCTTTTTTAATTTTTTGCGCCAGTTCATAGTTTCTATCAAGATAATCAGCTAAGAAAAGGAACACTTCGTTTAACTTTCCACTTTCCTCCCCTGCTTTTACCATGTTTACATAGAAGTTAGAGAAAAGTTCTGGACGCTTAGAAAGGGCGTCAGAAAGTGAAATACCTGACTCAATATCGTCTGCAACTGCCATAATCTCTTCCTGAAGAGTTTTATTTTCATTTTCTTGCGCCAAAAGTCGAAAAGCACGCAACGCGGAAACTCCAGCTTCAAAAAGTGTTGCCACCTGTCTTGAAAAAAGCACAATATCTTTCGAGCTTATCCCTTGCTTAAAAAATTTTGAATTTTTAACTGCTCCGACTATATTGTTCTCTTTGTCCATCTTTTCTTTGACTTCAAGAATGGTTTTAATTCCCTTGCTTTGAATAATAACGATCGCATTATCAAGAGACGTTGCATCAACGTCTCCCTCTTCTTTATTACCGTTATCATTGAGCCAAGAGTAATGAAATAACATACTAATTATAGAAGTCTATCAAACAAAGTTCTTCTTCTTACGTAACCATATGCTACGTCACGTGCAATTACCCCTCTTCTAACTAGGTCAGCAAGGAATCTGTCAAGATCAATCATTCCATCTTTAGATCCTGTTTCGATAATATTATCTATTTCATTAGTTCTATTTTCCCTAATAATATTTGACACAGCACCAGTATTTAGTAGAAGTTCAAAAATAGGAGTAAGTCCACCAGTTGTTGTCGGAACCAAACGTTGTGAAAGCACTCCAATAAGAGATGACGCTAACTGTAGTCTAATTTGATTTTGTTGATCGCCAGGAAAAGAGTCGATAATACGATCAATAGTCTGCGCTGCTGAGTTACTGTGGAGCGTTGCAAGGACTAAGTGGCCAGTTTCTGCGGCGGTTACCGCTGTTTGCATAGTATCTCTATCACTCATTTCTCCAATCATAATTACATCAACGTCTTGACGTAGTGAGTGGAGTAACCCAGCACTGAAGCTAGCAGTATCAATACCCACCTCACGCTGTTCAATAAGTGATTTTTCTTGTTCGAAGTTAAACTCAACAGGATTTTCAATGGTGAGAATATGTCGCTTGGACTCAGAATTAATCTGTTGAATCATCGCGGCAAGAGTTGTAGATTTCCCTTGACCTACTGATCCTACAACAAGAAAAAATCCTTGTCGTTCTCTAGAAATATGAATGAGCTGCTCAGGCAAGCCAAGTTCTGAGAGTGATTTAACTTTAGGAATAAGACGAAGTGTCACCGAAATAACACCTTTTTGAAAAGAAGCATTTCCTCGTAAACGGTACTCTTTTCGATGCTCGTATGAAAAATCAAGCTCCTGAGTAACGACAAAATTAGTTAGTTGTTTTTCTTCTATTAATTTATGAAGAAACCCAAGAGTGTTTTCAGCAGATAAGATTGGTTTCCTTGTAAGAGGAATTAGCTCCCTGTTAATTCTAAGAATTGGTGGACTACCAACTGTAAAATGAATATCTGACCCATTTTCTTTAACGAGTGTCATTATAATGTCGTCAATTTCAGTTTCGTAATTCATAAATAATGGTTAGAGGAGATTTTAAGATTACATATTATATAATAATTCAATATGTTGCACTCTATATCATGAAGTATACCAAGCAAGTACATAAGTACAATCGGATAACTCATTTTCAGTTTGGAGAAAGGATGTAACGACGAGGATACTTTGCAACCGTATATGTTTTAGAGTTCAGCTAATTCAATAAACGGAACAAGGCCTCCCATACACTTAATCATTGCATCTTCCTTAATAGTTATCATTCCATTTTTTCTAGCGATATCTCGTATTGCTTCTTCACCTTTATTACGCAGTATAGCTTCTTCAATTTCATCAGTAATAGAAAGTACTTCAAAAACTGGGACTCGCCCTTTCATACCTGTTGGGAATTGAGTATTGCCCACAGCTTCATACAAAGGACGAGCAACATCAAATTCTTTCTTAAATTCATCTGGTAAATTTGCAAATTGCTTTTCAACTAGTTGTTGAAGAGAAAGTGTCATTTCCATAGGAACCCCACACTCATCAGCTATCCTTCTTGAAAGACGTTGACCGAGTGCAGCAATGAGCACCGGGGCAATAAGGTACGACTCGATTCCCATGTCTAGGAGACGAGTGATAACTCCAATGGCTGTGTTGGTGTGGATTGTTGAAAACACCAAGTGACCAGTGAGCGCTGCTTGAATAGCCAACTGAGCTGTCTCACCATCTCGAATTTCTCCCACCATGATCACATCGGGATCTTGACGAAGTATAGAACGAAGCCCTGAAGCAAACGTATACCCAATATCTGGGAATACCTGGGATTGGTTCATTCCCCCTACGTTATATTCCACAGGATCTTCAAGCGAAACAACATTTTTATGGTCACGATCAATTTCATTAAGCATTGAATAGAGCGTTGTTGTCTTTCCAGAACCTGTCGGCCCAGAGATGAGAACCATACCATATGGTGCACCAAGAGCTGCACGAATTTGTGTCATTTGAAGTGTCGAAAACCCAAGATCATTAAGAAGTTTAACTCCTTTGATACTATCTAGAATACGGATAACGATCTTTTCACCATAATATCCTGGGAATGACGACACACGATAGTCAATCTTTCTATCTCCAAATTTTGTACTGAAACGTCCATCTTGAGGTTTTCGTTTTTCATCGAGTTTCATACCGCACAAAATTTTCACACGAGCAATAAGCATCGGGTGAAGTTTTGACGGCAGTGCGGCAATTTGTTCAAGACGACCATCCATACGCACACGTGTACGAACAGAGAGCCCTATATGCTCTATGTGGATGTCAGAAGCCGTATTATCAATAGCATACCTTAGAATCGTACTAAATATTTCAGGAATTGGTAACTTGGAGAGATTTTTATCAAGTAACCCGCTTGCGTTTGCTAAATCTATATCTCCATCTTCTTCCTCATCATCATCTAACTTATCATCATCTTTTGCTACATATGACAAAATTTCATTATCAACCTGATCTGTGACACTTGCTTTTTCTTCTAGATCGTTGGGGGAAGTAATGCCAAAATGTTTCTTAAAAGCGTCATATGTAATTAGATAAACCTTATATGCCTGATGATCAGCACCAAATAGAAACTGTAAACTAGCAAGAACGTTACCGTGTTCGGGATCAACAACTCCAACAAGTAAAACTTCATCTTTTATCTCAAGAGGAACTGCAAGAAACTGTTTCGATTGGACAATATTGACATACTTTGTAAGCTCTTTGTTTTCTGCAATATCACCATGATAAATAGGTAGTCCATGAAGCGTACTACGAACTTCAGTGATTTCATCACTTGTAATATTTTTTTTCGCAAGTAAATCATCAACAAGAACACCTTCTGTTGATGAAATACTGGCATCGATTTCTTTTGCCTCGATCTCAGTTAATTTATTTTGGCTAACAAATAGATCAAGGAGCAACATACGGGACAAATGGGTCAGGTCGTCCACGTGACTGACTTAAAGGAATTACATCTGGATTTTCTGTGAATGAAAGGTAGAGATCGGAAGTTAAAAATTTAAGATTTTTATCTTTATTTAACTCAACCTTATTATCAGGATCAACAAGTACAGCCGCAGCTTTGTGTATTCTTGGACCAAAAACACCGATGTTTGATACTGTTATGATTGGAAAATCATCAGGTTTAGGTCCACCAAAAAAAATGGTGAACAGAAAATACAATGACCCAATTACTAATCCAATTGAGATTATTCCTGCAAGAAACAATGAGAATTTTGTAAGACTAATTTGCATAATTGTGTTATTGCTTTAAGTAATAAACTTTATAATTAAGCATAATTGTAAGGGCATCTTTATCAAAAGATAACAATTGTAAATCTGACAAGCCCATTGGATCAACTCGTTTTATTGAAAGTGAGTCTACAGTGTAGAATCTTTTACTTTTTTCAAATTCTTGCACAAGTTTCTTAAGTAATGGATACCTTGCTTTCATTGATAATGTAATGATATACGACCCAGTAACTTTACTTGTATTTTTAGCATCAACAGCAACGTCTTTGATTTCAACATCTACACCAGCCCTGTTTGCTATTGCTGTTGCCTCGGCCCTTAGTTTAATTGGATCAATTGAATCTGGTAACATTATTTTTGCTTTATCAATTGTTGTTGATGCAACAGAGGTGTAATCAGTATTTACAGTCTTAGTTTGACGCTCCACATCAGAAATAAGATTAAGCGCATTTATATATTGAATATTTTCAGACTGAAGACTGGAAATACTAGCTTGTGGTGTCCAAACAAAACCAGGATTTCCTGTATACATAGGGTCGAAAAAACCATAATATAAAACTACAGGTATAAGGATAAGAAAAATGTTAAGTAATTTTGGTGACATATGTGCTACGGTTTACTGCTGTCTAAAACACTACTCGTTGCTTGAGTCGGGGATGCGTTAGGTGTACTTTTAGATTGTTCTGTGAAAAAAACAATTTCATCAGGCAACTTCCCTTGAACAAAGATAGGGGTAGCAACTTCAATCTCAATAACAGCCTTTGATGCTAGAAGACCTGACAACTTTTGACTTGGTGCCACTTTCTTATATTCCTGAAGATCTAATGCCGCCAACTGTTGTATCAAAGTTTTATAGTCATTTGTTTTTGCTTTAAATCTTGCAGTATAGGCACCTGTAAAATCAGCACTTAACATAAAGCTATCAAACACAACTTGATTTTCGACAACATTTTCAAGAAATTTCAACGGTGAGCGCGGAGACATGTAACTTTGCAATAATTTATCTAATGTTGCCATTCGTAGAGAAAGCCTTCTCATGTCATCAAAAGGATACTCCTTAAATTCTGCATCTCTTGTCTGTATTTCCTCTTGATTACTAGTTATCTGATAACCTAAATAAACACTGTAGGCATACATAATTCCACAAATAACAACTGAAAGTATTGCAACTACAACTAAAACTATTTGAACACTTGCCATAACAGACAAAGGTTGCCCCCTTTCTCGAATAAAAAGAAAAGGTGAATCAGATGGTGGCCCTGAAACTGGGACTGCTGTAGCTCCAGGTGCAACTGTTCCAGGAGCTGCTGCTTGGCTCCCTTCTGGTGCTATTTGTCCTGGTGAAAATGAGAATGCCATTGTTACGTGTGGTTAAGAAATTAATTTTTTTAGTGCACACCCAAGTGCTACAGCATATGTTGGTCCAACTCGCTCCATCATTTCTATCAAAAACTCTGGGACAATTACTTGTTCAAAAGGTGTAACAATTCTTCCTGCAATATGTACCGTCTTACTGTATGTTGTTATCATCCCTGGTACGCGAGAACCTCCACCTGTTAAAATTATTCCTTCTATAGTCTGATTATACTTTCTTTCGTACATAAGCGATAGTCTTGCGACCTCACCAAAAAGTGGATAACTCGAGAGTTCAAGAATATCCTTCAGATAAGGATTCGATTCATCACCCTTATACCCATACACTCTTTTTGATTCTTCTGCTGTGTCTAAAGTTATCGAAAGTGCTCGAGAAAGCTGAAGAGTTCCATCTTGAGAACCTTTTGTTATAACGTGCATATCAAGTACTATTCCTTGGTATACAAGTGACAGCGTGGTATTTTCAGCACCAATGTCTACATACATAACCATGCTGTGTGTATGAGGTGGGGAACTTCTTAACAAACTATATCCATGAATCTCGTATTCAACATTTCGTAGATCTAATTTTTTAACAAGACTGTCGTACATAATCAATGTCGAATTATTTACAGCAGCCAAAACAATATTCGCAGTTTTTTCATCATTACCAAATTTCACTGTCTCAGGGACGTGCCACCAATCCATTTGGACATCAGTGAGTGGGATTGGAATATACTTTCTAGCTTCAAGTGGCATCATTGTTCGCAATTGTTCATCAGGAACTTTCGGTACATGAACCAAAGAAACATACGCACCTTGTGGATCAATGGCAATTACGGTATCCCGTGCTGTTACTTTTGCCTCTTTAAATAAATCTTTAATTGCCTCAAGTAGTTTCTCTTCCCCTAAATGGACACTTTGGCCAATTTTTAGCCCACCATATGGACCAAGAGCAACTTCACCATAGGTATCTAAAATTACCTTATTCTTTTCACGTCTAAGTTGCACCACTTTTACAGCGGAAGTTCCGATATCGAGTCCGATAGCTTGAGCAAGTTCGTCTTTACCAAAAAAGTTGAACATACTTACTTAGTATATACTATCTTTCTTTGTTTATTATTTATAAACTCATAGAATATGTGGATGATACGTACACTATTCTCAAAAAGCATAAAGTACATCGTGGCATTATTTTTCCCAACAAGTTGTTACATTTGCCACAACTCACAACAAGAAAATATATCTATCTGCGTAACATGTCTTTCTCGATGTAAAAAAGCAGTAGACACACCTTCTCCATTTATTAGTAGTCTCTACTCCTACAAAGATCCTTCTATTAAAAAAATAATACACGCTATAAAATATTTCCACAGAAAAGATTTAATACTTCCTTTTGCACAACAAATGAGTAAGGAATTACAAAAAATAGAAGCTATCTCGTCGTACACTATCATTCCTATACCAATGCCAACATTAAGAAAATATATACGTGGCTATAATCATAGTACTGTTCTTGCACAAGAAATCAGTACTATTCTCAAGATACCTACAACAAGCAAAATTCTTCTAAGAAATCCAACAAACACAAAGGTACGACAAGTAGAAACACATACCCGTAATGAACGTTTCAAAAATCAACACAATACTTTTATTGTCACCACTAATGTAAGTGGTATGAATCTACTCCTTATTGATGACGTTGCAACAACTGGGGCAACACTTAGTGCGGCAAGAAAAATACTACTCGAACATGGAGCGGCAAGTGTTCAAGCTTTTACAATTGCACATTAAAAAGGAGCCCCTCACCCTCTACCACGTAATTGGTTTACCTCCTTGTTTCTTAAGATATTCATTACATTTTGAAAAGTGCTTGCAACCAAAAAAACCAGAATATGCAGAAAATGGTGACGGGTGAGTCGCTTCAAGAACTAGATGCTTAGAAGTATCCATCAGATGCATCT
Source organism: uncultured Candidatus Saccharibacteria bacterium (assembly GCA_964464695.1). Taxonomy (GTDB): domain Bacteria; phylum Patescibacteriota; class Minisyncoccia; order Phycocordibacterales; family UBA5272; genus UBA11704. Next base: position 18,060 of record CAYXKW010000009.1, read on the forward strand.
TACTTTTCGCATACTTCCCCCACAACATAAAAACAACACCACTCCGTTTATCAGAAATCTCCTTAATTACACTATCAGTAAATACTTCCCAACCTTTACCTTTGTGTGAAGAAGGAGTATGTGCAACAACGGTGAGCACAGAATTTAAGAGTAGTACGCCTTGCGTAGCCCAGTTCTCTAGATTTCCATTTGAAAAATCTTTTGAAATCCCCAAATCACTCTCTATTTCTTTATATATGTTTTTAAGCGACGGAGGAAGTTTTACATTATCATTTACAGAAAAAGATAACCCATTTGCTTGCTGCTCATCATGATACGGATCTTGCCCAAGAACTACTACTCGAACATTTGAAAATGGAGTAATATCAAAAGCTCTAAAGATTTTTTTCTGCTCTGGGAAAATTTTTTTTATTGTATATTCATTAAGAATATACTCCTGTAATTTCAAAAAATCTTGTGACACCATAACATTTTGCAGTACGGTCTTCCATTCATTTCCAAGAACTTCAAACTTTTTCATGCCTAACTCTGTAATTCATTTGCAATTCCTTCCGCTGCACAATAACCAGTTGACCAACACAACTGCAAAGAATATCCTCCTGAAGGTCGATTAATGTGTAAAAGATCCCCGATAACTGCTACATTTGTTACTTTTTTTGATCTTACTGTCTTCATATCCATTTCTTCAAGTGGTAGCCCGCCGTCTGCGACAACAGCACGGTCAAATCCCATAAGCCCTTCAATTGTTAACGGTAGTGCTTTTAAAAGGTGGATTATTTTTTTACGTTCCTCTTTTGTAATCGAGTGTACTTTAGTGGAAACATCGAGATAATCCATGAGCAATGTTTCAACTCCTTTATGCATACCTCCTGGTACTATTTCTTTAATGATATTCTTAAAGGCTTTATTTTTATTTGCATCAAATGCAGCAATCACCTCTTTTTCAAGTATAGAAAAATCATTATGGGCTGACATATCAATTGTTGCTGTAACAGTGCCTGTATGAAGCAAATCTGCCACTCTGTGAGCTGCATTTAATATAAGTGGACCTGACAATCCAAAATGAGTGAAAAGCACTCTGCCGACAAGATTAAATTCTTTTTTACCATCAACAAAAAAAGTTATCTTCATGCCATCAAGCGATACCCCTGCCAAATCTTTTACCCATTTTTCTTGCACAGCCAAAGGTACTATTGTTGGTGTTGGGTCAGCTACATTATGACCAAGTGACCGTAACCAGTTGAATCCGTCTCCGGTCGAACCCGTTTCAGGATGAGAAACACTGCCTGTGGCAAAAATATATCGTTTAGCGATAAATTTTTCTTGCTTTGAATACACAGCTTCGAGCAACCCTTTACTACTTACAATTTTTGTAACTGGCGTCGCTGTTTTCACTTCTACACCATTTTTTTTCATGTAGTCTTCAAGTGTCCGAGCAACATCTTCAGCTTTATATGAGCTTGGGAACACTCGCTTTGCATTCTCTACCACTAGAGGTAAATTATGTTTACTAAAAAAAACCCAAGCTTCTTGCATACCAAACTGAGAAAAAACAGAATAAAGTGCTTGTTCTGCTTTTCCGTATTTCTTAAGTAAGATTTTCTCATCTTCTTCTTTATTGAGAATATTACAGCGTGTTCCACCAGTAATCCTAAGTTTTTCTCCTAGTCTTTTGTTTTTTTCAAGTAATAAAACTCGCAAACCTCTTTCTGCGGCACGTCCAGCTGCAATCATGCCAGAAGCACCTCCTCCAACAACAATAACGTCATATAGAAAAGTTCCTTCGGAGTCTACAGCATGGGGATTTTGAATCATTTCATCATTCTACACTAAAATCATTTTATTGCATTACCAAGAACATATTCTTTGAATTTCAAAATCTGTGACTAAACGAACTACATATTCAAGAATATGTGTAATAATCAAGTAAGGAAGCACTCTTGAAATGTTGATCACGTCTCAAAACCAATTTCAAAGAGTAACCGTTTTGCACATATGCTACAAACTGTAAAAAAAATAATCTTCGCTTTAGGGTTCATTTGCACCATGCAAAGCTTATTAGTCGCGTCTGCTGCGTCCCCTACACTTTTGGTTTCACCAACAGGAGATGGTAACAACGTCACTGTCTCAGTTACAAATGCTGACGGGAATACTCCTGTGGTTCTTTACTATACTTCATCCCGTTATACTGGCACCCAATCTCAAAATATCGGTAACACGAATACAAATGGAACTTTTTCAGTAAATGTAAGCACAAGTGCGTACGGGATTCTCACTACGTCCCAAGTATACGCACTCATTAATGGCTACCAAACTCCATATGTTACTTGGCCATACACTGCTGCGTCTTCTATTGCCAATTCATCAATTACCTTAAGTAAAGCAAACCCAGTTGTGCCACAAGGCCAAACAATACTCGTTACCTTAAGTGGAACGACTGGTGGGTACTACCTTTCTTCAAACAGTGCAAGTAGTATTGTGCAAGCCTCAATCTCAGGCAACATCCTCACTCTCTCTGGCTCTCAACAAGGTCAAGCCATACTAGTCATCTGTTCTACGAGCGCTAGCTGCAGCAATCAAATTGTAACTGTAGAAGCAGGCAATACAACTTCAGGAACAATTTATCTAACTCAAAATAATCTCACTGTGACAGTTGGCCAAACTGCACAAATCGTAGCAACTGGAGGTGTCTCCCCATACAGTACATTTTATGATGGTACTAACAGAGTGACCACAAGTGTTAATGGTACTGTCATAACAGTGCGTGGAGTTGCAGTTGGTAACACCTCTGTAACCATCTGTGGTGTAAGTGGTGGGTGTGCACCGTTAAACGTAAATGTTGTTCAAGGGACCACACCTTCGACTGCGCTTACTATAAATATCCCTGTAACTGTTGGACAGACTTTTGCTTTACCTTTATCTGGGGGGAACGGAGCATACTACATTTCAACTCCAATCACTAGTCCATTTAATGCAACAATCTCAGGTAACACTTTATATATAGTTGGCACGGCTATTGGAACTGAAACCGTAACCATTTGTTCAAGCTCTACTTTATGTTCAACGATATCAATCATTGTAAGTACTTCACCTACCATAACCAAACCAAGTACCGTAGCAGTAAATCCAGTCAAACATATTTTTACTGTACCACTATACACAGGTCTTTCAGGTGATGAGGTTCTTAAGCTACAACAACGACTTGCCGAGGATGGCTATCTGTACGCCATTCCTAATGGCTACTACGGTCCTGCAACTACAAATGCAGTAAAATCCTTTCAGCGAGACCACGATCTCTCACCCTTTGGAAATGTTGGACCAGGAACAAGAGCTGCACTTAACAGATAATCGAAAACCTTCTTAACCTTAGCGTATAAAACTTTCAATACCTATACTGACACAGAATATAAGCAACAAGATAATTGAAAACAAAAAGACCTTACGTGCCCATGCTTCATTATCTTTATCTCCAAGAAGTAATCCTTTCACACATAGTCCTATCCACAATACCCCAGATACAACCATACTCACAAGATACAATAACCCCGCATATCCAAACACATATAAAGAACCTGTTGCTACAAAAAATAAAATCGCATAGAGGAGCATCTGAACCTTTGTTTTGTACACCCCTTTCTTAACAGGTAAAATCATAATATCTGCACGTGTATAATCTCGTAATCGATAGATAGCAATTGCAAAAGAATGTGTCATTTGCCAAGCAACAAGAACTAAAAACAACACACAAGCCGCTATATCAAAACTCCCCGTTACAGCAAGATACCCTACAACTGGTGGTATCGCACCCGAGATACTTCCAAGTATCGAACTGTGTGTCGAGATTCGTTTAATCCATAGACTATACACAACAACATATACAAAAAAACCAATACTTGCAGCTAGCACCGTCATACTATTTGTAAAAAATCCGAGAATCAAAAATCCAAAAACCCCTAACACTACACCATAGACCAGAGCATACGTTGGTGAGATAACATGTGTAACCATCGCACGCTTCTTTGTTCTTTCCATCAAGGCATCGATATCACTATCAATATAATTATTTAAAACACACCCTGAGGCAATCACAAGAGATAAACCCATACATGAAGCAATGAGTAACAGGTAGTCAATATCTCCTTTAGAAGCTAACAAAAAACCAGCAAGTAATGTTATAGCATTGCCGTATACAATCCCCGGTTTAGTAATAGTATAATAATCTTTAATCAAAATATCTAAACGTTATGCTTACTGAGGAATATATCCTTCATTTGACTGAAACGGAGAGGCTCCCATCATATTAACGTTAAGATGATACATAATCCACAACGTTCCTACGACCAAGAAGGTAACAATAAGAAGCATAAAGACAAAGACAACGATATTCCAATATGGTTTTGTTTTAACGGGTAAATGTAAGAAGAAAACCACCTGTACAATAAGCTGAGCAATAGCGGCTAGCGATACCCATATAACCAAGCTTGTTGTATCAAAAAGATGCTCAGTCACAATGACATATGGAATAATTGTCAAAAATATTGAAAGCGCAAATCCTGTAACGTACGAACTAAGAGCGTTCTTGGATGCTTCAAATTTTTCATCAACTATGTCAATTGTTTTTTTCATAAAAATATAGTCTTAAATAACACCCATTAAGTACACAACAGTAAAAATAAAAATCCAAATAATATCAAGAAAATGCCAGAATAATCCGAGAGCAGAAAGTTTTTTTACTGTTATCGGTACGATGCCGTGTCTCCAAACTTGTATAAAAAGTGAAATCATCCAGAGCAAGCCTAAAAATACGTGCAGTCCATGTGTACCAAGTAATGTGAAAAAAACTGAGAGGAACGCACTTGTATCTGGTCCATGTCCTTCGGAAAGCAACCCACTAAATTCAGTAACTTCCATTACTAAAAAAGAAGCTCCTAGCATAAAAGTCACAACAAGCCACCACATAACCTTTCTGACACTTTCTTTATGATGCGAATAAAGAGTTACTAAACCGTATGTAAAACTACTTGTTAAAAGTATCAACGTTTCAACGAGTACGAAAGGCATTGAAAACAGTTCGCGAGCAGATGGTCCACTGTGAGTGCTATTTTGAAGAACGGCATACGTTGCAAAAATACTTGCAAACAAAACACAGTCACTCATGATGTACACCCAGAACCCAAAGATACCTTTATCGTCAGTATGGTGGTGCTCTACTTTAGTATCTTTATTTTTTATTGTTACGTGTGACATATTATATAGTAGTTTTTATACGACGTTGCTCTATCTTCTTAACCTCTTCTTTGGATATATAGTAGTTGATATCGTAATCTAGCGAACGGATGAAAGCAATCGCAATTATTGCAATAAGAGCAACTACTGCTAACCAATACATGTGCCAAATGAGACCAAAACCGAAAACAAAACTAGCACCAGCGATATAAAAACCAAGTGGTGTATTTCTTGGCATGTGGATATCTGTATACACAGGTGGACCATTTTTTGCAGCTTCACCATACTTAATATCCCAAAATGCGTGGCGTCCATACACGGTTGGAATAGTTGCAAAATTATAGAGTGGCGGTGGGGAAGATGTTGACCATTCTAGCGTTCTTCCGTCCCAAGGATCTCCAGTTATGTCTAGATTTTTCTTACGATTTTTTATACTTACAATTAATTGAAGTATCTGTATAAATACCCCTACACCAATAATTGCAGTTCCAATTCCAGCAATAATAAGAAGTGGTTGCCACTCTTTGTCACCAATATGTTGAAGACGTCGTGTCATTCCCATAAATCCTAATATGTAGAGTGGAGTGAATGTCACAAAGAATCCGACTATCCAGTGCCAAAATGCAAGCTTTCCTAATTTTTCATTAAGCGAAAATCCAAAAAACTTTGGGAACCAATATACAAATCCAGCAAAATACCCAAAGACAACACCCCCAATAATCGTGTTATGAAAATGAGCAATCAAAAACAAACTATTATGTAATTGAAAGTCTACCCCAGGAACCGCAAGCAACACTCCTGTCATTCCACCTAACGTAAATGTAAAAATAAAACCCATCATCCATAGCATTGGGGACGCAAAGGTAATTCGACCACGAAACATAGTGAACAACCAGTTAAATATCTTAACCCCAGTTGGAATAGCAATAATCATTGTCATAATTCCAAAGAAAGCATTCACGTTTGCCCCTGCCCCCATCGTGAAGAAATGATGGAGCCACACCAAAAAAGATAAGACCGTTATAGCAACTGTTGCGTAAATCATTGTTGTATACCCGAACAATCGTTTTTTAGAAAACACAGAGACGATTTCTGAAAAAATCCCAAATGCTGGCAATACAAGAATGTACACCTCTGGATGTCCCCATGCCCAAATAAGATTCACGTACATCATTGGATTACCACCAAAATCAGATGTGAAAAAATGCATTCCAAAAATTCTATCAAGTGAAAGCATCCCAAGTGTTGCAGTAAGTATAGGAAAAGCTGCCAAAACAAGAATCATTGCACACCATGATGTCCATGTGAAAACAGGCATCCTCATCATCGTCATCCCTGGTGCGCGCATCGTTAGAACTGTCGTAAAGAAATTGACAGCAGAAAGCAGTGTCCCAACCCCTGCAATTTGAATTGCCCAAATATAATAATCCATTCCAACGCCAGGACTATATGCAAGTCCAGAAAGTGGAGGATACGCTAGCCATCCAACTGCAGCAAAATCACCAAGTACAAGTGACAAGTTAACGAGCAATGCCCCAGAAACGGTTAGCCAAAAACTCATTGAATTAAGAAAAGGGAATGCAACATCTCTCGCTCCAATTTGCAGTGGAACCGCTAAGTTTATTAAACCAAACATAAGTGGCATAGCCACAAAAAAAATCATAATTACTCCATGTGCAGTGAATATCTGATCATAATGATCCGGTGGTAAAAATCCAAGATTTTCCCCAACTGCTATTGCTTGCTGCGTTCTCATCATGACTGCGTCAGAAAAACCACGCAACAGCATAATAAAAGCAAGAATAATATACATTACTCCAATTTTTTTGTGGTCAACAGAAGTAATCCATTCAGACCAAAGCCACTTCCATCGTTTGAAGTAAAACAATGCGGCAATAATACTAACAGCCACAAGCCCCATAAAAAGTGAAGCTCCAATTACAATTGGATCGTGTGGCAGTGCAGATAAAGTAAGTCTCCCGAGCATAGTTGTAGTATATAGTAATTATTGATTAATCATTGTATCAGTCATACCTGGTATATTCTCATGTGTATGAGTACTATGTTCATGCATTACTTCATTATTTTGAACTCCAGTAGGTTTCATATCTGGCATATACTTTGAAATAATCCTATCGTATAAATCTGATTCAACAGTCGCATATAATTTTACTGGATTATTAGATGATTTTTTTGCAAGCTCAATATACGACATATACGAAAGAACCTCTGGGGAATGCCGCACAGATAGCAGCCATTCTTTATATGAGTCTTCCGTAGTTACCTCCACATTAAATTTCATCCCAGCAAAGCCATCTCCGCTGAAATTTGAAGAAACCCCTTTGTATGTTCCTTCTTCTGTCCCCATTAAGTGAAGTAACGCAGTCATCCCAGCCATAGCATAGACCTGCCCACCGAGTTGAGGCACCCAGAAAGCGTTCATAGGAGCATCTGCAGTAATTTTAAAATTAATTGGCGTATCTTTTGGAACACGTATGTAATTCACTGTTGCAATATTTTCTTCAGGATAAATAAACAACCACTTCCAATCGAGCGCAACTACTTCTATGGTGACTGGTTTCACATTTGAAGTAAGTGGCTTATACGGGTCAAGATCATGAGTACTTTTCCAAGTAATGACAGCTAATATAATAATAATTACTGTAGGTATTGACCACCAAATTACCTCAAGCAATGTACTCCCATGCCAATCTGGAGTATATTTTGCCTTTGTGTTACTTGCTCTATATCTCCAAGCAAACGAAAATAGCATAATAAAAACAGGAATAATAACAATCATCATCAAACTCATTGTTGTAATCAACAAATTTTTCTCAGCTAATGCAATAATACCTTTTGGATGTAGCACTCCCATATTGTGAGTACTAATATAGGTACTCACAAAAAAAATAAGGGCAGCCCCAAAAATAAATAACAAAGATCGCATGAGCATTTTCATTGTGTTTATTTTAACACACGCCACATTAAATAATTACTACTATACACTTTTTTATTGTTAGAAGATAAATGTTACTAGTGTATTTTTAAAATACCAAACTACAGTGAAAGTAAGTGCATAATCTTGGTCTCTTAAATTAAAATGTATTGCTATGGTATTATTAACTTATGAGAACAATTCTTACATGGACAATTCTTGGTATAGTCTTATGGTTTTCAATCACAAACGTAGATGCAATTACGCTTCACCTCCTTTTCTGGCAAGTGACAGCATCTACTGCTCTTATTATTTTCTTTACTTTTTTACTTGGCTTCCTTTTTGGTGTTGTGCGGCTTGCGCCAGGACTACTTAAAAAAAGTTCTTCACTTCGAAGTGGAGAACACGAACTCACTAAACTTAAAAATGAATGTGCGGAGTTAAAAAAAGAAAT
>CAYXKW010000009.1:26774-43792 GCA_964464695.1 uncultured Candidatus Saccharibacteria bacterium
AGGAAATCCTCCCCGTTAATCTCCTCCGTTTTCTTGCAGCGCTTGGAATTCTCTTTGTGCATAAGTTTTCTTATCTCATTGATGCTGGTTTCATTCCCAAAAGTTTGAACTTTCTAAGCCCGTTCACACAGTATGGATATCTTGGAGTTAATTTATTTTTCCTTATCAGCGGTTTTGTTATCACCTTAAGTTCCGAAGGTAGGACTCTCGGACACTTTGTGTCAGCGAGATTCATACGCCTGTTCCCGGTATTTTGGATATGTGTTTCTATTACTACGCTCTTTACATTTATTTTAGCGAAAAACGAAACCATATCACTCTCACAATTCTTAGCCAACCTTACGATGATGCCACAATACTATGGTAATCATGATTTCATAGACGGATCCTACTGGACACTTCTCCTTGAACTAAAATTTTACTTTGCAATTGCGTTTCTTTTATTTTTACAAAGATTGATACCTATTTCACTCCAAAAAATTTCTATAGTTCTTTCTCTTCCACTTCTCTACGATGTATTTTTCTTTAATCCCTATTCACATGCATTAAGTAACGATATCCTGCTTGTTGTATTTCATAACTACTTAGGAGAATACGGCCAGTACTTTATCGCCGGAATACTTTTTTATGGAATATATAGAAATAGCGCTACTATTTACTCATACACAGCACTCACTATCTGTTATTTAGTTGCAATACTAAAAGCACTAGATAGTAGCTATGAATCCAATAATTCGACCTTAATCATTGTTCACATCACAGCCTTTTTTGGAATTTTCTTGGTAATTTCGCTTAAAAAAATAACTAACGACCTCTTCTCATTTTTAGGAAGTTACGCAAACAAAATTTTAGTGACTCTTGGTGCTGCGACGTATCCTCTGTACTTATTGCACAGTAAAATTATTAACATGCTATCGACAAGTCTCATCGAAAATAATTTAGTAGCGTGGTACGCTGTGTTCTTCGTACTATTTGAACTAGTAGCATTAGTGTACGTTGTTAATAGTTTTGATGTATATGTTAGGTCCCACTGGAAAAAATCTTTTATTATTCAGAATTTATTAGGACGAATTAAATCACCTTTAATTAAGCGATTATTTAATATCTAAAAAACTTTTCTGTAACTCACCATTTAATGTGAACTCAATCTCGTTATCTGAAATCCATCTTACAAATTCATATTTTCTTCGAATGTCTTCTTCGCGAGGAGCGAAGTTAATTCTATCTAACAACATAAGAGAATCTTTTACATACAACACACAATTCCCTTCAAAGCAACTACTTGTATAAACAAAATATTTTCCAGACGGAGAAAAACTAAGGAACTCATTCCCAAGATAATAAGAACTAAGTATCGCAACTTTCCCATTTTCGTGTGGATAGAATACCCCCACAACTGTATCTGGAGTCAAAGTGTCACTTTCTATTGTAAAACCAACCACAGTATTATCTGGTGACACAACCATTGACTTAAACCTTGCCATATTCTTAAAAGTATCTTTATCTTCACAAAATGACTTTCTGCCAGGATTAGAATCTATATTACTTCCATCACACAACTGACTTTCAGTTTTAAACCAATTAAAAATCACATCGTTCTCGATTGAAAGAATTGCAACATCGTCTGAAGTAATACTTTTACCATCTGAAGAAACTGATATTTTTTCTTGGGGAACAATAACTTCTTTGCTTGGGCGATTTGTAATCCAGGTAAAGAAGAAGAGGATAACTAGTAAGATAACCATCAAGCTTAAGAGTTGAGTTACGATTGGTTTTTTCATCTGTAAAGTATACCATCTTAAAAATCTGCAATATTGTAATCTAGGCACTTCTAAAATTTCTTATAGGCACCTTCTCCATCTTTAAAACATCCTTCCAGTCCAGTTAGTCGTACTATACCTGGTACATAACTAAATCTTAGCAAGTTCTGCAAGGATTGCTTCTAGTGCACGATGTATACCATTTGCTTCTGCCATATCTGCGGAATCATTATATGCATCAGCTGCAGCCTCGATAAGTCCTGCATCACGATATATCTCAGCGAGTTCGACAGTATATTCCATAGTTCTTGTTTCTGTGTCTTCACGCGATATGTAGGAGGCTTGGATTTTCGCTAAACGCATATCCATCCACGCATTTAGCAACGTGATGTCTTGTGGATTTTTTCGTAATGAATCAGAGACTACACTTTTAGTGAGAGTGTCTTCGATATTTTCTATTGGGGTGCTTTTCTCTGGGGATTGTGGTGTTGGTTCAGTCATAGGGGAAGTGTAGCAAAAATTAATATCGGTGCCATAAAATACATAGAAAGAAATTGAAATTTATTGAAGATGTTTCCAAAATTCCCCTCTTCCGATTAGAGTTACATTGTCACCCTCAACTTTTATAGCTGTCTCATCGTCAGTAGCATAGACTGTACCTAAAAACTTTTCCTTTATACTCACAAGGTTTTCTTTTCTAATATGCTTGAAAAATTCACTGTTTAGGTGAGGTATGAAACAGAGCTCATGAATCTTCATGGGTTCTGCAATTATCGATCCAAAATCTTCTTCTGGGAATATTGCTGGGTATAATTCTTCAGGAATAAAAGTACCCGTGACCATACTTCCCGCACTAATTCCAACATATACTTTATTGTCTGGAAGGCTCTGAAGAAATTCTTTCATTCCGATAGCACTAAACACCTCCGCTAGATATTTTTCATTTCCCCCACCCACACAAACAATATCCTTCTCTTGTATTCTCTTTGACCAAACATCTTTTGAAACTGCAGCAACATCTAAAATATCTATAGACTTAAAATCATATTTTTCTAAATCTTTTAAATTTCCAATAAGCCACCGTTTATCTTCTCCTTCAGTATTTGCAGCGGTTGGGATAAATAAAATACTTAATTCTGATAATGACTTACCGAGCATCTCCGAAAGTGCTTGAGCAATGTAGTCATTTTTTATTCCAGAAGAAGTCAGTAAGTATTTCATGAATTGAGTATAGCAAGTGAGAAAGAAGATTAGGAAATAATTATTTTAGCACTGAAATTGTCATCATTTACAGCAACTGTAAAATACTATTCGCCACTTTCTCTTCATTTTGTTGGTCTGTCCAAAATACTGTTGCAGAGCTATTTTTCTCCCTTTGATAAATATCATAGAGCTCCTTAAATCTCTCTTTTGATGTATTTGAGATTGTTTTACTCTTTTTTTGTAGCGCATCTTTAACACGTTCATCAAAACGCACTGCTAAAATTTCATAATCAGCTTCAAGATTAATTTCTATCACTTCATACTCATACTTTCTTGCTATGTTTAAAAGCTTTTCACGTGTCTCTCTGTGTAGTGCCGAATCACAAATGATATTATAGTGTAGCCCACACACAGTTTCAGCAAGTGCTCTTTGTACAGCTTTCACATCTTCGAAGTGAATGTTCCTATCATACTTAGAGAATAACCATTTCTGAGTATCGTATGATAACTTATAATATTTCTCCTTTTCATCCATAATTCTATTAACGGTAGTACTTTTACCGACACATGATGGGCCATTGAGCATGATAAATTTCATGGGGTAAGTATAGCAAATGAGAATTCCATTTAACTAGTCGAACAAAAAGAAAACAACCCAATCTGTACAGAAAGGATTGTCGTTATCTACCTCATGTATATTCCCAAGACTTTGATGTTTCCATCATGCTTGGACTATCCCGATTGGTGGTAATCGGACCTCAAGTTTTTATCCACCACTGAACAGGCAACTTATCCACAAGTCTATTGATTTATATTGAAAATCTTATATAATGTATACATGGGCATGGCCCCCGGGTTCGCGTATGCGAGCCGGACAAAATCCTGAGTTTTACTCAGGATTTTGTCTATTTACTGTACTTCGTACATCAAAACAGCTATATTTGATACCCAACAATGCACAATTTTCCTCACTAACAATGGAATCAATTATTTTTTTATTTTTAAAAAGAACTAACCAAGGTAAATAAAATGGATCATATTTTCTTTTTACCATTGGGTAAAGATAAAGATCAGCCAACTGAATAAATAAGTTACTTTTTTTCTTTCGTCTTGCATCTCCAAGGATTGTATTTTTAAATACTTCACATGAAAGAGACTCATACTTATTCGATGTTTCCTTACTGAAAGGATGCCCTTCTACTTTTAATTTTTTAGTATACTCAATTATTGCATTATTTTCTTTTGTGCCAACTTCTTCAAAACAAACCTCAAAAGTACCACCTTGAGAAACTACATATTTAGTTACTCTTTCGAGTAAAATTGAATAAGCTGTTTTACACATCCACCATCTATTTTCACCGTATTTTTCTTTATACCTTTCATTATATCCGGGTCTATGAATTACTGCTGCAAATCCTATCACGGGAATTTCAACTAATAACTTTTGAAGGTCTTCCATGAAATCCTTATATTTTTTACCACTATCATTTAACCAAGAAAAATCACCTCTCATTCCTCTTATTTTTGTAGAATGTAATGGGTAAGAAATATTCCATTTTTCACAAAAAGCAATGTACTTTTCTTTAACATACACTTTGTCATTCAATGCAATTAAAATACCGCCTAGAGCAAAGCAGTCCATTTCGTCCCTACGATCTGCAACCTCAGCACTATCAGGGAACCTTGACCCTGAATCATCAATATAAAGATAGAAATGTTTTTTGTTCATTTTAATATTTAATGAATTTATCTACATAAAATTTGAATTTGCGGAGGCATATTCATAGTCGCGAGCACGCTCCTTGAAATGCACTGCGCAAAATATGTCTTCGGTAGCCCGAAGACTATTTTGCGGTGATTGTGAGTTAAGTACCCATAGGTTCAAGCACCGTAAGGCTATTTGAGCATCTTTTTACTACTACGTTTTAAGTATGTAGGTCGGGTCTATTTGGTGTGTTGTTGGATATACACAACAACTATAGCAATAACAGCAAGTGCAACCCAATTAGCTGCTTTCTTGAAGATAATAGAACCAACCTCATGAAGAAAACTACCAACGAAAGAAAAGAAACCTTTGATGAGTTTCCAAAGCAGACTGAAGGCCCCCTCCACAACACTAAGGAGGACCTCGAATATAAACTCTACTGTGCCTTGATTTCTTTCCATACCAATATCGTACGCCAACAAAATGAAAAAGTAAAATGAGACAAATGAGACACACATGAAAGGTACCTATTTTATACTCAAAAATACCTAAAAGTGCTTGACAAATAAGGGTTTTCTTGATATACTTAAGTAATAATAATATGCTTTCTAAGACATCATTAAACTCTATATCAAAAGCAATACTCGGATTACAAATTATAGCAGGAGTAACCTTGACATTTCCTAGTGATACTTGTATAATGTCTAAAGACATTATACAAGTATCACTGATATAAGACCCTGCTCGGGGCTTTTTTTATTAAACTAACTTAAGTAGATCTTCCTCTTTTTTTATAAGCATGGAGTCTGCCTTAAAGAATTCCTAAACGGTATCAGCAACGACACACTCCTAAATACGCACAACATACAACTATTTCTTTTAATTCGATTATTGTTTAGATATTTCAATTAAACACTGATCTATAAATTTTTTTGCTCCAATATTTTCTGGATCTCTTTTGAGAACCTTCTTTAGTGACTTCAAAGCTTTTTTATATTCACCAAGACAACAAAGGACTCCGTCTCTATCAATAACTCTTTCAAGATTACTTGGTTCTAAGGTTATTCTATACTCCGCAAAGACAAGAGCTTTTTTATAATCAGGTAGATGAATAAATAATCTCATTTTAGTTTGTAGATATTCAAAATTATTTTTATCAATTTCTAAAATCTGATCAATATTATTAATAGCCTCTTCAAAAATAAAATCGCGAAGCCGTTGATAGTTTAAATTTTGTATAGATTTATGATAAATAGATTCTTCAAACAAATTTAAGGCTTTTTCATGCTGTTTTGCTCTTGAAAGAATAACAGCCTTCATAGCATCTACGTACTTTGAGTTTTTTAAACCCAACTTAATAACTTTTTTTATATAATTTTCAGCACTTGAATATTTGCCCAACTGAACTAAGCTGTATATTTTAAAATTAATTGTTTCTATGTCTTTTGGTTTTCTTGATAAGATTACATTAGAAAGACTAACCATTTCTTTATATTTATGAGCCTCAAACAAAAATAACATCTTACCTTTCTTCCACTTAATTACTGAGGGTGCACGTTTAATCATTAGTGAAAAAATTTGTAATGCATATTCATTTTTAGTTGGTTGCTTCAATGCTTTCTCTTTAAATTTTGGTCCATACTCATTGCTCGGGTCATTTTTAATTACACTATCAATAACCTCAACAGCTTCATCTTTTCTAAAGAGATTAGTTAAAATTGCACTCTTCCTTAAAAGAGTCATGGAATCTTTTGGATCTAAAGCTAACTCTTTTTCAATTGACGATAGTGCTTCTTCGTATTTTTTCTCATCATAAAAAATTGATGTTCTGTAGTAATGAGCCTTATAGGACTCTGGTTCAATTTCTAATATATTATTAAAATAAATAATTGCATCGTCATATCTTTCTAAACGATAATAAGACTCTCCACGAACGAGGAGTGTTTTAATATCTTTAGGGTGATGCAATAGCGCCTCTTTTGTAAACGAAAGCGACTCCTTATGCTTTTTAAGGCCATTTAAAATTTCTGCCTTTATTGTTAAGGCACTCTTATCACCCTCATATTTTTCTATAAGAAGATTACACACCTCATCTGCTTCTTTGTATCTACCCAAATTAATAAGTGCTCTTGTTTTAGACCTTAATACTAAATCTTCATGGTCTGTAAAATCTAACAATATATCACATAATTCTATGGCTTCAATTTCTTTATCTAAAGAAATAAGGGCACATACTTTATATATCAAAGTACGCTCATCTAGAGGTTCATCTTTTAGAATTTTATTTGTTAAATTTAACAGCTTCTGCGGTTCATTATTTCGAAGCAACAAACTAAAACGATTTTCCTCATTTAGCATCCAATCATGACTACTAAACAGTCCGTCATTCATCCATTTTTCACTATTTATTATTTTATGATTTTCCATTTACTTACAAATACTATGATTTAAGTATATAGATGTTTGGATACTATTGTAAGTCAAAATAATTTACATATCTCAAAAAAACATTAAATCCAGTAAATACTACCTATTTTAGGATTTTATCCACACTCCTGTTGACTCTAAACCTGTGGAGTATAAAATGAATAAAGAACCAAACATCATACCCAATAAATTGTACCCGATCACTTCGTACCCTATCTCCTTATACCCCTTAACCTTATACCCAAACAAAACATACTTTTAGGTTCTAAACACTAACAACTAAAATATTATTTTTATGAATCACACATTGAACATTGTGTATGTTTCTGTTGACGTATTATCAGCGTCGGATTACAACCCGAGGAAATGGAATAGTGAGGACAAAAAACAATTGAAGGAAAGTATTACTCGCTTCGGAGTAGTAGACCCTCTTATTGTTAATGGTGCGGAGGAAAGAAAAAACATTGTTATTGGAGGTCACTTCAGACTGGAGTGTTTGAAAGAACTTGGACACCAAGAAGTTGCTGTGGTGTATATAAACATTCCCGACATCGGAAAAGAAAGAGAGTTGAACGTCAGATTAAATCGTAATCAGGGAGAATTCGACCTAGACTTACTAGCTCAGTTTGATGAGTCCTTTTTGAAAGATATTGGTTTTAATTCAGAAGAGTTAGATAATATTTTTTCAGAAGATGTTACTGAGGAGCAATTTGACCTAGAGAAAGAATTAGAGAAATTAGATATAACAAATATTACAGTTAAGAAAGGAGACATCTACGAGATAGATGGCTCACGACTTATGTGTGGAGACTCTACGGTAGACGGAGAGTGGGAGAAACTGTGTGATGGAGATAAGGCGGATATGTGTATGACTGACCCACCTTATATTCTAGATTACTTACACGGCAAGACTCGTCATGGTGAGGCAACTGTCGGATTCGGCTCAAAGAAAAACCGTAGGTACTTAGAAACAGAATCACTCCCTGATAACTTCACTGACTTATGGATGGCAAATATTGCTAAGATACAGAATCCAAACTTCTCAATCATCGTATATGAAAATCCTAAAAATCTTAGGACTATTTGGAATGCCTTAGAAGTACATTGGAAGTACAAAAATACTATTGTGTGGCACTTACCAAATAGGATGCAGGGATTTGCTGCAAAACATAAATTCTTCAACAAGAATGATATTGCTCTAGTTGGTACACAAGGAGAAGTAGAAGTTAATGATGAACCTGAGGACATTCCATTATTCCAAGAAGAGTACGAGACTGCTTTATTTGCTATCTCTGGAAAACCTCACTGGGAATCTTATGGCAAAGGAAATAAATACTGCCCTACTGACTTCATTGAATATAAGTCAGCAGATGAGAAGTCATCAGGACAGGCAATCATCTTTGGGACTAAGCCAATTGAAATCCTTATACCCTATATCAAAGTACTCACTAAGCGTGGAGGTCTTGTTGTAGAGCCTTTTGGTGGCTCTGGCTCTACGCTCGTTGCAAGTATCAAAATTGGTCGTAGATGCTACTTGATGGAGAAGTCTCCTGTATATGCAGAAGTGATTCTTAGGCGTTGGGAAATTGCGACTGGCAAAAAACCTATCAAGATTTATGAGAAGCAAGAAGGATAAATTGAAGTTTCTTGAGGCTCTTTCAAAAACTTCAATTGTTAGTCATGCATGCAATGCTTCTGGTATAGCAAAGGCGACAGTATACAGATGGAAAAAAGATGACGAAGAGTTTTCAAAGCTTTTTGAAGAATCCCAAGAAAATGGAAGAGAGACCATAAACGACTTAGCAGAAAGTCAGGTTATTAACCATATCAAAAAAGGAGAGAAATGGGCTGTTGAACTTTGGTTAGTAAACAACCATCTCAGGTATTATAGGCCGAAGAAACCAATAACACCTGAGCCACCTTATAGAGGTGTTGCACAAATTATTTATAATGTTTTTAATCCAAAGAAAAAAGATGACAACAAAATTACTTAACAATTTACTTTTTCACTAATCAAGCTCCTTCTTTCTTATATATAATAAGGGTGAATAAAAATTGTGTGGATAACGCTCCACTTTTCGGTTTTTATTCGGTTATAATAAAAATATAAAGAAAATTATTTTTAAATTATGACCACAACATCAACATTAACCAAGAAACAAAAGGAAGTTTATGACTTTGTAAAAAGTTATGTTGATGATTCTGGAATTGCACCAACCATTGAAGAAATAAGAAAAAAATTAAAACTTAAAGCTGTTTCGACTATACATGAACATATTTTATCTCTCAGAGAGAAAGGTTACCTAGATAAAGAAAGTAATATGCCAAGAGGTCTCACTGTTTTAAGTGACATGAGTGCTCTAGTAGAGATCCCTATTCTTGGAAGAATTACTGCGGGTCAACCATTGGAAGTTGTTGAATATGCCGATGAATACATTTCTGTAAATAAAACAAACATCAAAAACCCTAAAGAATACTATGCTCTTAAGGTTGTTGGAGATAGTATGGTAGATGAAGGTATTTTTGATGGTGATATTGTAGTAATTAAAAAACAATCAGTTGCAGAAAATGGTCAAACGGTCGTCGCTGTTATTGATGATAATGAAGCAACTTTGAAAAAACTATATAGAGAAAAAGACAGGTTTAGACTTCAGCCAGCAAATCAATCGATGTTGCCTTTTTATAGAACAGAAGTAGAGGTTCGTGGTGTTGTTGTTCAAGTGATTAGAAATATTAATAATAAAGATACAACAGAACCAAGAAAAGTAAAATACCCTTTTAGAACAATAGACTTGTTTGCTGGTGTGGGTGGTATAAGAATAGGTTTTGAAAATGCAGGTTTTAAAACTGTATTTGCTAATGATTTTGAACCAAAATGCAAGGATACTTATGATCTTAATTTTATGGACTCCAAATTAATAGTTGAAGATATAAGAAAGATAGGGCTAGATGATTTACCTAAGTTTGATTTTCTCTTAGGAGGATTCCCTTGCCAAGCATTTTCTATTGCTGGATATAGACAAGGTTTTAATGATACAAAAGAAAGAGGTAACTTGTTTTTTGATGTTGCAAGAATTATTGAAGTAAAAAAGCCAAAAGGGTTCTTGCTTGAAAATGTTAAAAATTTAAAGAGTCATGACGGAGGAAAGACTTTTAGTATCATAGAACAAACTCTAATTGATCTCGGCTATCACTTAAAAGTAAAAGTTCTTAATAGTATGGAATATGGAAATATTCCACAAAACCGTGAGCGTATTTATATTGTTGGATTTAAAGATAAAAAGAATCATGATAAATTTGAATTTCCAACACCGGTAAAATTAACAGTATCCATTTCTGATATTTTAGAAAAGAATGTTCATGCAAAATATTACTACAATGATAAACCTTTGTATGAAAAATTAAAGGATCACATCAAAGAAGAAAATAAAGTGTACCAGTGGCGAAGACAGTATGTAAGAGAGAATAAAAAAGGAGTGTGTCCTACACTTACTGCAAATATGGGTATGGGTGGACATAATGTTCCTTTAATTAAAGATAAAAAAGGTATAAGAAAACTAACACCACTAGAATGTTTTAGAATTCAAGGATTCCCTAAAGATTACGCATTACCAAATATTTCTGATTCTGCTTTATATAAGCAAGCCGGAAATTCAGTTAGTGTTCCAGTTCTGGAAGCTGTTGCAAAACAAATGATGAAGGCTATGGAATAATTTTCTATTCTATAAAAAGAACTTTTTAAACTGACTTTCAATGTGCTTTTTAAGTTGTCCTTTTCTTGCTATTTCTTTCAAAGAAAGTACATCGGGATAGAAATTTTCAAAATCCCAACATATTAACTTATCGTCATTTTGAAGATTGTGTGGTAACAATCTCAGCTCCATTCTTTTCTTACTTTTGTAAATTTTCACATTGCCGTATTTACTTTCAATAAAATTATCTACAAAAATAGATGTTTGAGTAGCCTTGTTCACTGACAAGTTTTTTAGATTCAAATAATCAACTTTTGCTATTGATAAATATATCTTATTACCAGACCTTAAAAAGATAAAATAATATAAATCTTTTAATTCAAAATCTTTCATTGGTTTTTTAAGTTTGTCTTGAAGTACTTTTACCCATTGAGACAAAATTTCCTTATGTTCTTTTTTCTCAAACATTTGATCTAAACTAACACCAACTAATTTAAAGTTTTGACTCAGAGAAGTTTCATTCGAATGACTTTTAATAAATGACCCCTTACTATCTGTTTTTGTAGTTAGAAATTTAACGTCTATTCCATATTTCTTATCCATATAAACATCAATAGGATAATTACCAGCTCCAACCTTTTTCAAATCACAAGCTTGAGCAATCCAATCTTCTAAAAACTCTTTCGTTATTTGTATACCTGATAATTCTGACTTATCTCTAACTTCAGGTTGTGAAAAAGCTACTTTCTTAAGTAAATAATTAATAACATCGTAAGCATTTTTATCTATAAATTTTTCTATCTCTTTTTTTGGTAGAAACTCTAGGACTTGCATATCATATAAATATATATAAAAAACACAAAATAAGCTAGTTTTCTTAATATTTAGTTACCTACTCACTAGATCTAGACTTACTAGCATGTTTGCGTCATTAATGAGGTATATGAAAACAACAGCGCCCAAAGGGTACGAATTAGCAAAGGTCTTAACGGAACCTATTAAGACCAAATACTGCTTGTATGCACGCAAATCAACAGAATCAGAGGAAAGACAAGTCCTTTCGATAGATTCACAGATTAAAGAGATGTTAGAGATTGCAGATCGTGAAGGGCTTGAAATTGTGTGTATGAAGCGAGAATCACACTCTGCAAAGGAAACTGGGCAACGACCGGTATTCAACGAAATTATAGAAGAGATACGAGCAAAGAAATTTAATGGAATACTGACATGGGCGCCAGACCGCATAAGTAGAAACGCTGGAGATTTAGGGAAAATAGTAGACCTTATGGATGCAGGGTTATTACAAGAAATAAAAACATATGGCCAAAGTTTTTCAAATAGTCCAAACGAGAAATTTCTACTGATGATTTTAGGTAGTCAGGCAAAACTAGAAAATGACAATCGTGGAGTAAATGTTAAACGCGGACTGCGGACTAGAGTAGAGATGGGGTTATGGCCAGGACAGGCACCTCTCGGATATTTAAACCAGAAACACTTAGACAAAAAGTGTCAGCTCCTAGTAGACCCCTTCAGAGCTCCTATAGTAAAGAAAATGTTTGAGAAAGTTGCGTACGAAAAAATGAGTGGTAGAAAAATATATAATTGGCTTCGATTCGAAGCTAATTTTTATACCAGAGGAAACAAACCACTAACACTTGGTGGTGTATACAGAATACTAAGCAACCAGTTCTACTACGGACTCTTTGAACACCCTAAAGGAAGTGGTAATTGGTATACAGGAAAACATGAACCACTCATCAGTCAGGAACTATTTGAAAAAGCTCAGCTACAGCTTAAACGAGATAACATACAACGTGAGAATAAAGAATTTTCATTCACTAAATTGTTTACTTGCGGATACTGCTCTAGTGGAATATCTGCAGAAGAAAAATGGAAAGACTTGAAAGATGGTACAAATGCAAAATATATCTACTATTCATGCAGTAGAGCAAGAGATAGAAATTGTAAGAACAAATATATTCGAGAAGAAGAACTCATTACTGAGTTACTCAAGATTCTTGATAATGTTGATATTAATGAACTTGGTATGCGACAAAAACTAGAGGATGAGATTGCACGCTTTAATATTTTCCAAAGGTCAGTACTTGGAAGCACTGACAAGATTGGCAACCGAAAAGATACTGATATACGTAACTATGCAAAGTATATTCTGAAAGAAGGCATGGTTACAGAGAAGAGAGAACTGTTAGCAAATCTAAGATCAAGAATTATTTACAAAGATAAGAGACTTATACTAGTTGATTAATACTTAGTAGTTTTATAAATACCATACCCGTAACAAGGATACCCTCCGCTTTTACTTTTATGTTGACCTAAATTTGCATCATAACTTTTTCTAGTAAACTGCTTACCACATACAGAACAATTAAATATATACTTAGGACCAAAGGAAGGAAATCTAGATGAACTTCTGGTAATAGAAGATCTATCTCTTAGTTTAAAAATTTTAGTATTTTCCTTCTGTTGTTTTTTTACTCTGTCATACAAAAATCTATTGTCAGGGTATTCTCCCGCTCGACAAAGTTCAATTTCGTACTGTGGTTTAAACTTAATATCAGTATTTTCAATCATAGATATATTTTCTGCTACAAAAGTCTTCCAGTCAGGATTATTCTTACTTCCTTCTCTGTCATAAACATATAAATATTCTTTTGCTACGCCATCAGTTCTTTCTTGAAACTTTAAAGCATATGGCTCAACCAATCGAGTAACGCCATTATATGTAATTCTTAAAAGTGTCATATCTTTACCTCCTTTTAATATTACACTTCTATGCTCTGCTCCAAAATAGTGACGATCAGTCCAGTGATTATCTGTATCATCCTTAAACATTTCATTTATCTGCTCAGTAAACCTATTAATAGCATCTTCCGCTTCAAAGAAAACATCCTGGGTACACATGACAGTTTTAGACCATTTAGCCTTAAAATATTCTATTGGTAATGCAAGAAGGATACCTTTTACAACTGTCGGATTTCTTTCAAAGATTGTCTTTTTTAAGAAAATTCTCTTCATCTCATTTTTATCAATGATGATAGATTGATTTAAGTAAATACTATAAATAAAATCAAAAAGATCTGGGGCGTGATCTCGCTGCAAAAGACATTTTAATTTTGTCGCCAATATTTCTTCTAATTGCATACAATGAATATTACAAACTACTCTGTCAGCATCAGAATATGGATGTATTAGTGGCAAAGTCTGAATAGGTAAATATGTTTTATCAAATCTTGTTATATCCAGAGAAATTTTTAAAGTAATATGATCAGAATTCCCAAAAAAATCTTTAAAGTAGATCTTTACCTCGAACACCTTCCACCTAGTCTCCTTCCATTTACTAAACTTTTCAGTCACATCATTTCTTTTTATTACAAAAGATATTCCTGATCTTTCACTTATAAAAGTACAAGCATTTTCTATGTCTTGTCTTAACTCCTCAACATCAATATCGTAAGGTGTACCAAAATCAAGATCAGATGAGAAACGTGTATTTAAAAAATATCCTTTTCTTAAAGCGTTCCCACCTTTAAGAAAAATAGTGTCTTTGAATTTACTTTCGGTAAATATATAAAATAGTAACCAACCAAAAAGATAATCTCTTTGGATGTCAGAGGTGTGGATTGCTGTGGCTTGAGATTTTTTATTGATTTCTTCTTGGGTAATCATAAACACATCTTAACACTTTAGTAAACTTATTTCTAAACAAAAATACACGATAAATTCGTGTATTTTTGATCAAACATTATGTATATGAGTCGCTCTGCTTGCTCGAGTAAATAGGTTGACTCCGATACTTAGTTGTGTTGGCGGAGAATGTGAGATTCGAACTCACGGACCTAATAAAAGGTCGACGGTTTAGTAAACCGTTGGTTTAAACCACTCACCCAATTCTCCAGTCGTACTATTATACACGAAATTGCCTATTAATGGGAGTGTTGAAAAACCACTTAATATCATTTCTTTGTTATAGATTAATAAACAAAAAACAAGACGTTTGTCTTGTTTTTTATCCCTATTTTGTTTATTTCTTCTTAAGTCCAAGTTTGAAACCTTTTACAACATCTTTTTTAAGCTGTGTAGATTTACCTACGAGTTTCTTACCTTTCTTCTCCACCTTCTTTACAATCTTACTAGTTGCGGACTTAAGTGCTTCTCTTTTTGTTTCAGTTGCAGCCCATTCTTTTTTCACGGTCTTTTTTGCTTTCTTCACCGCTTTTTTACTTGCCGCTTTTACTGAGTCAATCTTCTTAACACTTTTAGAAACTGCCCCACTGATGGCGTTAATCAATTTTTTATTTTCTTTCATAGAGAAAGTGTACCATGATTCAAAGAAAATAATTTACAATTACTTTCTTAGGAAGTACATTGTACCTTTATTATCAGCAAGAGTTATCTCAAGAACTCTATTTGATTCTGTAAGTGCGTAACGACTTGCATCTTGGAGTGCAGAAGTGAAAACATTTTCTTGTGAATTCTCACAGAACATTCTTGTACTTCCGAGAGCACCAAACTTCATGAAGCCATCAGTTCCGAATGTATAACTTCCAAAGTAACCATTACAATCGGTCTTTCCTGAAAGCGTTCCGTCTTCGTTAAACATAAGTGTGAATGCTCCTGTGTTAAATGGTGTGACAAGTGGAGTGTTATGCTGTACCGTTTTGTACCAAATCCAAGTACTTCCTTGTACAAGTTTTGATTCTGGAGGAATTGCACTACCTGCGGATTGCTTTCCTTTCGCAGGAACAATCTCTACATAGTATTGATCGTTGCCGTATAGTGTGTAGCCATCTTCGGTTTTCTTGGCGTAGACTCGTGCGTGTGCACCTACGTTACTTTCGATTGATCCAAAGTCAGGAATACCTAGAACCTTTCCTACGATATTTTGTGACCAACCAATTGTCGTCACAACTTTTTTACCGTCAACAGTGATACTACATTCACCATCTGCAAAACAAGCTGTTGAAAATGCAGTTACTGTACCTTCAAACTTTTCTTCAAGAGTTATAGGCATTACTTCTCCTGTGTACTTAATTAACGATGCGCGAGTTATTGGACCAACAAATCCTGTAGGAGTAATGTTATGAGCTTTTTGAAAATCCTTCACGGCTTTGAGAGTTACTACGCCGAAGTATCCAGTTGCATCAACATTCATGAAGCCTCTATCAATAAGAACCTTCTGTAAAAAGGTTACTTGGTCTCCTCTACTTTTCATAGTGAGGTTACTGGTGACATTTTTAGCACCAGATGAAGTTTCCTTACTAGGTCCACCATTTTCTCCATCCTTCATAGTTTTAAATTCTACAGAGGAACTTTCAAAACCATTTTCAGGACATGGTGTCGTGATACATCTGATTGTGTTGTCTCGTTTATAAGTGACTGTGTATGAAGTCCCTACCTTGAGATTTTCAAGTTTTACTTCCGACAGTCCTGGGGTAGTTTTTTTAGGCAGACAGTGTTCCGGTGTTGGGTAAATCATGATACACACCTGCTGTGTTTCAAAATACTGAAAATACGTAGCTGCTTTTTCTTCAGCTGTCATACCAGAGATAACTGCAGGAGACAGTAAGACTGTAGCTGATGTCTGACCTATAGAAGTAACAGTAGGAACTGCAACACTTCTTGAAGTTGCAATTATATCTAGTGCAGATGCGCTTGTTACTGAAAGAAGTGCGGTAGCAACTGACACATAAAGTAATTTCTTAAACATAAAAAATAATTATAAATTAATAAAACAAGCATGAAGCCGTTATACTTATAATAACAAATGTGGACGCGTTTTGTGACAACACTTAAGTGTATTTTTATTACAAAGTATATATTTCTAGTGTTTCAAATGATTCCTTACATACGACAGACAGGTGAAGATGAGAGGATTTGGTCACGGATAATTTCTCGCCGTCGCTTTAAATTTACTCAATACTACTGTGTTTGGACGAGAGGATTCGACCACCAAACATATCTTTTTCTTTCATTGACTACAATTCATAAAAAGATTGTTTCTCGGTCCCGGCTTCGACACTACTGTTTTGATTACAAAACAGGCTTCGCGGTGTCTCAGTTCGGATCCTCCTGTCTCTCGTAAAAATAAATCACCCAAAGCTTTGCTTTGGGTTCATTATTTTGCGGAGACGAGAGGATTCGAACCTCCGAGGGATTTAACTCCCTGCCTCTTTAGCAAAGAGGTACGTTAGACCACTCTGACACGTCTCC
>CAYXKW010000010.1:0-22559 GCA_964464695.1 uncultured Candidatus Saccharibacteria bacterium
CCATGTCTCATCAATAAGTTCATTGAATCCAATAAGACGATCAGAAGAACCACCTTTGGTGGTAATCTCGTAAATACTTTTTTCAGATTCTTCTAGGATTGACTCAAGCGAGTCAGTTTCTTCATAAGCAATTTCTCCGATATGAGTTGTCGCTTCAATAAGTCTACGAAGAAGTTCTTTCTTGCGTACAATTTGGGCATAGTATTTTATATTCGCAGCAGAACCAACAAGGCCAAGGAGATCAGAAAGGTACGGTGCCCCTCCAATTTGGTCGAATTCTTTACGTCCACGAAGCGCAGCCGAAACAGTAAGAATATCTACTGGTTCCTTTTTGTTAACTAGTTCTTCAATCACTTCATAGATAATTTGATGCTTCGCAGCATAGAAACTTGATGGTCCAACAATATCAGCAATATCAAAAAGTGCATCTGCCGAAAGAAGAAGTGAGCCAAGGAGAGCTTTTTCAGACTCTAGATCTTGTGGGGGAATACGTGGACCACGAAGTGGGTCTTCGCCACCATTATTTTTTGAATAGTCAGAGAAAGTTTTTTTCTTAAAGTTTTTTGGCTTTGAAGATGCTGCGAGTTGGCTGAGTGGTAACATGATTGATAGTGTACTAAAGAGTTACACTATTGCACAAACTAAAATCTATTGTATTTAATTAAAAAGTAGGGGATTATGTGGACAACTGGGCAGTCGTTAGGTTGTAGTTGTTAGCCTTTAGCTAAAATACAGGTAAATTGATTTATTTTTTAGAATAGGCTTTATAGTTTGCTCAATTCTTGCCCGTTTGAGGTGTCTTTTACAATAAAACCATGAGTTTCAATTTCTTTTCGAAGGTTATCTGAGAGCGCGAATTCTTTTGAAGCGCGCGCTTGCGCGCGCTGAGACAGTAGTTCTTCTATCTCCTCAGGAATTTCTAAACCTTTCTCTGCAACTTCGTGTAATCCAAGTCCAAGTAGATCAGAAAGCGCAACTAGTGTTATGTATCTATCAACCTCAGTTACTTCATCGTCTTTCATAAGTTTCCAAATAGTTGCAATGACTTCAGGGGTAGCAAGGTCGTTTGATAGTGCTGTATGAGCAAGGTGCATGTACTTGGAAATAACGTGTCCACTTGCTGTTTTGTTATGCAGTACGTAATCCACAAGTCTGTGGTAGGCAACAGATGCAGCATCGAGCGCTTCATATGAAAAACTGAGTTCCTTTCTGTAGTGTGCGGTAAGTAGGAAGTACCTATAAGCGAGTGGGTCGTGGTTCTCCTCACGTAGTTTAGAAAGTGTCATAAATTCTCCATTTGATTTTGACATTTTACCTGTAGTATCAAGAAGATGGTTGTTATGCATCCAGTAATTAACATACGGCATACCTGTCGCACATTCACTTTGAGCAATTTCATTTGTATGGTGCACTGGAATATGCTCGATGCCGCCAGTGTGGACATCAAAATGAACACCAAGATATTTCATGGACATTGCAGAACATTCTATGTGCCAGCCTGGGAATCCGGTTCCCCACTTACTTTCCCATTCCATTTGACGTTTTTCATTAGTTGGGGAAAATTTCCATAACGCAAAGTCAGTAATATTTTTCTTTTCTACATTTTCTTCCACACGTGCGCCACTCTTTAGTCCTTCAACATCTAGGTGTGCAAAATCTTTGTATGCTTTGAATTTTGATGTATCAAAATAAATACCATCATGGGTACGATACGTGTAGCCTTTTAGTTCAAGCGCCTCAATAAGAGCAATCTGTTCTTTGATGTTATCTGTTGCTCGAGGGAAGACATACGCATCTAGTGGGATACCAAGCATCTGTAAATCTGCAAAATATGCGTCTGTGTATTGTTTCGCAATTTCCCATACGCTTTTACCTTCACGCTTTGAACCTTTTTCCATCTTATCTTCACCGCTTTCACTGTCGTCAACATTATGACCGACGTCAGTGATATTAATGACATGAGTTACATCATAACCATTTGAGATAAACATTCTACGTAAGGTGTCAGCAAATACTGCCGCACGCATATTACCAAGATGCTGATAGTGGTAGACAGTTGGTCCACAAGAATAAATACCAACATGACCATCTTTTTCGGGAATAAATGTTTCGAGTTTCTTTGATTTTGTATTATAAAGTTTGATCTGTTCTGACATGGAAGGCGTTGATATATCGTAGTAAAAGTATTCCCTTTATTCTATCATATATGACGTGTATACTAAGAAATATACTTATGATTTTTAATTTTAACAAACAACACAATTCTACTACAGGACACCTTACAAAAAACTTTGCAATCAAAAGCGTTGCAGCAGGAACATTCATTTTTATTGTTTTTGCAGTAGGTTTTTTGGTAGGAGGAGCGTTGAATAATAGTGTAAAAGCTGAAACCACACTAGGAGATATAGTTCTCGATACCCCGCTTTTTTCTAAAGTAAAAGAAAATATCGATAATAAATTCGTATTCTGGAAGTCTTCTTCTACTCTTCCAACAGCAAAAGAGCGTGAGTACGGAATGATACAAGGCTATGTTAATAGTTACAAAGACCCATACACGGTCTTCTTCCCTCCAGTTGAAGCAAAGAGTTTCGCTGAAACAGTGAAAGGCTCTTTTGGTGGCGTAGGAATGACAGTAGGGATGAAAGACGGGAATATTGTAGTCATTGCACCACTTAAGGATTCTCCTGCGATGAAGGCTGGAGTTAAGGCGGGGGACATCATTGCGGCAGTGGATGGTAAGAATATGATTGGAAAGAATTCAGAAGAAGCAGTAACGCTCATTCGTGGTGAGCTCGATACACCTGTAACACTCACAGTCCTTCATCTTGACGCAAAAGCTACAGAAGATATAAAAATTATTCGAAAAGAAATTAAAATCCCGACAATTGATACAGAAACAAAAGACGGAGTATTCGTCATCAGACTCTATAACTTCTCATCTGAGTCTTCTGGTCTTTTCAGAAACGCACTTAATGAATTCCTAAAGACCAAAGGTACTCGACTTGTGATTGACCTTCGTGGTAATCCAGGAGGATACTTGCAAGCCGCAGTTGATATGGCGAGTTATTTCTTAAAAGAAGGGCAAGTTGTTGTGAGTGAACGACAAGGGAAGAACGAAACTGTGGTTAACCACAGAAGTACAGGACTTATGGGGGTACCTGTGGGAATCAAGGTTGTTGTACTAGTAGATGGTGGATCTGCTTCAGCCTCTGAGATTTTGGCGGGAGCACTGAAGGATCATGGTATAGCAAAAGTTGTTGGAACTAAGTCATTTGGAAAGGGGTCAGTTCAAGAATTGATTAATTTAGCAGATGGCTCATCGCTTAAAGTAACAATTGCAAAATGGTATACACCAAATGGTATCAATATTTCTGAACATGGAATTGTTCCAGATGTTGTTGTGCCGGTTGCTACAACCACTCCTGCAGGATTCAAGGGTACATATGATGCTCAGTTAATCAAGGCTGTGGAGGAGGTAAAGAAGATGAGGTAATTGAACAGCCTTTAGCTATTAGCTAGTAGCCATTAGCAAAATACAAATACATACAAAATAGCGATCGCGAGGCTCCCGATTTCTTAAATTGTACTCAATTTGCAGAAATCGCAGTGCTCTTTGAGTGCGGTCGCTCTTTTGTTAAACATGTATACCTCTGCTACCACAAAACCTCCTTATTTGTCTCTCTAATATCTGTCGTGGTAGTATAGACATATGAAAGTAATTCTCTTAAAAGACACAGCAAAATTGGGTAAACGTGGGGAAGTGAAAGAGGTGGCAGATGGGTATGCAATCAATGTACTTATTAAGAAAGGTGACGCACTTATGGCAACCCCAGGTGAGCTTTCAAAATGGAAAGCAAAAGAGGATTCAAAACAACACAAAAAAGAATTAGCGACAAATACGTTCGTTCAGTTAGTAGATAAACTTGCGAAAGAACCAATCGTTATTACTGGCAAGAAAGCTGATGCAAAAGGTCAACTCTTCGCTCAAGTAAAAGATGTAGATATTGCTGATGCTATTTTTACATCAACTCAATTTTCTGTTGACCCAAAGCAGATAAATATAGCAACACCATTAAAATCACTTGGTGAACATAAGATTGAATTGAGACAAGGAGACCAGAAGGCGAAGATTTCGGTGGTGATTAAGTAGTACTTCTTTAGGTAGTCTTGTTGCGTATATTGACTATTATACCGTTTTATGGTATAATGTATTTAATAGATCATTAACCATTTTGTATAGGATTACCAATGAAAAACCTTCCAATGCGTTATGTTGCCATTTTCGATAACAATAATGGCGACATTCCTGTTTTCAATTGTTTTGCCAACAGGACTTCCGTTATCTCTGTTGCTCGTAACGAACTAAAGATTGGAGTTCCAATTTACCTACCTGGTAAATCAGCAGAGGTACTTTTCTTTATTACAGAAGAAAAAGATGATGAGAATGATGGCTGGCAAGAACATCGACTCATTTTTACAAAAGCTGACAATTCCTTGGTGTTGAAATTCCTCATCTTAGAGATCAAAAATGAAGGTGATGTTATGGTTTGGAGTATGCAGAGTGATGATGTGGAATCACTCGTGAATGATGAAGGGAATAAAACCTTATCTGCTATCTATTGGGACTTCAAGCACTTGATCAAGATTAGTTAATGCAGACCGCATCAACTGAAGCAAACAAAAAACCGACATCGTGTCGGTTTTTCTTATGGTTACTTTGCAGCTTCTAGACCTACGTTTGCTACTTTCTTTCTCTTGATAGTTCCATCAAGATGCTTCATGCGTCGTTCTGTAAATGACACCTTTCCTTCTACGAGAGCAAATAATGTATGGTCACGTCCAAGACCTACATTCTTCCCAGCCATGATTTTTGTACCACGCTGGCGAACGATAATAGCTCCAGCTGATGCTATTTCTCCAGCATAAAGCTTGGTACCGAGGTACTTTGGTTTACTGTCTGTTAGGTTTTTTGCCGAACCTGCGGCCTTTCTTGTTGCCATAGCGTATACTTAAATGAATATTATATGGGGTTCAGTATACAAGATTATCTTAAAAAAATCAATAGCAGGCTTTCTTTTACTGACATAGCAAGCCTCTGTATGACTCTTACTGTATTAATTCTATTTTTATGGTATCTAAGTGAGGTTGCTGCAAAAAACAGAGTGCCGGTCGTTTATCAGGTGGAAAATACTCAATTAGCACAAAGGGAAGGGGTTTCTGGTGGCTCAGAAACGATGGCCTTTGGCAGTAAAAATGGAAAAACATACACTTATAGCTGGTGTGGCGGGAGTGGAAATATAAAACCTGCAAATAAGATATTTTTTGCATCACCAGCAGATGCAGAAGCGAAAGGAAGAACGTTGTCGAAACTGTGTAAGAGATAGATATCAGACCATCAGACCGCTTCGCTAGCAGACAACAGACTTACAGATTAATCAAATTGTATTAAGTCGGATAGTCAGATTGTCGGACATCTTTTCTGGTTCCATTTATCCACTTCTTCACTCTCTACTTTCAACTTTCTACATGATATTATTTATACATGGCACACGAAACAAAAACACACAAAAAAGAAATCAAGAAACCAAAGAAGGCGAAGAAATAATTTGGTTGTAGTATTACTAAAGAAAAGAAAAAACGCGCAAGCTTTGCTTGCGCGTTTTGTAATGCGGTCATTACGTTTATGTGTTCTGGACTACTCAGCTAAGGTTACTGATGTTGCAACCGGTTCACTTTTTTCTGGACGAGAAGAGGGTTTACCTTTGTCATCTGTCCATGGCCGGACACACCATTCATTGAACATTCCCCATATGAACACTACAATTCCCATACAAAATGAGATAAGTAGGAACAAGTTGAGTTGTGAGTTATTGATGTAATTATTCACGTAAGCAAGTATTGTGAGACTAGATATTGTCCCACTCAACGCTCCTCCGAGATTTGCAATGAGGTAGCCTTGTCGGTTGACTACCCATCCTGAAAGTAGATTCCACAGGACAAGAGTAAAGATAATTGCTGATGACGCGAGAATCACCCATGTGGCACCCAAACCAAAGTCCTTGGTCCACTTCGGGACACTTAAGAAGATGATGCCGAGAGTAACCGCGCACCATGGTTGTTGCAAAATTTGAAAGATTTTCTTCAAGTTCGTTCTCCTTCATGTTGGTTGGAATGGTTGTAAAAGGACAAGAGT
Source organism: uncultured Candidatus Saccharibacteria bacterium (assembly GCA_964464695.1). GTDB lineage: Bacteria > Patescibacteriota > Minisyncoccia > Phycocordibacterales > UBA5272 > UBA11704. Next base: position 6,194 of record CAYXKW010000010.1, read on the forward strand.
GTCATATTATATACTACACTATAATAGTAATATTGTCAATATGTACAAATATTGTAAAAAATTGTACTTATATAATTACAAATAATCTCGATTTGACATAAAAATACCCAAGCATGTGCTTGGGCGATTGGGTTGTAACGTAGGATTTTTGATTCCAAAAATACTAACGTCGGTAGACCTGGTCTTGACTTCTTTCTGTGTAGACCATGGGGAGATCTTCGTTTGCTTGCAGTTTCCTTCTGTTTTGCACATTCGCCAAGCTGTCTTTCTTCAGGGAAGAGGTGGCAAAATATACAAACAAGAAAACGATTGCCGCGATCAGAAAGGTTAGAGCTCCTCCTGCCGCCGAGTGATCAATGTATAAACGTATCAGCTGTAACAAGCTCCCATTGCTGTCAGAAAGTCCAAAAGCAAGGGCAAATAAAAGACAGAAGCCAACCATGTAGATTGCGACTCCGCCTATGTTTTTGTAGGCTGCATGACCGTCTGTTCGTAGAGTGTCTTTTTTGTGCATTTTCCCGTCCTTTGTAAAAGTTAAAGTTCAAACTAACATTCGTTATTATACACTAAAAAATAAGAGATGTCAATATTGTGCCACCAAGCATCTTTTCTTTATAAGATTTCTATAAGAAAGATTATTTCTTCCTACAACTGAAACACTTTATTAACTATCTGCTATAATGCAACTACTATGATTTTTACTCCACGATTAGATGCAGCTATTAAGCTTGCATCGCACCTTCATCGTACGCAGACTAGATTTGATGCCAAGCTTACTCCGTATATTAGCCATCTTGTAGGTGTTGCGGTTCTCTTGTCTTCTGTAACAGACGACGAAGATGTCATCGTCGCTGGACTTATGCACGACTCCCTAGAAGATGTTCCTGGATATACCTATGATCAGTTAGTGATTGACTGCGGTGTACGGGTTGCAGAAATTGTGTCACATGTTACAGAGCCACTTGATGCAAATAAAGCGGATGAGGAGCAGTTGCCGTGGTTAACCCGTAAAGAAGCATACCTAGTGAATCTAAGAAGTGGAGGAACGGAAAGCGCCCTTGTATCAGCTGCTGATAAAATTCATAACACTGAAAGTTTCCTTGTAGATTTCAAACTTGAAGGGGCACCGCACGCAGCACGATTCACTTCAAGTGTAAAAAACCGTCTTTGGTTTCATGAACAAGCTCTGGCTATTGTTGAAGAAAAGTTAGGTGGTGACCATGCTCTCGTTGTGCGATTCAAAAATGTTACAGAATTATTCCGAGAGATTTCTGTTGGGTAAGTCAATCGTTTTTATCCCTCTACAGGGTTTTCTTACTTTTTTTATCTTCTTCTTTCGGTTCTATAGGTTCAAAAGGGTAAGAACTACCCGGTATCTCCTTTGGTTTAATGTAGAGACTTAAAATAACTGACGAAATAAGAATAGTAAAGGTTATGCAAAGTGATAAGAGCGTTGGAATTGGAAAGATATCCATAAGGAGCATCTTTGTGCCAATGTACCCTAGAATAAGCGCAAGACCATACGAGAGTAAATGGAATTTCTCATGCAGACCTTCAAGCAAGAAGTACATAGCACGTAGTCCTAAAATCGCAAACACATTTGAGGTAAGTACAATGTAGGTGTCAGTTGTTACGGCAAAGATTGCAGGAATAGAATCAACCGCAAACAAAATATCTACGATTCCGATCATTAGAACTGCTGCAAGCAAGGGGGTGGCAGTTTTTTTGCCTTCATGAACAGTAATAAGCTTCTCACCATCTATTTCTGGACTAATCTTGAGACCTTTGCGTAGCCATCTCATTGCAGCACTGTGCTCAAGATCAGGTTCTTTGCCAATGGAATTCCACATCTTTATTCCTGTATATATGAGAAAGAATCCGAATATGTAGAGCACAAAGTGGAACTCACTGATGAGCCATGAACCAGCAAATATCATAATCGTACGTAGAACAATCGCAAAAAGTATACCAAACATCAGAAGTCGTTTTCGATATTCATGGGGCACCCTAAAGTAGGTAAATACCAAAAGGAAAACAAAAATGTTATCAACGGCAAGTGCTTTTTCAATAAGATAGCCAGTTATAAACTCAAGTGCTTTCTGGTGAGCAAATGCTTGTTGCGCAACCTCTGTGCTGAGACCTCCAGAATTCCACCAGAACCATAAAGCAAACAGAAGTGAAAGTGCAACCCAAATGAGAGACCAAATAGTCGCTTCTTTTAGGGAGACTCGGTGCGCTCCTTGCTTACTCATAGCAAAAAAGTCAATAAAAAGCGCAACGATAACAACAGCACCGAAGGTGATCCATAACATGCTGACAGTTTATCAAGCCTACGACTCTTTTCAAAGTAACTACTTTTAGTAGTGTTTCAAGAATATGTAAAATATTTTATATTTTATTAGTGTGAGTAAGTAACGTATACTGGAAGTAGTCTATGCAAACTTTTGAGGAGCGATATAAAAAATTAAATAAAGAGCAGAAGCAGGCGGTGGACCATACAGAAGGTCCTGTTCTTGTTGTTGCAGGGCCTGGATCTGGTAAGACTGAGTTATTGTCACTTAGGGTTGGGAATATTTTACACAAAGGGCAGATTGCCCCACATAATATTTTATGTTTAACATTTACTGATAATGGTGCGATCAATATGCGAGAGCGACTCGCTTCACTCATCGGAGGGGATGCATATCGGGTTTCTATTTTTACCTTCCATGCATTTTGTAATCACATTATCGCGCGGCATCCAGAATTTTTTTGGAAGGCAGCACATTTTTCGCAAGCAAATGATATAGCGCGTGCAGAAATATTACAGTCACTCTTTACATCACTCCCTCATGGACATCCGCTTGCGAGCTATCATCCAGAAAAAGGGTTTGTGTATCTACGAGATGTTGCTGATCGTATTAAACATATTAAAAGTTATGGGTATACCGCAGAAGAATACGCCCAAGTAATCAAAGAACTCCCAAAGGAATATGGAGCAATCAATGCAGAGCTACTCGCATGGCCCGAAAGACTTTCTGTTAAGAAACTCGATGACGTGCAGTCTATTATTGATGGATTACGAAAACTACAAGGAACAACATCACTCTATCTAGCTACAACGCTCACAAGTGCACTCGACGCATCAACTATCTTAGGAAAAACAGAGCCACTCGGGGATTGGAAAGCAAAATTCACAGTAAAAGGAGATGATGGTGTCGTACTCAAGGATTCGTATAATGAAGAAAAGATTTTAGCAGTTGCTGAGCTCTACAGGCGTTACAGTGAAGAAATGTACACTCGTGCACTCTATGATTATGACGATATGATTATTGAGGTGGTACACGCACTACGAGATAACAGTATCTTACGTAACGCTCTTGAAGAACAGTATCAATATATTTTGGTTGATGAATTCCAAGACACCAATGAAGCTCAGATGTCACTCATCCATGCAATTACTTCTAATCCAATTCACGAAGGAAAACCAAACGTGATGGTAGTAGGGGATGACGATCAGGCTATTTATAAATTCCAGGGTGCAGAAATTTCACACATTATGCGTTTCAGGGATTATGCATATAAAGATGTGGTGACGATTGTGCTTGATAAGAACTACAGGTCCACACAAAAAATCCTTGACCTTGCGAGAACTCTCATCACTCAAGGTAAGGGGCGTCTAGAGAATAAATATGAGGATATTAAAAAAATCTTAACATCTGAAAACAAAGCTCTCGTTGGTGGTGCGGTCTCTATTACACAGACTTCATCTGATGTTGTGGAGTATGCTCATGTCGCACGACAGATTAAAAAAGCACTCGATGGTGGTGTGGTCGCAGATGATATTGCGGTACTTGCTCGAGGGCATAGAGAATTGCGTGCGATACTTCCATACCTTGACCGTGAACAGGTACCTTATGAATATACTAAGAAAGCAAACGTGTTCGACGAGCCACACGTAAAAATCCTTATTGAAGTATGTGAATATATTGCATCCGTTATGAGACAAGAGAGTACCGCAGAATATGTTTTGCCACACCTGTTGTCTCATCCATGTTTTTCTATTGATAGACAAGCGCTCTTCTCTCTTGCGGTGGAAGCAAAGGAGGGACATAAAAGTTGGACTGAAGTACTGATTACAACAGAGCATACTGATATTGGAAAAATTGGAGCGCTCCTTGCAGAACTTGCGGTACTCGGGGAATCTTCTCCCCTTGAACATACTATAGAAAAATTTATGGAGGAGAGTGGTTTCAAAGAATTTTATTTCTCACGACATTTAATTAGTAAAAGCCCAACGACCTACGTTGCTTTTCTTGCGAGTTTGAAAACGTTCATCGAAGCTCTTCGAGTTTGGAAGGAAGGTGAAGTGCTCTATGTGACGGATGTTGCGCCATTTGTACAAATGCACGTTGATCATGACATCACACTCATCAGTGAATCACCGTTTATGAAGCACCAAAATTCTGTACAGCTGATGACAGCACATGCTTCCAAAGGTCTTGAGTTTGGGACAGTGTTTCTAATATCTGCACACGATACACTGTGGACCAAGTCTCCGCGTACAAACATCGCACCACTACCAGCCCCACTTGTTCCACTCATGCAACCAGCAGGTGACACAGAAGATGATTTTATTCGACTTCTTTATGTTGCTATTACTCGTGCAAAGCACACATTACATATCAGTGGTCACGATGCTCAAGTCAGGTATCTACCACTTGATGATGTAACGCATAATACGAAGAATGATGACGTCCCAATCGAAGCACATGAGAATGCGCTCTCGCTTCATAAGGAGCCATACAAAGAAGATGAGTGGGTGCTTTTGCGACGGCTGGTAAAAAACTACAAGATGCCGGTAACCCACTTAAATAACTTTGTTAATCTATCCGAAGGTGGGCCACTTTATTTTATAGAACAAAATCTCTTACGATTCCCTCAACCAATGAATGCCTCCGGTGTATATGGGTCTGCAATTCACAAAGCAATTGAAGAAATAATCATGTATCCAAAGTATCATACAGGTGAGCAAGCCCCACTTCAGTATGTGCTTACTGTCTTTACAAAAGAATTGTCACGTGGAAGATTACCAGCTCACGAGCTACATAAACAGCGTGAACGTGGAGAAAAGATTGTGACAAAACTTCACGCAAGCACCAAGGGAATGTTTAACGCGCAAGATCAAGTGGAAGTTGATATGAAAAACGAAGGAGTGATGCTTGGAGGTGCACACATTATAGGGAAGCTTGATGTATTGAGGATTAACAACAAAAAATATGAGGTTGTGGATTTCAAAACAGGCAAAGCATTTACATCGTGGAATGAAGCAAAGACGGACATTGATAAAATTAAATTACATAAGTATCGACAGCAATTGATTGTCTATAAACTACTTCTTGAAAATTCTATCCATTACAAGGATTTACCAGTCGGTAAGTGTTCTCTGTGGTTCGTAGAGGAAGATACGTTTACGGAGCTTGTTCTCGATGCAACTGACGAAGAAGTAGCTCGTACTCAAAAGTTAATTGAAGCAGTCTACAAAAAAATAGTTAATCTAGAAATTACTCCTGATATTTCAAAGTACGGTGAAACCTATAAAGGATTGCTTTCGTTTGAAGACGACCTCATCGAGGGGAAGATTTAGTATGGTAAAAGTGAATGAACGTGGAAGTCATACAACAACCATTGAAGGTGCGTATGATATCTTAAAAGCCTTTAGTAAAATCGGTGTTGAGGTGTCTCCCGGAGTGATACAAGCAAATGCAAAATCACGTGGCAAAAGTGTTAAGTTAAAGAAGTTAAATAACGAAACATTTGAGATGGTGATAGTGGTAAAAAGTAGCAAGCAAACCTTTAAGGTATATGGTAAAGATCAGTGCAAAATAATTGAAATACTTGAGTCATTTAAAAAGGATACCTGGAACGTTCAAGATGTTCTTGATATGTCGAAATAAAAAAATGCCGACGATGGATACATCGTCGGCATGAATTGTGCACAGCATCACCTGCTTGCTCTGTAGACCGCCATAAATGCAAGAGGGAGTGACATCCGGTATCTCTCGAACTCAGAGGCAATTTCGGAAAATTGTTCAGAGTTACAGCAGACGATGTGCTGAATTTTTTTGATCTTATGTCGTTTGAAAATTTCAATTTGTAAATCGTATTCAAGCTTTTCATGGAAGGAAGCACCAACTCTGTTCCCGGTGAAAAAGTGCTGGATGTTCATATCGACAGATTTTGGCTCATCGTCAATACTTTTCCAAGCTGTAAACAGTGCTCCTCGAGCATCTTTGGCACGAGCAAGTCTTTTTTCTGGAGCAAGTGCTTGTTTCTCGAAATATCCCTCGTCACAGATCACCTGCACTAACGGTAGCGCTTTTTGTAGTGTTGTGAGAACTCTCCACCTCAGTAGTTGTTTATCAAACACTCGAGCTTCAAGCATAGTTGACATGTAGTTCCTTTTAGAATTGTACGACTGATAACATACTACATAGTATTTACTGTTCTGTCTAGAGTCATATACATGTTTTATACAATACAAAAAAGAAGACCGCTCACGAGTGGTGGCGGCCTTGGAACTTTTTGTAATGGTATGTAATGCAGTAAGACGCTCGAATTGGAGGCTTACCTGCGAAGACATGGTCCTCTACTGTTCCGTGCAAGCAAAGCTTGCGGATCCCTTTGATGCATTACCGAATGAACGGCGTTGCGGGAAAGTTGGGTTTTGGGGATTGTATCTTGCGGGATGGTTCTCCTTAGTTATCAACGTATTATAAGGTGCATGTCGGTAGCGCGGGGCGGCCTGGAATAGATGTGTGTCATCGTCCCGGGCGCGTGCTAACCATTTGAGGTAAGCTCGATTAGGCCACCGACAAGTACCATTATACACCCGTTTATGCTTTTTGTCAAGTACTTCACTTTTTACACATTTAAAAGACTTTGCAACGCTTCTCTGAAATTAATTAGTGAGAAAGTCTAGAATATTTTCTGCTGTTCTCTTTTTTGAATCTTGCTACACGTACAGTTGTCAATTTTTTAAAAACAAAACCGCCTGGCGAACCATGCGGTTGAGGTGAAGCTCGTTTAGCTCAAAAGAGCAGTCCTCACTCTTCCATCATCAAGTGCAGCACGAACCAAAGCGGCAGCAATTGGACCAGATTCATCTGTGTTGTAGCCATTATGGGCATTGGAGCATGTTTGTCGTGCCAAGGTTACGGCAGCAAAGACGATTTTTTCCAAAGTACTTTTGTCCATTACATCTCTCCTCAGTTATGATAATATAATTTTATAATGAAATATTATTTTTGTCAATAGTAGGTAGATTTCCTGTTTATCTGCCCTTAATCTAATTCGTGAGGAAGTCTAGAATATTTTCTGCTGTTCTCTTTTTTGAATCTTGGTATATTTCAGTAAAACCACAAGCGCTGCAAGATACTGTTATGAATTTTAAATTCTGAATATTAAATAACTTAGTCCAAAATCCTCCAACTGCTCGAAGTTGTCCAGTTATTGCTATATGTCCTTCACATTTTGTACAAGTAAATGTTGTTGTTTCCATTCCTGTAGTATATCAAACATCTTTTGGTATACTTATAGATAATTATGGTTGATAAGTACACTGCAGTTTGGGTATCGCATTCATCGATGGGGGATTTCCTTAAGTGTCCTCGGTTGTATTATTTGCACAATATGTTCAAGTCTCCAAAGACTGGTAACAAGATGTCAATTGTAAGTCCTCATATGTCACTTGGAATTGCGGTACACAATGTTCTTGAAGGGTTGGCCAATTACCCATCAAATGAACGAATGGATAGAGATCTTCGTGCGCAGTTCGAAGAAGAGTGGGGAAAGGTAACTGGTAAAAAAGGCGGGTTCACATCAAATGAAGAAGAGGAGCAATTTAAGATGCGTGGCAAAGAAATGATTAACACGGTAATTAAAGACCCGCGATTTTTAGTAAATAAATGCATCAAACTTAAACGTGATACGATGCCATGTAATTTTTATATATCTGAAGACCATAATATTATTTTAAATGGTTTGGTTGATTGGATTGAGTATTTACCAGAGAATGATTCTCTTCATATTATTGATTTCAAAACGGGGAAGCACGAGGAAAAGGAAGGGTCACTTCAGTTGCCAATTTATTTATTACTCTGTAACGCACTTCAAAAGAGAAAAGTAACCAAAGCAAGTTACTGGTATCTTGAGAGCGATAAAATGGTTGAGGCGAAGTTACCAGATGTAGCAACAGCAGAAAAAGATGTGCTAGAAGTTGCGATGCAAGTAAAAGAAGCTAGGCGGTTCGCAAAAAAAGACGGTGTAGAAAAAGTGTTTGTCTGTAAAAGTGGAGCATATAATCCTGAAACTGGAGAAGGAGGGTGTTTTGGTTGCCGGCCATACGAGCTTATTTTGGCAGGGGACGAGAAAATGGAATATGTTGGTATCGGTGGATTTTCTCAGGATATGTATATTGAGAGAAATGAAGCAGAGTAAATTAGTTGTAAAAAAAGGACCTCATACGGAGGTCCTTTTCATTTATTTTTTTCTTCGTTTTAGTGGTGGGATTTTTGTTGCCCAGAGTTTTGCTATTCGTTCTGTTCCTAGCTGTATTTCGTAATCAGGGTCAATCCAGATTGTATTAATCTCACACACAATTTCTGGAAGTGTCATGTTCTCAAAAAGAAGATACCATGCTTTACGTCTTGCGATGAGATTTGCTGTACTGTTGGCATACCCTTCAACAAGTTTTTGTAAAATATCTGAGCGCGGATTCCATGTTCCGTAGATTTCACAGTCGCTATGGAACTGAAGCATCATGAGTTCGACAGGCAGGACTTTATACAGTACATGCCATGCATTATGACGAGACCGTAATACCGTCGAAATATTTCTTGGACTATTGTCACCCTCAAGTTCTCGAGGTCTCCTGTGATGTTTGTCAAAGTAATCTTCAAGCTCATTTTTTATAGGCTTGTAGTGTTCTTTCTTCACGTACATAACACTCCTTCATGTTGTCTACGATGCATCCTACATTATTTTTATGGACCTGAAAAGAAAATAGTAAAGCTATCAACCGTATAAACATTTTGCAGGTATTGATGTTTCTTCATAGGGAGATGTATACTTATTCTATTAATAAGGTATCTAATTCAAATTATTCATATGACAATCTTTGGGAAAATGGTAATTGGTGTGCTACTGCTTGTTGTGGCAGTAGGTGTGTACTACGGGGTTTCATCCTCGGTTAAAAATGATGTTGCGCCACAGGTTGTGACTGAGGATGTTCCTACATCACAAGAATCTGTAGTTGCAACTACGACAGCTTCAACAACAACACAAACTGACAGTAAGAAAATTGCTTTTACAGAATTTTTAAAGAAAGGTGGCTCATATAAGTGTACGGTTACTCAGACAGTGGCTAATATGACAAGTAATGGAACGGTGTATATTGATAATGCAAATGTGAAGGGTAGTTTCTCCACCAGTATCGCTGGTCAAACGATTGATACTAATATGATTGCAAAGGATGGTTTTACCTACACCTGGACAAGTATGTCAAAAGGAGTTGGATACAAAGCAAAGATTGTAAAAGAAGGAGGTGATGCAGATGCAAGCTCATCAGCAACGTATACATGGAATGGAAGTCAGATTGGAGAATATAATTGTGAACCATGGACGGTTGATAAGACAATGTTTGAATTACCAACGTCAGTGACATTCACTGTGCAGTAATTAGCTGTGTATACCTCATAAAACTAGAATTATAAAAGCACAGAACATTGTTCTGTGCTTTTTGTATGGCGCTCACTTCTCGATGTGACTATACATTTCTGCTCGATTGTTTGAAGTCAGTTCTACATCTCCTAAGTTCATGTAGAGTATTGCATATCTCGATGCAGGTAAGGCATACATTTCATGAAAAATATCTCCTGCCTTTTTTGAGCTGTTTACTGATGCAAATCGTAGACCAAAAGGAAAAGCGTAGAGCATCCACCTTATCTGAACTAATGAGCACCTTGTGTGCGATGACTCCCTTCGAAGAACAAGTACAGGGTCAAATTCATACTTGTGAGCCATGGGTACATTTTGTTCTCGAAGCCACTGTAGTGTGAAAATGGCCTTAAGGTTAATATGGCTGAGTCCATAAGGAAGCATTCGTACTCCTGTGGCTCTTGGTTCGTTACCCGCAAGGACTGGGAAGTTATTCATGTAGTTCTCCTTTAGATTATGCTGCTTATGAACGTAACTTGCCAAATGGTAACATGCTTATTTTTTTTACTCAATTATAAAGTGACACTCTATCTTTATTTTGTCAAATCTGTTAGAGTGTCTAGTATTATGTCAATGAAAACTTATTTATACGGTAGAAACCCCCTCAAAGAAGCTCTTTCTTTCGGAAAGAAGAAATCTATAATGCCAATTAAAGAGCTATTTCTTACAAAAGCTGCCGAGGCAGATAGTGCAATTATGAGCATCATTCAGACTAACAAATTAGAGTACTCTGTTGTTACGTCATTAGAAATTGAAAGTCATGTTGGGAAAGAAGCAGTCCACCAAGGGGTACTTGCTCAACTAGATGACAAAACATTGTACACATCTCTTGACGAGGTCTTGCTACACGTAAAAGAAAAGGAGCGACCACTCTTTGTGTTACTGGATGAACTTCAGGATCCTCATAATGTCGGGGCAATCATTCGTAGTGCTGTTGCTTTTGGAGCTGATGCTATTCTTATGCCAGAGCATGACCAGACACAAATAACTGGGACGGTCATTAAAACTTCTGCCGGGACTGTTTTTTCTATTCCAGTAGTTAGAATTGGCAATATCAATACAACTCTTCTTAAATTAAAAGAGAAAGGGTATTGGACCTACGCGCTTACTGGAGACGGAGATACTTCACTTACGAATGTAGTGTTTGATACACCGTCTATTTTTGTTATTGGTAGTGAAGGGGCTGGTATTGCAAAAAAGACCATTGAACACTGTGACTTTAAACTTTCAATTCCAATCAGTAAAGAATGTGAATCATTAAATGCATCAAATGCTGTAGCTGTGACACTGTACGAGTGGAGTAAACAACAGAGTTTGTAGGCACGTAGAGTAAGGTATACTTCATAGTAATGAAGAGTTTCATAAAATTTTTTCGGCCAGTTATTATTCTTGTGTTAAGAACACTTTGGTTTATTACACGACCAACTACATCTGGTGCAAAAGTTATTGTTACGTGTGGGGACGAAATTCTTTTAATAAAAACTACGTATGGATATAGTTACAGTTTACCAGGTGGGGGAATAAAGAAAGGTGAGACACCAGAAGAAGCAGCACTTCGGGAAACATACGAAGAAGTTGGAATTCGCTTAGATGCAGTTAATTCTCTTCCTTCGTTTGTGACATTTGAAGAATTTAAAAAAGATACGGTATATTCATTTTATGCTGAAGTATCCTCTAAGGAATATACATTAGACGCACTAGAAATAGACAGTGCTACTTGGTATAAAATAGACAAACTTCCAAAAGTGGGTTCAGTAACAAAGAAAACATTAGATTTATATTTTCAAAATAGGAATATTTAACAATTTTTTACCAATTTGTAAATAAATGCAACTTAGTCAATAAGTGCTAGAATGTGTACATGTTTGGTAAACTTTTACGAAATTTCTCTAATGATATTGGTATTGATCTTGGAACCGCTAATACTCTTGTCTATGTTCGGGGGCGTGGAATAGTTATTGATGAGCCTTCCGTTGTTGCACTTAACACTAAAACGAATCGTGTTGTTGCTGTTGGGATAGAGGCAAAAAGTATGATGGGAAGAACACCTTCACATATTCGTATTGTTCGTCCACTTGTTGACGGTGTTATATCTGACTATGAGGTAACCGAAGAAATGCTGAGCTATTTAATTAACAAGGCAAATGATATGGATAGAAAGTTATTTCGTCCACGAGTAGTGATCGGTATTCCTGTTGGAATTACTAACGTAGAGATGAGAGCAGTGTACGATGCTGCAAAGTCAGCTGGTGCAAGTAGTGTTTATATTGTCGAGGAACCTATGGCAGCTGCAATCGGGGTACATTTGCCAATTCATGAACCTGTTGGGAGTATGATAGTTGATATTGGTGGAGGAACAACTGACATCGCTGTTCTTGCATTATCTGGGGTTGTAAGATCTAAGAGTCTTAAAGTTGCTGGTGATAAATTAACGACAGATATCATCACCTATATGCGAGATGAGTTCAAGATGTTGATTGGTGAAAAAACTGGTGAACACATTAAAATGACAATTGGTTCTGCGTTACCTGATGAAGAAGGACAAGAGCTTAGTGTGAAAGGAAGAGACTTAGTCACAGGCCTTCCTCGTGAGGCAGTTATTACTGATGTTGATATTCGTGAGGCGATGTATGGGTCTATTTCTCAGCTTGTTGATGTTATTCGTGAGGTACTAGAGACAACACCACCTGAAGTACTTTCTGACATTATGCAAAAGGGAATAACACTTGCTGGTGGTGGAGCGCTTATTCGTAACCTCCCAACACTTCTTGAGATGCAATTAAAAGTACCAGTTACTGTGGCTGACGATCCTCTCACTGCAGTAGCGCGTGGTACTGGAGTTATTCTAGAAAACATTTCTGAATATAAGGATATACTAGTAGAAAATACAGATGACATATCTTTCAGGTAAGACTCAAAAAAAGAATAATTATGTTGTATATTCAGTACTTGCTGTAGTATTTTTGCTTGTTGTTATTTTTTGGCCAATGATTAAAACAAAATCATATACAGTTCTTGAGCCAGTGGTTATGAAGTTTGGTATGACAAAAGATTCTTTTTCAGTATTTCCTGAGTTCTTGAGTACGTATCTCACATCACACAATACACTTGTCGCAGAAAATAGAAAATTGGAAGTAGCAATAGAACAGCTTGAGAACACTCTCGCAGAAAAGGATGCACTACTTCGAGAGCATGATTTAGAAAGCACTTCACTTGGTACATCTACACCTCAAAAAATGACACCACTTGTGCTGTATCCAATAATGCAAGATATCACAAAAATATACTCCAGTGTCCTTTTGTCGAAAGGTTTTAAGGATGGTGTTGATATTGGGGATATTGTCTACCTCAGAGGCAATCAAGCAGTATGTACCATTAAAGAAGTGTACAACTCTTCTGCGCTTTGTCTCCTCTTGTCTTCTTCAGGGGTGATAACAGAAGGAGTGACATCATCATCTTCAATTAATGTTACGCTTGTTGGTCGAGGAGGACATTATCTTGCAAATATCACACGAGATACTCCGATTAGTGTTGGGGAAAAAGTGTATCTTCGTAGTAATCCAAAAATGGTGCTAGGAGTTGTAAAAGCAGTTTCAAATAATGATCAAGATACTTCATGGCACGCTTTTGTTGAAGGTGCTTATAATCCCGTAACGTCTGCAATTTTTTATGTACAACCGTAGAAAAAAATATGAAATAAAGTCATTTGTACAGTGGGGACTAATCGGGGTCGCTTTGCTTTTTGATATTATTTTTAGTGTTTCAAGGTTCCCAATTCTCACAATTGTAGTTTGTGGTATAGTAGTTATATATGAAGTTGTTTCGCCGTTTCTCTACTCAGCGCGCTAATAAGTACTCAACTCACGAAATAAATCCTGAGGATGTTTTTCTTGATTCACAGAATTTATCTGAGCTTGATATTGATCAAATGCAAGGGCAACTCGAGAGACCTCTTGGAAAACATATTTTTTATATTGCTATGTTTTTATCGCTTATGCTTGTTGCAGGTTTTTCATACAGACTATATGCAATGCAAGTTGTTTTGGGTGATGAATACAAAGAAAAAGCGGATAACAACCATTTGCGAAAACTTCCACTCTTTGCACTTCGTGGAACTATTGCAGATAGAAATGGAGAACTCCTTGCATGGAATTCTTTATATACAAATAATGGAACATCCTCCGCTAGTACTTCTACAGAAGAAACTCCAAAGCAAGAAGTGCAAAATGACATCCCGAAACGTGTTTATACGCAAGATCTTGGATTTTCAAATGTTGTTGGGTATGTAAGTTATCCGAAGCGTGACCAGTCGGGCATTTTTTGGCAAGATGAATATATTGGGAAAGATGGAATTGAACGACAGTATCAAGATATTCTTGCTGGAGTAAAAGGTGAACGAATTATTGGAGTAACTGCACTTCATGAAATTGAAGCACAGAATGTTGTGGTGTACCCAAGTCACGGTGCAAACATTAAGCTAACCATTGATAAAAAAGTTCAAGCGAAATTATATGAGAGTATGGCTTCTCTTGCGAAAAAGGCATCTTTTACTGGAGGCGCAGGAGTAATCATGGATGTGAATACTGGTGAAATTTTAGCGCTCACAAGTTATCCTCAATACGATAATAATTTAATTACTAACGCCACAACACCTGAAGAAAAAAAGTCTGTAGCTGATGCGCTCTTAGATAAGAAGCGTAAATTTCTGAATCGTGCAGTTAGTGGACTTTTTACTCCAGGCTCAACAGTGAAACCTTTTTTTGCGTACGCTGCACTTGCTGAAAATATCATTACTCCTGAAAAAAATATTTACAGTAGTGGGCAGTTAGTGATAAAAAATAAGTACGGTGGACCAGATACTGTGTTTAAGGACTGGAAGGCTCACGGGTATATTGATATGCGAGATGCTATCGCAGAATCATCTGATGAATATTTTTATCAAATTGGAGGAGGGTATATGGATCAAAAAGGGTTAGGGATTGCGCGTCTTGATTCGTATGCAAAAATGTTCGGATTCTCAACAACCACAGGTATTGATTTGCCAGGGGAAGAATATGGGCTTGTGCCGACGCCAGAGTGGAAGAAAAAAGTGTTTGATGAAGACTGGTTACTGGGAAATACATACCATTCTGCAATTGGGCAGTATGGTTTCCAGGTTACTCCACTTGAACTAGTTAGATCTATAGCTTCAATTGCAAATGGAGGATCACTGGTTACCCCGCATCTCTTATTAGGAAAACAAACTGAATCTACCCCACTTAATCTTAACCAAAAGAATTTAAAAGTTATTCAAGAGGGGATGTATCGAGTGGTTCACGGTGAAAAAGGCTCCGGAAGAGCTCTTGATATGAAAGGGCTTGAGATGGCCGCAAAGTCAGGAACTGCAGAACTAGGAGTCAGTAAGCAACTTGTTAATTCTTGGATTACAGGTTATTTTCCCTATGATAAACCGAGGTATGCTTTTGTGGTTATTATGGAAAAAGGAGACAGACATAACCCATTTGGAGCTGTTTTTGCAGCACGTGAGACAATCGAATGGATGCGAGATAATACTGATTATACAAAGTAGTTTTTGTGCTATATTATCTAGTAAACAAAAATTCCCCCAGACAAAGTACGCATGACTTTCATGGGGGAATACATAAAGCTTTTACTTTTTAACAGGTTCAATACCTGTAAGGAATGTGCACTTGCTTTCCGATCTGGTCGGAGCACAGATTCCTTCAATGCGGTATGAGATATTAACCTCTACGTTGCTCTTTCTGTATTGCTCAACCTTTTCTCGTAATGATTTATCTTCTATTGTGAAATTGAAAGGTTGCATTCCAAATGCTCCGCTTCCGTTTGACATGCCACCGCGGATAAGTTGAGCCTCCCAGGTGGGATTCATAAAACCACGGTTATTCAACAGAACAATCTGCCCCACTTTTTCTCCGGTTCCATGGCTGAAATTAATAAATCCACCACCTTTCTCCGCTCCAGTCATGAAAACTGATATGAGGATACCGACAATAGAAATGGAAATCAATACTTCAATTAATGTAAACCCACTCAATTTCTTCATGGTTTCTCCTTGATGTAGAAAGAAAAAGTCTTTCAGGCACATTAACATATTAACATTTTATATATGATATGTCAATATAACGAAAGAGTGGTCTTCATGGTATAATACTAACCAATTATATTTATGGAATACTTAACACTTGAAAAGAAATCATTATTAGAAGAAGAGCTTCACACGCTTATGAGTGTTCGTCGTAAGGAAATTGCAGACGCTCTTGAGTATGCAAAATCCCTTGGTGACCTCTCAGAAAATGCAGAATACCACCAAGCTCGTGAGGATCAGGCTAACTGCGAAGATAGAATTGTTCACATTGAACAAATTCTTAAGAATGCAGTTATTATGGAAACTCACGCAACTGGTTTTGTAAGTGTTGGATCTACGGTTACTGTACAAAAGAAAGGTTCAAAAGAAGAGAAAACTTTTGCAATTGTAGGAAGTGAAGAAGCTGACACTATTTCAGGTAAAATTTCTAACGAATCACCGCTTGGTGAAGCGCTCCTAGGAAAGAAGAAAGGAGACAAAGTTACTGTTCATGCTCCAAAAGGA
>CAYXKW010000010.1:22659-43614 GCA_964464695.1 uncultured Candidatus Saccharibacteria bacterium
AGCGCTCCTAGGAAAGAAGAAAGGAGACAAAGTTACTGTTCATGCTCCAAAAGGAACTATTGAATACACGATTATTGCAACAGTATAGTTTTTAGATAAGAAGGAAGGGAATAGAAATACAAAGGACCCCGACGGGGTCCTTTGTATTTTTACGTATCGACTAACCTATCTCAATTTGATATCATAGATAATGTCGACAATGTAGACATGTAGCAAACTACATTCTACCACCTACTCTCTATTACCTATTCATGGCCTCATTAGAAGAACTTCGCGCAGAGCGACTTAAAAAATTAGAAAATTTACAAGCACGAGGTGTTAGTTCTTATCCGAGTAAGTCTTTTAAGACTCACTCCCTCAGTGATGTGATGTCTCAATTTGCTTCACTTGAAACAAATGCTACAACGGTTATCGTGTGTGGGCGTGTTATGACATCTCGTGGTCAAGGTGCGATTTCTTTCATAGATGTGTATGATGGCACTGCTCGTATGCAAGTTGTTATTAAGCTTCCAGAATCAACAGAGGAGGTTATGCAATTCTATCGTGAGTTCGTAGATACAGGAGACTTTATTGAAGTTACAGGGACAGTTTTTGTCACCAAGAGCGGACAGCAGAGTATTTTAGTAACTGGTGTGAGTATGCTTTCAAAAGCACTCCTGCCACTTCCTGATAAGTACCACGGACTTCAAGATGAAGAACTTCGTATGAGAGAGAGATATCTTGATATTCTCACTAATGAAGAGCTTAGGGATCTTTTTATTAAGAAAGCAAAATTTTGGGATGTAACAAGAAACTTTCTTAAAGAAAAAAACTTTTTAGAAGTTGAGACACCAACTATTGAAGTAACTACTGGAGGAGCAGAAGCTCGTCCATTTGCGACACATCACCATGATTTTGATCTTGATGTATTTATGAGAATTTCTGTTGGAGAATTATGGCAAAAGAGACTTATGGCTGCAGGGTTCCCAAAGACATTTGAAATTGGGAGAGTTTACCGCAATGAAGGTTCATCACCCGAACATGTTCAGGAGTTTACAAACTGTGAGTTTTATATGGCGTACGCAAATTATGAAGACGGTATGAAACTAGTAGAAGAATTGTATAGAACCCTTGCCCAAGAAGTTTTCAGTACAACATCTTTTACTACTCGTGGACATACATTTAACCTAAGTGATGAATGGAAACGAATCGACTACAAGGAGGAAGTGATGCGTCAAACAGGTATTGATATAAATATGGCTCCAGACGAAGACATTGTTGCTAAGTTACAAGAGCTCCATGTGAAATATGATGGGAATAATCGTGAACGACTTATTGATACATTGTGGAAATACTGTCGAAAGAATATATCTGGTCCTGCATTCCTCATCAATCACCCATTGCTAGTTGCTCCGCTTGCAAAAGCAAATGCAGACGGAAGAACAGCACAGATATTTCAACCAATTCTTGCAGGAAGTGAAATTGGAAAGGGATACAGTGAGTTAAATGATCCACTTGATCAGCGTGCTCGGTTCGATAAACAACAAGAACTCCTCGCAGGAGGTGATGAAGAGGCTATGATGGCAGATGATTCATTTATTGAGATGCTAGAACATGGTATGCCTCCGACATGTGGATTTGGATTTGGTGAACGATTATTTGCATTCTTGGCTGATAAACCAATTCGTGAAGTACACATGTTCCCACTAGTTAAACCGAAATAATACACTTTTCAAAATTAAAGGACCTTACTGTAGCGCAGTAAGGTCCTTTTTTAGTATGTCAGATCATAAAAAGTTACATAAAATAAACACTTTTCTGTTGTTTTTCTTAAAAATACTTTTTAAAGTGAATTCGTTCTATTTATCCACACATTTTTCTAGTGGAATAACATTCAAGTGGGGTATAATGGGTCTCAGTGGGGCAAAGTGGGAGTTTTGCTTTACTATATATATTACGGATATGCTAATCGGAAAGTACACACATGACCTCGATCCTAAAAAAAGACTTACGCTACCTTCAAAGTGGCGTACTGATTTAGGTAAAAAAGTTGTTGTGACCAACGGATTAGACAATTCTTTGTTTGTATTCCCAATTAAAGAGTGGGAGACGATGGCGCAAAAGTTATCACAAGGTGGATTTGGAAATCAGGATAGTAGAAGCTTCAATCGGTTCATGTTAGGGAATGCATTTGAAACTGATGTTGATTCTGCAGGACGAATCGTGATCCCAGATTCACTTAAAGATTTTGCACGTCTATCTTCAAAGGTTGTGCTTGCAGGAATGTATTCACGAGTAGAACTCTGGGATGAACAAGCGTGGGAAGCGAATATCGCAAAGGTTAACGGTGAAGCAGATGCACTAGCATCAAAACTTAATGATTTAGGAATGATCTAGGTAGAATCCTTCACCTTTCAAACAGTATGCATATTCCAGTACTTTTACATGAATCAATAGAAGGTCTCAATATTAAAGAGGGTGGCACATATGTTGACTGCACCACTAACCGTGGTGGTCACAGTCAAGAAATTGCAAAGAAGCTTGGAGAAAATGGAGTGCTCATCTGTATCGATCTCGACCAAGATGCACTAGCAGAAGCACGAGAAGTTTTGGAAAAAGTTAAGAATGGTCCAAAAATTCACTTCATCAAATCCAACTTCAGACATATTGCAACCATCCTCAAAAACCTCAAAATAGCAAGTGTTGATGGACTCCTTGCAGATCTTGGCGTTTCTTCACAAGAGCTCGATGACTCAAAACGTGGATTTTCATTTCGGTTTGATGAGCCATTACTAATGACATTTGACGCTTCTCCTGAAGAAGACATCACGACTGCATATGATATCGTCAATTTTTGGAGCGAATCAACAATTGCAGATATATTATACGGATTTGCAGATGAAACCTACGCACGCCGAATTGCAAAAAGAATTATAGAAAGAAGGGAGACCTCTACAATTAAAACAACATTCGAGCTCGTGGACATCATTCAGTCAGCAGTTCCAGCACTGTATCGTCACAAAAAAACTCACTGCGCAACAAAAACATTTCAAGCGTTGCGTATGGCAACAAATGATGAACTCGGAAGTATTAGTGATCTCGTAGAAGCACTGCCAACGGTACTAGCATCACAAGGAAGAGGATGTATCATAACCTTTCATAGCACTGAAGATAGAATCGTTAAGCATTCGTTGCGTGCACGAGGTGAAGCACTCAAAATGATTAACAAAAAAGCAATCATGCCAAGTGATGCAGAAATCAAAGAAAACCCAAGATCAAGAAGTGCTCAATTAAGAATAGTAGAAAGAGTTTAATTATTAACACACAAAGTACCACAAGAACAAAGATATGAATTTACACTATACAACAAAAACTTTCTATGAACGAACTGTTCATACAATGCTTGGGACTCTTTGTGTACTATCTCTTATTTATTGTGCGATTCTCTTATCTTTAGTTTTTTCTGTTATTGAACGAAAGCAAAATACTATTGCATCTCGTGACCTTTCCTCACAACTTTCTGCTCTTGAGATGAAGTATGCAAATATCGTATCTTCAATCTCTGAAAATGACTTAGCTATTAATAACTTTACCAGAGTTGATAATGCTACCTTTGCAGTTAGAAAAGACGACATAGCAAGCTATACTGTGCTGTATGCACGCTAAAAGTTTACACACATCATCATCAGTTATCTCGCACGATCAGGAGACTCGATCAAAAGATAGAATAGATTTTGTGATGCTTTTTTGGTTGGTGCTTACTCTACTTGTTGTTGGTAGAACTTTTTATATTCAAGTAATGCAACATCAGTATTATACCGATCTTGCAGATAAACAATATGTTTCTAGGACGCCGATTAATTTTGACAGAGGGACAATCTACTTCTCACGATACAAAGGAACACCTGTGCCTGTTGCTCAGTTACAGACTACCTATCGCATAGCAATTGACCCAACACAAATAACAAATCCGTTTACTCTGTATGAAAGGTTAAATGAAGTTGTAAAAATTGACAAAGAAATATTTATGGCGCGTGCAACAAAAGTAAATGATCCATATGAAGAAGTTGTAAAAGATGTTCCTCAGGAAAGCATTGATAAACTAAAAGCCAAAAAACTAACAGGTGTAAGTTATATAAAGGATAATAAGAGATCGTATCCTCAAGATACCGTCGGGTCTAAAGTTATTGGCTTTGTTGGAAGTGATGGAGTGCATGTTCGTGGACAGTATGGTCTTGAAAGATATTATGATGATATTCTTACCAGAAAAAGTAGTGATACTTCTATTAATTTCTTCGCTGAACTTTTTACAGATATTCAAAAAACAATTATTTCTAATACAGATAAACAAGAGGGGGATATTATTTTAACAATTGATGCAGAAGCAGAGCGAGTGTTACATCAGACGCTTGTAGAAACAAAGAAAACATGGAATTCAGACACTATTGGTGGAATAATTATGGACCCAAAGACAGGAAGGATTATTGCTATGGATGGACTTCCTAGTTTTAACCCAAATGAATTTACACAAGTAAAAAATTCTCAAGATTTTGCCAATCAAAATGTTTCAGGAGTGTATGAGATGGGGAGTATCATTAAACCTATCACTATGGCAGCCGCAATTGATTCTGGTGCTGTAGATGAAGAGACAACGAAATATGACGATAAGGGGTTTAGAGATTTAAATGGCTACAAGGTTAGAAATTTCGACAGTAAAGCTCGTGGACCAGGTACCACAATGCAAGCTATTTTGGACCAATCACTCAACGTCGGTATTGTTTTTTTGGTAGAGCAATTAGGTACAAAAAGATTCCAGACATATTTTAAAAAATTTGGCATTGGTTCTGAAACAGGAATAGACATGCCAACAGAATCAAGCGGGCTTACAAAAAATATTGATAGTAATGTTTTCGTTGATAATGCAACTGCTGGGTTCGGACAAGGAATTGCTATTACTCCAATCCAAACGATTAGAGCGCTCGCAGTGCTTGGAAATGGAGGGAAGTTGGTTTCTCCTCATGTTGTCGATAGTATCGTGTATCAAAATGGTGAAACAAAAAAAATGGCCATAGATGACGGTGAGCAAGTTATATCAGCTTCAACAAGTGAACGTATATCTAGAATGCTTGTGCACGTGGTAGATACAGCACTCCAACATGGAAATATGAAAATGGACAGATACACTATCGCTGCAAAGACTGGTACTGCACAGATGGTAAAACTTGGTGGCGGAGGATACTACGAGGATAGATATCTACACTCATTCTTTGGGTACTTCCCAGCATATGATCCAAAATATATTATTTTCCTGTTCCACACATATCCAAAAGGTGCAGAGTATGCGTCAGCAACACTCACTGATCCATTCTTTAAGTTAGTGAAGTTCCTTATCTCATATTACGAAATTCCTCCTGATAGATAAGTATATATTGTGGTTCATGTGCAATTCCATAGGTCGCTGTACTTTTTTATAAAGTATGGTATAATTATATTTAATACTATTCTCCTTATGAAACAACAAGATTTTAACTCACGAAGTCCTAGAAAAACTCCCTCAAAGTTTAGAGGTGAAGTGAAGCCATCAACACCTTTTAAAAAAAGAGCCGTGTCTACATCTCCATTTATTAAACGTGACGACACACCATCAGCACCCTTTAAGTCTCGAGTGTCTAAGCCTTATGAACACAAAGCAGTCCCAGTTACTTCGAGCAAACCTAAAACTACCCCAGATACCTCATGGGGAGGTGTGGCTGATTGGTATAATAAACATTTAGAGAATAATGACGATACCTATCACTCTAAAATAATTTTCCCAAATATTATACGAATGCTCGGAGATGTTACTCATACAAAGATTCTCGACATGGCGTGCGGTCAGGGAATATTTTCTGAGAAGCTACGTGATGAAGGGGCTCTTGTAACAGGGGTGGATCTCGGGAAACAGCTTATTAAAATTGCAGAAGAAAAAAGTCTCTCTGTTAAACAAAAAGGTACACATAAAGTTACGTATCATGTATCGTCATCTGACGATATGTATATGTTAAAGGACGCTAGTTTTGATATTGTTGTTTGTATTCTGGCACTTCAAAATATTGAGAATCTTCAAAAAACCATTCTTGAAGCAGCTCGAGTCCTAACTCCACAAGGCAAACTATTCTTTGTACTCAATCATCCTAGTTTTAGAAATCCACGTAAGACATTCTGGGCATATAACGAAGCAGATGACACTCAGTACAGACGAGTAGATGAGTATATGTCAGAATCAAATATAAAAATTGATATGACTCCGGGGAGCGCTCAAGATAAAAAGTTCACGGTGTCATTCCATCGACCGCTACAGGTATACATGAAGTCACTTTCAAAAGCAGGATTTGCAATTACACGGCTTGAAGAGTGGGTTAGTCACAAAGAAAGTGAACGTGGACCAAAAAAGCGAGCCGAAGATAAGTCTCGAAAAGAAATTCCAATGTTTATGTGTGTAGAAGCAAAAAAACTCAACCTTTAGCTGTCAGCTCTTGTTTTAGTAATACAAAATTAAGGTAGCAGACTTAGGTATTATGTGTGCGTCTTTTTAGCTAATAGCTAAAAGCTAACTGCCAAAAGCTGTTTTGTTGTGTTATAATTTCCAGATATGAAAAAAATGTCACATTACTTCCTAAGAACTACAGAAGGTAAATTCCTCGGTTCAATTGGACTATTAATAGCACTCATGTTTGCGTATTATTTTTACGAAACATCAACGAATCCTGAAGTTGCATCAAAAGGCGAAATCGTCTTATCTCAGACTGACCACGTGAAAGGTGCTAAAGATGGGAAGGTTACCCTTGTTGAGTTTGGAGACTTCCAGTGCCCAGCATGTGGTGCATATGAACCAATTGTTCGCCAAGTACTAGCTGACAACAAAGATACGGTTAAGTTTTCATTCCGACACTTTCCATTAACTCAGATTCATAAGAATGCACTCCTAGCAGCAAAGGCGTCAGAAGCAGCAGGGCTCCAAGGTAAGTTCTGGGAGATGCATGATATTTTGTATGACAAACAAGATGAGTGGGCAGAAGCACTGAATGCTCGTGAATTTATTATGCTCTATGCTAACACTCTTAAGCTTGACACACAGAAGTTTTCTACCGACATAGAAAGTAAAGTTCTTGAAGAGAAGATTCTTGCAGAGTTTAAGGAAGGAGTTAGTCTTGGTGTTCAAGGTACACCAACATTCTTTATCAATGGAAAGAAGCTAGACAGTAACCCTCGAAATCTAGCTGACTTTAATACAGTCATAAAAGCTGCAGCCGCAGAAGCTAAATAGTTAGAGTTTTTTTTATTAGTACTTAATTCTCACAGATATGATTAAAGAATTTTTAATGAAACAAGCCGTTAAGCATGGCACAAAAAATCTTCCAAAAGACCAAGCGGAAATGCTCCAAGCTGCTGTTGAAAAAGATCCAAAACTATTTGAAAAGATAGCAAAAGAAATCGAAGAGTTAAAGAAAGCTGGTAAGCCAGAAATGTATGCCGCACTTGATGTGATGAAGAAGTATCAGAAGGAGTTACAAGGACTGTTTGCAAAATAAATAAAAAGCCAGAAACTACCTCATCCGCTTTGTCGTAACTTCATTTTCAGAAGTCGTCGAGAGAAGTAACTTTTAATACCGCGATAATCGCGGTATTATTAGTTGTACTATCCTATGAGCCTTCTTATCCTTTTACCACAATCTGTCCTTCTTTATTTTGCAGAATTATTCTTTGTCTATAGTGTTATCTTTCACCGGAGTGACTATGTGTTTGCTTCCCAATATTCATATTCAATTTTCTCGACTCTCACTGATGCGTATGCGCAAAAGTCTCTAAAGGCTGAAAAATAGAAGTAAAATCTAAGTAATAGTAACAAGTAATTCTTATCCACAGGAAAATAGTGTTTGTTCTATTGCACTAGAACATTTGTTCTAGTAGTATAGAAACATGAAAGCAAAAGACTCATTATCAGAATTTTTTATTGAAAACAATCGTATGCCAACCTACGAAGAGATGAAATCTCTCTTTGGTGTTGCCTCGAAAAATACCGTCGCATACAGGGTGAATAAATTAATAGAAGAAGGCTTCCTCACGAAACAAGGAACCAAGATTGCTCTCGCTGAGACTGGTAGCGTGATGAGACTAGGGACAGTCCAAGCAGGATTCCCAACAGCAGCAGAGGAGTCAGTAGATACTGAAATACTTTCACTCGACGAGTTCCTGATAGAAAGAAAGAAGAGCACTTACATGTTAGAAGTTGTCGGAGAGTCAATGAAAGACGCAGGAATATTAGAAGGAGATCTAGTCTTAGTAGAAAGAAACAAAACACCAAAGCGAGGGGATATAGTGCTCGCACTCGTTGATAACGAATACACACTCAAATATTTAGAAACAGAAAATGGCAAACCAGTTCTCGTCCCAGCCAACAAAGCATTTAAAAAAATCTACCCGAACCCAAACATGTTACGAATAGAAGCAGTCTTAAAAGCAGTCGTTAGAAAATACAGGTAAAACTTTATACATTAATTATAATAATTATGAAAACACCAATCACACGCGCAATAGTACGAATCACAGCAGGAGGTAAGAGTGCCTCAAAAATAAACTACAGACGACGCATGTACGCTATCATGAGACGCTACACTCCTGAAGTTGCAGAAGGGACAACTAATGAATGCTTTGCAGAAATAACAGGACTACGAACATTTTTCAAGATGTCATATGCAGAACTTGCTCAAAGTATCATTGCTGATCTTAAAAAAGAAATAGGGGCAACGTTTACACTACATATCGCAAAGGTTTCAGAATTTGAAACTGCGCTTCACATTGCTAAGAAGCCAAAACACATCGCAACATACAATGAAATCAATTCTCTTTTTAAAGGTGCTTCATTTGTGCCACAAGAAGATAGAACAAGCATCAAGCATACACTTCGAGCAAAGAGAATCAGACTCAGTATTCCGTATCTTGGCAAGGTTGCATAATTATTATTAATTTATTAGAGTACTATCTACATTATATTTATGAGACAAATTCTTACCGTTACGTTCTACCTATCATTTTGGATGATTCTTCGCTAGTTAGGAACTTGAGCCTTTGTTCTAGGCATTAATTACTTGTTTCTGGTAGTATGTAGTAATGAATAATCCTTCGAATCGTACGAAACCAGCACGCTTTATAAAAAGTATTGTACAAGATGACCCAATAATGGATGATGGCATTCCTCAGGTTGCCTTTATTGGACGGTCAAATGTTGGGAAGTCCAGTCTTATTAATGCGCTCACCAAGAGTGAGCTTTCAAGAGTAAGTGCAGTCCCAGGTAAGACACGAGAAATAAATTTCTTTCTTGTGAATGATTCTACGTACTTTGTTGATTTGCCAGGATATGGATTTGCGAAAGCGTCTAATTCTACTCGTGATAAATTAAGTAACTTGATAGAATCATATCTTTTCAACCAGGTATACGTACAGAAAAAAATTGTACTTGTGATAGATGCTAATGTAGGCATGACTGACAAAGATGTCACAATGTTTACGAGGCTTAAGGAAAGTAATAAAGATATAGTGCTTGCGTTAAGCAAGATAGATAAAATAACGCAAAAAGATTTTCATAGAAAAATGAAGGAAATTGAAGTCATAACCGGAACCCATCCGCTCTTTCAGTTCTCATCTCACAAGAAAATTGGTATTCAAGAAATACTCGATGAACTTGTAAAATAAATGTACTGCCTCAAAGAGGCATAAAGTATATTCTGTGTTAGAATAGTACGATTATGTCACTGTCTATTGGAATTGTCGGTCTTCCGAATGTTGGTAAATCAACACTTTTTAACGCTCTTACAAAAAAGAGTGTGCCTGCTGATAACTATCCATTTTGTACGATTGACCCGTCAGTTGGGATTGTTCCTGTGCCCGATGTCCGACTTGAACAACTCTCCAAGATTTCAAATTCTAAAAAAATACTTCCAGCTGTTGTAGAGTTCGTAGATATTGCAGGTCTTGTTAAAGGTGCCGCAGAAGGTCAAGGTCTTGGTAATCAGTTCCTGTCACATATTCGTGAGACTGATGCGATTGCAGAAGTCGTACGTATCTATGAAAACGCAGACCTTATCCACGTGGAGGGGACAGTTGATCCGCTTCGAGATATTGAGATTATTAACATGGAGCTTATCTTAGCTGATATGCAAACTGTTGAGAAGCGTACTCAGACAATTGGACGAGATGTGAAGCGTGGTGATAAAGATGCAATTAAGCTACAAGGAATTCTAGAGAGACTAAAGACACATCTTGAAGAAGAAAAGCTTGCTAATAGACTCTCACTTGATGAAGAAGAGCAGAAGCTTGTAAAAGAACTACATCTCATTACGATGAAGCCATTTCTGTATGTATTAAATAAACAATCAGGAGGAAAAAATCTTGATGAAATGAATGACGGAAGATTTGAAAAATTAATTTCTTATTTTAAGGAGCAGAAGTTTCATTACGTTGTAGTTGATGCCAAGATAGAAGATGAGCTCAAAGAGTTCGAAGGAGATGAACTTACAGAAATGCGAAATGAACTTGGTGCACATGATAGTGGAGTAGATGGTCTTATTAAGGCAGGATATGACTTACTTGGACTAGATACATACCTAACAACAGGGGAAATGGAAACACGTGCATGGACAATAAAGAAGGGAAGCACTGCACCACGTGCTGCAGCTGCAATTCATACAGACTTCGAACAGAAGTTTATACGCGCAGAAGTTGTTGCATGTAGTGACTTGGTTGAGTGCGGAAGTTATGCAGTGGCGAAAGAAAAAGGCCTATTACGAACAGAAGGGAAGGAATATATTGTGAAGGACGGGGATGTGATTGAGTTTAAGATTTAAAAAAGCACCATAAGGTGCTTTTTTAAATCTTAAACTCAATCATGTCTAGCCTGCGTCGAAACCTGCTAGTTTCGACGCGATTTTTACGCTTAAAAATCGGCTGGGTTTGTGTGAGGCGTAGACATAAACAAACTAGCCCATTTCCTTATTCTGTATTCCCGCATTCTGCACCACTAGATGTTTTTTTTGAATTATTTAAAATTATTAGGACTCTGTTATAAATACAATAATGCCCTGACCACTTCGTGGCTCAGGGCATTTGATCTTGTTATCTTCTGATGAAACTTGACGCCATTAGCGCAAACAAGGCTAGTACAACAGAAACAACTATATAGGTAATACGAAAACCTCTCCCATCTTCTTTTTCTTTTACAGATGACCAGGCATAAAAAGCTGAAGTTAGTGCGAGTAGAAGGGCAACCACGCAGGTGAACAAATTCCCCATGTTTCTCTCCTGTTTTTTTACAATACTGAAATGTGAACTCTTGTACCATATCCTACAGCTGATTTGTAATTTGTCCAATTAAAAAATAATTATTTTGAATATTCTTCCAAAATATCCTTATATAACATAAGGTTTATAAGGTGGTAATTACTTGACAAGCCTATACCAATTATGCTATAATGAATATCCAACTATCGCAGTTGCCAATGATGTTGGTTTGGTCTCATGAAGTAGTTTTGATCGCGGTGTAGCGAACAAGACGAAAAATGAGGCCATTTTTTTTGGCATACAAAATAGCAGTCCTTAAATACTCATCCAGACAATGAGTATTTTTTATTTAATATCAATTTTGAAATAAAAAGGTATGTACTGTAGTATTAGCTTATGAACCATCCTATGATATCTACAGAGCACCCAGAACTACCGCAACGCTCTGACGAAGAGTTGGTCATTTCTATCGTACAGGGCGATAAGGAACTTTTCGGTGAACTCATCGATAGATATGAACCAAAGTTCACCAGATACGTACGACGCTTCACTCAGCAATCAGAAGATGTTTCAGACATTCTGCAAATTGTTTTCATAAAAGCGTATACAAATCTTCAAAGCTTCGACAGCTCTCGCTCATTTAATAGTTGGATATACCGCATCGCACACAATGAATGTGTGAATCATCTTAAAAAACGAGGAAATGAAAAAGTTTCATTTATTGATTTCGATACTTTCTTTCCACATCCATTTGCACAAGAAGAGGCAGACGCACTATCTCTCAGTCGAGAGGACAAAGAACAACTTGAAAGTTCACTTTCAAAAATATCCCCTAAGTACCGTGAGGTGCTCGTACTGTATTATTATGACGAACTTTCTTATCAAGAGATAGCGGATGTACTCCACATACCGATAGCAACAGTAGGGGTTCGTATCAAACGCGGAAAAGATTCTCTTCATAAAATGCTCAAGGATAACAAGTACACATCATGACAAAACTTAAAACAAAAATTCTAGATATCGTTTCAAAAGAAAATATTACCATGATTCCAAGGTGGAAGTTCGTGCTGTATTCAGCTCTTACCATCATGGGGCTTTTCTTTGCGTTTTTCTTAGCAGTATTTGCAGGAAGTCTTATACTCTTTGTGTTATCAAAGTATGGCTTTCTTGACCTTCCATTTTTTGATTTTCTTAAAACAATTCATGCACTTAATGCCATTCCACTTCTTCTTTTATTTACCACTATTTTCTTACTTGTGGTTATTGAGATGATCTCACGTAGCTATACATTTTCTTTCAGGAGACCACTCGGTATTACGTTACTGGTGATAACTTCGTGTACAGTTATTGCTAGTTATGCTGTAAGCCGAACTCCTATTCATGAATTCATTCGTAATTATGCACACGATCATAATATCGATATGATGAAGCGCGCCTATGACAGACCTCGACCAATTATGCGAGGAGATAATATGGTTGTGTTACGAGGTACCGTGAGTGAAATTGGTACATCTACAATATCTATTACTACATTTGATGGAATGCTTCGTACGGTGGCGTATTCTATAACTAATCCTAAGTTTGCACCATTTGAAGTCGGTGCTGAGGTTGTAGTTATGGGGCGCATGATTGATGAAGTATTCGAAATTAATCGAGTAAAAATTTTAGAGAATGGTGCACCTATGGTGCCGAATGGTAAACGTATGGAAAATATTGGTAAACCAGCTCGTGAAAAAATTGACAGATAATTTAATTCTAAAATGAAATAAAGTTGTTTTCTGGATGTAATAGTAAGTGAGAGAGGGGAATGGGGAATAGGAGCAACGCGCGAACTACTGTATACCAGATCTTCTCTCACCTACAACAATGATTAACGACATTAACTTTTAACTATAATACATGAAAACAAACTTCAGAAATAAGACAATTGCAAGTGTGCTCACACTTGTAGCATTCGGAGCAGTATCTGCTTCAGCGATGGGGTTCGGTGGAGGAATGATGAGTAACTTAACATCAGATGAGATTGCCACACGACAGACAACAATGTTCCAGCAACAAGCTACCCTATTAGGGGCTACACTAGATGAAGTGAAGCAAGCATGGGCTGATGGAAAAGACATGAAGACGCTAGCATCAGAAAAAGGAATCACGGAAGCTCAACTTCAAGCAAAAATGAAAGCCGCTCGTGATGCTCAGATGAAAACACAACTTTCTGCACTTGTGAGTAAGGGAGTAATCACTCAAGCACAAGCTGACAAGAGAATTGCAACTATGGCAGCAAAACAAGCTTCAGGAAAAACTGATGGAAAGAAAGGAGGTCGACACGGAATGAAGAGTATTTAAGACTCTTGGTAATTGAGAAATTGGGGATATACAACATATATATAACTATCTTTTTAAAGGAGGGCGCCTACGGCGCCCTCTTTTATTTTGTAGTTATTAGGTGTAGGATGTTCGCAGATTCACGTAGGTCGTGGAAGAGGGGGTATGAAATGGAAAAAGAGATACCACTGATTTTGGTGGCAGAAAATGAAGTAACTATTGCTCATTTTTTTGTTGAGTTTTTATCAACATACGGTGGAGCCAATGTTGAAGTAGCAAATAATCCTTCAGCTGCCATTTCTATGCTTCAGGCAAAATCATTTAATTTTGTAATTTGTGATGGAACCGGTTGGCAAGAGGTTCATAGATTGCTCAAAGAACAAATGCCTGGTCGCTACTGTGTGTATACAGGAAACAAAAGTATTGTTGAAGCATTGAAAAAAGAAGAAGTCTATGCTTTTGAAAAGGGTTACGACCCGACACTGTATGATTTGACGGACTGGGTTCTAACCAAACTACAAGATGAGGGATTTGATTGCCATCCAGATAATGAGGTGAGGAAACTCTAACATCTAAAAAATTATCGTTTAACGAACATCTGAAACGCATCTAATTGATGCGTTTTGTTTTTTCTACACTAATTCGCTATAATCAAATAATGTCATCATCTGAAAAAGTAACCCTTAATGAAATCCGCTCAAAATTCTTAGCGTATATGGAAAAGAATGGACACGCTGTAGTGCCGAGTGCATCTCTGGTGCCAGAAAATGACCCTACAACACTTTTTACAGGCTCTGGTATGCAACCGATGCTTCCGTACCTTCTCGGGCAACCACATCCACTAGGTACAAGAATCGTAGATAGTCAAAAGTGTTTCCGGTCACAAGATATTGAAGAGGTGGGAGATAACCGCCATACTACTTTTTTTGAGATGCTTGGTAACTGGTCATTTGGAGATTATTTTAAAGAAGAAGAAATTACATGGATGTTTAATTTTTTTGTAAAGGAGTACGGTCTAGATTTGAATAATTTTTATGTATCGTGTTTTAGGGGTAATGAGTCACTGGGTGTCCCTCGAGATACTTTTTCAGCACTCTTATGGCAAAAGCTTTTTAAAGAACATGGTTTAACAGTTGGAATTAGTGAAGATCCTGAAAATAGTGGAATACGCACAGCAGATGGCATTGTTGACCACATATTTTATTACACTGAGAAAAAAAATTGGTGGAGTCGCGCAGGAGTACCTGCAAAAATGCCAGAGGGTGAACCTGGAGGGCCAGATACTGAAATGTTTTATGATTTTGATCCTCTGGATGAAACGGGAAAGCATGTTCATGCTATACATGAAAATAGTAAATGGGCGAATGACATCTGTCACCCGAATTGTGACTGTGGACGCTTTATGGAGATTGGTAATAATGTGTTTATGCAGTATAAGAAGACGTCAAATGGTTTCGAAGAACTTCCTCAAATGAATGTTGATCACGGCTCTGGACTTGAACGTTGGGTTGCTGCTGTTCGAAATGATGCAGATATGTTCAATATTGATGTTTTTGCAGACGCAAAAAAGATGCTTGAGAAAATTTCTGGAGTTCCCTATGTATCTGACATCTCTGTTACATATACCGACCTCAAGAACCCTACTTTTGCATATCGTGTGATATTGGATCATGTGCGTGCTGCAACTTTTTTAATAGGTGATGGGGTTTTCCCAGGAAATAAGGACCAGATGTATTTTGTGCGTCGTCTTATTCGTAGAGCTGTAAGATATGCGAGAAATATAGAGATACATGATAATTTTATGGCAGATGTTGCAACCACATTTATTGATTACTACAGTAATGAATATACAAACTTACATGAAAAGAGAGATATGATTCTATCAGAACTTTCGAAAGAAGAAAGTAAGTTTAGAAAGACTCTTGAAAATGGAATGAAACAATTTGATAAACTGGCAACAGGAAAAATTAGTGGAGCTGATGCCTTTGACCTTTTGCAATCTTTTGGTTTCCCGATTGAGCTCACAGAGGAACTTGCAATGGAAAGAGGTATAGAAGTGGACAGGGTTTCTTTTGACGAACTTAAGAAAAAACATTCTGAGGAATCTCGTACAGCATCCGCTGGGAAGTTCAAAGGAGGTCTTGGTGGAGATGGAGAGATGGAAACAAAGTACCACACAGCGACCCACATGCTTCATCAGGCACTTCGCGAGGTGTTAGGTGAGACTGTAGAGCAAAAAGGGTCCAACATCACTCCTGAGCGACTACGTTTCGACTTTGCATTTGAACGAAAAATGACTGATGAAGAAAAACTACAAGTAGAAGAAATTATTAATCGTCGCATCAAAGAATCTCTTCCTGTTATTCGTGAAGAGGTTCCAATGGATGATGCTCGGAATCGTGGCGCAATCGGACTCTTCGGAGATAAGTATGGAGATGTTGTGAGTATTTATAGAATTGGAGAAGGAAAGAAGCGAGGTGATTTAGATTTATTTTCAATGGAATTCTGTGGGGGACCTCATGTTGGTAACACTTCGGAACTTGCACACCATGTTGCACCGGACGGAACAGTACTTGAAGATCTTTTTAAAATTGTAAAAGAAGAAGCGGTGTCATCAGGTGTGAGAAGAATCAAGGCAGTACTGCAGTAGATGGCTGTTAGCCTGTAGCTATTAGCTTGTAGCTTGTAGCTTTTAGAAAATACGAAGTTAAATTCCAGAGTGATATACTTTTTAACATGGAAATGAAAAAGCCTATCATAAAAAAGGATAACTTGAAAAAAGTTGAGAATATAAGTGAGTGCTCTATTATAAAAATTGAAGACGCCGCACTCTCCGAAGTCACTTTCCATAGAGATATTGAAGAGCTTAAATTCTCCGCTGTCTCTGGAGAGAATTTAGTAATGAGTGAATGTCTCATAGAAGATATGACACTTGTAGATTGTGTACTAACTAAATGTGATTTTACTGGGACCGTGTCTAATCAAACTACGTTGCTTAGAGTAGAAATCAATGGAAGTCGTATCCAGGGAACACAACTCATGAACACTAAAATGTCGGACGTTACGTTTAAAAATTCTAAATGTTCACAGTCTTCTTTTCGTTTTTCTGCTGTGAAGGATGTTGCATTTATTAACTGTGATTTAAAAGAGGTTGATTTCCAAGGCGCACAGATGGAAAATGTGCTTTTTGAAAACTGCAATTTAGAAATGGCGCAGTTCTCACGTGCAAAAATGGTAAAAGTTAATATCTCAAGTTCAAACATAGAAAATATAAAGATTAGTAAAGAATCATTTGAGAAAGTAATTGTTAGCACATCTCAAGCGTTATATATAGCTTCTATTTTTGGACTAGTAATTGAAGATTAGTAAAAACCAATCTCAATTGTGTGTACTACCACCTACCACCCATAACCTACAACCTGTATACTATACGTAATGGAACAAAATCAATCATTCCTTTCAATTGCTGTTGGTGATACATCTACACTCATTAATTATTTAGTTGATGGGCATATTGTTGTTTCTCATGTTCATCCTGTTGGATATAAACATATTGAAGCAGAAGGAATGAATGTAGTAGCTGGGTCAAAACTTATGGACGGAATATTATATGCACTCGAGTTCATTTCTTTACACGATAGAATTCCTACAGACTTCAGGTTAATTTCAAAAAGATATCATACGTGGGTAGGCGAAACAATCGAGAATGCTTCTTATACACAGTTCTACACTAATGGGGTACCTATCAGTGTTACACTAGAAGGTATACAAGACGTTCCTCTTTCATATGCAAGACATTCGCAAACCATACACTCGTTCAAGGTCTAATAGCGATCTTCAATCTCGCGTAGAGCAATTTGAGGCTGCTCGTTACAGGAGAGATGATGACGATGAAGAACCAGTACACATCCCCGTCAGAAAAGGACGAAGGGATATTGATGATATGGAAATGTATCCTCGTAGAAAGGATGATGAATTATATGAGAACGAGTTCGGAGATGATGAGCCTCCACGCAGACCTGCTGCACGACCAACTGGTAGATATCCTCGAAAAAAGGGGCAAATGGGAACGCTTATGTTTATTGCAGGTACTGTCCTAACAGTATTTGGTATTGTTCTGTACACATATGTATTTGATAGTGCAACAATAACTGTTGTTCCAAAATATAAAGATGTCAGTGATATCGGTAAGATTATTCTTTTTTCTAAAGATGGACTAGATCCTAGTAGTGTCCCTTTTAGTGTTCAAACAGTTTCTGCCACAAAATCAAAGACACTTTCATTATCAGAAGCTAAAAAAGTAGAAGCAAAAGCGTCAGGGAAAATAACTATTTATAATAATTACGATGCCCAGCCTCAAAAACTTATAAAAAATACCCGCTTTGAGTCTGCAAAAGGTAAGATTTACCGAATCAATCAATCAATCGAAGTTCCTGGAATGAAAAATGGAACCCCTGGGTCAATAGAAGTAACAGTGTATGCAGATAGTAATGGTGCAGAGTACAACATTGATAACACAACGTTTTCTATTCCTGGTTTTAAAGGTTCACCACGCGAATCAGCATTTTACGCAAAATCAAAAGGTGTAATTGCTGGAGGGTCTTCTGGAAATGTTTCTACAGTTTCATTGGCTGATTTAAATGCTGCAAAAGATTCCCTTGCTCTTGAGCTTTCTAAAGAAATTCAAACAGATGCTTTAGCTATTAAAAAAGACGGAGTAGTTCCACTCTATGGTGCGACTGAAGTCACCTACGAGGATAATTCAAATGAAATATTAAGCGGAGCTACTGCAGTGTACAAAGTGACAGGAACCGGAAACATTATTATGGCTAACGGTCCAAAACTTGCAGAAGCAATTGCTAAGAATCTTGGTGACTATGATAGTGCTCCTGTACGATTAACATACACAGATACTCTTGTCTTTACGAGAAAGCCAACAGACCATGTTTTGGGCACCAGTACATTGCCAATTCTCATTGAAGGGAAGCCTCGTGTGGTGTGGGTGAGTGATGCAGACGCTATAAAGGAACTAGTAAAAGGAAAAAAACGTGATGAATTTAAAACAATTATGAAATCAATTAATTCAATAGAAAGTGCTGAGATTAGCTTCTCGCCAATGTGGCTTTCTAGCTTCCCATCTGACCTTTCAAAGTTGATTGTTAATGAATCTCTTCCTAAGCGTTGATAATCAATGAGTTATCTGATACACTGAGATACTCTTACCTATGGATACAAACGAAGAAGAAGAAATTCAAACAATGGAAGGTCGAGTCATCGAGGCGCTTCCCGCTACTCTTTTTCGTATCCAAAGTGCAGATGGAAAATCTCTTATCTCGTATTTAGGTGGACGTATGCGCGTTCACAAGATTAAGGTTCTCGTGGGGGACAAGGTACTTGTACAGATTGACCCGTACGGAGGAAAAGGTAGAATCATTAAACGACTCTAGTCAATTTGCATTATTTATCAAGGTGTAGTATAATTTATCCCACATTTCTCATGAAAGTAAGATCATCCGTAAAGACAATTTGTTCAAAATGCCAAATGCTCAAAAGAGGAGGTGTTCTTCGTGTTATTTGTGAGAATCCTAAGCACAAGCAATCTCAAGGTTAACTTTCTACAATTCTAAATTTTAATAATCACTATGCGTATCTCAGGTATTACACTCCCAGAAAATAAAAGACTCGAAATTGCCTTAACGGCTGTATATGGAGTTGGACGACCACGTGCTATGACTATCATCAAGAAGCTTGGACTTGAGATGGGAATGAGAACAACAGAACTTACCGCTGATCAAGAAAATCTTATCAGACGTGAAATTGAACTCTTCAAGACTGAAGGTGATCTCAAGAGAGAGACTCAACAGAATATCAAGCGTCTTAAAGATATTAAGGCATACCGTGGAATCCGTCACCTACGACATTTACCAGCCCGTGGACAGCGCACAAAGACTAACAGTCGAACCGTACGTGGAAACGTTCGCCGTACTATGGGAAGTGGACGCCGAAAGACTGAAAAGACATAAAAAACAGATCTAAAGAATAATTATACAACTATATGGGAAAGAAACGTATCGTAAAAAAGAATAGCTCTGGCGTTGATAGTGCTCTTAAGGCACGATCACTTGCTAAGGCAATTAAGAAAAAGATTGTTGAAGGAACACTCTTTGTTGAGTCTACTTACAACAACACTCGTCTATCACTTGCTGATAAGTCAGGTAATATTATTGCTTGGTCTTCATCTGGCGCACTTGGATTTAAGGGTGCTAAGAAAGGGACACCATTTGCTGCTTCAAAGATTGGAGAGCTTATTGGTGAAAAAGCTCAGCAGTTTGGAATCAAAACCGTTGACGTTATTGTTAAAGGTGTAGGTTCAGGACGTGAAAGTGCTATCAGAGGTTTTTCTACCTTTGGTACAGATATCGTTTCTATTATTGATAAGACGCCAGTTCCGCATAATGGTCCTAAGCCTCGTAAGCCGCGTCACATTTAATATTATATGAGTAGAATAACTTGCAAAACTTGTCGTCGTCTTGGAGAATCCCTTTGTGGGAGAGAGAAGTGCGCCTTCAAAAAGCGTCCATATGCTCCAGGAAGACTTGATAGTGAACGAAAGCATCGTTCTAATGTGTCTGAATACGGTGAACAGCTTCGAGCTAAGCAAAAGATCCGCCACACATATGGACTTATGGAAAAGCAATTTGCAGCATACGTAAAAGTAGCTACGCTTTCTCACGAGACTGGTGAAGGGTCAGTTACTCCAGCGCTTAAACTAGTGCGTCAACTTGAATCACGACTTGATAACATCGTGTATAGAGCTGGTTTTGCGAACACTCGCGCGCTTGCTCGACAGATGGTGTCACACGGTCACATTATTGTGAACGGTCGTCGTATTAACATTGCTTCACATAAAGTAAAAATTGGAGACGTTATTGCTATCCGTGAGGGTAGTAAGTCTACAAAATTGTTTACACTACTTGAAGAGAAGCTAACGGCTGCACAGCCAAGTTACGTGCTTACTGTTGACCCGAAGAAGTTTTCTGCAGTTGTGAAAGCAGAAATTCGTGAAATCGAAGGTATGTTTGATACACAAAAAGTCCTTGAGTACTACTCAAGATAAGACTCTTTAGTGAATCTGCCTGTAGTTACTCACTATTATCTGCTATACACTTGCATATTTTGCAATTTCGGGTTAGAATGAAGCAACTTTACTGTATAAAGTGCAAGGTGCGTCACTATTAACTTCTATTAACCTTTAAGAATACCTACATTCTATATGTCTTCACATTCTATCATTTTGCCATCAAAGCCAAGAATTGTTAAAGAGGATGCCGTTTCTGG
>CAYXKW010000011.1:0-28440 GCA_964464695.1 uncultured Candidatus Saccharibacteria bacterium
TTGCTTCAATTATGGTATCTCTAATTGACTCTACTTTCTCTGTTTGTTTCTCTGGACGATACTGCTCATCACGTTTAGCAATTTCTTCATGGATACTTGTTCCTGTATGTTCAAGTGGAGAGTGTCCGCGATTCATGAAACCACTTGGAAATCCTGTTGCGATAACAGTAACTTTTATTTCATCTTTTTTAAGAGTGGCATCAGTTGCAATACCGAATATAATTTTTGCATCCTTGTCTACTGACTCAGTGATAATCTTTGCGGCTTCTTGAACTTCAAACATCCCAAGATCTTCCGCGCCATAAATCGCAAAGAGAACTCCTTTTGCTCCGTGGATAGAAACATCAAGTAACGGTGAGTTAACAGCTGCAGTTGCAGCTTCGCGTGCGCGGTTTTCTCCCATACCACGCCCAACACCCATAAGTGCTGTTCCTGAATCTTTAAGGATTCTCTTAATATCTGCAAAGTCGAGGTTAATTGTCCCTGCTGTACGGATGATGTCTGAAATTCCTTCCACCGCTTGCTTGAGTACTTCGTCACACATTTCAAACGCTTGTTTAACAGTTGTGTTTTTATCAATAACAGAAAGTAGTCTATCGTTAGGGATAACGATGAGTGCATCAACTTCCTTTTCGAGTTCTTCAAGGCCTTGTTCTGCGAGCTTCATACGAGACGCTCCTTCGAAGAAGAATGGTTTTGTAACAACTCCGATTGTTAAGATGCCTTCATTTTTTGCAACTGATGCAACAACTGGTGCAGCACCTGTTCCTGTTCCTCCACCCATTCCTCCTGCAATGAATACCATATCAGCACCTTTAATGACGTCTTGGATTTCTTCACGAGTTTCTTCTGCACTACGCTTTCCAACTTCTGGGTCCATACCAGCCCCGAGACCTTTCGTAAGATTTTTCCCTATGTGAATTTTTTTCTCAGCAAGTGAATGATGAAGATCTTGTGTGTCAGTATTCATCGCAATGAATTCAACTCCTTGAAGTTTAGAGTTGATCATGTGGTTAAGAGCTCCTTTACCACTTCCTCCGATACCAATTACTTTGATGCGTGCGAAGCTTTCAATTTCTGGATTTACTTTTGCCATAGGGGATTAGATATCATTACGTTATTATATGATAACTATACCAACTGGGGACTTTTTTTGCAAAGTTGACTTTTCGCACCAAATACACCAAAAAGCCTATATAAATTAAGGTAAAAACTGAGAAAGCACTCTTTTGACACGTATCCAAATTGATGTTATCAGGTCTTTAATAACGTCCTTTTCAGAGTCATGAGGAGCTAGAAATGTTAGTCCATAACTTCGTGCCCAACCACCGTCTCGTAAAGAATCTTCAGTGATTCTGACAAGTTCGTTCGTTACTATTTTTATTGGGAGTCGTAATTCATTTCTAAACACATGTTCAAGTCGAGGAACAAGCGATGAAGACCCTGTTATAATTATTCCAGCTGGAAGTAATTCACTGCGCATAATACGTGTAAGTTCCTTTGTAATTTTCTTACACAAGTCTTCAAGTCGTGCCTCAATAATTTCCTCAACTTTTCTTGTTGAATATGCATGTGTCGCGCGTCCGCATTTCATCTCCTCTGCTTCTTCCAATGTTACTTTCATGCCAAGTGCAATATCTTTTGTGATATCATCACCTCCGACTGCAATCGTTGAAACAAGAAGAGGGATATTCTTTTCATATACTAGTAACGATGTTACGGCTTGACCTATGTTAATGAGCGCAACGCCTGCTATTTTTTGTTTCTTGGTAAGAAGGGGAATACTTTCTGCAATTGGTCCAGCAACAATATCAGTTACTCTCACTTCTGCTCGCTCAAGTGTTTTTTTGAGCACTGTCATACACTGAAGTGGGTAGGTAACAAAAAGTGTTTTCGTCTCTAGTTTGTTTCCTCGGACACCGATGATATTCCCTTGGATTTTATTGCCATCCACTTTGTAGTCCATTGGAATGGCGTGCACAATAGATTTGTTACGAATATCAGGAATAGCACGATTACCATCTTTGATAGCATTTTCGATATCAAGGTCAGTCACTGAGGCGTCGCCGCGCGAGACTTGAGCATACCCACTTGCGTGGTGAGAAGATAGTCCTGTTGCACCGAGCGATACAAGGGTATGGACTGTAGAAGCGCCGGATTGTTCCTCTAGGGATGCAATTGCTTCAGCAATTGCATTAGCAACTTCTAGCTCGTCTAAAATATTTCCTCTATCCATGCCATCAAGAGATTTTTTGAAAGTTGCTACAACTGAGGGGTATTTTTTTGTCTCATGTCGAATAGCCCCAACTGCGCGTAGGTTACCACTTCCAATATCAATACCAATTATCATTACATCTTGATTACGAGCCACGGAAAAATTTAGTTAGATACTTATGTTCTTGCTCCTCCATTGTACTACCATGCTCGTGTCCTTTCAAATGAAGCATTCCATGAATAGTGAGAAGGTGGAGGAATTGTAGGTACGTCATCTCGAATTTCTTCGCATCTTTTCGTGCTGTTGAGAGCGAGATGTAGATTTCACCTTCTGTTTCTGATAAGGGAAATGAAAGAATATTTGTTGGGTAATCTTTGTCTCGGTATATTTTGTTTCGTTCCTGTGATTCCTTAGGTGTACAAAAAATAATAGTTAAAGAGTAAGTTTTTCCAAGTAGTGTATTTTTAATGGTTTCATAAGGAATCAAAGGCAGCTCTCCTTTTTTTCGCATGATAGATAGATTTTTCTTTTCAAGAATTTTCATGATTGTTATTATAGTATAACTTTACGTTGAAACTTGCTAGTTTCGACGTGATTTTTACGCTTAAAAATCAGAGAGGAGCGCCTTCGGCGCTCCTCTCATATTTGTATTATCTTCGTCCTTTCTTTCTTTCAACAACCTTTCCCATTCGCTTATCTTCTTCGTACTTTGCAAGATTAGCTAATTTTTTAAGTTTAGCTCGCTTTGTCTTAAGGACTGAAAGTGGGCGGTCGTTATAACGGATTCCACGAACACGAGGTAAAACACCAGATTCCTGAACTCGTTTTTGGAAACGACGGATCAAAGAAAGAGCGTTTTCGCTTGAGTTCTTTTTTACTTCTACGTTGACGTTTGACATATATAGGTGCAATTCTATCATAAAGTATTGTTAAATACAACCATAAAAAAAGAGCTAGACCAGAGGATTCTGGTGTAGCTCTTTCTTAAATTCGTAAGAGTTTGATTAATGGAAAAAATCTTTGATTTTTGCAAGGGTATCATTCCATCCAAAGACACGAACCACATGAGTAGGAAGGGAATCCTTCTGATTCCAGGGCCTATCAAAGAGAAGGGTTGTGATACCTGAAGCAGATAATGTTTCTACGTTCGCCAAGGAGTCCTCTACCATTATCCCAATGCCAAGATCTCTACAGATGTCTCCTTTGGTTCCAAGTACGTTTTTGTCGTTATCGTGCATGTAGTGAACACCTTGGAAACTTCCTGAAAAAAATTTATCTGCAACTTTGTATGTTTGGGGACAGATCACCTTGTCCCTGGCTGTGATTATATGTATGTCGTATCTTTGTCGTAAATAACGTACAGCATCGATAGCTCCTTCTATCGGTGATGCTTGATCGTGATATTTTGAAACGACAAACGCACGCATCCGCCGTAAGCTCTCGTCGGCATCGCATTGCCAGAGTTCCTTGAAGTCCCATTTCGTGATGTCTGCTAACGTATATGAAGTGCCGTAGGTATCGTTATGGAATTTCATCATCCCAGTGTTGAAATCAAACAAAACATCGTCAAAATCAAGACCAATTTTTATTCGCATGTAATTCTCCTAGTAACGAACAGATAGTCATGTATACTACAGTTGAAATACATAGGTGTCAACGACAAGAGCGACCCGAAGGGTCGCTCTTGTCTGTAAACTTATTTTTATTTCAAATGCTTAATGTAATCAGACAGCGCGTCTATTTTAACATTGTCTTGTGAACGAGTTGCCATGTGACGGACAATCACTGTGTTATCCATAGCTTCTTTTTGTCCGAAAATAATACAGTAGGGTGTCTCCATTTTTTCAGCAGCTGCAAGTTGTGTTCCAAGAGAATCTTTTGAGATCGACTGGTAGACAGGGATACGATTCTTTCGGAGTGTCTCCATAATACAGAGACTTTTAAGCTTGGCTTCGAATCCTAGTTGAATGAAGTACACCTTTGGAGTCTTCATAATTCTCGGTGTAATATGCTTACACTCAGGGAACATCATGATGCGTTCCATACTTAATCCTGTACCAATTGCTGGAACATCCTTTTTACTTCCCATCATTCTTGCGAGGTTATCATAGCGACCTCCACCGGTAATTGTCAGCTCTTTCTCTTTACCACTGTCATCAGTTTCTACTTTGATAACTTCAAAGACCGTACGAGTATAGTATGACTGCCCACGAACAAGACTATTATTCACTCTGTAAGCAATGCCCATCTCTTCGAGATACTGAAGCACTTCTTTGAAGTGACTACGTGCATCATTAGATAAGAATGAAATAGATGAAGGGGCATTTTCCTTAAACGGCTGGCACTGTTCTTGTTTGCAATCCAAAAGACGAAGTGGGTTAGTCTTGAGTCTCTCATGACAATCCTTACACAAACCATCAAGATGTTTCTTGTAGTAATTGGTGAGCTCTTTAATAAATGCTGGGCGAGTCTCCTTGTCTCCCATTGAGTTAATGTCAACAATGAGATCCTTGAAACCATATTCTTCTAAAATAGTTGTCAGCGTACGGATAACAAGTGCATCTGCGATAGACTTAGATGTTCCGAGTATTTCTAGGTTAAATTGTCTGAACTGACGCCAACGACCACGCTGCGGTTTGTCATGGCGAAATGTCTGACCATAAGAATAGAGCATAACTGGTTGGGGTAGTGTCTGCATACCATGTTCAAGATACGCTCGCATAACTCCCGCCGTATATTCTGGGCGCATTGCTAGCTTGTCGCCACCTTTTGTTTTAAGGGTGTACATTTCTTTGTCGATAATATCTGTTCCTTCACCAATTGCTGAAACGAAAACCTCCTCATGTTCTAAAATAGGGGTTTCAATTGGCTTGAATCCGTAGTACACGGCAACCTCTTGAGCTTTTTCAAAAAGACCTTGAAAGGCATAATATCTGTCGTCAATAAGGTCTTCCATTCCTTTGAGTGATGTTGGAGTTTCTTTCTTTGATTGTTTTTCGTTTTCGTTCATACTGTTTGGTTTATGGTTACTTGCAAGTTCCTACTGTTATTTACTAAAAGAATATCGACCGGGCTCATATCCTGCCTGTTTGAAAGGGTATACCCTAAAGAGTACTTGCCCTTTAATATTGACCTCGTCAAGCGCGCCCCAATCTCGGCTATCATAACTCTGTGCCCGATTATCTCCCATCATAAAGTAATGGTGCTCGTCGAGTGTAATATCAGCATCTTTAGTTGTTTCTTTAAATGAAACAAACGGTTCGTCTAAGATAAATCCATTTGGATTATTCTTGTTATAAATAGTGGTGATTCCATTTTTTACAACAATATGTTCCCCAGGAAGTCCAATAACTCGCTTGATGAGATGTTTTCCTTCGTATGGATTACTGTTATTTTCATAGAGTTTAAAAATCATAATATCTCCACGTTC
The DNA here is from genome assembly GCA_964464695.1 of uncultured Candidatus Saccharibacteria bacterium. Classification (GTDB taxonomy): domain Bacteria; phylum Patescibacteriota; class Minisyncoccia; order Phycocordibacterales; family UBA5272; genus UBA11704. Next base: position 5,646 of record CAYXKW010000011.1, read on the forward strand.
AGGATTTTTAATTCTGTAAGAAAATTTATCAACCAAAAGGAATTCCTTGTTGTGATAGGTCGGAAGCATTGACGCACCGTCTACGATAAATGGTTGAATGATAAACGCCTGGACTAATTTTACCAAAATAATGATACCAATAATCCAAATAAGGAGTGATGAAGGTTCTTCGTCTTCTTCAAGTAACTTGATCTTGACGAGACCATCACGAACTGGCGAAGAAAACATTGCGATACTAAGTGCGACAACAATGATGGAAAGGATTCCAAAAATTGTCATTGAAACCGGATTCTGTGTCATGTCGGAAACGGAATTTAAGATGACATTTGAGATAGAAGAAAACATTGTGTGCCCAGTATATAGAGTTGTTAGAAGAGATGCAAGAATGGCATTTAGCTGTCAGCTATTAGCCCTTAGCAAATACAAAAATACAGACAACAAAATAAAAGTAAGTGACGACGAAGTCGTCACTTACTTTTATTTGTATGGCTACAAGCCAACAGCTAACAGCTAAGCGCTGTCCATTGTATACTACACACCATGATGTACACACTCATCCCACTCGGTAACCCAGGAGGTAAATATGCACGCACTCGGCATAATGTTGCACGTGTGTTACTTGCAATGATTAAAGATGAAGTGATGAAAATTCCTTCTCTTGAAATCATGGTTCCTTCTACATTTATGAACGAAAGTGGAAGTGCAGTGAGAGAGTATCTTAGATATCATGAAGGACGAGAAATTATCGTGATGTATGATGATAAAGATTTACCATACGGAGCATTTCGTATTTCTCATGACAGGGGAGATGGGGGACATAATGGTCTTAAGAGTATTATTGAAGCACTTGGAAAAAAAGATTTTATCAGAATCAGAATTGGAATTGCTCCACCTGATGTAGACGGGGACACAGTTAAGCCACCGCACGGTATGGGGGTGCAAGGGTATGTTCTCGGTCCAATTAGTGAGAAAGAGGAGGAATTGGTACGTGTTATTGCAACACGTGTGCTTGGAAGTATTACGATAATTGTTGAACAAGGGTATCAAAAAGCAATGGAGGTGTATAATAGGATGAATTAATCAACTTATAATATATATGGTATTTCAAAGAGCTCCAAAAAGTGTAACACCAGTAAGTAATAATGAATCTTCTCCAGCAGTAAATGTTCAAAATATTAAAACGGTTTTACGTGCCGTTGAAAGTGATAAAGAAGTCAACCGTCACGAGACAATATATTCGTACCTTGAGCCATATAAGCAACAAGGAGTAGATTTACAAGCATGGTATCAACAGCATGCAGTAACTTCGCATCAAGATACAATAAAAGATGCTTTTGTTAATAATCTTCACCATGGACCAGCAACTGAACTCGCCGAATCGTTGCCATTATTTGCAAATGCACAAGGTAGACTAGGTGAATATTTGAATGCAAAAGTTACTAAGACTGCAAAACAAGATGATCAAGGTAATACATTTATTGATCTTGTAATAGAAGTTGATAATAAATGGCTTGAAACAGAAGCGCCTGTTTCACTTCAAAACGCCCCATCTAAGATGACCTTTCTTATAGATACGACTACTGCATACGGAGACGGGCTACAGAAAAAAATTGAAACATTTAGAAAAAAGTTTTTACTGGCTGGTAAAAAAGCGAATGTTAAATGTTACAAAAATCAACATGGTGTTTTAGGGGTAGAGCGTGCGAAAGTAATTGTTGCAAAGCATGCTGAGTATATAGAAAATGTAGGGTCAATGTTAGGTGAGTGTATTACTCAAATAGCAGGAGATAAATTTAATATTAATCAGCCGGAGAAATTTAATAAAGCATATAGGGCTTATTTCCTAGATCTTATGACAGCTATTGGAGAAAATGCTTACTCAAATATTGGATACTTAAAGAGTTTAGTTGCTGATCCAAACCGAACCGTGCTTATTCATGAGTATGAAAAAATGGTAGCGTTTGTTGAGGCATATAAAAAGACCCCTGTAACACGTAAGCAGGGTGCTTAATTATGTGTTAGAGGGGTCGTAGCCGCAGAGTGCGAAGAGTGCTTGCTCGTTGGAATTTGCTTTTGCTTCATCAGTTATTCTCAAACTGTTAACAGTACGAAAGTCAGATGCAGTTGTCTCTGGAAAGATTCCAATGAACATTCTTCCTTTCTGATTTTCTAGAAGTTTCAGTATCGCTTTTTGCTGATCTGAGGTTAATCCAGTCAGTATTTCAGAAATTGATTTTTGGCTCACGATGAACCTCCACAAATTGCAATTTTTATATTATAACATGTTTTGTATAATAAGTCAAATTATTGTAAATTGTGAATTAATGACAAACACAAATACAAAAGCGCGACCTTCGGTCGCGCTTTTGTATTTCTATCGCATCTAGACTACAGTCTGCTGGTCCCTTCGCCTGGTGGCTTTGGACATCTTCGCGGCCAAGCCGTCTCGATCTACAGTCTAGCTACTTCTTATCTCCGTAGGTAAGCGTCATTCTCTCTTCATTTGCATCAAACAAAGTAATAGAGAACTTATAACTCTTCCCAAGGGTAAGCTCTGTTCGAAGTTTTGCTTCATCTCCGAAATCAGATACGTGAACAAGTCCAGCTACTCCTTCTTCAATAGATACGAGTGCTCCGTGCTTGTTGAACTTAATCACAACACCAGCAACTTCGTCACCTTTCTTGTATTTCTTAGCAGCTTCCTTCCATGGGTTTTCTTTAAGAGCCTTAAGTGAAAGTGAAATCTTATTGTCTTTTACTTCAATAATCTTCGCCTTTACCTTTTCTCCAACACGAGCGTGTGCCTTTGTGTCTTCAACAAGACCCCAGTCAATTTCACTCTTGTGAACGAGACCTTCAACACCATCTGGAAGTTTGATAAAGATACCGAACTCTACAACACCAGTAACGGTTCCCTCAACTTCATCTCCAACAGTGTATGTTCCAAGAACAACATCTTTAGATTCTTTTGAAGATCCACCATCCTTTTCTGAGAAGATAAGTTTACCTTCTTTTGGAATAGCGCTGATGATAGAAACAGAGATACGAGTTCCGATAAGCTTCTTAAGCTCACGGAGAATCTTATCCTTGTCACCATCTTCGATGCGAGGGTACTTGTCTTCTTTAAGCTGAGATGCAGGAAGGAATCCTGACATACCTTGCCATTCGATGATAAGTCCACCTTTGTTGGCATCCTTGATAACAAGGTCCATGATTCTCTTATCTTTGATTGCTTGTTCTGCATCGTTCCACATGAGGGCCTGACGAGCTTCCTTAAGAGAAAGTTCTACATAACCGTTTTTGTTTTCACGAAGTACAATCTTCGCTGAAATAGTATCACCGATACTAATACGCTTGATAACATCACGTGCGTTCATGAACTCGATACCATAGATGATACCTGTTCCTGCAATACCGAGGTCGATATAGAGAGCTGATTTTTCAATCGCTACAACGATACCTTCTGTGATGTCTTCTTCTTTAAAAATTACTGCATCAATCGCGTATGGCGCGATGATTTGTTCTCCTTTTGTAACTGTAGTTGTTGTCATTATAAATTGTTATCAGATTCTACAAGGGTCGCATTAATCTTCCTGAAAAAAAGAATAATCTTTTTAGCTCCTCGGCTCGAAAGTGGAAAAGGTTACTTTTCCACTTTACTCGCTTTACGTCGCTAATAAAAAATGACCGCCACGAAAAGGCGGTTAACCCTTCGGTCTGGTGGCCCAGTTCCAGTTTTATATGGTTTTTATTCCATGTATTTAAAACTGGGGCTGGGGATTAGGCCAGATCGCTATCTATTAATTAGATGGTAGTAATACTACTTCTTTTTACATTAAAACGCAAGGAAATAGGGTTGGTCTTGGTAAAGTGTATGTATAAAAAGTTGATGTCAAAACTTGCTAGTTTTGACGTGATTTAATCTATAAAAAAGTCTGTGTCTAAATTTGCTAATTTTGACATCATTTTGCTTAATACAAAATTTACGTCAAAATGTGCTCATTTTGACGTGATTTTTACGCTTAAAAAATCAAATGAAAAACCACCGTCGACGTGAGTCGGTGGTGGTCGTTGTGCTAAGCTGTTGATCAATCGATCACAAGTTCAGCACGGTAATTGCGGTTCTTGTACTTGTTTTTGCGGCCGCGCCGGCCATTGCTCTGGTAGAAATTGCCAACAGGGCTTTCCTTCCAGTCAGGACCACGGCGCGCCTTGCAGGACATCTGGATTGTCCACTCGTCACGAGCGCGAGGCTCAGTCAGAATGGTCAGGCGACGAGGTTCCGGTTTTGAAGGCACAGGAGTCAGGGTTTCGTTCCAGCTAACACCGGGGCTAATTGGGAAGATTTTCTTACCAGCAAATTCATTCAGCGTGTTGCGAAACGCTGACGTCATTGGCAGTCCATGGGTGTGAACCAGAATACCAGAATTTGTCGCCAGAATCATTTATTTTCCTTGGTTGTTGATGATACGGAACACCGAATGTAAAGTTTTATTAACCCACATCCTTCATAGTATATTATACATGAAATATAGATTTTGTCAAGTAAATTGACGAGTAAAATTGATTAAAGTAGTTGTAAAAGTATGATAAATAAGGGTATTTTGGATATTGGTATAAAAAAAGCAGCGACTGGTGGTCGCTGCTTGGGGCTGATTTGAGGTTCAGGCCTTGAATTCCTCATACAGTTCATGGACAGGGAGGTCACACGTTGCTGCAGGAATTGTTGAAACAAAGTCCAGAATAGCTCGCAATGCAAGATGTTCCGCATCGGAGCCAATGAGTGGCTTCGGAAGTGACGATACGGGGACGATTCGCACTCCAGGAAGGAGAGCTTTTTTTTCTTCAGGCATTCTTTTCTCCAAAAGGTACAATATATTCATTATACACTAAATTTACATGTTAGTCAAGTATCGTCAAAAAGGTATATCAAATGGTATGCTTGTATCTATCTATGATAATCACTCACTACGGACGACAACACTTTAAATTACAAGTTGGGGACCTTACGTTTGCAATTAATCCAGTTTCTAAAGAAGGGAAAGGAAAGTTGAGTAAATATGGAGCGGACGTAACTCTTATTACCGCCAATCATCCAGACTACAACGGTGCAGAACAAACAGAAATGGGAAGTAAGACGCCATTTGTTATTCGTGGTGCAGGGGAATATGAAGTTCAGAATATTTTTATCAAAGGTTTTGCAACAGCAACGAAGTTACACGAAGGTAAAAAAGAGAAAGAATTCCAAAACACGAGTTATGTCTTCACGATTGACGGCATTCGTGTAACATTCCTAGGCGCACTTTCTGTCATGCTTCTACCTGAGCATAAGGAGGTTATTGATGAGACTGACGTGCTGTTTGTCCCAGTTGGAGAAGATGGATTTTTGCTTAATGCATATGATGCATACAAGCTTGCAGTATCACTTGAGCCAAAGCTTATTATTCCGATGGATTATAACGAACAATCTCTCCCGATTTTCCTAAAAGAAGTAGGGAACGAAAAAGTAGACCCAGTTGAGAAACTAACCATTAAGAAAAAAGATATCGATGGGAAGCTTGGCGAAGTTGTTCTCTTCCACGAACTCTAACAATAAAATTACCTCATCTTCTGTGTCGCTACGAAATCTCCCTCAGTCACCGTACTTACTGTGTACGTTTCCCTCAGTATATTTCTAAGCTCCTTGAATCTAAGGTAATTTTATTGTTAGAGATATTTCGAAATAGATATATTGACAAGAGATTAAAAGTATCTTGCCGGTAATACCTTCGTATTCTACATTTACAGCCTGCGATCTGTCACTTATAGATTCTGCCATGTGTTGTATACTCTTATCAATACTTCGATGAAACCGTATAAAAAATTCCTCAGTTTCAAACATTGGCTCGCTGTGTTGCGACGACAACCGAAACATATGCAGCACGTGTATGCTATTGTTTTTTCTGGAGCGGTAACCTTGTTTTTAGGTTCGATTATTTTATATTTTGATTATGGCTTTTTCCGTGACAAGTACTCAGCGCAGGATTCTGTTGTGGTAGAAAAACAACAAGAAAAAGAAGTAGACACTATTTCTCCAGGGCAGATGATGGACGGTTTTTTGAAAGAAGTCGGTATGCGTATGCAAGCACTTAAGACAACGAAAGATTCTTTTTTAGAAGGTAAAGAAATGTATTCGAAAGACGTTATTGAAGGCGGTACTGAAGTCACTCCGCAGTCAACTCCAAGCGAAGAACCTGCACAAAATATACAGCAGTAAATGGGTTTGAAAACAGAATTATTTTGGTAAATGTATACATAATTATAGAAGTCAGTGACTGGTTTTGAATTAGGTTTTATGCTATACTTATAGCCACTATACTAACACTTGAATATGGCAAAAAAGACATCCCCACAAGAAGAATCACCGGTTCCTGAAGTCACTCGTACTGGCCTGAAACAAGTAAATATTGCCGAAGAAATGCGCACAGCATATCTTGACTATGCGATGAGTGTTATCACATCTCGAGCACTCCCTGATGCGCGTGATGGACTTAAGCCAGTGCACCGCCGAATCCTTTTTGCGATGAATAATATGGGACTCACTCCTGGAGCGAAATTCCGAAAGTCAGCGACGATCGTTGGAGATGTGCTCGGTAACTATCACCCTCACGGAGATGCGTCAGTGTATGATGCGATGGTAAAAAGTGCGCAAGATTTTTCATACAGATATCCGCTTGTGATGGGGCAAGGAAACTTCGGGTCACTCGATGGTGATGGAGCAGCGGCATATCGATATACAGAAGCTAAGATGAGTAAGATCTCAATGGAGATGCTTCGTGATATTGAAAAAGACACTGTGCAGATGGAGCCAAACTACGACGGCACTAAAAAAGAACCGAGAGTTTTGCCTACAGCTGTTCCAAGTCTACTTCTTAACGGAACGCTTGGTATTGCGGTTGGTATGGCGACAAACATTCCGCCACACAATTTACGTGAAGTGATTGATGCAACGGTACACTTGATTGATAATCCACACGCTACCACCGAAGACCTTTGTGAGCACGTGAAGGGGCCTGACTTTCCAGTAGGAGGTATTGCCTTTGGTCAATCAGATATTCGTCAGGCATACGCAACAGGACGTGGCGGGGTAGTGGTACGAGGTGAAGCAGAAATTTTTGAAACAAAGAGCGGGCAATTCCAAATCATTGTTACTTCGATTCCATTTCGTGTAGTGAAGAGTAATTTAATTGAAAACATTGCTGACCTTGTGCGAGATAAAAAGATAGAAGGCATCAAAGGTCTTCGTGATGAGTCAACAAAAGATATTCGTGTGGTGATTGACCTTAAGAGCGGCGCACAGCCACAGAAGGTTCTTAACTATCTCTACAAGCATACAGAGCTTGAAAGTACATTCCATTACAACGTGGTGGCACTTGTCGACGGTATTCCTCAGACTCTTGCTCTTAAAGGTGCACTTGAAGCATTCGTCGGCCACAGAAAAGAAGTTGTTCGTCGTCGTACAGAGTATGACCTCAAGCGTGCGCTTGAGAAGGAACATATTTTACTTGGTCTTAAGAAGGCACTTGATCATATTGATGAAATCATCAAGACTATCCGTGCGTCAAAAGATACACCGGACGCACATGCAAAGCTTATGTCAAAGTGGAAGTTCTCTACGATTCAAGCAACAGCAATTCTTGAAATGAAGCTCCAGCGTCTTGCCGGTCTAGAGCGAAAGAAAATAGAAGATGACCTAAAGGCTGTACAAGCTCTTATTGCAGAACTCCAATCAATCCTTAAGTCAGAGAAGAAGATGCTTTCTATTATCAAAGGAGAGCTCGCTGATATTAGAGAAAAGTATGGTGATGAGCGTCGTACAAAAATAGTTAAGCATAAAGCAAAGGAATTTAATCCTGAAGATTTGATTGCAGATAAAGAAGAAGTACTCGTTTATACATCAGGTGGATATGTGAAGCGAACGGACCCGTCAGAATTCCGTACACAAAAGCGTGGTGGAGTAGGTGTTGTAGATTTAAATACAAAAGAAGAAGACTTCGTGACGATGTCACTCTCTACGTCATCTCATTCTGACCTTCTCTTCTTTTCTGATAAAGGAAAGGCGTACCAAATGAAGATGTATGACCTTCCAGAAGGGAAGCGTGCAACACGTGGTAAGAGTATTATGAACTTCCTTCAATTATCTGATGGAGAAAAAGTGACAAGTATTCTCGCGATGCCAAAGGACATGAAAGAACTCGCTGGAGTTTCTCTTATGATGATTACAAAAGATGGAACAACGAAGAAGTCCGCAGCAGAGAGCTTCAAGGATGTCCGTCGAAATGGATTGATTGCAATTAAGCTTGATGTGAAGGATGAGCTCCTTGCGGCACTTTTTGTGAGCGACCAAGACAGTGTGATTCTTACAACTCAAGGTGGACAGTCAATTCGTTTCAGTCATAATGATGTAAGAGAGATGGGACGTACTGCAGGAGGAGTAATTGGTATGAAGCTTGATAAGGGGGATTTCATTGTTGCAGCAGATAAAATAAAGACAGGAACCAAGAATGCAGAACTTCTGATCATGACTGCAAATGGGTACGGTAAGAAAACAAAGCTTTCAGAATACAAACTTCAGAAGCGTGGCGGAAGTGGTATCAAGACAGTGAAGGTAACAGAGAAGACTGGTAAGCTCATGGTCGCTCGTGTGGTAACTTCTGAGAATGAAGAATTACTAGCGGTATCAAAAGATTCTCAAGTAATTCGTACTGAAGTAGAATCAATTCCAACTCTTGGTCGCGATACACAAGGTGTGAGGATTATGAAGTTACGGGATGGGGACAGTCTTGCGTCTTTCAATTTGTTGTAGTTTATGGATTGGGTATCCTATGCTTTTATAGCAATGGTATCTGTTGGAATTTCGATGTCATTGTACAAGATGCCTTCGTTCAAAGGGTACAGCTCTTTACATTCGACATTTTTAGTTAATTTTTTTTCACTTGGATTTTCACTTGTTGTATTTAGTATTTTTGCAAAAAATGAAAGCCTCGCAGTTGTTTCTTACTACGGTCTACTTTGGGGAGCGTTATTTGCTATCACTATGGCGTTGCAAAAAATTCTTTTGCACAGAATAGAAACAAATACACTGCTCCCAGTGACTTCATCTTTGGGTAATGTTCTCACCGTATTAATTGGTGTAATGTTACTTGCTGAAAAGGTATCTCTGTTACAAGCTGTCGCAACCTTAATTATAATATTTTCAGTTTTTCTCTATTCTCAGAAGAAAGGTGGTCTTGTGCTTGATACTCAGTCTGTTTCTTTGGGTTTAGGTATTATAGTTGCTAGCACTCTTTCAAAGGTGGTACAGAAATTTGGAGCAGTGAACGATACAATTTTTCATTTCTCTGTGTACCAGTACATAGGAGCTTCATTATTTGCACTTCTATTAATTTACATTTTTGAGAGAAAAACAGTTTTATCAATATTTCGCGTAGGGCATGTTTGGAAAATATCTATGGTTTGTGGATTTTTTATGACAATTGCCGGCTTTGCGTTTCTTAAAGCACTTTCAGCTGGACCGTTATCAGGTGTGTACCCTATAACTGCAGGTTATATTTTTGTTACAGCTTTATTAGGGGTGTTCCTCTATAATGAAAAATTAACAAAATATAAAGTTATACTTTTGGCTATGACTTTCACAGGAGTTATTCTTATGAGACTTGGGTAAATTATCCCAACACTTGGCCGCGATACACAAGGGGTGAGAATCATGAAGTTACGGGAGAGGGATTCGCTTGCTAGTTTCAATCTTTTATAAGTTCTGTATGGTTTGATTAGGGAAATAAAAAGCAACGCGAAGCGTTGCTTTTGGTTATGTATTGGTCGGCAGGAAACAATCAGCTGTTCCAAGAAAAAGACAGTAGGTCACATCGTCTGTTTCGTTGTCGATACGCTCATCGATTGGAATTTCGTCAATCTGCATGTCAATTGGTCCAGGAAGCAGTGCTTCACCGTTTACCAGGAGAGCATCATTCCAAAAAAAGAATTGCATTGTTGTCACGCACTGTTCCATTTGTTGATTTCTTATTCCAATATCAATTTTAGGATATGCCAGATGCGTACCTGATAGCATAACAGAGATACTTTCAGTTGTGCTTACTCCGCGTTCTGACAAAGCAAATGAAAGTGCTTTAAAAAAAAGTTGAATTTCAAGTAGAGAAAGTACATCAAACTCTGTGAGATCAAGACCTTGAGCTGTTGCTAACATTCTTTCATAGCTTCGGAATTCCGCAGGCACTAAGTTCATAGGAAGAAGGGTGCATTCCCCGATACCTGGGACTGCTAGAAACAGCGGTTTTAATTGCTTGGCAGCGAACATTTATTTTCTCCTGTTGTTGTCTGAATGACATACTACAGGAGAGAGTGATATGTATCAAGTTTCATGTTTACAGCTATCACTGGTAAAGTCTAAAGACATACTTATGGGGACAGCAGTGTTGTTACTGTAGTTGAGAACATGTGTAGACTTGGTTTCTTATAGAATTAAACATTCTATATTCTTGAATGTGTAGTCGGGTAGTTACTGAATTATTTGTAACTGTGCAAATTTTTTTTGCTACATTCTTAAATATTCTTTTTTCTGGGTAAGATGGTACATGAAGTTCTTGCATTGACCATGTGGAAATGTCGGCAACATACGTAGTAGTTGAGCTTGGTGTGAAATAATTTCTGATAGCGCTTGGCAGTATATCCATTTCATTTTTTCCAATGTAGAGTTGGCCACTGGTTATGTTTCCGGAATATAACGCAGAAGAAAGATAAGAGTCCCATTTATTAAAAAAACTAAGTAATGGCAAAATTATAAAAAATAAAATAATTATCACCTTTGGCAAATTTAGATTTGAAAAAATAATTTCCTTTAAAGAAATTGTATCTTTAGATCTAAATAAGATAACATCTAATATTGCCATAGCTATTGTCCATGGCCAAACGACCGCATTCCAATTATGTCCAAGTGGTCCAATCATCATGAGTATAAAAATATGCATAGAAACAGCAAGGATAAGGGACACCCTTCTGTATTTTTGGGTAAGTAATCCTATTGCAAAAAATATCTGAATAAACGGGGCTGAAATTGCAATGAGTGGGACAAGTACGTTCATGCTAGGAAGTAGTGATGTTACTGGTTGTAAGAGCCAGGGCATTACATCTGCCATAAATCCAAGATTTATTTTTTGTAAACCAGAATACAAATATGTACCAGCAACAATTATTTTTAGTAGAGTAAGTGTAGAAATTCTGCCTAAGGTATCATCTTTTTTCCAAGAAAAAATACCGAGTGTTACTAATATAAAGAGATATTGCACTGCCCAAGGTTGTAGTCGTGATTGATCGAGCACCATTAATATGGAAATGAGAAAAACGCACACCCATATACTTTTCTGTGGTTTTGGGATACATAATAGTCGCAATAGAATGAGTAGTACAATTCCGTAAACTACATAATCAAAAGGGTAATGTATTTCTGGAAGAAATGAGGCAACAGGTGTTAGTGGATAAACCCTTTCTGTTACCCAGAGTTTTGAGGAAATAAGTAAACTTGCAATACAAGCCACAGCAACAGTAACTTTTGTCCAAAAAATGTTTTTAAGATCTCCTGTTACAAGATGTCTATTGGTCGCGACAATGTTATATCCAAAAGTAAGAACAGTACAAAGTAGGGGTAATCTTCCAATCGTAGTGAGGTGACGCAAGTTAAAGTATTCCTCGAGAATTTTTAAAATAGCATCAGCATTCTTATAAACGACACCATGCGAGTCCGTAACATATATTTCCTTGTTGATATCTTCTAAGGTAACAGATTTCGGTAGTATGCTCGTGTGCATGTCTTTCGCTATAAATTGTTCCTGCTTTGTACTTGTAGTTATCGTACTAATGAGCGAAGAACACATAGTACATTGACCATCATAAAATATAGTAATTTTTTTCTTCGAAGAATCCATACTCTTGTAGTATATAGTAGTTTTATATCCACTAGTATCTGGAAGAGGTGAACTATATACTGTCTATATATGTCATTTCTTACACCAGAACATCTCGTGCGTGAATTATTTTTACAACCTGGAGATAGAGTTGCAGATATTGGGTCAGGCACTGGAGTGTATACGATAGCGCTTGCTCAGGAAGTTGGTATATCAGGACAAGTGTACGCGGTTGATGTACATCGTGACGCGCTTCATACCCTCGCTGGTACACTTGATAAGCGAGGGATTGTGAACGTGGAGATGTTATGGGCAGACGCAGAAAAAGAAATCCCAATAGATGCGTATAGTTTAGACGCAGTTGTTATTTCTAATGTATTATTTCAATTCGATAAAATAGATAAAGCTATCACAACTATTGCGCGACTAGTCAAACCTGAAGGAATGTTACTTGTTGTTGACTGGACTGATTCACATGGTGGTCTTGGCCCACACGGCTCTCATGTTGTGCAAGAAGAGCAAGCAATAAATCTTGTACAAAAGCATGGATTTAGAATTCAAAAGAGACTTCCAGCAGGGGACTATCATTATGCATTTTTGGCAATTAGTTCTTAGATACATAGATTATAGAGTATAGAGTATAGAAGACTACAACGGATGCCGTAGGCATCCGTTGTAGTCTTTTAGTGTTTAAATTATCTATATTCTATAATCTATACTCTTTTCCTACTCTCCACTAGCCACTAACCACTAGCCACTATATACTATATACTATGTTACCAAAAATCTTACTTGGAATAGGTCTCTTTGCGGCTCTATTTGGTTTTCTTATGTTTTCAGGAAAAATTCCAACCCCTGGAAGTGGTACAAAAAAAGCAATGGGAGATGTTGTTCTCTGGGGTACGTTACCAGAATCTGCAATGAATACACTCATTCAAGAGTTTAATCCAAAAGCAAAAACATATGCTGTGAGATATAGATATGTATCTGAAGCTACGTTTGAACAGACACTTCTTGAAGCAGTTGCAAGCGGACAGGGACCAGACCTTATTATGGCACCTCATCAAATTGTTCTTTCACAGTCAGATAGGATACTCCCATTTCAGATGGCAGAAAAAACATTTAGAGATGCTTACGTAGATGGCGCCTCAGTGTTACTTGCTCCATCTGGTGCTCTTGGACTTCCGGTATCCATTGAGCCAATGGTTCTCTTCTATAATCGTACATTATTCTCAAAGCATGGAATTATTAATCCACCAGTATATTGGGATGAGGTGGCAACTCTTGCCCCAGTACTTAGTGTTAGACAAGGTGGGCAATTTGTTGAATCTGCAATATCACTTGGAACGCAATTTATTCCGTATACAAAAGATATTTTGATGACGATGGTGTACCAGCTCGGACAGACTCCTGTTGTGCAAGTGGCAGATGGAGTAGGTGGAACATATTTTAGTGTTCAAGCCAATGAACCGTTAACCCAAGGAGGGGCCGTCTTACCACTCGCAACAGCAAATCGTTTTTATACACAGTTTGGTGATCCAGGTCAAACAACATATACATGGCCGCAAGCACAAACTGGCAACCCAACTGACTTTTTTGTTGGAGAAAAATTAGCAATGTATATCGGTTACTCTGGAGAGTACCAGACGCTCCGTGCTCGTAATCCACGTGGAGATTTCCAGATGACGACACTTCCTCAAGCACGAGGTAATAATACCTTTGTAACAGGTATGCGAATGTACGTACTTTCTGCACTTAAGACAACAAAGAATCCTCTGGCAGCACTCACTGTTGAAGCTGACTTTGCGGGAATTGGTATTTCTCCTGCAATTGCACAGATCACAGGTGGTGTTCCAGCTATTAGGTCATATGCTGCAACAGCAGGACTTGATCCTGTTGTTGCACGAAGCATGCTCGTTGCACGTGGGTGGTATGACAGATATAGCAAGCAGACAACAGATTACACTACATCGATGATCTCAGACATTATCAATTATAGATATGGTGTAAACGATGCAACAACAGTCTTCATTGGAAGATTGCGTGACTTGTATGCAAAAAAATATTAACTGTATGAAATTACTAAGAAATCTAGTTACTAAAAAATATCTTGTACCATTATTTTTTAGCTTTGTTATTCTTGCCAGTTTTGCTGACCCACTCCAGGTTGCGAATGCACAATCTGCAGGAAGTTCTATCGTTACATGTGGTGAGACAGCTACTAGTCCAAAATGTACGATTGGTGGGATCGGTGCAATTGTAAAAGGAGTTCTCACTCTCGTGCTTAGTATTGGTCTTCCTTTACTTTTTATCTTCGTAGCATATCGCTTCGTCATGGCGTGGTTTTCTCTACAACAAGGGAATGCAAATGCATACAAAGATGCACTTCAAAAAGCAGGGAATGCTATTTTTGGTTTTTTAATTGTCGTCGTGTTAATTGGAGGAGGTCTTTATACGATACTTTCAGTCTTTGGAGTTAAATCAGAGTATATACAGATACTCAAATTATTTTCAGAGGGAGGCTATTTCACCCATACATTTGCACAAACCACTCAGTTTGATAATCCAGTTCCAGGGGTGAGCAACCTTTACGACTTCATATTAAAAGCACTCAGCCTTGTCATGAAGTTCTTCATCTATCCTGCACTTATTGTTATCTGGGTATGGACTGGATTTTCTTTTGTGTTGGCACAAGGAGCACCTGAGGCACTCACGAAAGCTAAGAAGTGGCTTATGTGGGCATTCATCACAACGCTTGTTATTATGGTCCTCCAAGGATTTTTATTCGCACTTCGAGCTACAGTACAAAAGATCCTACCGGGACAGACCACTACCCCAACTAGTAATTACAGCAATGAAGGAAATAATTACCAACCGGTTAATGTTAATAATGTGAACTATAGCAACGAAGGGAATAATGCACCAGTAAACCCTGCCAATTATGGCAATGAAGGAAATAATTACCCAGCTCCGACTCAAACTCAAACTCCGGTTGAGCAAACCGGTGACAATGGGGGTAATTAGTGATTGCATATTAGAAACTATTCTTATAAATAGGCAAATAAAACTGTACTTGGTAATACAGTAGACTCTTTGATACACTTAAGCACATACAAAATACTTATGAAAAAAAAATTCACCCTCGTTACTTTTTCGATCGGAGCATTCCTGATACTTGCCTCCTATGTTTCCGCTCAAGTAACAGCGACAGGGGCTCAGCAGGGAATGAACACATTTGCGGGACTCATCAATACATTTAATTCAACTGTCGTAAAAGCTTTAGGAACTCTTTTCTTATCCGGTGCTGTTGTTGCCTTTTTCTTCGGAGTTACAAAATTTATTTGGGGAATACGTTCTGGGGCAGAAAAAGCTATCACAGATGGGAAACAATTTATGATCTGGGGACTCATTGCACTCTTTGTCATGTTCTCAGTGTATGGAATCATCAAATTCGCACAGAATATTGTTCCAGGATTAAATAGTGATACCATCACTATTCCAAGTGTTAATTATGGAGGAAGTGGAAGTGGTGGATTAGGAGGTACTTCTCCTGCACAAAACACAGGAGGTTCAGGAGGATTAGGAGGAACATCTCCTTCACAAAATACAGGAGGTACTGGTGGACTAGGGGGTACTTCTCCTGCACAAAATACCGGATTAAAAGCCAATGGTGAACAATGCATATATCCTACAGACTGTGTTAGTGGGTATTGTCAATCTGGACCATACGGCTCTCAGTGTGCAGAGGGAACAGGTGGCACAGTTCCACCTGCAATAATTCTAGGACCTTCATCCGGTGGAGGAGACAGTGATTCACAAGGGGACAAAGTTCCACCAGCAGTAATTCTAGAGCCTTCATCTGGGGAAAGGGGGGGGTGACTAACAACCATAAAAATTAAAATTAAAGGATGAACAGCGTATACAATGTGCCGTCTGAGCGGTGCTGTGAGGAATCATAAGTAGGAGCTTCTCATAATGTTTATCTAGGAACTCCAGATTCGTTTGGTTCACAGTTGTGGTAGATACAAAAGTTGTTCAAGCGTAGTATTGACATATTTATATATGTAGTGTAGAGTGAAAAAAGGAGCCAATCTGTCTACATCCTGCAGAGAGATTGATTATTATTGAACTTTGAATAATCTTAAGGAGTTTCGATGGCACGACATGAGCAGCCTCTTGAAAGTGACCCTCATTCAATGGGGGTTATGGCAGCTGCAATGAACAAGATGAGGGAGAGCGGTTCGAAAGTGCCAGCCCCAAAATCTGTCAAAGCAGTCAGCGAAAACCTTGTGACTGTTGTTCGACCCGTGGCAACACGTACCGCGCAACGGCGAAGGCAACCTGAAGAACCATGGGTTGACGTTCCTGCGCATCCGAAAGGTGCATATGACGCATTCCTGCGGCCTAAAGAAAGTCGTCGGCTTGCTGTACAGCAAGACACGACCTATACCAATTCATCGCCACCAAGTGAGGTGGTTACCTATCAAGAAAAGGAGTCTGTCATGGAAAATGGCTGGAAGAAATCGAACGCCCTCAAGCTATTGGGTGTTCTAGCTCTGTTCGCTGCACTCATTGCAGTTGACCTTGAGCGAGATTGGAGCGCCGAAAGAAGGGCTCTGAAGAACGAAAAGGAAGCAGCGTCAAACTTGGTAGTTGCAAGAATGAAAGCAGAAATTGCTGCTTTGCAGGTAGTAACCCCAAAAAAGCAAGAGGTCCAAAGTACTCCACTTCTACCTGCAGTTGCAAAGTACGATTGCACGACCGCTCAATCATCTGAAAACGGCTACAACAGTGGAGTTATTCATCAGTTGAGTGATACCGGCACAGCGCCTGTAACTTTTAACGGATGTGTGGCCCTTCTTGCTGACGAAGGTGTTGCGCGAATTACCGGTGAAGGATTTTTGATTGAGTTCCCTGAAACACCTGGCTCAAGTAACGTATACAGGTCTCCTTCATCTGAGAATCCTGATGCGGGTGTGTTTTGGAACAAAATTGCAAATGATCCAAGGTATACTGGACAGGTTGTCCGGATAATCCTTACTCCTAACGGTCATGTGACCATAACCAAGAAAGGTGGCTAAATATGTCAGGTGCAGCAAAAAAGGATGACCACAAAGAAGAGAAGAAATCGTTTCCGGCTATGCTGGTTACGGTTACGCTTTTAATTTTTGCAGTTGTTATCTTTTTGATGATATCGAATGTTTCCGTACCGATGGCGTTTAATCAAGTTAGCCAGTTGGTTGGGAATATTGGCAATGAGCTTGGTGGAATGGCCAGGGCTTTCGATAATTTTGCAGTTGGTGGTGGTGATCTCATGCGTTCACTGCTCAAAATTGCATTCGTCCTCGGTATAACAGCCTTGGTCGTGTCGATGTTTCTTCCGAAGAAAAAAGATGATGCACATGCTCCAGCAGATGCACACCCTCCAGCAGGTGGTGGCCATTAAACAGTGAGTAAACACTAAACAACCGTCCGATCTGACGTACCAATGATTAGGAGAGGTCTTCCTCTTCGCACACTGTCTTTTCGCAGTTGTTGCGAAAGGAAGCCCTCTCTTTTATTTTATATACTGACAAAAATAGCAATATATCGCTATCTTATTATATTGTGTCAACAGAACAGAATCACTTCTCCTTGTGGCATAAGCAAAATACCATAATTGTCTTATCCACAGGCTTATTTGTAAATACCTAGTACTTACAGTTTAATATCGTTATACTAAAAGTACACAAATAAATATATGAAAAAAGTATTAACAATTGTATCAATTATCGGTAGTGGCGTGACATCAGTCTTGGCTCAAGGGATTGTTGTTGGTTCTCAAGCTGCAGGTTCAACAGCAAACGGAGGGGCACTTCTTAGTTTCCTTGCTCTTGCACAAACTTTTATCAATCGTCTCGTTCCATTTGCAATTGGAATCGCAGTACTTGGATTCTTCTGGTTCCTTATCATGTTCATCTGGAAGGGTGGACAAGGAGCATCTGAAAAAGACTCTGCTGTTAAAGGAATGGGGTATTCTATCCTTGCTCTTTTCTTAATGGTTGCAGTATGGGGAATCATCGCTATGCTTGCTAATCTTCTTGGTGTCGGAATCGGAGGTGGTGTACCAACGCCAACTATCCCACAACCGGCTCCGTAGTTGATTAACGTATACTAGTTATTTAGTTTTACAATTGTAAAACTATTTACCTTGTAATTAATTTCTATGAAAAAAACATCGCTAATAATTGCAACAATTGTTAGCGGTTGTTTTTTTGTTTTTGCACAGATTACTCAGTCCTCAGGAGGTTCTGGTAGCTCCACAATTAATTACAGCCCGTTCACAGCGCTGATCGCTCTCATCCAGTCAGTCTTTAATCGCCTCGTTCCACTTATTATTGGAATCGCAGTACTTGGATTCTTCTGGTTCATTATCCAGTTTATTTGGATGGCAAAAGATAACCCAGATGCACAGAATAAGGCAAAGACAGGTATTATGTGGTCTCTTATTGCACTATTTTGTATAGTTTGTGTATGGGGTATTATTCAACTACTAGCAAGTATTTTAGGGATTGGGTTAGGCGGGTCAGCTCAACAGTTTAAACTTCCTGGTGAATTATAAGTTAGATACAATATAGTGGTACACTACACATCATATATATGACAGGAGAACAAGTGCTCGAAAATGTAGTAACGGAAATATTCAGCCCCCTCTATCAACTTGCGGTAGCGTTAGCAATTTTATATTTTTTATACGGTGTCTTTAAATTTATTATTGATTTAAATGACCCCGAAAAGAAAAATAATGGTAAAGGCCATCTTCTCTGGGGACTTGTTGGATTACTTATTATTCTCTCTGTTGGAGGAATACTAAGATTCTTTAATGATATGTTTGGAGGGATGTTTACGTACTAGAGGATGAGAAATCAGACTGATAGACATCAAACTGATAGACAACAGACAGTTCAGACTAAGTAGAACACGAGCACCGAAGGTGCTCGTGTTGTGTTGTAGATATGTACGCCTGTAATCTACAACTTTACAACCCAGATTCTGTCTGGGTGGTGGGGTGCTCGTTTACACAGGCCAGACCTAGGTAAACCTAATTATTTTTTATAATTTCTGTCTGATTGTCTGATTCGTTGATTTCCATCTGTTATCTCGTGTATGGTATAATTTCAAAATATGACTTCTCCAAACAACCAACAAGAACCATCTAGGATGGAAGCAATTGTCTCACTTTGCAAACGCCGAGGGTTTATTTTCCAAGGAGGAGAACTCTATGGTGGGCTTGCTGGTACCTTTGATTACGGACCGTATGGTGTACTTCTTAAGCGTGCTATCGAAAACGCATGGTGGGAATTCTTCGTGACAAGAAGAAGTGATATGTACGGATTAGATGCTGCACAAATCAGTAGTGAAAAAATATGGGAGGCAAGTGGCCATTTGGCAGGATTTAATGACCCACTTATTGAAGACAGTGTTACTAAGAAAACATATCGCACAGATCATGTTTTAGAAGATGCAGGGATATCATGCGTTGGTCTCACGCCAGAAGAAATGACTGCACTCATCAAAGACCGTGGTATCAAAAGTAAAGATGGGAACCCTTTTAGTGAAGCAAAGAACTTCAACCTACTCTTTCCTGTAAAAATGGGAGCATCAAGTGAGACAAGTACGCTTGCATACTTGCGTGGAGAGTTAGCTCAAGGAATGTTCACTAATTATAAAAATGTAGTAGATAGTATCCATCCAAAGCTACCGTTTGGTCTTGCACAAATTGGTAAGGCGTTTAGAAATGAAATTGCAGCACGTGATTTTATTTTTAGAACACGTGAATTTGATTTGATGGAGTTTGAATATTTTTTCGACCCTCGCACTGGCAAGTGGGAAGATCTCTTTGAAATGTGGCGCAAGGAAATGTATTCATGGATGGACTATGTAGGAATAGATAGAGAAAAGGCACACGAGATAGAAAAAGAGGGGGTTGACCTTGCTCATTATTCCAAGCGAACAATTGATATTGAATTTGATTTTCCATTTGGACAAAAGGAACTCTATGGTCTTGCGTATCGAACAGACTTTGATCTAAAAGCGCACGAAGCTCACAGTGGTATATCACAAGCATACGTGGATGACCAGACAGGTGAGAAGTTTATTCCGCACGTACTTGAGCCAACATTTGGTCTCAATAGAACTATCCTTGCCATACTGACGAGTGCATATGATGAAGAAGTTATTGGAGAAGGGGACACTCGAACCGTGCTTAGATTTAACTCTCGAATCGCACCTGTCCAGATAGCAGTGTTGCCACTTTCAAAAAAGACAGAGTTAACGAGCGTCTCTGAAAAAATAGCACAAGATTTAAAAAAGATTGCACGTGTAGCACACGACGAGACACAGTCAATTGGTAAGCGTTATCGCAGACAAGATGAGATAGGGACACCGTATTGTGTGACGGTAGATTTCGATACGCTCACTGATAATGCAGTTACAGTTCGTGACCGAGATACGATGGAACAAGTGCGTATCCCAATAGATGAGCTCGAAACATACTTCACTTCTAAAATTCTGTAGTATACTTTTTAGTATATGGAATCTCAACCACAATCATCACAAGAGCAAGTGCCAGAACAGTCTGTAGAGCAATCAGAACAGCCTCACATACTTCGGCCAGATTCAGATTATGCAGTTGGGGGACAAGAACAAATAGTAGCACCAGATGCTTCAAAGATACGTCTTCGAAAAGGAATTTTACGTCCACATAAAATTAAAGCAATAGCTGCAGCGGCTGTGGTTGGAGTGGCATCACTTGGAGCATCGGGTGACGCAGAAGCTGGAGGTGTAAAAGGACTAGATCAAGCACTTAAAACAATTGCTATCGGAATGGTGAACGGAACAGTTCTTTCCAATACTCCAATTGGAGCAACTATTGATAATAATGGTAATATAGGCGTTGTTGCAAAAACTCCAGATCAGATGGCTGTTGGACGACCAGTAAACTTTGAGCCAGGTGTTAGAGAATACGCAGCATCAATTGGCGCAAACGTCTTCGATCAAAACACAAATTTTACTATTATTAATAGAAATAATCCTGATGACAGAGTCTCAATTAATAAGTTTACAGATGCTAATAATTATACTAATAATATTTCTTTACGAAGGGAACAGGGAGGAGGGGTTCTACTATCGACAACATTCGTAAAAAATGGAGTACCACGATCACAAGTGGCTGTTATTAGAATGGATCAGACAGGAAAGTTCCAAGTGACTGTTATGGGTGGAAACTAGAAATACCGTCAGAGCAAAACTATGTCCAATGGCTAGGTTGAAAAGTCTAAAATATATGCTATAATTGTACAACTATGGCAAAAGCACAAGTAAACCTCATCCAGCTGAAAAATAAAGAAACAGGCGAAGTCTACTGGACTTCAAAGAATAAGAAGCTTGTTACTCGTAAGATTGAGCTCAAGAAGTACTCTAAGAAACTTCGAAAGCACATTACTTTCAAGGAAACAAAGAAGTAAATCTCATGTATCCCTCAAAAAACCACATATAATATGTGGTTTTTTAGCATCTTGCTTTTTCACATAAATATGGTATAATTGTTAATGGACTCTCATTAATTCTTAGTGCGAGCCATTCTTTCAAATAGGGGTACAAAACCATGAAGAAAATAATCCTTGGACTTGCTGTCGCCACCATTGGTGCAGTGATGTCCGCAGGTGTCAGTGCGGCGCCTGTCAATCTAGGTGATCCACTCAGTGCGACGCAGGCGCTGAACACGTGGTACACGGACCGTTATGCGCCGAACAGCTTTTCTTACGATGGCATGACGGGCGTTTTGACGGAGCGGATCAGTGTGAATGATCGTGCTTCTGTCAGGCCAGGTGCATACTCGAGTTCGTTCTATAACACCCAAGGTCGCAAACACGATTTGGACGCCGGCGTGACCTCCATGAGTATCGAGCTTTTCGTTGACAGTAACTGGGTGACAAACCCTGGTGCTCAGCGAGTTGCTGGCTTGTGAGGTACTGCTGTTGACGGCTCCGACAACATCTCGCTGTATCCAATTTTGGAATTCGCAGCTGATGGCAATGGCGCGCGTTTCCAGGGCTACAACAATGGTGTTTGGATCGACTATGGTTTGCCAGGGTCATTTGCATACAACGATTGGTATGAACTGGAAATTGCTCTGGACAGCGCCAACGACAAGTTCAACTACTTGCTCGACGGCATGTTGCTTGGCTCGGTTGGTGCAAACGGCAGTGTCGGCCTCGACAATGTCATTCTGCAAGGTTACAACAACTATGGCGACAACATCGCAAATAACTTGAACTATGCCATCCAATGGCGCAACTTGGATGCAGACGTTGGCAACAATGTCCCTGAACCCGGCTCGATGGCACTCATTCTTGCTGGTCTCGGCGGCATGCTCGCTGTGCGTCGGAAGACAATCAGCAAGTCACTTGGCATGAAGACGTAACCGATTGACGGTTACGTGAGATACAGCCGACCTCGAAGAGGTCGGCTTTTTTTGTTCCATATTTATAATATGTAAAAAAGTGTAGACTACCCAAAACATTGATTTTTTGGTATTATGACCAAGCATTCCTTCCTGCAGTTCGAACCAGTCTGAAGATAGTTTTTCCGGTGTACGTTTGTGAGTGTCAGTGTCAGTTGTGAAAGTATTACCGGATATGTAGGTAGTAAGACTGACGGGGAGTAACGGCACTCGGAGCTAGGTGAAAGGAGGTTGTCCATTCTTACTTGGTTAAGATATAGCTAGTTCCGAGCATTTTTAGGGCCTATAGTTTAGTGGTAGAACAACGGCCTCCAAATCCGTTGGTCGAGGTTCG
>CAYXKW010000012.1:0-27692 GCA_964464695.1 uncultured Candidatus Saccharibacteria bacterium
CCAGCTGCAAGCTTGAAGGCGATTTCTGAAGAGTCCACTTCGTGGAAAGATCCATCATACACTTCACAAGATACATCCACCATCTTAAATCCTGCAAGAGTTCCGCGGTCCATAGATTCTCGAAGTCCCTTTTCTACCGCTGGTACGAATTCTTGTGGGATAGCTCCACCTTTTAGTGAGTTAACGAATTCAAATGCATCATAACGCTTTGTATTCTTTGGAAGATCTTCTTTATCAATAGAATAATCAATTGGCTTGATATTAATCTTACAATGTCCATATTGTCCACGACCTCCTGACTGCTTGATGTACTTTCCTTCACCTGAAGCGGAACCAAGAATAGTTTCCTTGTACGCAACTTGTGGCTTACCAGTATTTGCTTCTACGTTAAACTCACGTCTCATACGATCAACAATAATATCAAGGTGAAGTTCTCCCATACCTGAGATAATAGTCTCGAGTGTTTCTGGATCAGAAGCAACACGGAATGTTGGATCTTCAATAGCAAGCTTTGAAAGTGCAATACCCATTTTTTCTTGGTCGGCTTTTGTCTTTGGTTCTACACGCATTGAGATAACTGATTCAGGAATAACAATACGTTCAAGAATAATTGGATGATCTTCAGTACACATAGTGTCTGAAGTAACGGTGTCCTTAAGTCCTACCGCAGCTGCAATTTCTCCAGCATATACAATCTTCACTTCTTCTCGCTCATTTGCATGCATACGAAGAATACGTGAAACACGCTCTTTCTTTTCCTTTGTTGAGTTATAAATATATGAACCAGCTTCAAGTGTTCCTGAATACACACGGAAAAATGTTAACTGCCCAACGAATGGATCTGCCATAGACTTAAACGCAAGTGCAGTAAATGGTGCCGTATCAGAAACATCTACAGAAACAGTTTCTCCTGTGTTACCGTCAATTCCTTTTGGAGGAGCGATATCAAGTGGTGACGGGAGGTAATCAATAACAGCGTCAAGTACTAACTGTACTCCGCGATTCTTAAGTGATGACCCACAGAATACTGGGAAAATATCGTTTGCAATTGTAGCCTTACGTAGAGCAGCCATAAGCACTTCAACAGTGAACTCCTTCCCTTCGAGGTACTGTGTCATGAGTTCTTCGTCTGTTTCAACAATCTTCTCAACCATTTCTGCTCGACGAGTCTTTGCTTCTTCTAGAAGTTCAGCAGGTATTTCAACAGTAGAAACATCCTTTCCTTTGTCACCAGTAAATTTAATCTCCTTCATGGTAAGAAGGTCAATAATTCCGTCAAACTTTTCTTCAGCTCCGATAGGCATCTGCATACGAACCGCCTTCTTGGAGAGTCGATCTAGAATAGACGCGTACGCTTTATCAAAGTTTGCACCCATTCGGTCTAGTTTATTAACATAACAAATACGAGGAACCATAGCATCAGACGCATATCTCCAGTTTGTTTCTGATTGTGGTTCAACTCCAGCAACTCCATCGAAAACTACAACAGCGCCGTCAAGCACACGAAGTGATCGCTTTACTTCAATCGTAAAGTCGATGTGGCCCGGTGTATCAATAATATTAAAACGACACTTCTTAGATACATCATCCTTTGGCATATAGGTTGGACTCCAAAACGCAGTCGTAGCAGCTGAGGTAATAGTAATACCACGCTCACGCTCCTGCTCCATCCAGTCCATGACTGTTGCTCCATCGTGTACTTCTCCTATCTTGTGAGAAACTCCTGTGTAGAACAAAATACGTTCTGTTGTCGTAGTCTTTCCCGCGTCGATGTGAGCAATAACTCCAAAGTTACGTGTTTTATTAAGTGGATAGTCGCGTGCCATAGTGATAAATGTTAGTTGTTATTGGTAAGTGTTATAAATGTAACGAATTTGCTTCGCAAATTCGTTTTCTTTTCTTCTAATTATGATATCTACAGAAAAGAAAAAACCGCTTTTGCAGTAGCTCCAATGCTACCACAAAAATACTCTTCAGACAATATGTACACTAAAGTAAATAAGGAGTACCATTACTTCAATTCGTGATTTTTTACGAAGACGTTGTCCTTTGTTTGTCTTGAAAATTTGGAGAAATATTGTGAAAAATGTGAAAAAAAATCGCAGTCCTCAAGTTCTTCCAGTTGAAAGTCGCAAAGAACTTCGTCCACTTCGACAAGTTCTCGATATTTCACTCGACCAACTATCCCCTGACCCTCATCAACCTCGTGAAACATTTAATCAAAATGCGCTTGAAGAGCTAGCAAAAAGCATCAAAAAGGGAGGTTTGCAACAATACCCGACTGTTAATTTCAGCTACTTTGAAAATGAAAAACCATACTACGTACTGAAAACAGGTGAACGTAGATGGAGAGCTCACAAACTGCTTGGTCTCCCCACCATGACCTGTGTGGTTGAATCTGAGGTTTATCTTGGCGAAAGAAGTGTTGCTCGCAGACTTGCACAAGCAACAGAAAACTTTTCGCGCGAGCCACACACTCACCAAGAAATAATTAACATAGTCGAGGAAATTGTTGATGAAGAGATTAAAAAACGAGGCCAAGTCTTCGGTTCTATCCAGATTGCACTCACAATTGTTGCAACTGCTTTTGGGAAAAGTCTTGCTTGGGCAACAAATTACCACACTTTAGCAGGACTTCTGCCCGGGATTAGAAAAATGATGGATACAGAGGAGGAAGACCTTCGACTGAGTTTTGCACATGCTTTATGTCTTGCCAGAATTCCCCACGATGTGCAAGAGAAGGAATTTGAGGAGACGCAACGAAGAGTACTCAAAGGCGGCGGACGGGCTGGCCATGCGTACATTGTTAGTCGAGCACGTCAAATACGTGAAAGTCGTGGTGAAAAAATGCGCGGGCGCGGGTATGATGAAAAAATTCGCTTTATAAAATACTGCGCAAGACTCCACAGTCAGTCATTGGAAATTTCAAATGGGAGGAAACCTTCTGAACAAGTTGTTTTTCTTTTTAACATAGTTTCAAGCATGTCGGTTTCTGAGACTGACGTTGCGCTGGCTGAAATAAAGCAAAGCATCAAAAGGTTCACTGAAATGCAGTCTATTCTCCAAGCGAAACGCGATCTGAACTACAGAGAGATGTCGGCCAACCTTCAAAAGGCCTAGATCGATACTTGAAAACAACGAGATTATATCTCTTGGTTTTGTATAAAAAAACAGCCCACTTTGGGCTGTTCTTGTTTGTTATTGCGTAACACTTTTCTTTTCTTTACTTTTCTCGACTATTTTTCGAATATATCTAAGAAGAAAGAGCGCGGAAAAAATGTCGTCGGGGGAAAGTGGGGAAGTTTTTCCTTTTCGTTCCTTTTCTGGTAATTCTATGTACTTCACATATTTTTTCCACTGATCTCTCAAGCTAACCAGTGCAGGCAGCACCACCTTATCACACCGCTCGGAGAACGCTTGAATGAGACCATCTTTGGAATCCTCAAAATCTGACTTTCGAATAAGGTCAAAGTATCTCCGAAGCGCATGAAATGGTGCTTGGTAGGTATCGAGATACACTCGCGTGACTTCACTTTCAGAAAGCCCAGAGAGTGAGAACAGTCGTTGCTCAATTTTTTCAATCTTTCTGTCAATATATGAGGCGGTTCTTTCAAGATTATTTTCTGGCGCAACACACAGAAAATCTCGGAATGTTTGAGCATCTCCACAAAGTAATCCGTCACCTCGAGCCGCCTTGTAGACATGTCCAAGAAATTGTTTGTCATTTCTTGTATTCTTTGCACGAAGATCTGACAGTGCCACGGGGTACACAGCAACTTGGATATGCCTTTTTGTAGCTGCCTGTAAGGCCCAAATGTACTGTTTACTCCTCCAAACAAACTGGAAGATAGCATCCTTTGGCAGCTCTCTGTCATCAACAAGCACAAGGATGTCAACATCACTACATACTGTGCCTCGCCCTGATGCAACACCTCCGAAGATTGTTGCTGCAGGTATCTCAACTGGGAACCTTTTATGCATCCCCTCAAATCCTTGACGCAAAATAGTCACCATCACTTCAAAATCTGAAAGAGATGGGATCTCACCATTTTTGATTGCCGACTGTGTGTAAACAACACTCATGAGTATTCTCCATAAGTAAAGAAATTATTTAAAAGGTACGTTTAGTCACAACTCTACACTGTGTCATTTTATAAGTCAAAAAAACAACGCCTTACGGCGTTACCCTCTCTGATTATTTATTCTTTGAAAAAATAATCAGCAGTTCAATAATAAGCACAGTAGAAAGTATTCCAACAAGTGACACCTTCCACCCCCAGTACCAGAACCAAGCAAACAGGTGAGATGAAACTAAAATATGTTCCATGGTAGATTCCTCCATATGAAAGTTCGACTAGATTGCATGTTACCGTAAAAGTAGTAACGTCACAAGATGAAGTGCTTAAAATTATCAGGTGCCATTCGCCCACGAATGCAAAAACACCCTTTCAGGTGTTTTTGCATTCGGGACACATTTGCGTCCTTATGGCCAAGCCATGAACTTACTAGTTCAGACGTGAATCTGCTGATTCAGCGCACGGGTGTAGCTCGCTTTGCGAACTACCAGGCAAAATTCGGTCCACGCAAATAAAGCACCTTGCGGTTCTTTATTTGCGAGACACACATTTTGCTCAGGGGTGTAATTTTGCTTTGCAAAATTACCAGGCAAAATGCGCAAATGCCTTGTTAGACTCTGCCATTCTGTGTGTATCTTCCTTCTTCTTTACTGCTGTTCCTTCATTGTTTGCAGCAGCAATAAGTTCATCAGCAAGCTTGAATTTCATAGCCTTACCTTTCTTATTGTTTGCAGCTTCAAGAATCCAACGTAGCGCAAGCATGAAACGACGGTCTTCACGGACTTCACGCGGAACCTGGTAGTTAGCTCCACCAATACGGCGTGAACGAACTTCAGTAACAGGTCCAGCGTTTTGAAGCGCCATGTTAAACGTCTCAAGTGGATCCTCCACCTTGAGTTTGTCTTTGATGATATCAAAAGCACTATACACAATATCTTGCGCAGTAGACTTCTTTCCTCCTTCCATCACGTAGTTAATAAACTTAGACACTTTAGTTGATCCGTAACGTGAGTCAGGTCCAACCATATTTCTATTTTTTACTTTTCGGCGCATATATTTGGGGAGACGTCAGACTGAAAGACAATCAGACTGTCAGACTAATACGAATCCGTATTTTGTCTGATTGTCTGAACGTCTGGTGTCTGAACGTCTAGATTTTTCTTGTGTTTATCGTTCCCCGAAGCAGAGGGTACTCCACAAGAGTTAATTTATAATACATTCCTGTCTGGCGAGCTTCTTTGTCGAAACTACAGATTTTCTCGTCAATGTACTACTCGTACATCTCCCGAATCAGTAGATTCGTGGCTTTGCCATAAATAAATCCTTGTTTCTTCTCGAATCTCATCCAACCATGCATGTTTTATGATCAGTAAGTGCTTCATTACTCATTAACGAGTGTTCTCTATACTACAATAGATTGGTAAAAAAAGGAAGACGTGGCTCAAAACCTTTATACAAAGTCTACCCACACAAGTGCATGATCGCTCTCTATCTCATGCTCGACTTCACCTGGTAAAAATGTACTATAATCACGAAGTGTTGCATTCTCAACAGCAACAGAGGTGACTTTTTCACGTAGTCCCGCTGAAACTAAGATCGTATCAAATGTAAGCTTATTGCCACGGTGAATGTGAGTTGTTGGGTCCCCAGCATAGCCTGTGAGTACGTCAGTTAGTCGTAGCTCTTCTTTTTGAGAAGCTTTGAGAATATCCATGGTACTTGCAGTATTATTTTCATTGTAGTCACCGAGCAACATAACTTCCATTCCATTTTGAATTCGGGAAGTAACATGTCGCCTGATTGCAGAAAGTTCCATTGTTTTAAAGAAGACACACCTGAACTTTGCATCAATAAATGCATTAGTGTCATTTTCTACATCATCGCCATCTAAATATTGAGGTAAATTACTTTTCAAGTGAAATGTATTGATAGAAATTTGTTTTCCACCATAATTTAATTTTATTTCCAAAATATCCCTACGTTGCATAATTGGTTTCAATAACGAGGTATCTCCATGTTTTTCAATCGAAGGAATAACAAGTTCCCCAAAACTAATACTTTCACAAGTAATCTGTGAAGCGAGCTCTTTTTTATACATTACTGCCATTCGTATTCCTCGTTTATTTGGCTTAGCGAAAAAATAATCATATCCAAGTTCTTCACTGACACGAGAAACGCCAAGTTCTCCACCAATTTCCTGAAGACAGATTATATCTATATCAAGTTCTTTAAAATACTTAGTAAGGTACGCGATTCGTTCATTAAAAAAAGATTCCTGTACTGCATCCACCGCTCGCTCATCAAGAAACGTCCCCGGATCAAATAAATTTCTCACATTATACGTAGCAATTTTCATACCTGAAAGTGTACCACAAAAAAACAACCGTTTTCAGGTTGTGTAACATACTTTTTTACTGTCGTTTCTTAAAAACTTCTTCCACCATTTTTGAGATTTGATCTGGAAATTCTTCAATGAGAGCATAATACGTAGCGACTGCAGTTGGCGGGTAACTTTCACCTTGGTCATGATTTCTTATCGTTGAAACAGAAATCCCAAATTTTTTTTGCAAAATCTTCTTGCGTCATACCAGTTTTAGATCTTGCTTTAAAAGAAGGACTTTGATTATCAATACTTGACCACATGCGTCCTATTTTTCTTATATTTTTCATATTTTCCTCACAGTAAAGAACGTAAACATAGGCTACCATACTGTAAGTGAAATATAAAGAGCGACCACTTCGTGGTCGCTCTTCTGTATTGAATCTGTATTGTCTGATATCTGAAAGTCTGTTTGTCTGTTACCTTCTTCTTACTTCTTCTTTGCTGCAGCTGCTCCTGCCTTTGGACGCTTCGCTCCGTAGAGTGAACGAGCTTGTCGTCGCTTATCTACTGCAGTTGCATCGAGTCGCCCTCGAACGATATGGTAACGTACTCCGGCTAAGTCCTTCACACGTCCACCACGTAGGATAACCACTGAGTGCTCCTGTAGCTTGTGTCCTTCTCCTGGGATGTATGCAGTTACTTCCATTCCGTTAGTAAGACGCACACGAGCAATCTTTCGAAGCGCTGAGTTAGGCTTCTTAGGAGTTGTTGTTGTAACTTTAATACAAACACCACGCTTAAATGGTGAGTCATAAAAGTTAGGCTTGTTCTGAATTGCATTGAATCCACGTGTCATAGCAATAGACTTTGACTTTCGAATTACTTGTGTACGTGATTTCTTAACGAGTTGATTAATGGTAGGCATAAAAACAAACTAAAAATATAGAATAGTAGTACGAATACTACCAGATAAATCATATCATTGCAAATCCTGTAACCAAAAAAGTGTTTCTTTTATGATTGACACCAATTGTTCAATCAATTAAAGTAGACTGTGGATCACGGTGCCCCATCAAGATTGGAGATATTACATGAAAACAGCAATCGTTTTGAATCGAAAAAATGAAGGAACATCAAGAATACGTAGTCTTCGATTTAACGTAAACAATGCCCCTAGTCCAAATATAAAGGATACGATTAGATTGAACTGCTTTGAGCCTTTTAGTCGTTCGCATCCTCCAGAAGTGGAAAAAAGACACTGGGAAGGGAAAACCCTTGTACTTTCATGTGCTACCGAGGACGCTCTACTTGATTTCCTTGTTGGCGAAAATCCTTCTGCGTCTGAATATGCAAGCGGTCACTACACCATTGCAGATCAAGATTGGATATTTACACCTCTTGAAAATTAAAACTGAATTAATTGCTATTAATGTCTAAAGCCGCAATTATGCGGCTTTTTCGTTTCATAGACAACTTACTTTTAGGAGACTAATCTCTTTTTATTGCAACGATTGTATTGTTACGTAAATCATAAATAACTGCAAGATTATCATACATAAGTATGTAATCTCCTTCTTTTACATCTTTATAAAATGGATTTTGCTTTCGTAAATCATCTTCATCCTGTACACGAACTATTTCATAAGGAATTTCTTGTGGCAAAGACGTCAACTTACCAACTCGAGCCACTATTTCAGACTGTGAAACAACTACTTCATTTGCAAATGTTTTTCCGATATAAATATATGAACCATACAACATACCAACAACAATCACGGTTGTTCCAACTATTTTAAATGTGCTATGAAACACAGGAGAAAGAAGCATCGACCGAATTCCATTTTTTGCATATCTCTTCATCTTCTTACTATACGAAACACTCTTCGTTCTTGATGGACTTAAGACTTTTAAGGAAGTGGTAGTTTTCTTATTGGACAACGACTTTTTAGCAATATCAATATTACTTTTTTTAGTCTTAGTAGTGGTGCTAGTAATGTGCCTCATCGTACACTATAGTATAGGACATAAGGGACAATAATAAAAGACACTTTTCCACCATTTCGTAATGCTTACTAGATTAAAAATGTCTGAATTGCGTATAGAATAGGCGGAACAAAAATCCCATAAAGGACAGATGCTACTAGAATAGCACCGATCATGAAGAGTGGGTTATAGGAAAAGCTTCGTGTAATAGAGATCCGTGGGAAAAGTGCTTCAAGTATTGCCATTCCATCAAACGGTGGAATTGGTATAAGGTTAAAGAATGCGAGTGAAACGTTAACAGAAATAATGGTAAATATAGCCTTTCCTAGTTCTGGCGTTAGAATACCTTGAACATAGAGTACTTTAAAGGCGATTATGGCAATTAGCGCTAAAAGTAAGTTTGTGAGGATGCCTGCTGATGCAACAAATGCAACACCTAAGTTACTTTTTATATTATGAGGGTTATATGGAACGGGTCTTGCCCATCCAAAAAAGGTACCCATGCTGAGAAACGCAATTAACGGAACCACCACGGATCCAATAGGGTCTATGTGAGGCAGTGGATTAAGGGTGAGACGACCTGCTCTGGCAGCAGTTCCATCGCCCTGTATATAGGCTGCATAGCCATGGGCTAGTTCGTGTAACACTATGGAGTAGATAATGATGAGAAACGGAAATATTCCCTGTGAAATGCCAATTAATTCGTTCATATAGTCCATATTACCACGAGACTCGACTCTCATGTTCGTAACTATGACGTGATGAGAAACGCTTTCGCAGGAACAGTTGCAAAAAGTGCTTATATATAGTAAGATAGGACGACTAACTAGAAATATATGGCTAACATCTGTCCACTCTGCGAAAAAGGTTCAAAAGTCGTTGGAAAATATTCTAACTCTGTTCGTGCTACCAAGTTTAACCCTTGTGGTAACCGTCGTGTGTACCCTAACCTCCAATGGGCACGTATCCCTAACGGTCCTCGAGTAAAGATTTGTACATCTTGCATGAAGAAAGGTATTCATCTCCAGATCAAGCTATAACTAGCAAGAATTAAAAGCGCAACCGTTGGTTGCGCTTTTCTTATACAAAGTATTGTATACTTGAATACAGACTAATTTCCAATTTCTTTCATAAAAGGAGCGCTCAGTGTTACTCTCTCAAAAAACTGCCGCGGTGACTGAAATCAAAGTAAACGCGTATACCAACCTGTACGTGCTTGCAGTCACACTACTCTCCATCGCATCCTTCGGAACTTGGCCAAGGAAGCGCAAAAATTAGAACAGAACTTGCATTGAAGCACTGCCACACGCAGTGCTTTTTTATCTTCAGCTATACATATTACAAATATAAAAGCCGCGCTTCGCGCGGCTTACTAAAAGGTTTACTTTAAAGATTACCAAACATCTCCTTGGTACCATTTTTTTAAACCCACGCTTTTTCTATTTGTGAAATATGCAACAACTCCAAGTAATAGGTAAAAAACAAAAACAGAAACTCTGAAATAATAGAATAGGATTTCATCACCGAAAGGATTCGAGACCCGAAAGGACACTCCGAGAAACAGTAACAATAACATCCCCCAGAGCCCCGCCATAAATGAACCAATTCTGTCAGTTCGAATCTCACTCTTTCTTAACAGGTATAAAAGAACAACAGGCCACATTAGTAACCGAAGTATCCAAAATAAAATGTTCACAATTTCCTCCTTCAGATTTGTTTACAGTATGTGAGAATTCATGTCTCTGCAAAGAGACATGAATTACTCACGTACATAGAAAAAAGCTGCACGTCGTGCAGCTTTGACCAAA
This sequence comes from uncultured Candidatus Saccharibacteria bacterium, assembly GCA_964464695.1. Lineage (GTDB taxonomy): Bacteria > Patescibacteriota > Minisyncoccia > Phycocordibacterales > UBA5272 > UBA11704. The sequence goes on from CAYXKW010000012.1 coordinate 10,191, forward strand.
AACTTTCGTTTGATGCTTAATGAATATAGTAATCTCTTTTTTTGAATTTATCACGTGCAATCTTTTTTCGTACAGAAAAAAGTAGTCCGAGGGAATAGTAGAGTGCAAGACTACTCAAAAGAACGATGAGATGGTTTTCTCCTAACGAAGGAATTACGTCCGACCCGAAAAAGTCTAATGCAAAAATAATCAGCAAGATAATTCCCACAATAAACCCAAAAAATAAAAGAACAGGGTGATGCTCTCCATTATCTCTCTCAAACCGAAGTAAGAGAACAAACGGCCAAGCACTCCACCTACACAACCAGACAATTGTATCCATATAAACTTTCTAGAAGATATTGACATACTACGCTAAAGTATTTCATTACGCAATATACTGTTTGTGCTGTTACAAAAAAATATGCAAGCTATTTGCACCTACATAATAATGCTCGCTATTTCTCAGTCCGAATCTCAACGGATGTGCCATCAAGAAAAAAGGAAATTGTCCCTTTATCAATTGTTGAGAGTATCTCCTTAGAATACATCTGTATTTTAGTTAGCGCTTCTTGGTTCGGATGTCCGTATGAATTATCTTTTCCTGCACTTATCACCGTGTACTCTGGCTTCATATATGAAAGTAATTGTTCACTACTTGAGTACTTACTTCCATGATGACCTGCTTTGTAAATTGTTATTTTTCTCGGAAGAGTTTTTCCCAAGAGATCACCCTCATGTGTACTTGGCAAGTCTCCAGTTAAAAGTACTGACTCCTCTCCGTACGTCAGTAAGACACTCACGGACGCATCATTTGTTTCTGACGGACTAAACATTTGATTGGACAGAGGGTACAAAATCTGCGCAGTGACTCCATCCCCAAAATTAATCACATCACCTTTTTGTGCCACATGAACTTCAGCTTGTTCATCTAATATACTTTTTTCAAGCACACCTGAAACCCCAGTTTGACCGGAGAGTGGTGAGCGAATAATTTGCTTAATTGTATATTTTTCCAAAACTGGAATGAGTCCTGTAATGTGATCTGCATCAGGATGTGTCGCTATCATGACATCAATATCTCTGTCAAAAAAACTCATTCGCTTAGAAATTTTTTCTAGAACTTTGTTACTCACTCCACCGTCAATAAGCATCGTGTACCCGCTTGGCGTTCTAATAAAAATTGCATCGCCTTGTCCTACATCTAAAAATGAAACCTCCAGATTTTGACTCTGAACACTGTGAAATATTTTTACTCCTACAATGATAATTCCAAAAAAGAGAAAACTTGCAAGGCAGACTTTACCATAGCTCTTTGAGAAAAGTTTCAACTTTTTCACCACGTCTTGTAGCCACGCATACATATGTTAAGTGTATCACTTACTGTGGGAGGGGCGACCTCCGGTCGCCCCTCCTTTTTGACTTTGTTTTGTATTATCTAAAGTCTACAGTCTAACGTCTACAGTCTGCATGCGCTATACTACTCAAATGGATCTCCACTTTTATATCACACATTTTTCGTACATAGCTATTTTTATTTTAATGATTACTAACGGTCTTGTTAATTTTCCTTCCTCCCAATTCTTGTATGTTATTTGTGGATACTTCATCTCAACTGGATCACTCCTTTTTATACCTACCGTCATCGCAGGAGCACTCGGTAATACCATTGGTAACATCGCTACATTCCTTCTTATTAAGAAATATGACAAGCCCCTTGCTCGCAAACTTCTCATGACGGATGAAGCAACCTTTAATAAAATACACAAAACACTTCATGAGATTTTTACCAAGCGAGGCATGTGGTACATCTTCATTGGTAAGCTCATTCCGTCAGTGAAGGCATTCATTCCAATTGTTGCTGGACTTGCCAACACAAAGACAAATATCACGGCTATAATCTTTTTTATTGCATCTATTATTTGGGCAATAATGATTACTTCAATCGGTTATTACTTCGGTGAGTATGCATCACTCTCGTCACTCTCAGGCGTTTCACTTGTTATCGGTGTCATCGTTGCCTTCTTCGTCTACAGAGAGTACAAAAAACAAATTGCGAAATAGTATTGAGTTGTAAGACTTAATAAGAAATCACTCCGGACCAGATTTCATCGTTTTTTGTGAGTAACGTTTCATCATGCTTCTTCTTTCTCATCCACACAGTAAGAGAAACGCATCCGACGAGAATCATTACATACAAAAATATCATCATCCAAAATGAAAATGAGACAGCGATTGATGATCCGGGTAGCTGTTCTGTGATTCGTGCAACACCAATTATTATGCCCGTAAGAAGCGTATCTATATACCCGATAAGCACAGCAAGTGTGTGTGAAATGTACGACGACACCACCACAAAAAATGTAATAAGCATGGCAATTGGTACAAGAGGTAAGACAAGAATATTAGTGATGAGTGCGTAGATTGCAACTGTACCAAAGGTGTACATCACATACGGAAGAGTTGCTATGTATGCAGCAAACGTAGTTGTGATTATTTCTTTATACGTAGCAGAGCTCACTTTGTGTAATATACTTTTTATACCGTCACTGAGGTACACAATTCCGGCTGTTGCGAGGAATGAAAGATGAAGAGAAACATCATACAGTATGTTGTGTGGCTCATATAAAATAATTGCGATAAGGGACAAAATTAGTGCCTGACGAGCGACATACGCACGCCCAACAAGGAGTGCGAAAAGTGCTATAAAGGACATACATGTCGCTCGGATTATACTCGCCTCGCCTCCAACCATAAGGACAAAAAGTATAACCAGAATGGACGCCAAAAGTACACGAATAAAAAGTGGCACAAGCGCGAACACGAGAAGTACGAAACTTATCAGTATCGCAATATTAAATCCCGAGAGCACGACGATATGTGAAATTCCTGCGACTCGAAATGTCTGCACAAGCTCACTCGACATAGACGACGCTCCAAAGAGCATCCCAGACGCAAGTGATGCGCCCGGCTCATTTACGTTTTTTGATATTCGTTCTACAAAATTTTCCTTCAATCGTTCTAGTCGCGTGACCATAGAAATAGTAGAACGACCACTATCAACTTGCTCTATTTTTGGATAGAACATTTCACTTCCAATTGAGTGCAAGCGTAGGTACTTGTCATACTCAAACGTCTTCTTCCCTTCGTGAGGCATCGATACATATGGTGGTGCGACTTTTCCAGTAATGTGTAATTCGTCCCCCACTTCATACTTCGGATACAGTGGTGTTTTTATTTGGATATCATACACATCACTCACGTTTCCGCTTACTTCTGGTTGTACAGAAAATATCTGATACTCATCTTTTATGTTTGGCGATGATACAACCGTAGCTCTAAACTCACATGCGGTCTCACATACAAAACTATTTTTCTCTTCAGTGAACTGTACTCGTACAAGTATCAAAAAAACTGCGATACAAAATATCCCGCTTGCAAGCGGGATAGAAAAATGATGCGTATTGTTTTTTAAAATTTCCTCATTTTTAGTATCTGAACTCTCTCTACTTTTCTTTTCTTGATAGCTTTCAAAAAATGAGAGTCCCATCTGTACCACACCGAGCAAGAGACACACAAGAGCAACTTCAGTTCCGTAGATAGTTTTTTCAGAGACAATGATTCCTACCATTATTCCCGCAAGCGCTATCAGTGTCTTAATGTGTGTGCTCATTGTATTTGTATTAGTCTGATGTCTCTCAGTCTGATGTCTGATATTTATACAACGTACTCGTTGCGCGGTCCTCGATACAATTGCAATTCTTTCGCATCATCTGCGCACATAGTGGCTATCGTATCTGCACGCTCATTCATCACTACTCCTACATGTGCTGGTACATATTTCCATGTTACGTGCACTCCACCTTTCTTTAATCTATCCTCTTCATGCTTGAGCGCTTCCCATAAATCTTGGTTAAGCACTGGCTTCTTAGTTGACCCTTTCCATCCTCTTTTTATCCATCCATCTATCCATTCTGTCATTCCTTTTTTTACGTACTGACTATCGGTACATACCTCCACAGATTCTAGACGTCCGACTGTCTGACCGTCTGACTGTCCGACTGTCTGATGTCCATCTATCTCTCTCAGCCCCATTATTGCCCCCATCAACTCCATACGATTATTAGTGGTCATATTCTCTCTCCCTCCAAGCTCAATCACCTCATCCTCTGCATCGTGTTGTCGGACGTCTGACTGTCTGATTGTCTGACTGTCTGTGAGTATCACAGCTCCCCATCCTCCTGGTCCCGGATTCCCCCTACTTGACCCATCTGTATATATCGTAATTTTCATATTGAAAGTATACCAAATAACGCTTACTTAGTTTTCTTCTCTTTCCAACGTCCTCTCCATGCAAAACCGAGCACATTTCTTCCATGCTCTGCCAACATGAAGGCTTTTTCATAATCAACGTATAGCAACCTTTCAAGTAACTCAGGCTCACAGCGCCCTCTATATTTTTTAGCAAACTTTTTTATCTGTTGCTCGAACCCTGTCATATCTGTTCCTTTTCTTGTTCTTTCAAATTTAAAATCAGGCAAAATTTTTATATATCCTTTTTTCTCCAATGCTAACATAAACTGAAAAGCTGTCCTGTTTCCCACATTTAATCTTGATGTCATCTCATGTAAAGATATCTCCTCATTGTTCATGACATACATTCTTGCACACCTCAGCCAATGATTAGACATTCTTGGGCGGGTTTTAAAATTATCCGCAAGCCAATCAACAATAACATATGAAGCATTGGCACTTACGTGTAATGTATCTTGCACTTCAATCCATGAAATAGATGGATTAATTTCTGTCATTTCTACCGCTCTATTAAGAAGACTCACTGTCTTGCCTGCTCCATACAATCTGTACAATAAGCTTAAATCTGGCATACATTTGAAATACTAATCCACGACACTCACATCTAACCCCGTACTACAGAGAATACTCGCTACTTTTTCACAATCCTCCTTTGCGCCTTTATACACTGCCACCTGACCGAATTGTTGTGCTGTCTCTGCATATAACACCGCAGTGTGCAGATCACACGCAAGTGCTCTCATAAGTGAGTCCACCGCATCTTCATACGTATGACATCCACAATCAAACAACACCACCTCACTTTGCCTCTCCATTCGTGTAGAGACATTGGTTTTTGTTAAGGTTGTATGTTTTATAGATGACATATATGAATAAATCACTAATGAACTGACAAGTATTTTTTTAAATCTGGATAATTACATAGCACCAACTTCTTCCACTCAGCAGTTTCATTACTACTTGGTAAATCTGTCTTTGTATAAATAAGTAAAACTGAGACTGAAACATTTCTTTCATTTACCAAAATAATACACCTATTCCCAGATGTTTTTGCTGATTCTTTTGTTTTAGCAACACGAAAACTAGTCTTAATAATTTTAATTTCATCAATAGCAACTATGGTCTCAGCTTTATCTGTATCTAGTAGATTATCTATGCGTTCAAGCTCCATTATAATTGAACGAAGCGTCACATCCCAAGCTCCTTTATATTTCTTCTGAAAGTTTTTTATATAATGTCTCTCAGCAAAATCTTCAATTGTAACAGAATAGTTAACGTCCATAGAATTTAATACACCATGTCTGGATCTTCCTGAATAATGAGCTCATACGGGATTAACTCATCATCACGACAAATAGTATATGGTATCTGGTTATGCGTAAAATTTACAATCTCATTAGTTTTCTTACTTTGCCATTTCTCTGCTATCTTGCCTAGCAAAAAAATCTCATCTTTAGAAAGAGATTTAATTTTTTCATTCTTATTTGAGTCAGCTTCACTAATAAGCATCATATCCTTCCCGTCGTCATTTTTACGCTCAATAATAATCTTTCCGGACTCTTCCAATTCATCAATCGCACGAAAAAATGAATCCGGCACTGGACCATGTTTAATTTTTCTATACTGCATACCACTCATGCTTTCTAAGTGATCATAGTACCAAGCAAAATCAGCTAAATAGAGAAGTTTAGCGAGTTTAGTCTTTGTGACTTTTCCATCCTTTTTCGAAGTGATGTCCATACGAAGATAGGACAAAATCATTTGTTTGTATTTCTCATAATTTGAAAAACTTCCACTTAGGACCTGCTCAATGGAGAGGCCAAAAATATTTGCAAGTTTTTCTAGCTCTGACACATTCAGCTCTCTCTTTCCCTTTTCTACATCAATATAAGAGGTTCTTGCCATACACAATTTTTCAGCAATTTGCGCCTGAGAAAACCCCTTTTCCTTTCGTAACGAAGTAATAAATGTAATATATTCTTTAATCATCTATTAATTCTATCATCATAATGTCAAAAAAACAAACATATAATGTGTATAAATTTGACATATTAAACTTTACAAAACAAAAGCCCGCATCAAGCGGACCCTGTAAATGGCGTTGCAAGCTATAGTATAACGATGTATCTCTTACCAAGTATACAGCTCCTCCTATCCGATATTTACAGTTTTTTGTTTAGCTTCCTATTTAAATGCTCGAATCTTGCGGAGATATGTGCCTCAAATGATTTAATTGACTCCTAGCAATTCTTCTCTGACTTTCATTTTTTGTTTCTGAGTCAATTTGCACGCTAAATTTAATTTTACTAACTGATGAGTTCTTTTGATCCTTTATTGTTTCAATTCCGCCTTGAACCAACTCAATAACTTTAATCTTTCCACCTTTACTTGCAGATTCAGTACTTTCTACTGTTACAGCAACTTCAAACTCAATGGCGCTTTTATCCTTGTCTCCTTGAACCCTAAGATCACGAATTGAGCTCGATCTTACCTCCTCAACACCTTCAATAATGTCATTTAATACATTTTTGATAAATTCTTTTAATTCCATACTATTTTTTACTTCTTTGACTTAACGCAGAACCAGCTGTTTGTTTAGCTTTATAGCTAGTCCTTTTAGCTTTTAATAATTCTGATGCTACTTTAGCAATCTTTTTTGAAGTGCGTCTTGTTGACATATTATGTTGCGAGGGAGTGTTATGTTAATTTCCCTCAAATTTTATGATATAAGACGATAAATATTATGCAAGTATTTAAATAAATACTTATTGTATATTTAAGTTAACATCCCCTTCTTTCAACACCCTAACCATCACCCCTTGAATTTTAATTTCATCATCCTCACCTAAAATAATATCTTTATGGCGAGGATTTGAAGATCTAGGTCTTAAAATAATTGAATCCCGTGTTTTATGAAATTCCTTCAAGGTTGCATCGTCGTCAATTAGCGCTATAACTTTATCTCCCTCATTTGGTGAATAATTTTTTCTACAAAGAATTAGATCCCCACTATTTACATCGACCTTATCCATAGAGTCACCGACCGTTCTTAATATAAAGTATTTCAACCCTTTTGAAACAAGATCAGCCCTAATAGAGATCATTTCTTGTACTTCACTGTCAGCAAACATAAAATCTCCACATCCAATTGAGTCATATAAAGGCAACTGAATAAAACCTCCTATATATGGAGATGATATTTTAGTATCAATGGCATTCTTCGTTTCTAACACTTCAAAATGTAAAATAGTATTAACATATTCTCTCAAAGCATCATCTACAAAATACATGTACGCTCCCTTTATCCCTCGAGTAGCAAGTGTTTTATAAATATTAATAATGTATCTTCTTAATTCTTCTGGGTCCTCAATACCCCGCCAACCATTTGCGTCATGGTAATTTTCATTCTTTACAATAATTTCTTTCTTATGCTTATCATATGACAATTCAGGACCCACTATTATGCCAACATAATTTAAATCATAGCCTTGAACAGTGTGAATGCAGCCAACTTCATTGATTGCATTTGAGGAATTTACCCAGTCTTGGGTTACACTATTCCATCTGAAATGGTTGTTGTTAATACTTATATCATGCGCAGTACTGTCATTATTTGATATCCATGGCCATGCATACCCAGCAACCATGCGCGCAAGGCCAAACTCCTTGTCTTTTTTCTTAATTTCATCTGACATCTCTTCCACGTCTGTAAAAATTTTAAAGTCATAATTTTTAAAATTAGGAATCTTAGTCTTCTCTCCTTCAAATAACTGATCCACAAAGTTCAAATACTCTTCTCCTCCTTCCACTCTCATCTGTGACAATAGTTCATACCTTGACGCCTCAAGAATCTTAAAAACAGATCCAGAAACATCTGACGGTCGAACACTTTGATTTGCATCATAAAGAAAAATTTGATGTCTTGATGATTTTAATACCCAATCGAGCTCTGTGCCATCATTACCTAAACCTAGACTTTTATTTACATCATCATGTGACTTATAATTTGTAATATTTTTACGACGTCTAAGTCTATGTGACTCATCAACTATCAAAATATCGTATGTTTCTTTAATTACTTCGCCTGGCCCAAGTACAAGTGCCGATTTCATCCCCTTAATTTTTGAAACAACTTTTTTTAAAGTTTTTCTAAGTGATGTCATTGGCACCACTAGACCAACTTTTAAATGTTTTGTTTTTTCATTATCAAGTAAAGACTTAGCTAAGTACATCCCAAGAATTGTCTTACCTGTTCCTGGCTTTCCATTAACAACAAAAGTTTTTGTTTTCCCCTCAGTAATTTCAAAAATAATTTGCGAGGCAATTTGAAGCTGCTCTTCAGTAAGTGTTTTGTACGGTGAATATTTAAATAAGTCAGTATTCTTTAAATCTGTTAAACTTTGTCTAACAAGCGACATGGTACGTAGTTTTTCCCACAATAGCTCGAACTTCGCCACATACTTCTGCTTATCAAAATAATTATGATTCGATAAACCATTATTACCATTTTGTAAAATAAATTTACTATCGGCAAACATATACTGAATTAAAAGTGCCTCAGTATCAAGTGTGGCAGACTTGTTATATTCATCATCAGAAATAATGTGAATATTTGTTAGTTTTTTTCTATTCTCAATTTCATAATGTTGCTTACTTCTTGTAGCAACACTTGTTGTCTCACCAATATACAGTTCCTGTCCATTCTCAATTAAATATACCACTGGCCAATTTAACCCATGTTCAAAATTCTTTATTTTCTGAAATTCATTTTCATTAAACAAGAACGATGAAATTTTAGACATGCCTACAGTGCTGTGTATTTATTATGATTACCCTTAGCTTTTCCTACTGGATATTTTTCTTCATTTATTTTCATCTTTCTATCAAGTGCCTGTAATACATTAATATCTAAATCATGCCCCATGAGTAAAACCCAGTAGAGCACGTCGGCCAACTCATCTCCGATTTGCTCTTTACTTTTTACTACATAATCTTCTACTTCTTTACTGTTCTTCCATTGGAAATGTTCAAGTACTTCACTGGCCTCAAGGACTAAAGATAACGCCAGATCTTTTGGATTATGAAATTGCTTCCAGTCTCTAGCGTCACGAAAAGCTACAATACTTTCAGTCAGTTTTGTAATTTCGCTTTTTTCATTCATATATTCAATTATAGCAGTTTTATATAATTTCGCCCGAGTCGGCAAAATGGTATTAAAAGCTATCGTAATGGCTCACTTTTAATCTGACCTTCCACAGCCTTGATAAGTGATTGATTACGTAAAGTTGCGCGGAGTTTTGTGCCGAAGTTAGTGTCTGCCATATCAATATCTGGAGTTACTCCCTTTCCTTCAATTGGCTGATTATCATCACGAAGTGTCAGACTGTGTACGAGAAAGAGCGTGTACTTCTCGTTTGGGTCAATTACCGTTGTAAGCGGAAATGTATTCTCGACTGTCCCCCATCCTCGAGTAGTCTTCCCGATAATAGTTGCAAGATGTAATCGCTTGAACACAGCAGCTGTTAATTCAGCAGTAGACTGTGTCATCGAGTCAGTGAGGATAACCTTTTCTTTGTACCGCATAAGTGGCTCAAAGATTGGAATAGTAGTTCTTTGTACTTCGTATTCATCCTGATGGAATAAATCAAAGGCAAATTGCTTATCTCCAATGAATGCTCCTAAGAAATATTGCAAAAAGTCTAGTGACCCACCAATATTCCCACGGAAATCTATCACCATACTATCTAACTTCGGTGTCGTACTTGCTCTGTCAACGATAACTCCAAACTCACGAAGTGTTGTTGGAGAAATCTTACTAATAGCAAGGTAAAGTGTAGTGCCCAAAATTTTACCAGATATTGTTGGCTCAATCTGAGTCTCATCGTATATCTTCTTGTCATATTCACTTGTGAGTACTTTTTTTGCATACACAACTTTTTGTAGCTCTGCTTTTGCTTCTGGTGTATCTACTTTTGCCAACTCTTCTTCTTTTGCTTTCACAGCTTGCTCTACTACCTCAACTGATGCTCCTTTTTCTACACCAATGTTTTTATATAAATCCTCAGTCGGGTTGATGTTACTCACATTCTGCCTTAGTGCCACTTCTTGTTTCTGTGACATCACACCATTTCTACCAACTGGCTCCAGATTATATGTAACTACCGTGAGAATATCTATCGCAGCTTGTTTCTTGGTTGTGGTACTCGTAAGCGTAGAGAGAGCTTGTTCTACCATTTTTGAAACTCCTTCTTCTGTATTAGATGTTAGAGTCGGCGGCGTTGGGAGATTAAGCGCTTTTTGAACAGATAATTGGAAAAACGGAGCATATCTTGCTTCATCAATCTTCATCCAATAATTCTTCTTGATGATATCGTACCCTTCCATCACAAATTCTGTATACACATCTTCATACGGTGACTCTTTGGTTATGAGAACACCATTATGAAAATACTTTGTGTATCCTGTGTAACCACCATAGATAACTACAACTAACACAACAAGAGCAAGTCCAGTGAGTGCTACTTTTTTCTGCACTCGGAGAATATTCGCTTGTGTAAAAAATAATTTTTCGTTACTCATACGCTAACAGTTAGTACCTCTTAGTATCGCAAATATTTCAGATAATTACTAAGTAAAAATATAAGCACCGCTTTGAGTACAAAGCGGTGCTTATATTGATTCTTCTTATCTCATTCGTGGAGCATTCCCACTATCTGATTCAGGTTGTATCTGTCTTTTTTGTTCAACATTCACACTTGCGGTAATTTCTGCCTCTAGATTCTCTAGTCCATGTTCATTGAATAGTACTGTCTTTAAATTTTTACAAACCTCCATATCAATATCCGTAAAATACTTATTCTTATCATCCACAAAAATAACCTCTTCATCTTGGAACTGACGGCACAAACTCTCGATCTGTTCTTTTTTACCTCCTGGAACAATAATCGCTTGCGCAACAAGCTCACCAAGCCCTGTCCTCACTATTTTATCATTCTGATATTCACGCTCACCGGAAGTTACGATATAACAATTCTTCTTTCCTACTTTCTCAACAATTGCGACGACCTCATCATTAATACAGTTATGACACTGAGCCATAACTTCTTCATAAATGATACTTACCCCAAGAGAACTTTCATGTACTTCTTCAAAAATACTTTTCAAAAAAGATTTGAGTGCAAACGGTGTATCTTTTAGTCTCTCTAGGTCATATCTAGTTTGAATATCCGCTACACTAACATGTTTCCCTGTACTAAGATTCTCAAAATATCCTTCTAACCTTGTGAAAAGTATTTTTTTAAAATCCCCTGCATTAAAGAGCACATCATCAAAATCTAAAATTAATTTCATATCATTTTTTCGATAGCTTTTGCAAACTTATCTTTATCGTGGCGAATAAAACTACGGACATGCTGTATTTTGTCTGCTTCATTATACTTGATAATTGCATGTGACAATAATGCTACACGTACAACACGTGAGTCATCACCCATATCATCTACTGTCAGCACTCCATCCCCTTCTTCCATCTTATAATGGACAACCTGCTCTTCTGTTGGACGCTCATTATTCACAAGTACTGCATCCACCTTTCTCCCTAAATAGGATTCAATATCAGCAACATAATCACTTACCTTCCACCCAAGCGTGTGACCTTGCTTGTTAGTGAGGTTTACTGGGAAGATAACTTTTGCTTTTGTTGTTTGGATAACTTCCTTAAAGCCATCAACAATCACATTCGGAACAACTGAACAATAATAATTTCCTGGACCAAGAATAATGACATCTGCCTCAAGTAATGAGGCTTCCGCATGAGGATTAAGAGCTACACCTTCTGTATAGGTAATTGATTTGATACCGACAGTTTGGATATCTGCATGATTAATAGTGTTCTCACCTTTTATACAAATATCATCCACTAAACAAATTGAAAGCTCTGCCTTACTTTTGGTAATAGGGATTACTTTACCTCGTACTTCTAAAATCTGTGAAGCAACCTCCACTCCTTGTACAAAATCCCCTGTCACCTTCTCAAGTGCTGCCAAAAAAATATTTCCAAAACTATGCCCTTTAAGTGAACCTTCCGAGAATCGGTAACTCATAAGGTCTCGTACCACATCGCTGTGCTCACTTAACGCAACAAGACACTGACGCACATCTCCTGCCGGAAGCACTCCGAGTTCATCCATAAGTACTCCAGTAGAACCTCCGTCATCTGCCATTGATACCAGGGCGGTAAGAGAAATATCAGGCAATGTCTTAAGACCCGATAAAATCGTATAGCTTCCTGTTCCACCACCGATAGTTACGATTTTTTTCATGTAGATAATCCTAACTATATCATTTTTCCGTACATACAAAAATAGCCCTTACGTAAATAATAAACTCCTCTCTTCGTCTTCAAAAACAATATCTTCAGTCATATCCGAAAGTGCATGATGCGTTGAACCAAGGTGTACCACATGTTTCCCAAGCTTGTACTCAAGCTTATCAAGATGTAGATGAATAGCCTCGAACTTATCTGCTTTTGTATCAGCTATATCAAAGAGTGTTGGCTGTGCGGAAACGTCTTTGGTTAAATTCTGTAATGTTACACCTGATGCACGATAGAGTACCCCTTTCCTAAAAATCTCTCCGAACTTTGTATGTATATGTGCAATGATGACTTCCGGCGCATTCGTTGCGGATACGAGTGTAACGGAACATACCGTGTATGATAAATCTTGTGCACGGAGTAAGAACGTAAACTTCTTCGGCAAAAGCCCATACGCGCGTGCCTTTGCACACGCTTCCTCTACATGCTTTGAAAGTTGTGTCAGAAGAAATGTTTGATTATTTGTCGCAGGATGAAACGTCCGCGTCTTTTGTATTGATGAATAAGTGCTTTTTATTTCTGGATTTAATTTCATAACAGACACCCCTTGTAACTCATCCCACAGGTCTTCATAGTTTTTTGAAAAATGCTCACTCACAAAGCTACGCGGCTTATCTACGAAGTCTCCTGCTGTCTCTACACCTTTTGACCTAAGAGCAGATACCGTACTTGGACCAATCCCCCACACTTTATCAATTGGGAATTTCAAAAGAAATTCTGGCGCAGTCGCTTTGGTTATCACGGTAAGTCCGTTTGGCTTCACCCATTTAGATGCAACTTTTGCGAGCACCTTTGTTGGCGCAAGGCCTATCGTGACCGAAAGCGCAAGTTCATCTCTGACCTCTTGTTGTATCTTTTGTGCAATTTCAAGGTATGACATCTTCAGTGGCTTATCGAGCCCTGTCAGATCTGCGAAGCACTCATCGATACTGTACTCCTCAACATCATCCGCATATCTGCGCACGACGGAGAACATCGCCCGAGAATACTTCATGTATGACTTGTAATCCCCTGATAACACAATAACTGTTGGGAACTTTTTCTTCACTGTATATATTGTCATCCCTCGTGTTATACCAAGTGCCTTTGCTTCGTACGAAAGCGCAGACACGATTCCTCGCTCCTGCCCTGTCACAACACACTTTCCGATAAGAGCCGGATTCTTCGCTACCTCAACCGCCACAAAAAACGCATCCCCATCCATATGGAGAATCACTTTTTCTCGCGGTTCTAATTTTTCTGTAGCAAAATCTTCAACCATTCCCACATTGTATTCTTTTACCTACAATGATTCTATAGAACAAACCTGAATAACTTTTTTCCAAAAAACCTATTGAATATCGACAATTCTCAGCCTCAGCTCCACTTTGAATCCAAAAAAACTTTTCTCAATATTCGCCAGAAGAGTGTGTGCTCCTTGTGCTTTCTTTTCAGTCTCTTCACTTACAAAAAATTGTATAGCTTTTATTTTTCCACCATTACTTGTTGGATAGATTATTTCCAAGTGCTCACTTTTCTTTCCAAAACGTTTAGTTGCAAGCGGTGTGACATTCTTGAAACTAAAAATAGGCTTCGGATTCCCAACACCAAATGGTGCAAGTGGTGATACCGCCTTAAATGTAACTTCATTAATATCATCCATAGACAACTCAGTGTCTGCAACTGCCGTTTGCGATGCAATATCTTTCTTTTCTATTTTTCCAATCGATGCGTTCAAGGCATCTGATAACTTATCTATATTTTCTACAAGCACAGAGAATCCCCCTGCTTGTTCATGTCCTCCCCAATGTGAAAAGACGTCATGTCCAACGTGTGCCATCAAGTCCACAACATGCACATCCCCTCGTGAACGACATGAGCCTTTCATTGAAGTTTTATCATCACCCTGCCCCCACACAAACACCGGCTTACCTGTCTCATCAATTATCTTTTGTGCAACAAGTCCAAGTATCCCCGGCCCCCATGATGCATCACCAACCACGACTACATCATTCTTGTAAACATCATTACTGAAAACAATACCGGAAACAATATCCTTCACTTCAGCTTTTCTCTGTGTATTTAAAAGTTCCAAATCTCGCGCGTACCCTTCTGCCGATTCTTTATCTTTTTCATAGAGCATCAAGTGCGCTTGAATCGGGTCCCCCATTCTACTTGCAGCATTCACTCGTGGAGCAATAGTAAAAGCAATATCTTCCTCAGTCAGATATTCTTTTTTCATTCGTTGTTCATTAAAAATATGCAAAAGTCCTGGACGCTTGGTCTTCTGAAGTACACGAAGTCCATAGTGAGCAAGCGCGCGGTTCTCTTTCACAAGAGGAACCATGTCTGAAATAGTTGATATCCCAACTAGATCAAGCATCCATTTTTCATAACCGTCTGGTAGTCGTGAAACTGCTACCAATACATTTCTATACCCATCAGGTAAATCAGCATTTAATGAAATTTCCCCATCTACCCCCATATACAAAATAGCCTCCTCGCGTAATCTCGACAGCACTCCACACGCAATCTTCCATGCGACCGCACATCCACACAACATGTCATCATCATACGTACACACGTCTTGTTTAGAATTAATCACCGCAACCGCATCCGGAACTATCTGAATGAATTTACTTTTAACTTTTAACTTTCCACTTTTAACTTCTTCCGTAATCGGAAGGTGGTGATCAGATACAATAAAATCAACACCAACTGACTTAGCATAAGCAATTTCTTCAATATTGGTAATCGCTAAATCAACAGTAATAATAAGCGTTACTCCTTTTTCCTTAAGAGCGTCCACTGCGTGAGTATGAATTCCGTACCCTTCATTATGGCGGTGCGGGATATACATCTCAACTGGGTAGCTAATAGTATCGAAGAATTCACGTAAGAGCACTCCCCCTGGTACTCCGTCGCAATCATAATCACTATATACCGCTATCTTTTCACCACTTCTCATTGCACCAAGAATTCTAACAACCGCTTCCTCCATTCCATGAATATTAAAAGGGTTCCCTATATGATTCTCATACGAAGGAAAAAGGAAATCTTCGATTTCCTTTTTCCCCTTCACTCCCCTCTTCTCCAAAAGTAATTTCGTCAACGGATGCAATTTTTCACTATCAAAAGTCGTTGTCATGTAGAACTGAGTATACCTCATCTCTCGTTGTCTCTTATAAAGGACAAGAACAAAACTCTTATTCTATAATGTCCTTTATATTAAAACTCTGTGAAAACTACTTAACCTTGAATTGTTTCTTGATTTCCTTTACCTTCTCTACGTTCTTTACCTCCATCTCTTCTTTTCCAGCTTGACCAAGCTTTTTTAGCTCTTCAACTGAGAGTTTCACAAGCTCCAAAGCCTTAGAATCAAGGTATTCTTCGGTATTTTTCTCTGGATTATCAAGAACTTCGTCAAAAAGTGCATGTAAAATATACCCAATCTTTGGACCAGGCGTTTCTCGTGTAACGTCCATGATGCGTTTCCCATCTGTTTTTAGCATCTTAAGTGATATAGGGTCCTGAAGAGCTTCTTCTACCATAGACTGATACATCCTTAATCTGTAAGGCTCTTCCTTTGGTCTCCCCGTCCCTACTCGGTCGCAAATACGAAGATCTATAAGATTCCAGATATTATCCTTGCCAACATTAGTTATTAGCCTTCTTACTGCTGAAAGTGTTATTTGTTCAGTATCTGAGAAGAACATATGCCAACGCACAAACATTGATACTTGATCTGTAAGGTCATTTGGAAATTTCAGGCGCTCCATTATTTCACGTGTAACGCGTCCACCGACAACGTCATGGCCATAAAATGTTATAACTCCCTTCTCTTTTGAATAACGCTTTGTTTCTGGTTTTGATATGTCGTGGAAAATAGCTGAAAGTCTCACGTGTAACGGCCACTTTTTATCTGCGGAATGTTGAAGTGTTCGAAGGTTATGCTCCCAAACATCATACATATGAGCCTGATTCTGAGAAACACCCACCCCACGAAGTAATTCTGGTACGACATATTCAAGGAGTCCTGTTTCTTTCATGATAATTAGCCCACGCATAGGAAAATCTGTCATGATTAACTTCACAAATTCATCCTTCACCCTTTCACGTGAAACATTGTTTAGAAGCTCTGCATTTTTAGAGATGCTTTCACGTGTAACGCTTTCAATATCAAAATCAAGCTGACTCATAAAGCGAACCGCACGCATAAGTCGAAGTGCATCCTCCCCAAAGCGAGTGTCTGCATCCCCTACGGCTCGTATTACCTTATTTTCTATATCTTTCTGCCCGTCATAAAGGTCCACTATTTCACGTGTAACGGGGTTATACGCCATGGCATTCACTGTAAAATCCCTTCTACCGAGGTCATCTGACAGGTTTTTACTCCAGGTAACAGTATCGGGGTGACGATTGTCCGAATACGCTGTTTCTAAACGATACGGTGTCACTTCAACGATTTGCACACTTTCATCACTGCAAATAGTACCCAAATCCGTTCCACATGTAACGACCCCTACCGTTCCATAGGTATTTTCATAAAAAGTCTTCGGAAAGAGTGCAATTATCTCTTCTGGTGTGGCATTTGTGGTTACATCGTAATCTTTTGGTTTCACGCCCATAATGAGATCACGAACACAGCCACCAACCAAATATGCTTCGTGTGAGGCACCGTGAAGTACAGCGATGACCATCATCACCTCTTTCGGTAGTATAAAATTGTTTTCAGACTGTAATTGTTGCATAAATGTGTTAGTATGAAGTCTATCATATGCTTCCATGGTGAAATGGATATCACAACGGTCTTCGGAACCGTCGTTCCAGGTTCGAATCCTGGTGGGAGCACAAAA
>CAYXKW010000013.1:0-22426 GCA_964464695.1 uncultured Candidatus Saccharibacteria bacterium
CCTGCAGTAACCTACAACTCGTTGGCTCATTCTTCAATAGGCACGCAGTCGAGGTTGTAAACAACCTCTTCTACTCTTTGTAAACATACGGTTTCAGTTCTATTTCACTCCCCTTCCGGGGTTCTTTTCACCTTTCCCTCGCGGTACTAGTTCACTATCGGTCTCTAACAATATTTAGCCTTACCGGTTAGTTCCGGTTGATTCATCCGAGCTATTCATGTCTCGAATTACTCAAGATTAGAAGCAAAAGAGGGGTATGCATTTCGATAACAAGGCTATCACTTTCTTTGGCGTTGCTTTCCAACAACTTTATCTATACATACCTTTTGTAACTCTTCTAGTAAACTACGCTTCTATCTTACTACCCCAGTGCACCACTTTATATTTAATGTGTATTTATTATGAACTTTGTAAAAGTGACTTGAAGCATTTCCTCTTCAAATCGAGTACTGGGTTCAAGTTAGTATTACTAACTAAACCCCAGCATAATCTTTTACAAAATTCACAATTACTTAAATACAAAGTGGTGCACTGGTTTGGGCTTCTCTGTTTTCGCTCGCCGCTACTTGCAGAATAACTTTTGTTTTCTTTTCCTTCAGGTACTGAGATGTTTCACTTCCCTGAGTAAGCGTTATCGGAATGCTCCGTATAACCATACAACATTACTTGTATGAGGTTTCCCCATTCAGAAATTTCCGGATCGTAGGTAATTAGGCACCTCCCCGAAACGTATCGTCGCCTGATCACGTCTTTCATCGCTTGTTAGAGCCTAGGCATCCACCGTATGCTCTTATGTTCCTATTAGGAAACATAACTATCACTATGAGGTCTGGACCGCTCCAGTACCTCATATGTTCATTGTCTCCATCCACACACTTTTTACAGTGTGTGGATTTTTCTTTCATGTCCGTGTCATCTGCTCCGCTAGACCCCAGTGAATCAAAATTCTACTACTGGATAACAGTATTGTTGCGCGTGAGATGCACGGGATTCTGTTGTCAAAGTAACTACGATCTACTTAATAATTTGGGAAAATAAAATCCGCCTTTAGGCGGTCGAGTAACGAAACGTCACTAGGCCTCCTTTTAGTTGGTTTTGTTTTCGTTTTTTATCATCAAGTAGTGAAGCCTATACTATCAAAACCAAAGAAAGAAGTCAAGAAAATACTGGGGCCAGATAGCGTTGTGAGACATACACTTAGAAAACAGCTGAAAACAGGCAAAATAATGAAGATTCTTTTAGATTATGAGTACTGTCATTAAACAGAAAAATGGCCGCTTCGCGGCCATTTTTCTTAATTGTTTTCTTCTTGTTTTATAAAGAAGGAAATATACTACTGTTTTGTCTTATTTCGTACCTTTTCAATAACCTGAGCAGCAGCATCACGCCCACCTAATCCAAACGCTAAACCAAGAGATAGCGAAAGTGCAAATACCACACCTGTAAATAGCACTTCAACAAGTCCTTGTGCAATACGCAACTGAGTAAGTGCAGGGAATACTCCACCTACAATCACGATTGCCCATTTAGACATTTGTGCTGCAAAGTTGCCGTTGATCCCTGTTGCTTTTACTGAGTGTGCAACAATCTTAGAAACAAAATCTCCAAGGAGCATTGCGATAATAAGAATCACTGCTGCAATAATAACTTGTGGAACGTACACAAGAATATCACGAAGTAACTGTGTAACCTGCGTTAGTCCGAGTATCTCGGCAGATGCAAGTGTGAATGCAATAATAACCCCCCACTTAATAACGCCACCAAAGAATGCTGCAACAGAAATATGAATCCCTGCTTGCTCGCTTAATTTATCAAAACCTGCCTTATGAAGAGCGCGGTCAATTCGAAGCACTGCAACGAGATGTTCAACAGCTTTTCCAAGAACTGCACCGAACCCCCATCCACATGCGAAAATAATAATAGCGAGAATAACACTTGGAAGGAAGGAGATGAGGGTCATACCAGTATCCACGAGTGCTTGCCCTAAAATATCAATTGATGATTGTAACATAAATAATGTACCTACGATCGTATCTGTGTCATGACTACAGATACGATATTTAATTTTTATAAAGTGTGTATATGCACCTCCATACATGAATATAAAGGTACGTTTAGTATACCCTTACTATTACTAAAATTTTTATGATTATCCACTTTTATGGTATAGTCGATAACAATTAGTGCACAATCTTAACGAGAAGCAGTATTAAAGAAACCATCCCTGACATGACTAAAGAGCCATCATCAAAAAAACTACACTACACAATCACCTCATTTATTTTTGCCATCACGTTAACAGGAAGCTGGTTCTTATTCATGAACCCACCTCTTGTTACTAAAGGTGATACAGAAATCGCAGAAACAACAAAGAAGCACTCATACGAGGGGGATCACATACTTATCAACCTTAAAGAGATGACACTCACACTTCACCGATCGACAACAACTGTTGCAACATATCCTCTTGTTTCAAAAGGAAAGCCTGGGAGTTATTACGAGACAATGGGTGGCGTTTACATAAATGATTACAAGACCCCTCTTCATTTTAGCTCTATTGGTCATGTATATATGCCATATAGTGTCCACATCTTTGGAAACTACTTTATTCACGGAATCCCTTATTATCCAAGTGGAGAGAAAGTGTCGAGCACCTATAGTGGCGGTTGCATCAGACTTGCTGATAAAGACATGAAAGAAGTCTATGCATTCATTAACAAAGGTACCCCAATTATTATTACAAATGACACAGAAGAGAATTTTGATCCAATCAGTACTTCGACTTCAACCTTTCAAAGTACTGAGATGACATTACGTATGGTGGCAAGTATTTCATTGGAAGCTCTCACTCAAGATAATGAAATACGAGAAGCAAATGGAGCAACAACAACTAGAAAAAACCTGTTACCTAGACTACTTCTAGAAAATGACTACACGGTTGCAGAATTATACGCAAAAAGTATTGGTGAAAATGCTTTTATTGCTCTCATGAACCAAAAGGCTCAAGCTCTTGGGCTCACCAATACACGATTCAATAGTGTTAACTCACCTGTAACCACAACATACGAAGACTATATGAGATTTAATGCATACATTGCAACATACAAATCATATCTGGAAAAGGTAAGAATGGAATCCGACAGCAGACCGCTTCGCTAACAGACAGCAGACAACAGATTCACAAAGAAATGCGACCACCTTCGGTGGTCGCATTTCTTTGTATAACATGACGTCATCTGTTTGTCTGATGTCTATTTATTTCTTCGAATCCCTCATCTTATCGATCACTAACTCATGAGGCATATCTTTGATATCTCGTACGAACTTATCGTACATCTTATACCTGTATTCATATTCCTCAACGTCCATAATTGAGTACACAACATCACGTCCAAGCTCAGCAGACAGCGCCTCAAGAACCTTTTCTGCCTTTGGTCGCTTAATTGCTTCACCAACAATAAGTATATCCACTCGAGACTTTTCATCCCCGATAAAAACACCAGCGACCAAGAACATCTTAATCCGTCCAATAATCTTAAAACGTGTCGCGAGTTCTTTTTTATCAAGTGACTGAAAATCAAACAATAGATCTTTGAGTGCCTGATTATGTGGGAACAAGGTGTTTAATTTATAGCCATTCACTTCTTTTACTTTTGAGGTAACTTTCTTTCCAGATCCAGTTGTTACCACAGTTCGAGCACGCTTTTTTTCTATAAAACCAATTGAAGAAAGAAGGGTTAATTCTTTTCGAGCAAGCGCACTTTTTGATTTTGTCTTAAGTGAAATATCGTGAAGGGATAGAACAGCTTCTTCATGATGAAGAAAAAATCTCATTATTTTCACACGTTCAGCACCGCCAAGCAATCGAATAAGTAGTTCCATTTCACTATTTTACCAGAAAAGCTTGCTATGCAACACTTGTGCGAGATGAGAATGTGTGACGGAATATAAAAAACACGAAACGCTTCGCGTTTCGTGTTTTTTAAACAAAGAAATCAATCTAAAAGTAATATTATTACTTTAGTTCAACTTTAGCTCCTGCTTCTTCAAGCTTCTTCTTGAAGTCATCAGCCTCTGCCTTCTTCATATCCTTCTTAAGGTCCACAGGCGCTCCGTCAACGAGGTCCTTAGCATCCTTGAGTCCAAGTGCAAGAACTTCCTTAACCACCTTCATAACTGCAATTTTTCCTTCACCAGCTGACACGAGGTGTACAGTGTATGCTGACTTTTCATCAGCTGCCTCTGCTCCTGCCCCAGCTGCTGGTGCTGCTGCAACCGCTGCTGCAGAAACTCCAAACTTTTCTTCAATAGCCTTAACTAAATCGTTAAGTTCTAGCACTGACATGTTTTCAATCTTAGTCAAAAGATCTGCGTGTTTTTCCATAATGTGTAATTTAATATTTTGTAATACAGCTTATGCTGTTTTTTTCTTCGATACTTCACTAAGACCAACAGCAAGTTGTGTTATTGGTGACTTAAGAAGATATGCAAGCTGTGAAAGAAGAACTTCACGTGGAGGAATCGTTGCAATTGAAAGCATTTCTGATTGATTCTTAAAAGAACCATCAAAAATTCCACCTAGAATTGTAAACGTATCCTTGTGAGCCTTACTAAATTCATATGACATACGAGCAGGAGTAAGTAGATCTTCTCCATAAACAATAGCGAGTTCTTCGCCTGTTACTGGAGCTTCTCCTTTGATTCCTACTGCATCAGTTGCTCGCTTCCAAAGTGTTTTCTTGACTACTGTGTAGTGAGTTTTCTCACCAAACAATTGTCCACGGAATGCACTTGTGTCTGCAACTGAAAGTCCTTTGAATTTAACATACACAGCACTATTTGCTCCCTTGATAGCTTCAGTGTATGAAGCAATAAGTTCAGCTTTCTTTGCGCGTAGTAATGCCATAAATTGGTACATGTAACTAGTATTAGGAACTAGAAACAGAATTTGATAATGAGCAAGTATCCTAATCTACTCGATAAACAAAATAAGGGTGGGAGTACAAAGAAAACATTATATTCCATACCTCCGCCGGAATTATGATTTTATTGAGTATTTCGGTCGAAAATTGCTATTTTGCGTCCAAGACGTGAATTTGCTAATTCAGACACAACTTTACTCGACGTAAAATCGCCGACTTCTTTGGTTTACAAAGGTAATACTACCACAAAAAAGAAAAGTATCAAATACCTAGGTCTGGCCTGTACATACACAGGCCAGACCTAGGTATTTGTATTTTGGTTTAAGTTACTGCAAGTTATTCCATTTACAACCCCTCATCTGCCCATTTAGTTGCTTGTTTCCCCGAGAGATATCCACGAAGTAATTTCTTTTACAAAACTAACTCTATCTGGGAAATAGCCTGGAAAAGCTTCCTTATTAATATACTCGTATTCATTTTTATAATATTCGTTGTAACTAGAATATTTATAGTTCATTAAGAAATCGTATTTAATCTTGTTTAATCCTGATCGTTTCCAATTTTGATCAAGTAACTTGAGTGGATTAAGGTGTATGTATGAAAAAAGATATTTTAAATACCTATCTTCTCCAGCATATTTTGACTTAAATTTACCTTCAAACAACCCACCAGATCTCTTATATTTTTTGTTATAGTACATCACATAACCAGTTGAAAGCTTTTGCATAAACATTGTAATACCATGTTCCTTTTCTTGTTTAAATAGGATATGAAAGTGATTCGGCATAAGGCAATACGCACCAATAGAAACCATTTTTTGTTCGGCTTTTTGATCTATAGTGGAATCCTTAGTGAAATTTCGAGCCTTAGTTCTTTTTTCATTATTCATTACGATGAGTAAGTTCATAAAATATCTATGATCTTGCTCATCGTGAAATATAACTTGCTTACTATTACCACGATTATAGACATGGTAATATTCTCCAGTTACAAGAGGCGTTATCCGGCTTGGCATACACATAGTTTATTATTTATAGATTGAATGTCTAGGTCTGGCCTGTGTACGCACAGGCCAGACCTAGGTATTGACCTAGGTATTTCAACTTTCTTAAGTTACCCACACCTCTTTTGATTTTGATTTTTGTTTTTATTACTTCTTTACAGCTTACTTATTTTATTTATTTCCTTGATCTATCTATCACCCTTATTATATATCTCCTTGATCTATCTACTACCTTTACTCTAGTTATAGAAATAACAAAACCGCTCCTTGCGGAGCGGTTTTGTTAAGTTTTTAAACTTCTGTATAACCTTTGTTACTTACTTGATCTAACTTAGTATTTGCATACTAGGATAGTTCAGAATATAGTGGCGCAGATTATTTATCAGTAGTGTAACTGTTTGTTGGGAAATTAATGATAGAAGTGCCTGTAAATACAGTTCCTCCACCAATAACATCAACCCACTTGAAGCCAGAATTCAAAAGACTTGAGGCAACATATGGAGTTACGCCCGAAACAATACTTCCACTAACATTAGCATAGAGACTGAAAGTCTTTGATTGACCTGCAGAGATCTCATAGCCAGGAACGAAAGTAACGATTGCATTCGTAGCTGTTGTTGTAGAAACAGTAGCACTAGTGATTGTTGTGTTTCCATCAGCAAGACGGAATGAATTGAACACTGGAGATGTGAATCCAATAGTAGCAAGATTGAATGTTGTACTTGCAACTGCAATCTTACCATTAGCATCAGCAGCAACTGTGAATTCACCAACCTTGTTTTCAGCGCCGAGGATTAGACTGCCTCCTTCTACAGAAGATACAGTAACCGTAGGCTTAGAAGCAACGAGAGTCATAGCACTTGATGAAGCAACTGTAGCGTTAGTGATTACGTTTCCACTACCTGAAGTAGCCTCAACATAACTTAGCGCAACAGCTACGTTAGATACACTTGTACTAAGTGATCCACCTGTAGTTGTGTTCTGGAATCCAGAGAACTTAACAGTTACAGGAACATCTGTACCAGTAGAACTGATAGCTAGATTAAGTCCTGGGACAACTGTTGTTCCACCACTTACAACTGGTGATGTAACACCACCAACTGTAATAGATTCGATAGCATCCTGTCCTGATGTAAGGAAGCGAAGTTCACGAACGTTAGCAGAAGTTCCTGCAGCAGCTGTACTAAGCTTGAATGTTGCAACACCGAAAGTTGTTCCACCTACCACGAATTGTGACACTGGTGAAGAACTAACGAGAGTTGATGCAGCAAGCGTAGAAGCAGCTGAAGTAATAGCAATACCTGCAGCAGCTGAAGTAACAGTTGTGTTACTTACAGAACCACGGTAAGTAACTGACATATCAGCAGTAACATATCCTGTTGCAGCTCCACCGATATCAGCGTAGACATCAAATGTCATAACTGAGTTAGCAGGAAGAGTGATTTCAGGGAATGAGAATGTTGATGTTCCTGTTGAAGGATTTCCAACTGGAGTTCCAACAGTCATACCATTACTCTTAACAGTAAGGTTACTGATGTTTGACTGTGCATATGTTGCAACTGTTGGCTTTACACCAACTGTGTTAATTCTCACACTTTCTGATGAATCAGCTTGTAGAGAGAACGAACCAATCTTTACATTAGATGTATTTGGCGCTACAGATACAGCAGTAAATCCTGCAGTACGAGTAAAGCTTCCTGCACCTGATGAAACAGTAAGTGAATTACCAGTTACAACAGATAATGCAACATCAACAAGTTCGTTTGAATTTTGTCCTTGTGCATTATTTGCTACACCTCCAATCACTGCAGCAACAGAACCTGTTGTATATGCAGCATTAGAACCGTCAACCATGTCAGCCTTAACTGTGAAAGTCACAGTTTGACCAGCAGGGATGATAAGTGATGAGCCAAGAGTAAATGTAAGAGGCTGACCAAGGAAGTTCTGGTTTGTTCCAACTTGACCACCGTTTACATACAATGAAACATTGTTAAGTGTCGTTACAGCTGAAGTTGTAGCAAAAGTAACCTTGAGAGTATTTACCTTAACATCTTCTCCGTAACCCTTCATTAAGAATTGTCCAACTGGAACGTTAGTGGCTCCTCCTGTAACTCTGTTTGTAGAGAAAGCAGGGTCAACGTTAACAGTAACAGATCCCTTGTTTACAGTAATAGTGTTATACACAGAGTTTCCTTGTGTAAGTGTTGCACTGTTAACTGTTGCAGATACGTTTACACCCATAAGGTTAGTATCCTCGAACATAAGATCAGCAACGTTCTCGACTGAGAAAGTAATTGTACGGTTTGAACCCTTTACAATATCTCCACGTACGTCGATTGTGTGTGACCCTGTCTTCATAAGGAAAGGCATTGACCCAAGATCAAATGTTACCTTATTGTTGTTAGAAGCATTAACCATTGAAGGTCCTGCAACCATAGTTCCATCTACATAGAGACTAAGGTTAGCAATAGCGTCAACTGGAGCTGATCCAACGAACTTGAAAGTTGCTGCTCGTAGGTTCACATCACGTGTACTTACTGAAGCAACACCTTGCCATACATTGTATGCTTGTGTTCCAGCGTCAACTGATACTGGTGTAGAAGAAATTGTTGGGAAATTAACTCCCGCTGTTATAACAGATCCGATTTGGAGGTTATTACCCATTACATTACTGTAAGTAGATACTGAACCGCCAGCCGTAACACTGTTAAGCTTCACACCAACAGACTGACCTGATGTACTATCAGCAATGTCAGCACGTACAGTAATAGTACGAGATCCATTGACGATAAAGAGGCCGTTTGTTGAGTTAAAGTTAATGTAACCACCTGTTATTACAGAAGCCGCATCAGTGATACGAACATTTCCGTCATAAAGGTATACATTAGTTAGAGTAGCGTCAGCTGATACTCCAGTTCTCTGTAGCTGTACAGATGTAACTGAACCGTTTCCAGTGAAAGTAATGTCAGCAAGACGAGCTCCTGATTGCTTCTGAACGAGCATACCTACTGGCTGTGTCATTCCAAGCATTGCAGAGATAGGTCCTGATACTACTGTACCAGTTCCAGTCGTCACGCCTGTTGCACAAGACTGTCCTGTTAGAGGACTGAATCCTGCAGTAGAAGTACATCCCATTGGAAGTGTTGTACCTGTACCCATAGATCCACCTGTACAAATTTGATTAAGAAGTGCACGTGTTCCTGCGAACACGTTACCTGTAGGAGCTGTGATTCCAAGTTCTACAAGGTGTAGAGCGTGGAATTTATTCACAGCAGCCTTAGTAGCTGGACCAAAGTACGAAGTTTCCATTCCTGGAGAACCAGCACCTGATGTAGATACTTGTGTTTGTGGGTACATGTTAAGAACCTTTTGAAGATTCATAACTTCTACACCACTTGAGCCAAGCTTCGTATTCGTGTTGAATGAATATGAGCAGCTCATTGTTGGAAGGTTGAGAGCAGCTGAAGCAGAAACTGCACCAGCTACTAGACCTCCGACGATTGCTACTGATGTAGCAATCTTCATTGAGAATTTAGACATAAACTTATGTTTATAAGATGTTAAATGTTGTGCTTATTAATGCACTTCACCGTAAACGCGTTTATTTAGTTTCGACATAACTAAACGGCTTACTTTTTAATGACAGACGATTGATGACAATCGAATGGCGATTTGAAACAAATGCAAATATTGTGAACGTGCTTAGCGTTGTTTTATAGAAAATGCAGAGCCTGCACATACCCGAAAGTACGACCGCCATAACAAACTACAAACCACGCAAGAGTATTCATTTCATTACATTAATCTGCGTCACTATTCTGTTGTCAACGATCTTAACCTGTCTTCAAGATACCTTATAAATGTATCTCAAATACCAGAGGACGCTCTCAAACAGAGACGTCTACAGGTAGTATAAGTATTCCATAAATAAATGCAATTGTGACGTTGCTTCTAAATGTGGATAATACTACCTGAAGTACATTACTGTACTGTATAGCAAGTATCTCATTTTTACGACTAAAAGGCAAGTAGTGAGGTGGGAATAACTACCTTTCTGAGGTGAGAAATTAGCGCAGAATGAGGGTCTACAAGTAGTGAAAAATGACTAACAAAAGTGCTTGCCGTTTTAGGTAGTTTACC
Source organism: uncultured Candidatus Saccharibacteria bacterium (assembly GCA_964464695.1). Taxonomy (GTDB): domain Bacteria; phylum Patescibacteriota; class Minisyncoccia; order Phycocordibacterales; family UBA5272; genus UBA11704. The sequence continues at coordinate 10,066 of CAYXKW010000013.1, forward strand.
GACGGAATTCCACACATAAAAATAAAATGGTGGTCTGGAGTTATGTCACGCATCCAAATTCCAAAAGAAGTGACCGCCGGCCACTTCTCTTGAACAAAATCTTAAAAATCTATGAGAACAAAAAGACAAAACGATGTCTTAACTTTGGCTATCTCAGTACATACCTACTCCAACGCTTCTCCCCTATTCTTTCAATAACGTTATCGTACAAGAGTGAATTTAGCTCACGCTGGATTGTTTTTTCACTACAACCTTTAATACGAGCAGCAATGTCCTTTATACTCACGTCTACTCCACGAACAAAAAGTGCAAGTATTTGCTCCCTTCTCGACATCTTCTTCATTTGGAATGATGACGCTAGTGTGTTTACTGGACGAACAGCATGTTCCATAAGAACTTCATGCGTTGAGAGAGGTTTATGTGAAATGTCTTTTACAGTATCTGTTTTGTCAGGGACATTTAGATCTGCTTTTATGTCTTTTACTGTTCCCTCCTTTATTTGTCCTTTATTATCTGAGTGCGCGAACTTTGAGAGCAGCTGTCCTTGCCGTAGTGACTCTTGAGTGCGACGTAGGTCATGCGTATTTTCATGGAGTCGCGCAATCGAGAGCGGTGTTAGTGCATCATATGAGGTAGAATTAACCGCACTTGCGAAGTGAGTGTCTTTCTCTAACTCTTCTTCATTCTCAACATGCAGCATTTCTTTGGTAAAAATTGGTTGTTTCTTTTCAAGGACAAGTTGCAGCGATCTGAAGCCATTCATCAATAATTCTCCATTCATCTTAGAGACTATTCCTGTGGTGACCGCAACATGTAACATGGAGGTAATTTCTGTTACAGCTTTGAGGGACATTTTAAGCTCAATTACTCTGTCTTTAACATCAAGCTGAGCAAGTGCATTCATGGACGACAAAAGGGCAACTGCATTCTTTCTGAGACCGTGTTTTATAGGCTCACTATCTGTCATCAAATCAGTAACTAAATAGAGTGCAGTAACAAGCTTTTCAGATTTTTTTGCGATAAGAACTCCATAGTCTTTTGTTGTTTCTTCGTTCATATTGTCTTTTAATTGTCTTTTAATAAAATACACTTTTTACTCATGTTTTGGAATTTCTTGTACTTATGACTTTATGTTATGTCTCTTCAATTATCTGTCTTTATTATTAATGACCTTATGTCTTTAAAAATGAATACCGCTTCTTTGTAGTGTCTATTCTATGCCTTTTATAATTCCTGTAAAGACTTGTCTCTTTCATTTTTTATGTCCCTATTGGGGACATATTCTGGACTTTAGCCTTTGGGCTGTAGCATGGTACATGGGTGAAGCCGAAGGCTTCACCCGTTTGAATTATGTAGTAGCTAAAAGCAACAGACTAAAGTCTATAATCTGTTCTACTTATCCCTTATTTATCAACGTTGTCTTTGTTATACTTCTGACATAGTAAAGCTTTTATACACTACATGGCAAAAGAAGAACAGAACATCGACCTACTAACTAGGTCACGAAAACGTAAAGTTAAAGAACCTGTTATGACAGAGACTATTTTAGGTGTTCTTGCTGTAATTTGTGTGATGGTTGCTGTGTTGCTTTTGTTCTCAATGGTTCATGCTGGAGGAACGGGCGGTGAAGTGCTCTTCATTGGTATCTCTTCATTAATTGGAGTGTACGCATATTTTATGCCGCTTGTTTTTTTCTATATCGCCTACTATCTATGGAAAGAGGAGGTCCCAAATATTAGAGCACTTACTCTTGTCGGTGGGTTTTTTTTAGTATTTGGAATTGGAGGTCTCGGTACAATTTTATTCGGTCCTGACTTCGGCGGACTACTTGGAACATCTTTAGCTACCCCACTCGTCACACATTTTGCCTATTACCCGAGCATCTTCATGCTAACTGGAGTTTCATTAATCGGGTCAATTATATTTTTGGAACGTAAACCATCACTTGAACCTGTCAAAATAATTACCTCTTACCCATTTGAAAAACTATTTGATTTCTTTTCGAATAGAAAAGGAAAGTCATTTGACGATGAAGAGCTCGCTCCTAAGCTACTTGAAGATGAGGAAGTCGTAGAGGAAAGACTGCCAGAAGAAATAATGGAGGTCGTTGCAGACACTGAATCAGATGATGACTTGCGAAGAGAGTTATTCGGAGAACTATCTCCTGCAGATGAAGTCGCACTTCCGAAAATTAAAAAGGAGGTTAAAGCTAAGCCAATTATCTTAACTCCTGAGTTTGTTCCTCCTCCGCTTGATCTTCTTAACCTTGACAGTGGGAAATCTGGTGCGGGAGACAGTAAGAGTAAGATGCTCACTATTCAAAAAACACTTGAGCACTTCCGTATCCATGTTGACATGGGTGAAGTTACTGTTGGACCAACAGTAACCCAGTTCACTCTCAAGCCTGCACAAGGTGTTAACCTTTCAAAAGTTGTAGCACTTCACGACAACCTCGCAATGGAACTCGGAAGTGAATTCCTCCGCATAGAAGCTCCAATTCCAGGTAAGACACTTGTTGGTATCGAAATCCCAAATGAACGAAAAGCAACGCTTGGCTTGCGGAGTATGCTTGAGCTTGATGAATTTAAGAATGCAGGTCCGCTCACGCTTGCGATTGGGAAAAGTATTGTTGGTAAACCTCTCTTTGGTGATCTAGAAAAAATGCCGCACCTCCTTGTTGCTGGAGCAACTCGTACAGGTAAATCAGTCACGCTTCAGAATCTCCTTGTGTCACTTCTGTACAAGAACTCACCGTATGACCTTAAGCTTATTATTCTTGACCCAAAGCGTGTAGAATTTACCGCATACCAAAACCTGCCACACCTCTATACTCCTGTCATCAAAGAACCAAAAGGTGCTATTAAGGCACTGAACTGGGCAATTCAAGAAATGGAGCGTCGCTATGAAATTTTAGCTGAGAACGGCCAAGTAAACGTAAGTGACTACAATAAAAAGGTTCTAGCTCCTGCTCTTGAAAAAGCTCGTAAGCGAGGAAATGTTGGTGATGCAATCACAGGACTTCCACCTAAAATGCCATATGTCGTTATTATTTTCGATGAGTACAATGACTTCATGCTTTCGTATCCAAAAGAAATTAGTCCGCTCATTACTTCCCTTACTCAAAAAGGTCGCGCAGCTGGTATCCATCTTATCTTGGCAACACAACGACCTGATGTGAAAGTAATTACAGGTACTATTAAAGCAAACATTCCTGCTCGTATGGCACTCAAGACAACATCTCAAATTGACTCTCGTACTATTTTAGATGCCTCAGGTGCCGAAGACTTACTTGGAAATGGAGACATGCTCTACATGGCCTCAGATAATCCACGACTTGTACGTATCCAAGCTCCATTTATTTCTGTAGAAGAAATAAAAGCAGTTGTAACACACATCAAACAAGCTAACCTTGAATTCTTACCTGACCATATCGACCTCCAAAGCGTCAAAGCTGGACAATCAAACTCATCAGGTGGTGAAAATGGTGGACCAAGTGGAGAAGAGCCAGAGGACGATGATGATTACAGGAGTGCAAAAGATTTTGTTATTTCCACAGGCAAAGCATCGACCTCTTCTCTTCAGACTGCATTTCGTTGGGGATATAATAAGGCAGCTCGTATCATTGGAGATCTTGAACACTTTGAAGTTATTGGACCAGCTCGACCTGGACAACGATATCGTGAAATACTCTCAGGAACAGGAGCTCCTCTTGAGAACGAACTTCCGACGGACGAAGAACCAAAAGATAAGAGTTTAGATGACATTTTCAGGTAAAAGATACCTCGACACTGTTTCTCAATAATTCCAGAACATCCAATGCTCTCCCCTTACGACCTTAGAAAAAAACTAGAACTATACGGCATCACGATTCTTGTGCTCTTAGCACTTTCGTATGGCGGTTTTAAGGCTTACCCATTGATTGCAGGCCCTGTAGTTACTATATATAACCCACATGATGGAGATAGTGTTTCTAGCTCAACATTTGAGCTTTCGGGGCAAGCATTACGGGTAAAGGAAATAACCATCCAAGGGCGACCTGTCCCTGTTGGTATAGATGGGCATTTTACTGAAATCCTTATAGCACAAGCACCATACACCATTATTGTTATCAATGCGACTGACTTTTATAATAAAACTATCACAAAGACTCTTCGTGTGATACCAGAGAAATAGCAATGCACAGCCTTTAGCCTTTAGCCTTTAGCCTTTAGCCTTTAGCCTTTAAATTAAAACAGATTCTATTTACAGGCACATTAATTATGATTTGTATTTGCTAAAATCTAATTACTAAGAGCTAATGCCTGCTATTTGTTCTATAGAGCTCATCAATGAAATGGTGTACACTGGAATATATAACATATACAATATAATAATATAAACCATTATGATGAAGAAAAAAGTTGTGAAACCTCCAAAGACAGTCGGAACAAAAGACCCTATTTCAAAAGATGGGAACAAGGGCAATTCTGACTCACTCCTCAAAGAAATTCAAAATAAGTTTGGAGAAGGTGCAATTATGAAACTTGGCGATGCTCCGAAAGTAGATGTTGGTGTTGTCCCTACTGGAAGTCTTGGACTAGATGCAGCTCTTGGTGTTGGAGGTCTACCACGCGGTAGAATTGTAGAAATCTTTGGCCCAGAATCTTCAGGTAAAACAACCCTAACTCTCCATGTTATTGCTGAGGCTCAAAAACTTGGTGGAATCTGTGCATTTATCGACGCAGAGCATGCAATGGACCCAGAGTATGCGAAGAAGCTTGGAGTAAACATTAACGAATTACTTATCTCTCAACCAGATAATGGAGAACAAGCTCTTGAAATTACAGAATCAATTGTACGTTCTGGTAAGGTAGACGTTCTTGTCATTGACTCAGTTGCAGCACTTACTCCAAAAGATGAAATTGAAGGTGATATGGGTGCACAGCACGTTGGTAAGCAAGCCAGACTTATGTCTCAAGCACTCCGTAAACTAACTGCCATTGCTCATAAATCTCAGACAGTTATTATTTTCATCAACCAAATTCGCATGCAAATTGGTGTGATGTTCGGTAACCCGGAAACAACCCCTGGTGGAAAGGCTCTTAAGTTTTATTCTTCAGTCCGTATCGACATCCGTAAAATTGCTCAAATCAAAAAAGGTGACGATGTTGTTGGAGCAAGAACAAAAGTAAAGATTGTAAAAAATAAAGTTGCGGCACCTTTTAAGACAACAGAGTTCGATATTATGTACAACGAAGGTATTTCAAAACAAGGAGAACTACTTGCTCTTGGTGAGAAGTTCAAGCTCGTAACAAAATCAGGCGCAAGTTATGCCTATGGTGAAGAAAAGCTCGGTCGAGGATATGATGCTGCCAGAACATTCCTTCGTGAGAATCCAAAAATCTCTGATAAACTAGAAAAAGAAATCCGAAAAGAGCTCGAGTCAGGTGCACTCTCCTACTCTGGTTCTTCTGATCCAGAGGAGGGCGAAACTCCTGCTGAATAACCACTGTTAATATAGAATGCTGTAACACTACGTTGTATGGAACAAGAAACACAATTACCAAAACTTATAGATAGCACTCCTAGAATTGATAACTTAACAAGCACTCTCTTGAAAGTTATTAATGTAACTGAACAAGAAATTGGACTCGTGCTTGAACTAGAAGCGGCGGCGGCTCTTAAAGAATTAACTCCTGATGAAATACAATTATTTGCAACTAAATTTTCTAAATTAGTTCTTTATAAAGAGCCAGGAGCAGCCGAGAATCATGTTAATGAATTATTAGAAAATAATGCATCAGGCACACAAACATTTCTTGGTAAAACAACTGAACTTAATGAATTCCTAAACAAAAGAAAAAGAGACGTTTCTGCTATTGAATCAAAATACGCGGTAAAACAATCACAGCAGGAAGTAACTAAACTTCCTCAGGAAGAGAGTGATCTTACAACTGCATAAGGTATATGGACCTCTCAGAACTTATACAACCTAAAAAAAATGATACTCCCCTTATCCAAGTAGATGTAGACCCCGGTAAATACCAGAAAATAGCAACTACACTTTCTGAAAAAAGAAGAGCTCTTGAGACTAGCCTGCGAGACATCAATTCCCCACATCATGAGGATAACGCCATAGATCTACTCCACCTTAAGGAATCTATGGCAACATTTGGCATATCTGAGATACAGTACCAGGCGTACCTTGCGTCACTTGAACGGTCTTCTCATCCCCCTACGACCCAACAAGCTGAGATTATGCCTTCTGAGGGTGACACGACTGCCGAAGATACTTTTAGAGACTAAAGCACAGTGTAAACTAAGCAATTATAAGAAATTGAAGAATCTCCCTTTTTTTGATATGATTGTAGCTACATATCTGCAACAAAAATGTGATATTATTAAATAAACACTACATATAAACCTATGGCAACTCTTGATTATGATGAAATAAAGCAGCGAAAGAATATAGTTCTGGACGGTATGCCGTACGAAATACTTGAATCTCATGTTGCTCGCACACAAAAGCGTAAGCCACAAAATCAGGTGCGTATGCGTAATCTATTAAATGGCAAGGTTGTTCCTGGTACGTTTCATGCATCAGACACAGCTGAGGAAGCAGAGATTCTAAAGCGTGAAGCACTCTTTCTTTTTGCAAACAAGGGTGAATATTGGTTCTGTGACCCAAAAGATCGAGCAAAACGCTTTGAGATAAATGCTGATGTTCTAGGTGATTACACAAAATATCTCAAAGATAATACTTTGGTGGATATTAAAATATTTGATTACGAAGATGAAGAGAGAATCATCGGTGTCACTCTACCCGTTAAAATGACATTTGTTGTAAAAGAAGCTCCTCCTGCAATCAAAGGTAATACTGCGTCAGGTGGAGGTAAGTTAGTAACTCTTGAGACTGGTGCTCAGGTTACCACTCCATTTTTTATTGAAGTTGGTGAAAGAATCATTGTTAACACTGATACCGGCGAGTATGTAGAACGTGCTGGGAAGGAATAAGGACATTTTTGTTTATACAAATAGAAAAAGCGGACACTTACAGCGTCCGCTTTTTCTATTCAGAAAATCGTACTATCTTTCGCTAGCACATTCCACAACCTCTGCTCTATCTTCCTTACAACGAATCCTAACAACACTTTCTTCACCAACGCGAGGAATATTCACTGAGTCAATAAAAAATGTAAAAGGATCTCGAACGGATGTTAGCGTTGTACGTTTTATTTCTACTAAAAGTTTAACCTGTTCTTTAATGAGAGCAATATCGGTTTGTGAAGCGCCATATACTTTATCATTGGTGTCCATTGATGCAAGATAACTCGGACTGTCTTTATTTGGTCTAAATGTGCCCACAAAATTAATACAGTCGGGCTTATTTGACTCTCTTTCCTCACACGATATATTAACCAGGTACGGGAACTGACTTCTCATTGTTTCAAAAATTGCCTGAGTACTCTCACGATAAACAGCAATTTTTTCTGGTGATACTTTACCCGTTGTTAGATTAGCGACAAATGCTGCAACAGCTAGAAAAAGAAGTCCAGCAATGACAGTAAAAGGTATTTTCACTGGTGCTTTAGGAGTAGAATCAACCATAGTATCTTGACCTATGATATCTACCTTCTTTTTATTTCTTGAAATATCAAGCAACTCACCCTCTTTTGGTAAATCGTCATCCATAATGATATATAGTATACCACTGTATCAAAAACAGAAAAGTGAAAAACAACTACAATAAGTCCCCTTGTATTGTTATTTATACTTATCCCTTAACCCTATAATTCTGTGAGCAACTGCCTCAACATCTTTCACATCTTCTATAACAAATTGCTGATCAGAACCAGCTGTTTGTACTTTTAATTTTCCATATCCTAAAAATGTAGAGATGAAACCATTTTTTTCAAATAAAACATCCTGAAGTTTTGTTAGCTCCATAAACGTTTGTTCACGCTCAAACATGTCCTTTTGGTTAACTGCAATAATATGTCTATCAGTGATATACCAGACATCAAAATAATTCTTTGTCCAAAAATAGAAAAAACTATTCCAAAATATAATCACAAAAAATACCAAAATCATCGCAATATAGGCCTTATTATTAGAGTCAAAGTAAGGAAGAATCCCTTGAAACGATAAAAATATGGCCACTCCAGTGAAAACCAAGCATCCAAAGGCGTGTAAAATAATATCTTCAAGATAGACTATCCAGTGCTTTCTTACATCTCCTAAAATGATTTCCCCTTCTTCTAGTAATTGATCTTGTTCCATATTTTATAAAGTAATCATGAATGCAAACAAACAAAATGATCCGACTAAAAAAATAATTCTTGCTTTTGTCACGGCCGTATCATCTTTACCATGCTTCCACCAAACATAAAGTAACACTCCTGCAAGAGGTATATATACAAAGATTGAAGCTAGGAAAATAATTAACCGTGCGTCCATATACTATAACTCAAACTTCCTCATAATTTCTGCATTTACCTCATCGGCTGGACGGCCATAAGTGACATAACTGAGCTCTTTAAGAGGAGCAATTCGAGTATGGTCACCTTTTGATGGCGACTGTGTTGCGATGTCGAATGGTTTTTGTGGTATTCCATGAGCAAGCATACTAATGTAAGCATGATAGTTATCGATTTTCATGATATCTTCTGCTTTAAATGTAGGAGCAAATTTTGTTTCTAAATATTTAGCATCATCTGCGGATATTCTAAATACTGCCATGGAACCAACGTTTCCAAATACTGCCCCCTTAATCTCTTCTGAGAGCTGTGAAATATACTGATGGGCAATATTGAGTGACAATCTGTACTTTCGAGCTTCAGATAAAATACTTGCAATAGCTGGGGTTGTAACATTTTGGAATTCATCAATATACAAGTAAAAATCAGGTCGTTTAGAAACATCTGGCTGATCTACACGAGAAAGTGCGGCCTGAGAAAACTTACCGACAATAATAAGCCCTAGTAAGTTAGCGTTAATATCTCCAAGACGTCCTTTTGCGAGATTAACTAACAATATTTTTTTAGAATCCATAATTTCACGAAAATTAAATGCGCTTGTCTCTTGTGAAATAATAGGACGCATAATATCATTTGTCATAAAGATATCAAACTTACTGTTAACATACTGCACCCAGTTTTGTAGCCCCTGGTCCCCTGTTGTTTTTTCAGCATTTGCCCAGAATTGGTTAAGAAGTGGATTTTTAGATTTTGATAATTTATAATCACGATATTCTTTATCAGAGAAAACTCGAGAAATATCAAGAAGGGTATTCCCACTTTCTGGATGCTCCATAACGAGGAGTGTCGCGTTTCGGAAGTACTGTTCAAACCCTGGACCACCTGAGGCTTTCATATCAAAGAGTTGATTGAAGATGCTGAGAAGTTCGTTCACCACAAACGTCTTTGTTTCTGGCTTGTTTCTATCGTACTCAAGCATATTAAGTCCCATAGGACGAGCTGTATACGCTGGATCAAAATACACAACATCCTTTGCGCGTTCTGGTGGAATGTTTGCTAAGATGTCATCAATATCACTACCGTGAGGATCTATAAAACAACAGCCGTCTCCATTTAAAATATCCTGCATAATCATATTTTTAAGAATCACCGTCTTTCCAGTTCCGGTTTGTCCGATCACGTACATGTGTCGAACTCTATCTTCTCGTGCATAATGGACTTTTGTTTCAAGACCTCTAAAATTATTAACCCCTAACACAACACCGTCTGTAGAAAGTGCTGTAGGAGCTGGTGCTTGTGTGTAGCCTTGTCCATGAACATTTGAAATATCTTTTGTCTGCATTGGGAAGTGAAAAACAGAAGCGAGTTCAGCAAGGTTAAGTGGATAGCTTTCATCTTCATTCCATAGTCTATATGAATATCTATGAAGGAGTGCTTTTTGTTTACGCCCTTCTACTTCTTCCCATTTAATACTATTCCCATTAACTTCAGAAAAGTGTGTGAATGCGCCCTCTAAATCAGCGCGCATTGCCTGAGCGCGAGCAAGTGAAGATGCAGAAGAAATAATACGAATATTTGTTTCAATAATTGTTTTCGACAATTTTGCTTGTACAAGTTTAGTGGCATCTTCATTAACTTGTGTTTTTGCTTTTTCTTTTTCTTTCTCAATTTCTTCCTGTGTTGGATTAGAAAACATTGTCCCTAATATATGGAACGTTTCTCTAAGACTATCTTGCTTATCAATAACACGTTTAAGTGTCTCACCTTTTCGTAAATCCTCAAGCATTTCACCATACCGCTTAGCGAAAACGTCTCCTGCAGGGCGAACCAATATCTGTAGTGATAAACCCTCGTCATGCTTTGCAATCTTAGTAAATGACGCAAGTATAAGTGACATTGGATCAGCTTCCATAGTCTCATATGTTTTGATTGGAAGTGCTGGATGTGTGGAATGTGACGCATATGATACAGCAGTAATGGCGTGGGGGTGGAAAATATTATAATCTTCTTTACATTCCTTCACTCGAGCTGTCGGGAATACTCCGAGCACCACTTTTTCAAAAAGTGGTGCATAGTCAATGTGTACCGCGCAATAAAAGGATGCAGTTGTTGTTCCGTTTGATACACCAAGTTCCAAAGAATAGTAATTTTTTTCTTTGTTTGTAGCATCAGATGCAAGAGCCTGCATAGAAGCATACCATTGTTCCATAAGTGACATTAGTTCCTTGAGTGGTTTTGCTTGACCTTCTAGTGCTTCTGGTAAAAAAACCTCAAATAACTTCATGTGCAGCGCTTTCCATTCCTCTTTTGAAACATTATTTGTTACTTCATGACCTGAGATTAGATACTGTACAAGGAATCGCTCAAAGTCATCTTCTACTTCAGGATTACCTATTTCTTCAGCCATATGGAGCGCATTTCGTATCCCCTTTTCTGCCATGACTTGTGACAACATTTGTACTTGTGCGTCAGTCTCACGTGGCATTAGCCACTCCAGGAGCCTGTGCTTTTCTCCTCCGGAAATTTGAGCTACAGGAGCTATGACACGCTCAACTGGAACAGTCTTATAATCCTGCACGACTTCATGAGCTCTATCCTTTTCTGTGAATCTGTCCTCAAACCCTTTAGCTCGTTCCATCTTATCTTGAACTTGCTGTCGTAGGTAGGCTATCTCTTCTTCTGGAGAACTAAATTGTGGATTCATGTGTACAGTATACTAGGAATACCAATAGATAGTAGAACCTAATACACAGAAAAATACTTAATCTTAATTAAAAACAACCCGCTTGGGTTGTTTTTAATTAATAACTCTATCTATTTCTAGACCTGAGGAACTGGTTGTGCTTCTACCGGCGAAGCAGCAGGTTCTATCGGTTTCCAAGAACTTATCGGAGGGATAACTCCAGTCTGAATCGAAGGCTTAGGAGCTATTTCAGCGCTTGGGGTTTGAGTTATAACTACCTCTGGAGCTGCAGCAACGGTTTCTTGTGCAATCTGAGATTGAGACTGAGTATCTACCACTGTTTCTACAGCAACCTGATCAGCTTGTGGATCGGTTACCTGAAGGTCTGACACTACCGCTGTTTCTTGTGCGTGTTCTTCGGGTGTTGTTGGTATAAACTCCATCACTGGTTCTTTTGAATCTGTCACTGGAACCTCCGCGACTTGTGGTGCAGGTGCTGACATTTCTTCTGGAGCAGGCGTTGCTACCATCGGTTCGATTGGGCTTGGAGGGGTTACAGCTGCATCAACTACAGGAGTAGGCATTTGTTCAACTACAGGTAAACTGGCTGGTTCTGGAACTGGTTCAGGTGTGACTGCTGGGGTAGGAGTTGATACGGAAAATGGTGTAGGCATTGGAGATGCTGTGAGGGGTTGTAGAACTTCTGGAATAGGAGCAGGTGCAGGTTCGACTTCTGCTAGAGGTGTTAACGGCTGAGGCTGGTTTGAGATATGTGCCGACAAATCTACAGGTTGACCTGGAAGTGGAGCAACTGTTGCAACTGGAGTAGCAGGTGCAGTGGCAGGTACTACATCAACTGGAGGAACTACTGGTGCTACTGGTGCTACTGCAACAGAAGGGGTTGTTGGACTTGCTTTTACTGCAGACAAAACAACAAGAGTAATTACAATAATGAGCAGTGGGCCTAATACAAAATACGATGGGACAGAAGTAGAAAGTAAAGATGAAATATCCATACGACAAAAAAGAATTTTTAATTTATATACCCTAAGTGTACCCTGTTACCGATGTAAGTAAAGAGAATAAGTGGGGAGACTGTAGATCGAGACGGCTCGGCCGCGAAGATGTCCAAAGCCACCAGGCGGAGGGACCTGTAGACTGTAGACAGTAGACTGTAGACTGTAGACTGTAGACTGTAGACTGTAGACTGTAGACTGTAGAC
>CAYXKW010000014.1:0-16756 GCA_964464695.1 uncultured Candidatus Saccharibacteria bacterium
TGGTTCGGAAAGACCACTACTACATACGTAGATAATCTTCGCGCAGATGTTCTTGTTCGTGCGTTCCTTACCAAGAAACTACGAGGTATGTATCTTTCTCTGATTGAGATGGAACGAAGTGAGAAGCAGTACCGTATCATGATTCACACATCACGCCCAGGTATGATTATCGGACGCGGTGGTGATGGTATCGAAAAGCTCCGTGCTGCACTCAAGAAGGAGATGGCGCGCCTTAAGATTATCGTTCCACAGGATGTGAAGCTTGATATTATCGAAGTTTCTTCACCAGAGGCTGATGCTGCTATTGTTGCATCAATGATTGTTGAAGGGATTGAGAAGCGTCTTCCATTCCGTCGTGTGCTTAAGATGACAATTGAGAAGGTGATGCTCGTATCGCAGTGTCTGGTCGTTTAGGAGGAGCTGAAATGGCTCGTCGTGAACAGATCAAGCGTGGAGGTATTCCACTTCAGACAATGCGTGCTGATATCGACTTTGCACGTGAGCGAGCTAACATGACCTACGGTGTTATCGGTATCAAGGTATGGATATATCGTGGTATGAAGTTTGATAAGAAGGACAGTAAGTAGTATTTGAAGTAGATAGTAAACAATAATTAATTAAACCAGTATGTTATTCCCAAAGAAAGTAAAACACCGAAAATGGCAGACAGCCCGATTGTCCGAGGCTAAACTTGCACGCCCAGAAACAAGAGGTATTACTGTTTCTTTTGGGGCATTTGGTTTAAAAGCTGAGACTCCATCACGAGTTGCAGCTAATCAAATTGAAGCTGCAAGACGTGCTATGCAACGTGCTGGTGGGAAGACAGCAAAGGTATGGATTCGTATCTTCCCAGATCGTCCAGTTACACAAAAGGCAGCAGAAGTACCGATGGGTAAAGGAAAGGGTGATCCAGATCGATATGTTTTCGAAGTACGACCAGGACGAATTCTTTTTGAGATCGACGGTGTAACTGAAGAGGTTGCTCGTGAAGCTCTTAGAAAGGCTGGATGTAAACTTCCCGTTAAGACACGTGTCGTAGCACGATAATCTACAACAATTTATATTTTATGAAAACAACAACTACAACAACAGCAAAGGCAGCCTTTGTACCAACTCGTAAGAAGCTCACTGGAACAGTGGTTTCTGACAAGATGGACAAGACTGTGGTCGTTAACGTTAATCGTTACGTTGCACACAAGAAGTACGGTAAGTACTACAAAATCGACAAGCACTACAAAGCTCATGATGAAAATAATGAGTACAAGGTAGGGGACATGGTTATCATCGAGGAGTGTCGCCCACTTTCTAAGGATAAGAATTTTACTGTCCTTAGTAAGGCAAATTAGTAAGCAATATTTAACAGAACCACTATGATACAAGCAGGAACAAACGTAATAATCACCGACAACTCTGGCGCAAAACGCGGGCGAGTGTTCAAGGTGCTTGGAGGAAGTAAAAGACGATACGCATCTCTTGGAGATATGGTGGTTCTTTCTGTTAAGGTTGCAGAACCTCGAAAGCAAACTAAGAAGAAGGATGTTGTGTATGCTGTTGTTGTACGTACGACAAAGCAAGTTCGCCGTGCTGATGGATCATATATTTCTTTTGATGATAACGCTGTCGTTATTGTTGATAAGGTCAAGAAAGATCCTAAGGCAGGACGTGTTTTCGGACCGATTCCTCGAGAGCTTTCTCTTACTGGTATTGATGGATACAAGAAGATTGCTTCTCTTGCACCAGAAATTATATAACAGCTAGTAGCTTTTAGCCTTTGGCTCTTAGCAAGTACAATATAAATACAAAATTTAAATACAAATATATGCACGTAAAAAAAGGAGACAAAGTAATAGTGATTGCAGGTAAGGAGAAAGGGAAGTCATCTTCTGTTGTTTCTGTTGACCGCGAGAAGAACAGAGTTGTTCTTGAAGGACTTAACATGATGAAGAAGCATGTGAAGGCTCCAAAACCAGGCGAGAAAGGTGGAATTGTAGAGATTGCAATGTCAATCCACGCATCAAACGTGAAATTAGCTGACAAGACTGCAGTAAAAGTTAAACCAGCTCCAAAAGCAAAGAAAGCAGTTAAAGCTAAATAGTTTACTTCTTGTGTTTCTTTCAGAAACACTTGCGCCCAAGACGTGAACCTGCTGTTTCAGAAGCGAATTGTAGCTTTTCGATGTAGATGCTTCCAAGAAGTGAATTTGCTAATTCAACTTCGTTTGCAAAAAACTTAAATTCGAGAAAAGTAGCTGCAAAAGCTGAATAATATAAAAATAATCCGAGGACTAACGTTCTCGGATTATTTTTATTTAGTTTACAAAGCCTTATTTTTATAGTAGAATACAGGTCTACTACTAAGTAATGAGTGACGTATATCGTTTGGTAAGACTTCTATTTAACTAGTGTCGAACCAGCTAATCGTGCTCAAAAAACAAAATTATGGCAACAAAATCAGCAATTATGAGTGTGCAGGAAAAGGAAAAGGCAGCATTTGCTACTCTTTCTAAGGAATTTGGTTACAAGAACATTATGGCAGCGCCTCATCTTGTAAAGGTGACCGTTTCTGTCTCTACAGGTTCTTCAATGAAGCGTGACAAGAAGTTCAATGACCTTGTTATGGATAGACTTTCAAAAATCACAGGACAGAAGGCAACTATTCGTAAGGCGAAGATGTCAGTTGCATCATTTAAGACTCGTGAAGGGGATCCAATTGGAGTTGCGGTAACACTTCGCGGAGCTCGTATGTTTGGATTTATGGACAAGGTGCTTAACGTATCACTTCCTCGAACAAAGGACTTCCGTGGACTTAATCGTACATCAGTTGATGATATTGGTAACATGACATTTGGTATTAAGGAACACACTATTTTCCCAGAAATCAAAGATGAGGAACTTAAGGATGTGTTCGGAATGGCTATTACTATGGGAACAACAGCAAAGACAAAAGAAGAAGCTGTGAAGTTTTTTGAAATGATCGGTATTCCGTTTAAGAAGGCGTAAAAGTTTACTCGCATATGCGAAAAGAAAAAGCCGTCCGTCTCGTAAGAGAAGGGCGGCTTTTGTTCTACGTACCGAGATTAAAGACCTTGTAGTAGAAACTTTGGAACACATTTTTGGATTCAAGTGGCTTACGTAACCTCGCCAACCGAGATAAGCAGAGCAAGCGAACAACAATACTTCCGACATCAATCTCCCACCATTTATGCGCAAAGAATGGTGTGGCTGGATCAGCGTGATGATTATTGTGAAGTTCCTCACCCCCAATCCAGATTCCCCAAGGGAGAATATTAGTCGAGTTTGCAACATTCGGGTACCTCTTGTCGTCCCTGGAATAATTTCTGTAACCGAGGAAATGCCCAGCGCCGTTGATGACACCAGCTGCCCAGAAGGGGATCCACGCCGCCTGAATTCCCCAAACAATAAGTCCAGCCCATCCAAGAAGAATGACGTTGATGATTCCAAGGATAACCCCAACACCCAGGAACTTATGCGGAGTGTAGAGGTTCATTTCTATCCAGTCTCTAGGGAGCCCTTGGCTATATTTTCGAAGCCCTAAAGGGTTTTTTGCTTCAGCAATGTAGTACTTGACTCCCATGAGAACAATCTGCCACTTACCTTTGTGAATAGGGGAGTGTGGGTCTTCTGCGGTGTCGACTGTCTTATGGTGCTTGCGGTGGATCGGCACCCACTCTAATGTGATCATGCCAGTTGTCTTCCAGAGCCAGTACCTGAAGAAGTGAGCAACAGCTGGATGAAGAAGGAGTGCTCCGTGAGCCATGGTGCGGTGCAAATAGATTGTCACCGATATGATCGTGGTTTGAGTAACAATCAGGGTGTAGAGCGCTAATCCCCAAAAAGAAAGATTGAGAACCCCGTGATCAAGGACACTCAATAAAAATGTAAAGTCCATATAAATCCCTTCATTTTGTGAAATCGACTGAAGTTATTTTCTATGTGTATTGTACTGGTTATTCTATATATTGCAATGGGTCTAGCGTGACAATGAATTTAGTGTTTTATTTTGTAATTCAGTATTTTGGGTGTAGGATTGTAGGTACCGTTTCCAGTGTGTACAGCATGGTTACTGGTACAAGATGTTCATTTAATAAAACACTGTTTAGAAAAAAGGAGATCGACATGGCAAGGATATCTGCATATGAAGCAGAGAGACGTGCAGTCTTAGGTGCTCATAGGTCAATGTTTGGTTGTGATAGTGGTGGTCATGATTTTGACGAACCACTTGACCCAACTGAAGCTATGAGTGCGCCCACCGCAGCTGAGAGAGCAGCAGAGAAATATGGACTTTATGCCGTTGAACCAGATCCGGAGCAAGATCTGAAACAAGAAGAAAGTAATACGGACTTTGAAGAGATAAAAATAAAAAGACGAGTCCTGACTCCAAATGAAAGAACAAAGAAAAAGAGGGCGCAAAGAAAAAGGAAAAAAGCCATCAGAAAGTGGCCTCGCACCTAAGAGTTGTATCTGAAACAAAAAACACATATGAAAAAAGACCTCATCGAGGTCTTTTATTTTTTATTTCAACACTTTATGGTTTTGGTATATTGCCAGGCAGATTGCTTCTACTCAGCATTTCAATAATTTCTGGAGAAAGCTCGAATTGGTCAATCAGTTTAGTTCTGTCTTGTTCTAAATTGTTCTGAGAAAAGACTAGATTACCTTTTTTGGTAGTTGAGTCATATTCGACAGTAACTCGTAGGCCGTATGCTGGAAGCAGGGAGCTCTTTTTTGCATTTTTTACAAACTCAGCACTATATACGGAGCCCTCAAGTCTATATTGACCTCTCTTTCTATCTATGATTTGAAAGCTGTGCAATGTTACCTCAATATCGGCCATATCCGGACAATGTATCTGAAATATAGGCCTTCGAATGGGCTCATTCCTATCAAGAAGAGCAGAGTTAAGTACAAATTGTTCTGGCCAAGAGGTGGTCGGGTATTTGATATTTAATCGCATGTATTCTCCGATAATGAGCAAAAAAAGTTAAACAAATGATTCTGTTACCAAAAGTGAAAACGAAACTATGTATATTTTACAAGGATATTTTGGATTTGTCAATGTATACAAGGCAGGAGGTATTGACATATATTTATCTATATGGTAGGGTACGGAATATGAAAAAGATTATTGCAATTGCGGGATTTGTCAGTATTTTCATCTCTTCGGCACTTGATGTGTCTGCAGGATATTTTAATAATGACCCTATTATTCGTTGTGAGTCACAGATTTACTCTACATTACAAATTGGTTCAGAGAATAGCCAGGTGTTTACACTTCAGAACATTCTAGCAAGTACTGGATATCTAGGTGCGACACCAAATGGTTATTTTGGTCGCCAAACAAAGAATGCTGTACAGTCATTCCAAATAAGTAACGGAATTTCACCTACTGGAATTGTTGGCCCAATGACTCGTGAAGTATTAAACAATACTGCATGTGGTAGTCTCTCAAATAACTATTCTACCGGCTCAAACTACACATTTAATCCATATAACTACACAAGTGGTGTAACGTATGTTGGAGCAAATGATCCATTTGTTACAGTTATCACTCCACCAGTTGCTAATCCTGTTGTCTACACATCACCGAATTCTGTCATCTACGGTACTCAAGTTGTAACAGCAAATACAAACTATACTGCTGGGCAAGTCTCTGCTACTCCTATTCAAATGGGCACAAGTTATACTCAGAACCAAATCGCAAGTACACAAATCGTTTATAATCCTGCATCAGGTTATTCATACGGTATTACTCCAGCAAGTGGCTCAGTCACCGTTTCTTCTCCAAAGGCAAATACTTACTACAACGAAGGGGATACAGTATTTGTAAACTGGACAACAAATAATCTTCAGACCTATAACTTTAACATCGTTCTTGAAAGTACTATTTCAGGGCAAAGTAGAATTGTCGGAACAACAAGTGGAAACTCACATTCATTTGTACTTTCACGAGATATTCTTGAAGCAATTTGTTCTGGAACATGTAACAATAATCAGCAGGGATCATTTAAGATTGTTGTAACAACTCCTACAACAGATATCGCAGGTATCACTTCAACACTTCGTGCAGCGGTTGCACCTATCACAATTAGACGTCCACTTGCAAACGCTCAAGTTACTATTACAACAAGTAAGACTCCAGTTAACACAGGTGAAATCTTTAAGTTGTATGTGAATGTTCCAACAAATACCTACGGATACAATACATCAGACACCTTTGGAAATTATTCTGTACGACTTCGTGCAGTATGTCCTCCATCAGTAACTGCAAGTATCGCAGGTGTAGCATGTGGTCAAGAGTTTGTTATCCCAACAAGTGCTATTAATGCACAGCAAGAAATCCCAGCTATTATCACAAATCCAACATGGTACAAGCAAGAAGTAACATTCCAAGTAACTGTTGTTAATCTAGCAAACCAAATAATTGGAACTGCAGAAACAAAAGTTCTCGTGAATGGTTCACCATTTAGTTTCTAAATAAAAAGTTCAAGAAAATAACTGATACAAAGGCCGCCCTTCGGGCGGCCTTTGTTTTTGAAAATAACAAACTACGCCAACGCATTTTTAACAGCAAACATCATAGCAGTAACAACGGCAACAAGTAATGTTCCCCAGAGGATATCGACAATCGCAAGTGACCACGGATAGTCCTTAAGTGTTGCAAGGTTTGTAAAATCATAAAATGCATACATGACAAAACCAAGAATCGCACCGTAAAGGAATGCTTGTCCGGTAGTTGTCACTTTGGTGAGGACAAAAAACCAGATACCAATAACAGCAACAATATACACCAGTGGAACTGCAGGAAGGTAGGGGACAAGGGAGCCATTTTTAATCTCTACATGGCTTATAAGGTTGCCTAAATAAAAATTCTTTGCAAGTTGTGCAAGCCATAGGTAATCCAGCACTATAAAACTAATAATACCTGCGATTGATGAGATGATAATAGGAGTCATCTAAAAAGTGTACCATGCTTGACGATATTCATGTCAACTGGTAGTGTTTCATTAGATTTCAAACTTCTTCAGGAGGCAACATGTCAGATGAAAATACACCCAAGGAAATACTTTTTTCGAAATTGCTTGCAAAAATGGCTATCAATCGCGCAATCGGTATACCGATAAGCGAGAGGCAATATTATGAGTTGTATCAACTGGAAAAATTAGGTGTAGGCGTCGCCGAGGGTCTCACGAATACTTTTTCTGAAACGGATGCTCAAACTGCTAACTGCTATGAATATTGTCAACACGCACTCTCATGGTCAAGAGGCAAGTCTCGAGCATGGAAAAGGGATACGGCATTGATGAAGATTTTGGTTGCAGAGTACCTTTCAAAGAAAGCTGCTGGCAAGGTTTTCCCCGAAGAAACTTTACCAGCAAGAAAAAAGCATAGTTACTACAATCCAAAAAACGAGATTGGTAAGCTGTTCCAAGAGTTCAATATCGATCTCACGTTACGTTTGATGGTTAACGTTGATTGAAGTTTGAAGTAGATTGAATTCACAAAACCCTGGTTCCTTACGGAATCAGGGTTTTACTATTTTTGGTAGAAGTGGTAGTGTTTGGAGCAGGGCAAATACAGTTGTGTTTGCATGTTTTTTATAAAAAAAGGAGAATTTCATGGATTACCGTTCGGTATTTAATAATTCCTGGAAATTATTTTTTTACTTGGCGTTGAGTTTTTTACTAGCCTTACTTGGCACTGTTACAGCACTTAATGGGCCAGCACAATCATCAGAATTTTACTTTCTGTCAGGTCTTGCTGGTATCTTTATTACGAATATATGCATTCTTTCATTGGCACACCGTAGCCAGTCTAGATTTGCAAATAATGTATTAGAGCAAATGGAAGTACACAAAGAAATACTTTCTTTGCTCACTCAGAGTCCCGAGACGCAAGCTGGTACATTGCTCGAATATGAGAAAGAAGGAAAACCTGTACTTGAAATGCTACAGAGTCTAAACGATAACTTTGGGTTCGACGAGTGGTTAGATTCATACGAACGTTATCTTGGAGCAGTGTATGCAGATATTCTGGTTGAAGTTAGTACTGCGACTATGTATAATCACAGTTCTGTAATTGATCGTCGAAATGGTATTGAAAGCCTCCCATCGTGGAAGTTTTTTGAAGAAAGAAGACAAGAGAAAGCTGCCGTAAGGAGTGAAGAAAACCAAACCAGTTAATGCTTTAGAATCACATACCTAAAAGTGGTATGTCTTGCTAGTGATGGCTCACCAAACAAACCCTAATTCCGTAAGGAATTAGGGTTTTACTATTGCGCGAAGAAGTGATAGTGTTCTTTCTAGAGTAGGCACGGGCGTGTTTACCATGCTAATTTTGTTTTTTTGAGGAGAGATCCATGATTTCCGAATATAGTCATGCAAAAAAGCTTCATAAGTTTTCTTTGACCTTAAATGCGATACTATTTATTTTGGATGCCTCTATACTGCTTTACCTGGCCATCGAAAAAGATCCTAAAATTGGATTTGTGCCAGTGACAGCAGTATTAATTGTGAATACGCTTTTTATTTTCTTTGCTGGTTTATCAAGTCGTGACTCCCAAATAATTGCTACTGAAAAAGCAGAAGAGCACTTCAAAATGTTTACATGCCTTATTCTTAAAACAGAAAGCGTAGTCGTTGCAATCCATAAGGCTGAGACTGAGGGGTATCCAATTTTTCCTTTCATGTTGGAACTTGGAAATGTATACTATCGCTGTAATTTGGAACATCTACTTGTTGCCTATGAAAAGTTTCTTCTGGAAAAGTACTCAGAAGTTGACAAAAAGATTAAAGAAGAAGTAAAAGAGGCGACCACTATGTGGGTTAATCAGCTAGCTACTCTGCGAGAAGAAAGAAGCAGAGTAGAGTCACTCGAATCATGGAAATATTTTGAAAACCAAAGGCAGATTGCACCTTCACCTCCATTAAGGTCTAGCCCAGGTGCCAAAAAAATATAAATCTAGAGAAACACCCAGGTTCCGTAAGGAACCTGGGTGTTGTTAATTTATGTAGAAGTGGTAGTGTTAATAATAGAGAAATCTACTTAGCACATCAAAAATAGGGGGTCTATATGAATGATTTTGTAAAGTTCATAAAAATAAGAGATATGTACTTTCAGTTAGCTTTTTTCTTAATTCTAATGAGTTGTTTTTCTGGGTATCTCTTGTTTTCGGGTAAAAACAAGGTGCCAACTTTATTACTTCTTATTTTTTCTATAGGAGCTTTTGTTTTCTGTAGAAATAAAATAAATGTTTTGAAAGAACAGTGGCATAAAAGAGATATTGTAAAAAATATTTTAGCCGGAGGAGGTAGTAGGTTGCTTTCCATTTTGTTTGCATTAGAGCAAGACGGTTATCCTGTGTACGAAGTTGTTCATACACATGGAAGAATTGGCTTGATGGACGAATACGAACAATATTTGATTCAGACCTATCAAAGGCTCTGTATGGTAAAACTTTATTCCGGAGCTACTTCATCACTTGCAACAAAGGCTAGCAATCAGCTAGAAGCTTTGATGGCGTTAGAAACTTTTGGCCAAATTGAAGCAGAAAGATTCGAAATGAGTCTCAGTTGAAAAAGCTCCTCTTAAAAGAAAATAGTATTTTGGAATATAACCCTGATTCTGCATAGAGTCAGGGTATTTTTATTGGAAAGCATGTCCTTGTTTTGCTTAGTTTTTTGTGGTATAATGAGTAAGTTATCTGTAATCCGTCTTTCTCCGCAAGTTTTAAGAAAAACACTCGTTATTCTTAAGGTTTACGCAAAATATGACGTGATATTCAGGTGATATACCTCACACAGTGTGATGAGGTATCTATTAACTAATTTAACTATCTAGTAGAATGGCAAAAACATCAACTATTGCAAGAAGCAATAAAAAGCCAAAATTCTCATCACGATTAGTGAGCCGATGCTTTAAATGTGGTCGAAAGCGTGGTTTTATGAGAGATTTTGGACTATGCCGAACATGCTTCCGTGAGCTTGCTAACGAAGGAATGATTCCAGGTATTAAAAAGGCTTCTTGGTAAATAAAATAATATGGATCAAATAGCAAACATGCTCATTGCAATCAAGAACGGTGGTCTTGTTAACAAGACAACAGTTACTGTGCCTTCATCAAAAATGAAAGTAGCAATTTTAGAGCTTCTCAAAAAAGAAGGGTACATCAAGACATTTATTGTGCACGGTGATATCAAGCCTACAGTCGAAATTGTGCTTGAATACACAAAGGGAACATCACGTATTAATGGTGTTGCTCGTGTATCAAAGATGTCAAAGCGTGTCTACACAGGAGTAAAAGATATTACAGCTTTTAAGTACGGTCATGGTATGACAGTACTTTCTACTCCAAAAGGCATTCTTTCCGACAAGCAAGCTCGTAAAGAACTTGTTGGTGGGGAACTATTATTCACAATCTGGTAAAAAACGTATGAGCAGAATCGGAAAACAACAAATACAAATTCCAGCAGGTGTCGAAGTTACATTTGATGCCCATGCTGTACGTGTCAAAGGACCATTAGGCGAAATCGTTCGCGAGCTTCGTAATGAAATTGCTTTCAAAAATGAAGGCGGTATCATCACATCAGAGCCTCGTCGTAACGACAAGTTCTCTCGGTCACTTTGGGGAACATACATGTCTCATCTTAAAAACATGATCACAGGTGTGGTTACTCCATTTAGTAAAAAACTTCTTGTAGAAGGTGTGGGACTTAAGTGGGAAGTTAAAGGTCAAGACCTTAACATGTCACTTGGTTTTTCTCATCCTGTTAACATGGTTATTCCGAAAGGGGTTACTGTGGTGGCAGAAAAGAGTACACTCACCATCTCAAGTATCGATAAGGAGGCGGTCGGACTCTTTGCTAACCAAGTTCGCGGAATGAAGAAGCCTGAACCATATAAAGGAAAGGGTATTCGTTACAGTGATGAGGTTATTCGTCGAAAGCAAGGTAAGAAATCAGCATAGTCTTTTTTAAACAACGTATATGAAAACAAACATTAAAACAGAAAAGCGCGAGCGTCTTCACAAGAAGATTAGATCTCGAGTTTCAGGGACAGCAGAATGTCCACGACTTGCTGTATTTCGTTCAAACCGATATATGTATGCACAATTAATTGACGATGTTCTTGCAGTTACACTTGCATCAGCATCTGATATCTCTCTCACAGGAAAGATGACGAAGGTAGAGCGTGCTACAGAAGTAGGGAAGAAGCTTGCAGAAGAAGCAAAGAAGAAAAAAATTACCACAGTCGTTTTTGACCGTGGCGGGTTCTCGTACCGTGGTCGAGTCCAAGCATTAGCTGATGGCGCTCGTGCTTCAGGGTTAATTTTCTAAATCTATGTCAGAAACAAATACAACACCTACAACAACAGAAACTCCTGTAGCTCAAACTACAGTAGCAACTGGTAATGTTGCGGTAGCTCATGAAAAAGAAATAGGAGGAAGAGGAAACTTCCGTGGAGGAAAGGGTGGCAAGCCAGCAGGAGGTCGTGGTGGGTCTCGTGGTCCACGTGCACCGCGTGAGAAGCCAGAATTTGATAGTAAGACTATCAGTATTCGTCGCGTGACTCGTGTGGTTTCAGGAGGTCGTCGTTTTACTCTCTCTGTGGCACTCGTTGCAGGAGATAGAAATGGTCGTATAGGTCTTGGAACAGGAAAGGCACTTGATACACAAGTTGCTATCGAGAAGGCTCTTAAGGCTGCGAAGAAAAACATGTTCACTATTAAGCTTTCTAAAACAAAGTCATTGTCACATGATATTTCAGCTAAGTTCAAGTCATCAGAAGTGATGATCATGCCTAACAAGGCACGTGGACTTATTGCTGGATCTTCTGCTCGTACCATCCTTGCACTTGCTGGACTCAGTAATGTTACTGCAAAGTTCCATTCTGGTTCAAAAAACAAGTTAAACAATGCTCGAGCAACTATGAAGGCTCTTCAACAAGTAGCGTACGCTCACGGTGAAGCTCCAGTTGCAGTTGCGAAGATTCCTGAAGTAACTCCAGAATTAACAGCACCAGCTACAAAATAATTATACAACTATGCAAATACATGAAATAAGACGCGAACACGCGCACAAAAAACCAAAGTTGGTAGCTCGTGGAGGTAAACGAGGGAAGACTGCCGGCAAAGGAGGAAAAGGTCAGACAGCACGTGCTGGTCACCGAGTTCGTCCTGCGATGAGAGATATCATCAAGAAGCTTCCAAAATTGCGAGGTCATGGTAAGAACCGTTCAGAATCAGTATTTTACCGAGGTCCTGAAGCTGTTGTTAACCTTTCTGCACTTAATGTGTTTGCAAAGGGGGACGCAGTTAATCCAAAGACTCTTATTGCAAAGGGGCTTATCCGAGAGATTCTCGGTAAGACACCTGTCGTAAAAATCTTAGGAACAGGAGAAATCACGGTAGCTATAACCGTTACTGGATGTACTGCATCAGCAACTGCACTTGCTGCAATTGAAAAGGCAGGAGGAACAGTAACAACAACTGTTAAACCAAAGCCACAGTCAGATGAACAGTTGAAGAAAATTGCTGATAAAAAAGCAAAGAAACTAGCTGCTAAGAGTGGTAAGGGGAAGACAAAGTCAAAGAAATAATGTAGATTATTTGTAAGATATAAAAAGCGCGGCACCTTTAGGTGCCGCGCTTTTGCATTCTTTTATTGCACAGGGAATAATTCAATCATTTCATCGGAGTAGTAAAAAAGTCGGGCAATTTCACCGAAGCTGTATTCTTGATCATTTATAGTTAGTACTGCGCCACCTGAAGATGGATTTTTGTTTGGCTTGGAACGCTCGAAACCAAGATTCCATAATGTCGCTATAATCTCAGGCCTTGCAATGATTGGATAACCAGCTTTTTTCCATTGGGCTTCAATTTGTAGTACATAAAGTGCCGCATATCTATAACCATAGGCATGATTGCGTTGATCTGTTATACGACTAAATCTTTCCTCGTCAATGTTAGTTGTACTTGCGAAATCAAGAGCGCGTTCAAATGACTTTCCCAGATAAAATGGTGAATTCTTGTTAATAAGATGAGATTCAATAGCTCTTGCAGTTTCATCTTTGATGCCAAATATTCCAAAAGAAAATTGACTTTGACTTCCTAAAATTTTAAGTGGCTCAAAAAATTTTTTAAATATAGGTCTATCACTGTAGAATAGTCTCATTTGCTCAGGTACGAGTATCGCAACAAGTAAACGAGGAGGCACCCCAGTTTCTTTAGAAATCTTTGTGATAACTGGCACATCTTTTGCAACCGCTTGTCTGAATGCTATCCATTCCGGGGTATGTGCAAGGGGGAATACTTCGTAACTCTGCTTTGTAATATTTTTTTGTGGTATGAAATGTTTTGTTTGTGTATCAATTATTCCTTCAGTATTTGTAAAGCCAAATCGTACAGCAAAGTAACCACCAACAAGAATCGCACCAATGATAGCAAAAATAACTATAACAGCTTTTGAGACAAGTAGAAGGTTTTTGGAGAGGGTGGAGGATTGTCCTGACATCGTGTCAGTATATGCGAAATACCTTTTTAGTGTAACCTTTACAGCTTAAGGTTATTGTCCCATTCCACAGGTAGTTAGAATGTGACTTTAACTAGCCTTTTGAGTGTTTATCGACGAAAAATACTTATGGCTAAAGGTTGTGTAATATGGTAGAATAGACCAATTATGAAAACAATTAAGGCTATTTTCTCTGACCGCGGACTACGTAATCGTATTTTCTTTGTGGTATTTATTCTTGTCATTACACGCTTTTTAGCGGTTATTCCTATTCCGGAAATTGACGCAACTGCACTTTCTGCACTTCTTAAGAGTAATAGTTTCTTTGGACTCCTTAACATTCTCTCTGGAGGAGGAATTGCATCATTTTCTATTGTGATGCTTGGAGTTGGTCCATATATTACAGCGTCTATTATTATGCAGCTAGCAACCGTCCTTTCTCCTCGCCTTAAGGAGATGAATCAGGAAGAAGGAGATGCAGGACGTCGAAAGTTCGTTCAGTACGGAAGACTTATTTCTTTGCCACTTGCAGTTATGCAAGGATATGCACTACTTACACTTCTTGTCCGTAAAGATGTTCTTCCTGCGATGACTCATGTTGAAATGACAAGTAACCTTATCATTATTACTGCTGGAACTATGCTCATGATGTGGCTCGGAGAGCAGATTAATGAGAAGGGTATCGGAAATGGTGTTTCGCTTATTATTTTCGCTGGTATTGTGGCAGCACTTCCACAAACTCTTGGTCAGTACTTCCTTACCTTTGATGTTTCACAAATCCCAACTCTTGTAGGTATGCTCGTGCTTGTTCTTGCTGTTACTGCGGGAATAGTGTTTGTAACAGAAGCAGAGCGGCCTGTTCCTGTGACATATGCACGTCAGACTCGAATGGGACAATCAAATGGACTCGGAGCATCAACTTACCTCCCACTTCGTCTTAATCAAGCTGGAGTTATTCCAATCATCTTTGCTATTTCTATCCTTATTTTCCCACAATTGATTGCGCAGTTATTTGCGACATCAAGTAATGTCAGTCTTCAGGCGTTTGCTCGAACTCTCAATGAGCTTGTTGCTAATCAGTGGATTTATGGGTCAGTTTACTTTTTACTCGTTGTTTCATTTACGTACTTCTATACTGCGGTTACCTTTGACCCAGAAAAGACTGCGGATAATCTACAGAAAAATGGTGCATTTATTCCAGGATTTAGACCAGGGCTCGCAACTGCTGAATATATTGGGTATGTTTTAGCAAGAGTTACATTCTTCGGAGCTATCTTCTTAGGTACAGTTGCTGTGCTCCCTGTGATTGTACAGGCTATTACTGGACTTACTGCGATTCAAGTTGGAGGAACATCACTTTTGATTGCGGTGTCGGTGATACTTGATGTGATTAAAAAAGTTGACGCTCAGCTTTCAATGAAAGAATATTAGTCATAAAAATTCTGTCTACTGCGTTAAAAAGCGTCGCTTCTCGTCAACGTACTACACGTACGTCTCCGTCGAAGCGACGCTTTTTGCCTTGTATACAGAGCTTTTTCTGACTAATACTTTCTTGTTTAGAAAATATATTTACTTTCAAAAGAACCCGAAGGGGTTCTTTTGTATCGGTCAGTAGCTAATGGCTAAGAGCTATTTCATATGGTAGTATTATCTAATGGAAAAGAGATTCTTTATTATTATTGGACGTTCAGGATGTGGGAAAGGAACGCAGGCTGATCTTCTTAAAAAAGTACTAGAAGAAAAAGGGGCTGAAAAGGTCCTTCATGTGACAACTGGAGGCGGATTTAGGAAGTTTGCAGAAAATGATTCATATTCTGCAAAACTTTCTAAAGAAATAAGTCTCACAGGTGGCCTAAGTCCTGAATTTCTCGCTGTCTGGAACTGGTCAAATATTTTTATTGAGAATCTTATTGGAGGTGAGACGGTTATCTTAGATGGAGCACCCCGACGACTTATGGAAGTAGAGCCGCTCCACAGTGCAATTCATTTTTATGGTTACCATAATCATGCAACAGTTATTTATCTTGATGTAAGTGAAAATTTTGCTCTTGCTCGTATAACAGAACGAAACCGAGAAGATGACAATACTGAAGAAAAATCAAAGCTCAAGATGGAATGGTTCGAAAAAGATATCTTACCAATTATTGATAATTATTCTCACGATCCACGCTACACCTTTATTCACATAAAAGGTGAACAATCAGTTGAAGACGTTCATAAAGATATAATTGAGAAACTTGAACTAGCCTAATTTCGTGTCTTGTATGTTTACAACTTATAACTTATAATCTGCCAATGAAATACGACATAAAACTTAAAAATGAAAAAGATATTGCATTACTTCGTGAAAGTGGGAAGCGACTTTCTGCTGTTTTGACTGCTGTATCAAAAGAAGTAAAACCAGGGGTAACAACTGGCTATCTTAATGACTTTGTCTATAAAATGATAACTGACATGGGGGATACTCCTGCTTTTCTTAACTATAAGCCATTTGGAGCAGCGTATCCATATCCAGGAAGTATTTGTATCTCAGTGAACGATGAAGTTGTCCATGGTATTGGAGGAGACAGAGTTCTTAAAGAAGGCGATATTGTTGGGTTAGATGGAGGAGTGAAGCATAAAGGTATGATTAGTGACTCTGCGAGAACTGTAGCAGTTGGCACAATAAGTAAAGAAGATGAAGAATTGATGCGTGTCACAAAGGAAGCGCTTATGGCTGGGATAAAGGCTGCGAAATGTGGTAAGTATGTCAATGATATTTCAAAAGCAATTGAGAAATCTGTACCAAAGAAGTATGGTGTTGTAAAAATTCTATCAGGGCATGGAGTAGGGTATAAAGTACATGAAGAGCCATACGTTCCAAATTTTGACGATGGAGTAAAAGGTCCAAAGCTTGTACCAGGTCTTGTTCTCGCAATTGAACCAATGGTAAATCATGGAACAGATGAAGTGTATATGGCAGATGACGGATACACATTTATAACAAAAGACCATAAACGCTCAGCACACTTTGAGCATACTATTTTAATTACAGAAGGCGACGCAGAAATTT
Organism: uncultured Candidatus Saccharibacteria bacterium; assembly: GCA_964464695.1. Lineage (GTDB taxonomy): Bacteria > Patescibacteriota > Minisyncoccia > Phycocordibacterales > UBA5272 > UBA11704. Next base: position 16,578 of record CAYXKW010000014.1, read on the forward strand.
TAACTGCGTACTAGGGAACAGCCTTTAGATAGTAGCTTGTAGACATTAGTTAGACACAATACAAAGCGCGACCACTTAGTGGTCGCGCTTTGTATTGTGTAGTATTTTCTCAAATATACTTTTTTCTACAGTCTACAGTCTACAGTCTACAGTCTACAGTCTACAGTCTACAGTCTACA
>CAYXKW010000015.1:0-16202 GCA_964464695.1 uncultured Candidatus Saccharibacteria bacterium
CACAACGGTCTTCGGAACCGTCGTTCCAGGTTCGAATCCTGGTGGGAGCACAAAAGATTGAGCAAAGCGAAAGGTTTTTGTGCTCCCAAGTACATGAACTGCTTCATGTACGACAAGGATTCGAAAGTCCGGAACATGTTTTGCTAGCAAGCAAAACAGTGAGGAGCGGCCCGCGAAACTTTTTTGCGACGGCAAAAAAGTATTTGTGGGAGAAACTCCTGGTGGGAATACCGTTACACATGTAACAAATCCCCTATTTTCAGGTGTAACGGTCTAGAATCATTCATTACACTGATGATTAGTCGTAGGAGAATCTGTCATTACTTTGGTATTTTGTTGCATGCTTACAGCATTTACAAAACACTCAAAGTTTTGACCTAAGGGAAAACCGACAAAATTATACTTAGAAAAGCCATGAGCCCTGCTTTTCTAAGTATAATTTAGTAGACCGGTTTTCCGTTCGATTCTCACGTAATGACGCCCCAGCGTCATTACTCTACACCGCACAATAAAAACTACTGTTTTTATTAGAATTCTGTGCGGCGTAGGAGAATCGGTCACAAATCTGCCTCGTCGCAAGCTCCTCGAAGCAGATTCGCGACCCCTATTCGATTCTCCCGCAAATAAAGCAGTTTATTTGCTGTACACCACACATAAAATGCGCTTCGCTTATTTTCTGTGCGGCGTAGGAGAATCGAACTCCTGTCTCAACCTTGGCAAGGTCGTGTTCTACCACTAAACCAACACCGCATTAGTGATAATACTAACATAATTCCCCTATTCTGAAAAGACGATTTTTAGTATGCATCTATGCCCAAGGCACGAATTTACTAATTCGAAACCGCATCGAAATTAGCAAATTTCGATGAAAATCACTAAATATATTATATAATTAGACTGTTTCAAGCGAAACGCCGAGCTGTCCACTCTTTTGTCACCAAAAGTACAAATATGTGGATAAGTCTGTGAGTAACGGGGATAAGAGACATCAAAGTCAAAGCATTGAGACAATATAGAACTACCTTCAAATTCCAGCAATGCGTTGATACATAAGGTGTATTAGTCTACGAGTGTATAATTATTAAGTACATACGGGACAAACGTTTCACGTGAAACAGAATTTGTCTTTATATAAAAACAATGGCTGAACACAACGAAATAGGCAAAATTGGTGAAAATATAGCCGCATCGTTTCTTATGAAACAAGGTTTTACTATTGTTGAGCAAAATTACAGAATACTTCAAGGTGAAATAGACATCATTACCAAAAAGGACAATATGCTACATTTTGTAGAAGTGAAAAGCATAAAGGTCAGAGATTGTAGTCAGATTGATAACTTGGTAATCCGACCGGAAGATAACCTAACATTTTCAAAATGGTCAAAGCTCTTAATAACAATAGAAACCTATAAGAATCATAAAGCTGTTCCACATGAAACGCGCTGGCAGATTGATCTCGCTTGTGTTTATGTTGATACTGAAAAAAGGGAGGGGAGGGTAAAGCTTCTTCAAAATATTCATAAAGAGCGGGGGTAAACATGCATTTTTATAAAAATGTGGTAGTATTACGTAACAAAGCTTAGCGCTCGTAATGATACTGAATCATTTCTAGAAATGTCTAACTTTCAAAAATAATACGGAGTGTGCAAAGTAATAGTGCACGGCTAACATTTTGGTTTTGCAAAAGTATATAGTCAAAGACGAAGAGAGTCTTTAAACAGTTGTTTACGTGGATACAATATAATATCGGAGTGTGGTGTAACGGCTAACATTTTGGTTTTGGGTACCAAAGACTCAGGGTTCGAATCCCTGCACTCCGACAAAATAATAAAACCTCCTGTAATCAGGAGATTTTATTATTGGAGGAGGACAACATGAACTGCTTCATGTTGTCGGGATTCGAATAGGGGTCGCGAATCTGCTTCGAGGAGTGGAGCGACGAGGCAGATTTGTGACCGAACATCCCTGCACTCCGACAACAATAGTTATGAAATAAAAATCCTGGAAAAGACTTTTTAAATATGATAGGATAGAGATTATACAAATATGCGGTGTTGGTTTAGTGGTAGAATGCCTGCCTTCCAAGCAGGAGACAAGAGTTCGATTCTCTTACGCCGCACAAATATAATAAAAGCGCGAAGCCAAAGCTTCGTGCTTTTATTATATTTGAAGGTGTAAAGTAATGTGACCAAAGTCACATTACGTGAGGATCGAACGAAAAAGCGGTCTACGAAATAGTGTCAACAAAAGCTGAATTCCAGGCTTTTGTTGACACTATTTTGTCGCTTTTTCCCGGGGTCGAGAAACAATCTTTTTACTGAGTCCAAAGGACGAAAGGAAAATGATATGTTTGGTGACCGATTCTTAATTTATCTTATCTAATATCTAATACCAGTCTATTCCCCAAACCCACAAAAGTGCTACACTACCTCTATAACGTATGTCTATCGACGACACAGTACAAGACGAGAGAGATTTGCCTGCTCAGGAAGACTCTTTAACTTCTACAGAGAGGGAGCTTGTTGAAGATTTAATCCTTCAAAACAAAACAATGGACGCACTCATTAAGGGCTTAGAAGAAGATATTATTACCTTTAAAAAAATAAATGAAGGCCATGATAATGCTGCAGATATTGTCCGTTTCACTATGCAGCTTAATATTATGAGAGATAAAAAGGCACGTAATCTAGTAGAGATAAATAAAATAATTAAAGAAAATAAAGAACGAGAGTCAGAAACAATATATGAATAACAGTGGCGAAAAAAAAGATTGGGTAGGGGGTGTTTGTATCAATGATGGCAAAGTACTACTCATCCATAGAATAAACAATGAGCTTCCTGTAAAGAAAGAATACTTTGTCTTCCCTGGGAAAGATGTCGCACAAGATGAGACAATTGAATTAGCTCTTGAAAAAGCTTTTGCGGACTTTTCTCTAACCGTTTCATTGCAAGGACTTATTTATTCAAAAGAAGACGAAATTGATGGGTCAGAATATTATTACCAGTGTGATTACGTACTTGGAGAACCGGCCGTCATAGCTAACTGTAACGAAGCAAAGGAAATGGAAACAGGGGAGCAAGTGTTTATTCCAATCTGGGTGCCAATTTCTGATCTAGAACCTCTCATTGTCTATCCAGAATCAGTGAAAGATAAGATACTTGAGGATTTGGAGATGTAAGATTTTAGTTGTCACACATTTCTTGAGTGGTATACTAAAAACATGAACATGGAATCACAACCGGGGAATAATAAGGAACATGAGGTTGCAAATATAAAGGATACTGCACCAGAAAAAAACAAGGGGGTATTTCACAGACAATTTGATATTCTAAGAAAAAAAATGGGGGCATCTAAAGAGGAATCAACAGGCGAAGTTGATAATCTTAACAGTTGGCCTTCAGAATTACTTAAGATGGAGCAACGAGCGAATAATAAAAAAAATGTACAGATTGCACCTACAGACGCTCTTGATAGTGACTATGAATATACTCCTGGTGAGGAAACAAAGGCTGACTTATGGGCAGCTGTTTCAAATGAACACAAGCAAGGGGATCAAGAATGGTCAAATATTTTACGTAAGTCAATTACAAGAGATGAAGGAGTAATAACTGCAAGAAATGCCTTTATTGAAGAACTACAACAAAAAAATGACCCTGAGTCACTCAAGGAAATAGCTGAACTCCAAGAAAAGAATCGACGACTAGAATTGAAACTAAAAATAGACAGAGTGGAACTTGGTACTGACTACGGGAATATTCATGAAGAAATGAAAGAAGAGTACGAAACTGCATTAGCTACAAATAAAGAAGAATCAAGTGTAAAAATAGCTTCACTTGAAAAAGACATAGCCACAGTAAAAGCAAGCATTAATAGAATGAGAGGTAACACTGGAGAAGGATATACCGCTACGTTAAATACTCTAAAAGAAAACCTTACTCGCATGGAAAATTCTCTAGCTGTAGAGAAGTCTATAACCAACAAGAACAGTGATTTAGACAGAACTTTTATTCAGGATTCTTCTCTGCCATCAGACGAATCAGAAAGGGGATTTGGCTCTTGGGAAGACACAAAAATCAAAGAAGGGGAAGAAGGTTTAGTAAGTTAACTGCACACAAAAGCTATTTTCCTTTTAATATAAAGGGCTTTGCAGGCACACCGTTTCAGAACAACGTAGTATTGACATATATTAATATATATGATACAATATAAACAGTAGCCCTTAATAGAAATCAACCAAACCTAGGAGTTTTTCATTGTCCAATCACCCCCAACCAAACGGGGGTGATAAACCCCTTGGAAACTCTGCAGAAACTGCAGACAAACGATTTGTGGAAGCGTTCGCGCTTTTCAACAAACATTCTGCCCAAAGAGATGAGCTGGCAAGCTTGATGAATCGATGTGGGGACGGTCCCTGCAAAGAAACCATCCGCGTACAAGTGGCCGCACTCGACGGATTCATCTCCGACGTGTCTAGCTACATTGCTTCATTGCCGGCAACAACTACTGCTTAAGTGCGTCGGCAAATGCCTACAAATACAAACAGTAAAAGTGTTGAAGAGCTCAGAGATGAGCTCTCGACACTATTTGCAATCTTTTGTGGACGTACCATGGTACTCGCACTAGAGATACAGCAAGCTGCCAACAAAGCATCCGGCAGTAACGCTGAACAACTTCGATTACTCTACGGGCAATCAGTTGCGGCATATAACTACATCAGCCCATTTTCCGAAAGTACCGTTGGCCTTAAGCCGGCAAATGCTTCGGAACTCCACTGATGCAGACAAAAGTCTTGAAACCCAAAATCGTAGCCACGTGGCTACGGTTTTTTTATTGCTCATTTTATGAGTAAAACAGATATTTACATATTACGGTCACGGAGTATACTATCAGGTATATGAACATGGAACAACCACAAGGCACACCAACACCTGAACAACCTAAAGAAGAGAATCTACTCGCAGACACAATCAGTAATTTAAATGCTTCTATAGAGAAAAAGTCAAAGGAGCTTACGATTGTTGGAAGAGAGAGTGATTTAGGACAAGAAATATTAAGTCAAATAGATGCTGCAAAAATTGAGCTTGTTGTTGCTACTAAAAATTTACGAGAAGTACTAGCTACACAAGAACTTCTAAAAGATATTAAGGAACAAAAAGGGGACGCTAAATACACTGTTGCAAAAATTCCTACTGACCCTAAGAGTAAAACCATGGGAACGAAAGAATTTACTGGCTGGGACCCAACTCAACTATAATCCCTAAAACTACCAACATGTCATTTAGTCCTGAAAATAAAACAAATAGTTTAGAAGTGCAAGACCACAGTGATCCAGCTTCAAAAATTGCAGCAACTAAGGCAATGATTAAAAAACTAGAAGGAATGATACAGATGGCAACTACTGCAGGTAAGCCAGAGATTGCAGCTGAACTAGAATTTAGAAAGGCGTCAAACGAGGCAACACTACAATCACTACAACAAGAGGCTGATCTTGGTGATCTTGATTTTACTTCTCCTGTTGAAAAAACTATAGCAACCAAGCAACCCACAACATTAGATGTTGATGGGGGAGCTTACGACAATGCTCCAGGTGTAGCTGATGGAGATAGAATATCGGCAAGGGAACGAAAATATGATCTCGGGAAAGGTGCAGGTGTTTAAATAAAGTAAAAATTTAAGTTCATGAGGAAAATACAAAAGCGCGACCGAAGGTCGCGCTTTTGTTGTTTGTTCCCAATGTTATTTTTACATAACAATCAAAACAAGAGATTCGGAGTTAATTACTTAACAGCATCCTTAAGAGCCTTTGCTGCTGAGAACTTAGGAACCTTAGTTGCAGAAACATGTACTGTTTCTCCAGTCTTTGGGTTACGAGCCTCACGAGCCTTTCGTAGCTTTACAGTGAACTTTCCAACACCAGCAATCGCAACTTCGTCACCCTTTGAAAGAGTACTCACGATAGAACCGAAAACTGTGTCTACTACTTCTTCTGCTTGTACTTTTGTTGAGCCGAGTACAGCGTGTACTGCTTCAACGATTCCTGCTTTGTTCATAGAGTTTGATGTTATTGATATTATGCTTTCCTAGGATCACAATATCAAAAAATAAATTTATTAATCTCCCCGTATGCATATAGCAAACGGTAGGATGTAATAAGTATAGTACGCACAGGTTTTTTGGCAAGTCACGATACAATACTATTTCTATTTGTCAAAATATGTGCATTTTTATAAATAGCACTTTTCTGTTACGAAAAAAATTATGCGCTGTATTTTGTTACCAAAAATGTACCAATAAATGAGCCGATAACAAGCGGAATGAGGTACCAGTAATTCTGCGTATAGGAGATAACCGTAAATGCGGTAAGAATATGAATAAGCGAGCCAAAAGTAGCTGATTGTAAGGCTTTTTTCTGAACTACTCGTAATGTATAGAGCGCATACAATGCATCAATACACATCGTTGCAAAAAATACTGAAATGAAAATGAGAGGAGACATGGTAGAAGTATACTCTATGTCTTAAGAGCTTGATGAAGCACTCTATAAACTGAGAAATAAACGGATGGACCCTATGATATTTGGGGATTTGTGATTAATAATGGATGGAAAAGAAAAAGCGCAAACCGAAGGTTTGCGCTTTTATTACCACATCTATACCAAACGCCCACAATATCAACAGGTAACAGATTTTTGCTGTTGGTACTGCTTTATGAGAAGCTTTTTGATTTTCTTTTCACAACAAGAAATAAATTCTTGCCCTTCATCAGAGCCAAGCCAGTGCACGATGCATTCGATGACATCGAGATCATGCACTGTGTAATTAACGTGTCGAGTAAGTGAACTAAGTCCTGGTAAATAAGTTGGCCCGTAGTCTGCATCCGTAGCAAGAATCATCTCAATTCGACGATACTTTGTCTGTTGATTTGTGCAGTTTTCCTTTGCCCAGTGTTCAACATACCGCTGAGATATATTCAAATAATGCATGTCTTCGTCGGCATGTTTTCTTTGTATTTCTAATAGAAACCCATTTCCAACATTTGTACCTAACCATTTAACGAATGAGGCTGAGACAGTTGCTTCGCGTTGTGTAATGGTTCTTCTTTCAGAACGAACAGATCTGGCGATGACAGTCCGTAAGAACGGCACGTAACGAGAATTGTCATCTACAACTTGTTTATTCCATGCTTGCCAAACTTCAAGAAAAACAACTTCTCCGAGAACATCTGTACGTACTGGCCGTGTTGGTTCGTGTACTACTTTCATCTTGATATCTCCTTGTTGAATTACTACTGAATAACTTCCGATAAAACTCTATCAGAATGGACCACGGATTGCAAAGGGGGCGTTGTAACTAAAGATTAAATTATTGTATACATATATTTAATGGATAGATAAAAGCGCAAACCTTCGGTTTGCGCTTTTATCGACACTTACCACAGTCCATTCAACATACCCGTTAGTCAAAAATTTTTCTCAACGAAGTCTACAAAGTGATCTTTGGTTAACGAGCAAACTCTATACTTCGGCTTTCACGTATAACATGTATTTTAATTTCCCCAGGGAAACGTAGTTCCTGCTCTACCCGAAGTGCGATGTTACGAGCAAGGTCGCGAGCTTCTAAATCATTCACCAAAGCAGGGGAAACGAACACTCGTATCTCACGCCCTGCCTGAAGAGCATACACCCTTTCAATGCCCTGAAATGACATCGCAAGGGCCTCTAGATCTTCGAGACGTTTAATGTAACGATCTACGGTATCACGCCTTGCCCCAGGGCGTCCACCGCTTATGGCATCAGCCACTTGGACGAGCACACTCTCAACAGTCTCGTATGGATATTCTTCGTGGTGTGCTTGCATTGCAAGAATAACTCGCTCATCCACACCATACTTCGCAAGTATCTTTCTTCCAATCTCCACATGCGTTCCTTGTATTTCATGATCCACTGCCTTTCCGATATCGTGAAGTAATGCTCCTGCTTTTGCGACATGCACATCAGCGCCGAGCTCAGTTGCAAGTACTCCTGCGATGTGAGCCATCTCGATAGAGTGGTCTAATACATTCTGTCCATAACTTGTTCGGAAATATAATCGTCCAATTATTGGAATCAATTCTTCAGGAATAGAAAGTAACCCACATACTAGTACCGCTTCTTCACCTTTCTTACGCATGAAGACTCCGATATCTTGCTTTGCTTTTACGAGACACTCTTCTATCTTTGCTGGTTGGATACGACCGTCTTTGATAAGCATTTCAAGCGCATTCACTGCGATCGCACGTCTGACAGGGTCAAAACATGAAACGACAATTCCGTTTGGAGTATCGTCCATGAGCAACTCCACTCCCGCGAGCCGTTCGAATGTTTTGATATTACGTCCTTCTTTACCAATAACCTTTCCTTTTATTTCTTCGTCTTCAAGGATAACTGTTTGCGACATGAACTGGGAGATTTGACCGTTTGCAATACGATAAATACTACTTACTAAAATCTCTTTTGCTTTCTCTTCAAGTCGAGCTTCGCCGTCACGTGCAAGCTTCAGCATGCGAGAGTTGAGGTCTTCTTCTTGTTCGTGAGCGATTTTGCGAAGCAAAATCGCTTGTGCCTCAGCATGCGTTAACCCTGCAACTCTTTCTAACTCCTTCACTACATTTTTTTCTTTATCTTCAATTCTTTCTTTGACAGCCTGAAGTTCTTTGCTTTTCTCTTTAAGCGATGTGATTTCTCTACTTAGGTCTGTTTCTTTTGCAACAAGCTCATGTTCTCGCTTATCAACACGCTCCTCTTGTTTCACAATCCTTTCTTCACTTCGTTTCATTTCTTCGCGAACTTCACTTGCTCGAGTGAGTGCTTCATCCTCTATCACATGTGCATCGCGCTTTGCTTGTAATAGACGTTCCTCAATCTGAGCTTCTATAGAACCACGACGAGCAACCGCCACATAATGACGGACAACATACCCAAGTGCGCCTCCTAGTGTAAATATGACAGCGCCTTCAATAAGAAGAACGGTAGTGTTCATGTTATTTTGCTTTTGGCTTGAGAATACTATCTACAATGCCATACTTCTTAGCTTCTTCTGCACTCATCCAATAATCACGATCACTATCCTTTTCGATTTGTGACTTTGTTCGTCCGGTTGCATCCACAAGCATCTCATAGAGCTTATCCTTTAATCTCACAATATGCTTGGCAGTGATTTCAATATCTGAGGCTTGTCCTTCAACACCAGTGAGTGGCTGATGAATCATCACTTCTGAGTTTGGAAGCACATATCGTTTTCCTTTTTTACCTTGCGATAAAATCATTGCACCCATTGATGCCGCCATTCCAGTGCAGATTGTCGCAACATCAGGCTTGATATGGTGCATCGTATCAATAATTGCCATACCTGCTTGGATACTTCCACCGGGGGAGTTTATATACAGAGTAATATCTTTCTTTGGGTCTTCAGACTCTAAAAAGAGAAGCTGTGCAACAACAAGAGATGCTGTGTTTTGATTGACTTCATCATGAAGGAAAATAATTCTTTCCTTGAGAAGTCGTGAATAAATATCGTACGCACGTTCGCCAAATTGGCTTTTTTCGATTACGGTAGGGATTAACATAGTGGGTAACTGTTAGCCTATAGCTGTTAGCCTGTAGCTTAAAATACCAATCCAGTAATACTTTTTAAACTACTAACTACCAACCTAAAGCTTATTAATTCAATAAAAAATATCTACGGAACACATTCATCTATAAAGTTATTCATTCGTAACTGTCGTTTCAGGAGATACTTGAACTATATCACATTATAGTATGTGTATCTTCAAGATAGTTTGACACTATCACAAAAAATATGTTAGTACAAAGGTATTATTCGTCGATTACTGACATTTCAGAAATTCCCACAGAAAGAAAACTCTAGCACACCGAAACCATCATGAACCCACTATTTACTGTTACTGAGAATGGATTTTTACTCACTGTTGATGCGACAGAGTACGTTATGACATGGGTGGGGGAGATGCTCAAAGTTACTGGACCAGACACTTGTTACTACATTTTGGAGACTATTCGAGGATTAGAGCAAGCAAATTGTGCACTCACAACCTTTACCGTACTTATCGGGAATTAGCATTTTTTCGTAAATAGTTAAAAAACGTGTCTAAAAAGCTTTATTTTATAAAGCTTTTTTTGCGTAGTTTGCTTGACTTTTATCCATAAATATGCTATAATATAATCATAGGTAAAGTTAGTTTTGATACAAAGCAACTTTATCAAGCTCATTCACAATTTCTTCAATATTTTCTTTTTTAGGAGACACACATGGCCTTCAATCGCCTGCAAATCGGACTTTCTCTCCTGTGTCTTCTGACATTTGGAGCAAGTGTTGGATTTATTCTTGCTGGAATTCCAACGTACATGCCGTTTATATTCGTTGGTTTTGTGATCACTATTGTAGTGGTCTCATTCCAGGGATTCGAGACTGGTATTCGCGAGTTCATCGGACGGAACAGAAATGTTACGCAACCGGTGGAGCACGTTGCACAGGAATCGCCTCTTGCTCACCAGGTATATACGCAAGCAGAGCCGGAGCAAGCAGGAAGCAACCAGCCAGAATCAAATGGATGGTTGCGTGAAGCCTGCTCAAGCTTTTGGACGAATGTGAAAGCATTTTTCCAAAGCGTTGCGGACGGCACTCGCGAGTTCGCAGATCGTAATGGTCCGCAGGCTCGTCAGATACTTGCAAATGCAAGCGATTCAGTTCGCAGCACTGCAAGTGCGTCATCTGATAGGGTGGGTGCAAGCATTAAAAACTCACCTTACCTTTGGGAGTCCATCATTCTGTCGATTGCCTCCATCACAATGTTTTCGTATTCGTACGTAAACCAAAGTTATGGTGCGTGGTTCCACGTTGGTTTTGTTCCGGCGATTGGTTCAGTATTTTTTCTAGCTGCTCACATTAACTGGACAGCAACGAAAGAATGGCTGACAAGTCACAAAGCTGTCATCTGGTTGGTAGCTTCGGTTATCAGTCTTGCAGTAGCAATTGGACACAGTTGGAGCATTTCCTCCATTGTGTACTCAGCCATTTCCACCCTTTGTGCAATCATCACGGTTGTAAATGGGTGGGATAGAACAAAACAAGGAGCAAAGAAAACCATGAAAACACTTATCGGATTCCTGGTGAAACTTTTTAGCGGTGGCTTTGGCTACGGCAAAATGTTTCTGATGTGGGCGGCTGCACTCTTTGTGGTGATGACCCCCAAGCTGATGAGCGGACAACCAATGAGTAAAGAAGAGCAAGACTTCTTCTCATATGTGGCTGTAGGGTTCGTCCTCTGCTTGATTGCAGGAGTTCTAATTGGCTTCCACAGTGTTGCCAAGCCAGAAAATAAAGATACCAAGAAGAAATAAAACACGTGTCTACAGGGCGGTCGCAAAGCGACCGCCCTTTTTTTGTGCAAAATATGAAATATAGGGATTTTTATTAATAACAAAAAAGGTAGTGGAGGGCAGGGGAGTATTTTGTCTTTGATAGAAAACTAATTACATTTAAAATTTAAAGGACATTCTACCATCCAGACAATAAAAAAAGCCCTTTGCATTCTAGGCACGAACTAATTCGTGCACAGGATGCAAAGGGCTTTCGAGAAAAATAATGCTACATAAGTTATCGCAACTCAAAAGATTATTAAATAAAAAGAACTTTGATTAATAAGGACAAGATACCTTACTAATTAAGAGAAACAAACTTCATGCAAAACCTTTTAAAGGGTTTTGACTTTATTGGTGCAGGTCTTAATAGTTATATTTGTGACCTGCGATGGAAAGAACATTGTGGTAGATGATGTGCGCAAACTTAATATCCCGATTAGCGCACGGGTGAGCGTTGTTGCTAACGTCATCTACCCTGTCCTTAATAATACTCTAATGTCTTTTATATGCAAGTGGATAACTGTGGATAACTTGTCTTTTACTTTTTATTTGTCTTTTACTAAAAATGTACTGTGATGAATAATTGTCTTTTGCTTTATATTGCAATGTCTTTTTGCTTATCGTAGGCTAGTGGTTATGCGATTACATCGCTTTTACGTAGCACAACCCCTTGGTGAAGAAGTTGTCATAGAAGATGTTTCTTTAATTAATCAGTGGACAAAAGTTTTTAGATATACAGAAGGTGATTTTGTTATCCTCTTTAATGGAGACGGATTTGATTATTCCTATTCCTTAGTATCAGTGTCTAAAAATTCCTGTTCCCTTGTTACACAAAGTTCTTCACCTGTGTATGTTCCAAACAAAAAAACATTTCTGTATCTAGCAATTATCAAAAAAGATAATTTTGAAGTTGTTGTACAGAAGGCAACTGAGCTTGGCGTTACTGATATTATGCCACTTATTTCTGAGAGAACTGAAGTAAAGCAATTAGATACTAGAAGACTCCGTATCATTATAAAGGAGGCCGCAGAACAATCAGGAAGAGGGGATATTCCTACCCTGCACGAGCAAGTCAACTATAAAGATATCAAGGAACATCTTACACACAATAATGTAGAAGCTTCACGAACCTTTGTTACTACGCTTTTTGGAAAACCTGTTTTAGAAATGGTAACCAACTTCAATAAAAACAACACTGCTAAAAGTTCTCCACTCGCATTTGTGGTTGGACCAGAAGGTGGCTGGACGGATGTTGAGGAAAAATTCATCGTAGAAAACAATTTTATTCCCGCATCACTTGGAGCGACTACAATGCGTGCAGAAACAGCAGGAATTGTGAGTTCATTCCTTTCAACTCTCTTCTAGGAGTTGTATACTTATAGACATGAGTACCAAAGGACCTTCAAATAGTTTTGACGGGATTAGAGCAAATGCAGCTAAAATTGAAGCAGGCTGGGATTCGTTTGACTCAAAAACAAAAGCAATTGAAGAGATGGCGGCGGCTAAAGATAAACTACAGAGAACTGTAACTGAAGCTCGTAATTCACGACCAGCCCCACTTTCACCTTCCGTAGAAGCTACTCAATCAGGAACCCTTTTTGCAGAAACAAATCCTTCCCCTGTTGAAAGTATTCCGTTAGATTATGAAAGCACTCCTATGAGTGTCGAGAAGGTACCTTCCCGAGAAAAACTAACAGAAATCACCAGTGTGTTACAAAGACTTGAAGACAGTCTCCTTGCTCTAAAAAAAGCTGAGGAGGATGTTCCAACTACCGCTAGCAGTAATCTTGACCAAGGAGATGGGGTAAGTTTTGAGAACAAACCAAAAGTATCAAACAGTGAACAGACTGCGTCCACTCAATCTATTCATAAAACTAAACGGGGTACAACAGAGGCCATTCTTCATGCAATAGCTGAAGAAGTAGAAAGGGGTGTTCAAGATGCAAAAAATGCAGAGACTAGTCCAGTACCCTTTGAAATTGGAGGTGTTCCACTTGAAAGAACTACTTCTCCTCAAGAAATAGAAACAACTCCAGCAACAATTCGACAAGATATTCAACAACCTGAGAAAGCTATAGCTGAAAACACATCTACTCAACCTGCAACAATTTCTCAAGATACTGAGAGGACTATAAATACGCAACCTATCCCAGTACTACCTAAAGAAAGCATTGTTACAAAGGAGCAACTTACTGCTGCTCCAAAGCTCCACGAAAGAAATGTTGTGCGTGGTGGATCATTCCATGGAAGTAAAAAATTTGGAACTGGTTTAATTAAAAAAATAAGAACTTTTTTCCAAAGCAAACAACAGGAAGCTCCATATGACAGCAAGGCGGGGCTAGCGGAGGCTGCTTATAAAGTTGCGGAGGAAAACCAACTACGTCACCAAAGAAAACTTGCTGATGAGGAAGCTTTCAAAAAGAAAAGTTTAGCAGAACCAGATATTAATCTTGATAAAAGTAAAGATGATTTGATTGCTGAGGAAAATGAACGAGTTGCAAAATTAGAAGAAGATAGTCGTAAAAAACATCTAAAAGAACTTGCTGATGCTGCCTATACTACTGCTACCATAAACCAAGAAAGACATAAACTACATCTAGAAAAGCTTGCTCTACAAAAGGCTCCGGAAGTAAAAAAGACGGAAGTAAAGCGTGCAAATATTTTTAAGCGATTACTTTCTAAAAAAGCTCGTAATGATTTTGATCGTGCCGAATACAAAAAAATTGGAGGGGCGGGTTATGATGATTTCTTGGAAGAAGTTGGTGCTAACTCATACTTTGATATTGCTGACAGGAAAAATAGAAATAGTCCTGAGAGTAGTATGGCAGGAGTAACCACTTCAGAGCTAGACGTACTTCATAAAGAATATACAGACCACAAGGAAGCTGGAGCAAAAAAAGCTTTACTTGAAAAAGAGAGACTAGAGGTAGAGGAAGAGCAGAAGAAACTTAATAGAACTGACGAAGAAAAGATGGCTGATTGGGTTGCTGCAAAAGCGAAAAAAGGCTTTTTTGCTTCGACAAAAAATATTCTTAAAAAGGGGTCTGATAAACTATTTGGCTTTCCTACAGAAGGAAAAGTTAAAGAAACAAGGAAGGAACGTCAAACAAGAGTAGATGCAGAGCTAGGTGATGACTATGAGGCTATTATCGAAAAAGATGCATTTTCTCATCTAAACACTCCAGTAATTAATAACCTTGAAAGAACTAAAAAAGAAAACAGTATCCAAAAGGGACTAAGAAAGATACTTTTAAATACAAAGGAAAAAAGTATGGAGGTAAGAAAAAATCTTGGACCTGAAGGTACGAAACTCCTTAACTCCTTAGATCGTGGGGCTGAATTTTTCGATAGAAACGTCAGCAAAAAAACAAGACTCTTTGCTGGGGCTACTCTAGCAGCAACTGGTGCACTTGCACTATACGCAACTCCTGCAATTGGCACCGTTGCCGTAATTACTGCAGCAGGTATGGGTGTGCGTGTCATTGCCGCAAGTGCTTCTTATGTTGCAATCAAAAGAGTTCTGGACGCACAAACGAAAAAGTTCGGCCCTACTGAGAAGAAACTATTTGCTCTCGCAGGAGCTGCAGGTGCTGCGATGCTTGGGGAATTGGCAGGAAGATATCTTGCCCCATCTCTTGGTGAATATCTCGAGGAATATATTCCAAAAATAAATGAGACTCTCTTCACTTTCACACGAGGAGCTATAGCCCCACCGTCTATTCCTTCGAGTGCTGTTGAAGTGTTAACACCTACAAGCGTAGCAACTCCAGCACCTGATGTTGCTCAAGTTATAGCTCCAGAAGTATCCCAAACACCGATAGTAACACCTGAGGCTGTGGCTCCATCTGTTACAGAAGCGCTTACTTCTGCAATTCCACCCGAATTACTACAGCACACTGTAAAACCTGGAGAAAATATTTGGAACATCCTTAAGGAAACATTGAAAGCATCTAATTATGATGGATTTACTGGACTGCCTGAGGATATGAAGCAACAAAAAATACTAGATATGGTTGGTAAAATAATGGAAAATCCAAAAGTAGTTGGACTAGAGGGAAACAATATTAATCTCATCCACCCAGGAGAGAAATTAGACTTTACTAAATTACTTCAAAAATAAATATGAACTACCAAGAACTAGCACAAGAACTTGAGGGAAAACTGGACCTTAAAGATGTTTCTCAAGAAGAGAAAGAAGATGTTATCACCCATATTGGGGATAGTATTCTTGAAAGAACGATGCTTGCAATCGCTGAAGCTCTCACAGAAGATGAAGCGACTCTTGCGAAAAAATATCTTGAAGAAGGAAACATAGAACTATTTTTGAACTTACTTAGTGAAAAGCATCCAGAACTAGATGGAACGGTAGTACAAATTTCTCAAGATGTAATTGCAGAATTTGTTGAAGCAAGTAAAGAATAGATTCATACGTACGAGGCTATTCACTCCACAGTGAGAAATAAAAATTAATGATACACTAAAAAGACCCGAAAGGGCTTAACACTATTTACTTACGTATATGAAAATAAATTACGCTCTTATCTCTCGATCTCTTATCGCCCTTGTGTTTGTTATCGCTGGAATCCAAAAATTATTTCACTTTAGCGAAACTTCTGCTACTATTTCTTCAGTCGGAGTTCCACTTGCACCACTTGCAACTCTCATTGTTATCTTAATTGAAATTCCTGTTGCAATTGCATTTGCAAAAGGATACAAGACCTGCCTCTCAGGGTGGATTTTGATTGGTTTTACTGCACTTGTTACCTTTATAATGCACGGAAA
>CAYXKW010000016.1:0-16151 GCA_964464695.1 uncultured Candidatus Saccharibacteria bacterium
TTCTTGTTGCGGGGACAGGAATCGAACCTGTGTCCCGAGGTTATGAGCCTCGTGAGTTACCTCTACTCTACCCCGCTATATTTTAAATATAATTTTTTAACGAGTATTAAATAACCTCGGAGGTTATGAGATCTAATAGGTCTCCCGTGAGTTACCTCTACTCTACCCCGCTATATTTCATAAACGTCACAACATAATACCATAATTAGTTAATTTTTACAATAGTTATTACAAACAATATGCTTACAACGCTTGAAAAAGTAACAAATTTGTAGTAGTATTTGTTGTACTCAGTAATGATTAAAAATGACGGCGTAGCTCGAGCAATTTGGTTGCGAAGATGTCGGGAGTTAGCAGGCGTACGACGCGAGAAGCTTGACTGAACTAGTAAGTTCACTTCTAACCTACCAAGGTTATGTCCTGGACTTGGAAGCGAATATTTCCGAAGCCAGCAGGCAGAGGACACAGTTGACTAAATTGTTTATAAAAAATAGAGTTTCTTAGTAAGTTACATATACATGTCGGCGTAGCTCAGTTGGTTAGAGCACATCACTCATAAAGATGAGGTCGGTGGTTCAATTCCACCCGCCGACACCAAAAATAAAATCGCCTCCTCTGGAGATGATTTTATTATATTATTACTTTTTGTATTTTGGAGCACTCTCATGTTCCTTCGCTTGCTAGCTACGGAACTCTTCGTCACTCTTCGTTCCTCGACCATTTTTTAATAACATCATCTTTTTCTTTTTTTACTGCTTCAATAAATCCATTATCAATATGTGATTGCTTGAGAAGTGTCCGGGCGTGCCTGTGGTAGAAAAATAATGGGCATAGTGACGACTTAATGAGCGATACGGTAACTGGGACATTCACCGCTTTATCTGCCTTATTTTTATCAGTAAATGAACATGACAATGAAACATTTTCAATTGTGTAATTTTTAAACTGACCTTTTAATTGTAGTTCTTCCAGACAGGTAAAGAGGGGATGAAGTCCATTTTCTTGCTGTGAACTCGGGAGAGAAAGCCTAATTTTATTCTTCTGTTTCTCGCTTCCAAAAGAAAAGGTAACTGCTTTTATCTTCCAGGTAAGAAGAGGGATACCTCGATTATTTTTTGAGAACTCAAATGATTCATCTTTAAATGAAGAAAGATCGAAGGATTCAATTTTTTCTTGGTATCCACTATTACAGATAATTCTTAGGAATGTATCTAGGAAAATTAGTTTTTCATATTTTGATCCTGTGTAGGAAATAAGAATTTCTTTGTCTTGTGGAAGATATACAATTCGAACAGTTTCAATTTTTTTAGTTGTTCTTTTTGTGTCGATTTCACCAGTTACGGCATCACGGGATGCGTTCAGTTCCGGTGCTCCTTCAAATGTTGCACTAAGATACAAAATGTCATTTAATGTTTTTGACTCTACTTCACAATCAGTTACTCTGTCTTCTTTGTTTGCGAGGCGAGTGAACTCTTTTGAAAGTTCCGTTATTGCAAGGTTGGCTGCTACGAGATCAACCTCTTCTGCTTCGTAAATCATGTAGTTTGGTTTTACATAAAAGTTATGCAAGAACGTAACCTCATCAAAAAGATCTTTATGAAAAAGATAGTAGTACAGAACTCGGTCGTGGTCAGACACGCATTCTATATGAGTCTCGTGCTTTTCTGTTTTTTTGTCCTTAAAAAGTTGTGAAAATAATTCTGTGGCGTGCTGTGTAGATATGCTCTGTAGCAGTGTAAGTTCTTTTTGAATATCAATTTTTTGGGCAGGAGGCAATGAATTGTAAAAATCGTTAAGTATGACAAGTACATTTTTACGAACTGTTTGTTCGGTTATTTCAAAAATTGCAATAACATCATGACGTTTGTAAAGCTCAACAAGTAAGTCAGGGGCGTAAATCTTTTTGAAATAATTTTTTGTAGAAAATGCTTGTGCCATAAATATGATAGTAGTAGTTAGAAAGTAGAATGTAGAAACAGACAAACAATAGCTGTTAGTGTAGCATGTTAAAAATAGGTACAGGTGTATAAAATGAAACTTGAAAGAAGCTGTATTTATGGTAGAATGTTTGCATAAGCGATTAGATTGTCGCTGTTAATATGCGGTCGTAGCTCAGCTGGTTAGAGCACTGCCCTGTCACGGCAGGGGTCGTGGGTTCAAATCCCATCGACCGCGCAAAACTAAAAATACCTCAACTTCCACGTTGAGGTATTTTTAGTTTCTGCATCGCAGAGAAGAAAGTGACCTGCGTCACTTTCGTTGGGATTTGAATACGGGGTCGCGGAACTTTATCGAGGAGTTTACGACGAGAAGTTCTGTGACCAAATCCCATCGACCGCGCAAAATACATAAAGCACCATCATTGATGGTGCTTTATGTATTTTGCATAGTCGAAGCATGTGACTGGTGTCACGTGCGTGGGGATTTGAACGAAATGTCGGTCTACAAAATAATGAAAAGAAAAGTTGGGTCCATGACTTTTCTATTCATTATTTTGTCGGCATTTCTCGGGGTCGAGACTTTGAGTATTTTATGAATAACAAAGTTATGAAATAAAATACCAAAGTGGTGACCAAATCCAAAAACTGCTTGGCTTGCGTTGGGATTTGAATAGGGGTCGAGGAGTCTCCTATTTTATGTATTCATAAAACGAGAAGCGGTGACAAATCCAATTGGGTATAGTTAAACGTTGTGTTAAAATTATTCGATGAAGAAAAAATATTTACAATTGTTAGGATTATTTGTCTTCATTCTGACCAGTATTACTTTTTTCCCAAAAACATACACACCTGCAAACGCTGTAATCGTTGATGGGAAAAATTGTTTTGGCTATTCGGCATCTATCCCAACATCAAACCCACCTGAGTTAAGGGCTTGTTTCGGGTTTTTGTACTCTGTTAAAATTGAAAGGAAATAATTTGTTGCTAGGTTAGTTTAAAAATTGTAGAGTTGTGTTAATTTGTTATACTTCACCCATGTTACAAAACTCCCCGCAACAGCCTCCTAAACCAGAATCAAAAATTTCACCAGATAGCACAATCGAATCAGTAGAAAGACCTCCGCACCTCGATGCCACAACCTTGATGAAAGAAAAAAATTGTTACTTTGTTCATACAATTCAGGTAACAAAAGCACTTGATGTATCTGAAAACAATAGATCAGTAGACACTAAAAAGTTAACACCTGCAGATAGATTGGATATTTTATATGCCGCAAACCCCATGGTGTCCACAAGTAGCATTAGACCTAACAAACAAGACGGTACTTTTTATGGAGGTTTCGGTGTTATTTTTTCACAAGGGAAAATAGTCTCAGCTACACAAGGGGATGATGGCACCGTCGCATTGTCGTTAACCAAGCGCCATATATCAACGGTACACAATACAGAAGAAGATGTAAATAGAGCCATAGACAGAAATCATACTGGAAACGGAAAGTCATATAATGAAATAGTTTTGGAGCAGACAGAAATTGCAGGTGGTTTTATGAAATTAAGTAATTTTCTTAAACAGGTCTCGTACGAAGAAAAAACTATGGACTATGGCTCAGGTGGAGGAGAGATTACAAGTAAAGTCGGTGTATTAAATTTGGCAAATGAGAAGAGGGGGGCAAGTTTCGATACACCATTTTCGGTATTGCTAGAGATGAAACGTCGAGGGCCTGTGTACATAATGGATGAGAATAATCAAATGTTGGTTGTAAATAACATTGATGAAAAAACAAGGCAGGTAGAATTTTCAACTACACCGACAACACCAGCAGATGTCGCCGAAATATATGGAGAACAAAAAATTAATAAGTATACAAAGCAGGAGTCGTTAGATAGGTTATCTAATAGAGAGGTCTTGTTAAACTAAAACCCCACAACTATTGCATTACGTCAAGGTATTTGCTAGAGTACCTAATTATGAACCAGCATGCTCACATGCACGAAACAGCACCCATCAGCGCCCATGCTGATTTTTTAGCGCGTTTTAAGAAAAATCTTAGAAAAGAACTGGCTGGAGTATTACAAACGGTATTTTTCATAATTAGGCTTATCTGTATTAGTCTTATAGGAATTTTTCTGTTTATTAAAGAATTTAATATTTCCAGTATACTGTTTGCGTTAATTGCCCCACCTTTATTTATATTTCTTGTTGGTAGTAACCTAACACTACTCTCGAAATATCTTATTGCACTCATGGTGTCTGCATCAATTATTTCTTTGTATTCATCTAAGGAAGGAGAGAGTTTTATAGGTTGGATTGATGACGTAATTCATTCTTTGATGGAGGGATCTGCTGAATCAGCTAACTCTTCTCTTTCTCAAAAGTTAATGGGTTTTGTGACACTCTCAGCAATTATAAGTTTTTTCCTTGTGTTTTTAGTGTAACTTCGTAATCATAATTTTTTTTGAAACTTTATAAAGATACTTTTTTTTGATACAATCATTTTTATATATGCAGTTTCAGGTATTACTATTTTATAAATACGTCACCATTGAAAACCCTCTTGTTCTTAAAGAGTCATATCTTGTGTTGTGTAAAAAATATAACTTGCTTGGACGAACTATTATCGCAGAAGAGGGGATAAATGGAACAGTTGAGGGAACGCTTGAAAATACTGAACTGTTCGCTAAGGAGCTTCTTCTAGATGCTCGTTTTTCTGATATGCAGATCAAGAGAAGTAAAGGTGATGGAGTCTCGTTCCCAAAACTTGCTGTAAAAGTAAAACCAGAAATAGTCGGTACACGTTTCCCTAAAGAGGTTGACCCAGCAAAATTAACAGCACCACATTTACAGCCTGAGGAGTTGCGAGCATGGTATGAGAATAAAAAAGATTTTGTTGTGGTTGATATGCGTAACTCGTATGAATTTGAATCAGGCCATTTTAAAAATTCAATTGACCCAGGAATGGACGCATCACGTGAACTACCAGAACTTATAGATGAGTTAAAAGAAAAAACAAAAGATAAGACAGTTCTTACTGTGTGCACAGGTGGGGTTAGATGCGAAAAAATGTCAGCGTACCTCATGCACGAAGGCTTTAAGGATGTATATCAGTTAGATGGAGGAATGCATAGCTATATGGAGAAGTATCCAGGAAAGGATTTCCTAGGGACGCTTTTTACATTTGATAATCGTCTCGTGATGGACTTCGGAGGAGAACGAGAAGTGATTGGAACATGTAAACGATGCCATGCAAAAAATGAGCAATATCAGAACTGTGCAAATGCAGAGTGTAATATGCTCTTCCTCATTTGTAATGACTGTATGTCTTCCGAAGGACCAGGATTTTGTAGTGTGAAGTGTGAAAATTCTACAGTGCGTGTTGTAAATAGAGTACGTTCGTAAACATGAATCTGCAGGAAAATAAATCACTCCTTGGAATTTTTGATTCTGGTGTTGGTGGTTTTTCTGTGTACAAACAAATACGAAAAGTATCATCTGCCGATTGTATTTATTATGGTGATTGCGTTCGTGCCCCGTATGGTAATCGAGATGAAGCTGAAATTGTAGAATTTATTAAAGATGATATTGCCTATTTACAAGAGCAAGAGGTTGCACATTTTGTGAATGCTTGTAATAGTATGTCAGTTTTTACGACGGATTTGTTGTTACAAGAATGCAAAATTTCACCCCGTCAGTATATTGATATGATACGCGCGTTTGATATGTACGCATCGTTTACACAAAAAGATAAAGTCCTAATAGTGGCAACAGTGGCTACAATTAGAAGCGGTGCATATCAAGATGTGCTTACACGTAAAGGTGTTACTTGTTTTGAGTATGCTTTTACAGATTTAGCTGGCGCGATTGAGCGAAATGCATCAGAAGAAGAACTTATGAAAATGGTTAAAGAAGGAATATTGTACGCATATCAACTAGGTGCCACTCATGTTGTATATGGTTGTACTCATTTTCCTCTGATTCATCAGTTATTTTTGTACGTACAAAAGAATCTTAATTGGCAAGGGGAATTTATTGACCCAGCAGTGTATGTTGCATTAGAAATACAAAAATGGAATCTTGTTGGTGAGCGACGTTTTACTCCATATTCTAGTAAAGATACGGCAGTTTTCATAAAGCAAATTGCACAGTTATATTAGTTGATTCACAGGGTAAAAAATATACTATACGAGTGACTAGAGGAGGTGTATGATACGGGTATGTATCACGAAATTGAAAGAAAATTTCTCGTGACAAAAATGCCTAGCTTAAAGGGTGTAGAAAAAGTGTCTCAAGAATGTTATTTCATTCAACGAGGAGATCTTCTTGAAGAAGAATTGAAAAAGAAAAGATCTGTATGTTTTTATGAACGTAAAGTACTAGTGTCTCCAATTGAAAAGACACGAGAAAAGATGATTGTCACTGAAGAAACTTTTAATACATTAAAGGAACGTGGGACAAACGTCATTAAACGTGATAGTTATAAAGTCTCAACTCGTGTCCCAATAATTTCAATAAAAACATATAGAGAGACATACAAAGGTCTTGTGATTGCAGAAGTTAAATTTAATACTATAGATGAAATGGAACAATTCTCTCCACTTCAATGGATGGGAGCTGAGATAACACACACAAAACTCGGTAAAGATTCCACGCTTATTTCTTTGGACGAAGAACATTTTAGAAAAGAGTTACGAATTATAGAAGATGCATATAATTTTGTTGGTTTTGAAGGAGGTTATAAATAGTGTATCTTTTTACACGATTGATGGTAGGATAGAAATATGAAATTCGAAGATAAAGTTGAGCAGCTGCGTATCAAGAAGCATCAAGGGAGGGAGACTCCAGAATTTTTGGCTGATGTGGCCAAGATGACAAACGGCGAAGCTTTTGAATATCTTCTCGGTGAAGTAGTTTTTTGTGGCGCAAAAGTAGACCTCTCATGTCGACCGATGATTCCTCGTCCAGAAACAGAACACTGGGTAAGGGTAGCGATTGAGGATTTACTCGCAACTCGTCGGCAGTTTGTTCTTCGCACACTTGATCTCTTCTCTGGGTCTGGTGCTGTTGGTCTTGCTATAGCAAAAAACATCCCAGAAGCAACGGTAGACTTCATTGAACTTGATCCAAAGCTAAAACCAGGTGTAGAGAATTCAATTATTAGAAACAATATCAAGAAGCTCCGCACTCGAGTGCTTGTTGGTGATACGTGGGAAGGAGCTGGGGGGTTCTATGATGTCATTTTCGCAGTGCCACCGTATGTTCCACCACACATGAAAGAAGAGGTTATGAAAGAACTTGGCGCAGAAGATCCACTTTCATTTTTTGATAAAGAAGACGGCTACTATTATCATAAGCAAGTATTATCGAAAGCAAAAGACTTCCTCAAGCCAGATGGCGTCCTCTACCTTGAATTCGACATCACGCAACGCGAACAAATCGAACAACTCGCCAAAGCCCATGGTTATCAAAACTACTCATTCCTTAAAGATCCCTATGATCATGAATGTGTTATAAAGCTTACGAAATAAGGAGTATTTTTTGACAGTATGATTATTTTATGTTTGTATTGATGGGTTAGTTCTTTGTGACGTAAGTCATATATTTCCCAACCTGGAGACTAAAAATGAAGAAATTTTCACGTAAGACGTTAAGTGCTCAGTTTTTGGCGCAAGTACGTCTACTCAAAACTCGTGGATTACCAGAGATCATTCTTGGTAATCATCTCAGTCCATCTGGCGTCCAGAGGGACGAAGTTCTTGAAAAGGCCTCTGACCTTGAATTTGGTAATGGAAGCACTCCGTTTCTCCCTGTTATTCCATTTACCTATCGTAGCTTTCATGACCAAATGCCAATGATAGAAATTGATGGCAAAAAAGGACAGATTGATACTTGTATGGATGCGGGCATTTGGAGGGACACTAACTACTTCCATCGAGCGCCTTGGCACATCTTTGATGTTTCTATTGGAGAGCCATTGGATGGACAGAGTATTATTCAGCGGCTCCATGAACTGCATATACAAGGCAGAAGGGCGTTACTTACCGAAGAAGTCATTAGTCTTTGCTTACACGTTCAACCAAAAACTATCTCACTCTTTTGCTATACACCTCATTCTGTCCCGTGGTCACAATCTCACTTAGTGACTGGAGGTAGCGGTGGGTTCCACGCAGAAAAAGGTCCAACAGTTTATGGACTTGGTGGAAATCTTAGCAGCGTGTGGGAAAAAGATTATTGGTTCTATATACCATCATGCCTTAAATAAAGGTCACCATAAAAGCTCGAAACTATATCGAGCTTTTTATTTTGTGTTACATTTCAAAATACCAAGAACTTTTCCTTTTCAAAGTCTTACGGAGCCGGGCAGGCGAGTAGAGAGCGTTTTTCACCAGAAAAACGACCGTGCTTTGAAATGGAAAAGTAAAAAAGAAAACAATTTTACATAAAATCACAATATTTTAGACGTATCGAATTAATGAGTCCGTTTATAGAATAATATTTTGGTTTTGAAGAAGAATTTGACAAAAAAGCTATAGTTTGCTATAATGTAACTATTATTTCCTTATGGATATCCATGTGTAGTCAGTATTTTATTTGACGCGTTGTGGCTAGCCATAGTTCTATCACCTGATAGACGAGTCTTCACACAAATGAAGCAGAGCGCAAATAATTTATA
This sequence comes from uncultured Candidatus Saccharibacteria bacterium, assembly GCA_964464695.1. Taxonomy (GTDB): domain Bacteria; phylum Patescibacteriota; class Minisyncoccia; order Phycocordibacterales; family UBA5272; genus UBA11704. The sequence continues at coordinate 8,608 of CAYXKW010000016.1, forward strand.
ATTTAATTGGATTTAGGTAACTGGGCGAAGTTTTTGATAGAAAAGTGTACAACATGCAAATTTTACTATTTGGTGTTACTTTTTTTGTGAACACATGAGTGATCACACATACTCAAGAATAATGCAGGTTTCGTTTGTCCTACACAACAATAACTATGTATACAATTACAACAGGTGGGTCTTCTGACTCACGTTCGGATTCTCGTGCGCCTTCTCGTTCACGCTCTTCTTCTGAAGGGTCACGTGGACGTTCTTTCTCATCAGCTCCTCGCGAAGGAGGCTATGCACCACGCGACGGTGGATCACGCGGAGGATATTCTTCACGCGGTGGATCACGCGGTGGTTTTTCTCGTGGAGCATCTTCAGCACCGCGCGCTTTTAATGCAAAGAGAAGTTTTAAGAAAGATTATATCGATGAAAAACTTTTTATTAATAAAGAAGCTGGCGTCACTGAAGTAGATAACTACACAGCAAAGCATGCGTTTACTGATTTTGGTATTGCCGAAATGCTATCTGCTAACTTAACTGCAAAAGGTCTCGTTACTCCATCTCCGATTCAGGATCAATCTATTCCTGTTATCCTTGAAGGAAAGGATGTGATTGGTATTGCTTCAACAGGAACTGGTAAGACTGCAGCATTTCTCATTCCACTTATCAACAAACTTGTTGCTGATAATAATCACAAGATGATGGTTCTTACACCAACTCGTGAGCTTGCACAACAAGTCGAGGCAGAGTTCGTCGCGTTCACACGTGGTATGAAGCTCTTCTCAGTCTCATGCGTTGGAGGATCTCCAATCATGCGTCAAATTAAGGAACTTGAACTTGGAGTAAATGCCGTTATCGGTACTCCAGGACGTGTTATGGATCTTATCGAACGAGGAAAGATCAAGATGGATTACTTCGATAGTATCGTACTTGATGAAGCAGACCGAATGCTTGATATGGGATTCATTGATGACATGCGTTCAATTCTTGGTGCTATGCCAAAAACAAAGCAAGGACTCTTCTTCTCTGCGACATTTTCTCCAGAAATTAAGAGACTCTGTACTGACTTCCTCAAGGATCCAGTTACTGTTTCTGTTAAGTCACGAGACACTGCGTCATCTGTTATGCAGGATGTTATTCGTGTAAGTGGTGATAATGAAAAAGTAGAAGCTCTTCATGAGATTCTTAATAAGCCAGAATATTCTAAAGTTCTTATTTTCCGTGAAATGAAGCGTCACGTGGATGGTCTTGCTGATGAACTCACCAAGCGTGGATTCAAGGCACTTGCTCTTCATGGTGATATGCATAACCGCGAGCGAGAACGAGCTGTGAAGGCACTTGAGGCTGGAAAGGTTCAAGTTGTGATTGCAACTGACGTTGCGGCACGTGGACTTGATATCTCTGATATTTCTTTGGTAGTTAACTACGATATTCCAAATAACTACGAGACATATATTCACCGAATTGGACGAACAGGACGAGCAAAGAAGCTAGGTCACGCACTGACTTTTGTACCAGGTCCACGAAGTGGATCACGATACTAATAAGGAGGAAGACACCAGACAGTTCAGACTGTGAGATGTGTAAACAAAAGCGACGCCGTAGGCGTCGCTTTTGCTATACTTACATAATGAAATCAAATATATTTTTAGCTGGAGTACTTGCTATTCTTATGGGCGTGTCATTTGTTTCGGCACAAACTGTCACCGGAGATAACTTTGTACTTAAAGGTTCAAACGGGAACATGACGGCACAGTTAACAACTTCAGGTGAAGGTACCCCAGCACTTTTCTTTTATGATTCACGTAATGTTGTGCGTATTAGTATTGGGCTATACGCAGATGGTGTACCTGGTGTTGTGCTAAATGATGATACTGGAAAAGCGGGAGCAATTATGAGGCTTGTAACAAACAAAGGAGAACCAGTAGTTGTTCTAAAAGAAAATGGAATAGATAAAGTAATTATAGATAAAAATGGAATGCCGAAAGGCAAAGAAACTTCAATGCTAATGATTGTACTGGTTGCTATCTTTTCTGGATTTGTTGGTGGGTTTTTATCATCAAAAATAGCAATAAAAAGAGAGGTCTCTGCAACTATCTAGACATTCTTCATATAGTATAATAGTGTTTTGTGTTAAGCTACACGCATGCAAATAACCGAATTGGTGGCCTTTTCTATTGTTTGGATTATTTTGATTTATGTGGGTAATTGCTCTTTACAGAGAAGAATATTATTTCCTGATTGTAGAGTTATCTCAGTGTATGCATCAACAACTATTTTGATTGGAGTGTTTGGAGAAGTTTTTCTTAATAGTGTTTATTTTTTTATATTTAATAAACCACTCTGGCTGTATCATCTTCTTCCTGTCCATAGTTCGTACACGTCACTGTATTCAATTTTTATTTGGGGGCTGTATGGGTTTCATCTTTATTTATTCCACGATAATCTTAAAAAATATAAAATTAGTTCAGTACGAGCTCTCTCATTAATTATTGCCGTAGAGGCAGTTATTTTGGAGGTACTGTTTAATTCTTCTTATTTTGTACTGACCGGGCAGTACATATTTTACTATCTCCCAGGAGATATATGGCACTTTACATCACTACAAGCGATACCTCTATATTTTTTAGGTGGAGTAGTTCTTGTTAAAAGTCTAAAAAAGTTCACAGATAATAAGAGCGATTCAAGGTTTTTCATAATCATGAACCTCTCCCTTACTTTTGTGCTTATGTTTTTAAGCTAAACTATCTTGAAGTTGTTTATTTTTTTTTGCATCTTTTTATTTGATAGGATATAGTAGATATATACAGAAAATGCAGTTACGAAATGTATCAAATAATTAATTACACTAAATTCCAAAACTATGACACACATAACAGAAAATAATCCAGTTCCTCAGGTAACATTTAAAACTCGCGTAAGGGATGAGTCAGTAGAAGGGGAGAATCCATTCCGTTGGCAAGATGTAACAACAGATGAGATATTTAAAGGGAAGAACATTGTCATCTTTGCACTTCCAGGTGCATTTACTCCGACATGTTCTTCAACGCATGTCCCAGGGTATGAAGCAAAGTATGATGAAATGAAAGCTCTCGGAGTAGATGAAGTCATTTGTCTTTCAGTGAATGATGCTTTTGTAATGTTCCAGTGGAAGAAAAATCTAGGAGTATCGAAAGTGTTCATGCTACCAGATGGAAACGCGGATTTTACTCGTGCAATGGGAATGCTTGTTAAGAAAAACAATCTTGGGTTCGGTGATCGTTCCTGGAGATACTCAATGCATGTTGTAGATGGTGTTATTAAGAAGATGTTTATTGAAGAAGGGATGGCAGACAATTATGGCCCAGACCCATTTGAGGTATCAGATGCAGATACGATGCTTGCATACCTACAAGGTTAGATTATGTTCTAGATTAAAATTAAAAAACGACAACGAAGTTGTCGTTTTTTTGTATTAGAAGCTACAAGCTACAGGTCCCTCCGCCTGGTGGCTCCGCCTCCTACGTCTGCTGACTCCGGAAACCTTCGTCGCTCTTCGCTCCTTGGCATCTTCGCGGCTGAATTAGCAAATTCATGTCTTGGACCAAGCCGTCTCGATCTACAGACTAAGGTCTGTCCTGTGGTACACTGACGCGATGAAAAGTATTGTGTCAACATTTAAAAATAAGCAGGCCTTTAGTTTTTTAGTTGGCTTGGCGTGGGGTGCAGCGCTTGGTTTGATTCTGTTTTGTTACTTAGTGCCTCATGGACCAAAAGCGATAGCAATGTTACGAAACTATACTGTGCGTATGTCGAAGCAACATGAAGTTGCACAAAGAAATAAAATTGAGTTTGCGGCACTGTATGCATCTACCACCACTCAAATGTTATCATCACATGAGGAACATGAAAAAAATGCCACTAACCCATATATGATGGGTACAGTGACATCTGAATTACAGTTTTTAAAAGACATGAAGCTTCATCATGAAGCCGCAATAGCGATGGCTCAACAGGCTCTGTTGTTGCCAAGTATTAGTAAAGAGGTTCGTGATCTGGCTATGTCTATTATTAAAGATCAGACTACAGAAATCCAAAAAATGACCCTATGGATTACCTCACTGAAATAGAGTATTATTAAAATTATAAATTATTACTATCTATGTACTCATTCACTATCACTGCATATATTAAAAACCTTAATAATCTTAAGGCAATTTTAGAAAAAGCAAAAGCTTGGCAGCTTTCTCAAAAGATAAGCGATGAGGCAATTATGGATGCAAGACTTGCGCTTGATCAATTTACATTTGCAAAACAGGTTCGTTCTGTTACGTACTTTGCAAAAAGCACAGCAGCTGAATTATGTGGGGTTGAGGCACCTGCGTTTGAAGATAATGAAAAGAATCTTACGGAATTACAGACAAGGATCGATGTAGTTGTGGCGTACCTGTCAACACTTACTCCTGAGATGGTAAAGACTGATCTTGAAGTAAGATTAGTTCCACTTGCTTGGATGAAGGGTAAAGGGATGACTGCAAAGTATTTCATTGAAGAATACGCTCATGCTAATTTTTATTTTCATTATACGACTGCGTATGCTGTCCTTCGTCACTATGGATTACAAATCGGTAAGGGTGATTTTATAAGAGACATTCAGTTTAAAGATTTAGCATAATTATGAAAGAAGCAATTGCAATTACTGGGCTTAAGAAAACATATGATGGAGGCAAAGAAGCGCTTAAAGGGATAGATTTTTCTGTGCCTGATGGTGATTTCTTTGCGTTACTTGGTCCAAATGGAGCAGGGAAGACAACACTTATTGGTATCTCGTGTGGACTAGTCAATAAAACAGAGGGACAAGTTTTCATCCAAGGATATAATATTGAGACACATGGCGATACAGCAAAGGTTCATGTTGGGCTTGTGCCACAAGAATTTAATTTCAATATGTTCGAAACGGTTGAGAGTATTTTGTTTACGCAAGCAGGGTACTATGGAATCTCTCGAAAAGAAGTTGCTCCACAGATTGATATGTTACTTACAAAGCTTGGGTTGGAAGAAAAGAGGAAGGTTAAAGCTATGACTTTATCTGGTGGAATGAAGCGCAGACTTATGATTGCACGAGCTCTCGTGCACAAGCCGACGTTACTTTTTCTAGATGAACCAACAGCAGGGGTAGATGTTGAACTCAGGCTAGAGATGTGGGGATTTTTGAAAGAACTAAATGCAAGAGGGGTAACGATTATTCTTACAACACATTACCTTGAAGAAGCTGAGAAACTTTGTAAACATATCGCAATTATGAGTAGTGGAACAATTAAAAAAACAGGAACCCTTAAAGACGTAATGAATGGTCGAGGGCTAGAAGAAGTATATTTAGAGGCAACGAAGACCGTCACTAGTGACTAGTTATTAGTGACTAGTGATTAGTAAATACAATACAAAAGATACACACAAAATTCTTGCATATAAAAATAAACGCTTTATAATTCTCCACTAACCACTAACCACTAACCACTACCATGTCACCACAACAACTTTACATCGCATACATGACAATCGTACGAAAAGAAGTGATTCGCTTCTTACGTATTTGGCCGCAAACATTTCTTCCAGCAGTCATGACAACTGTTTTGTACTTTCTTATTTTTGGAAAGTTTATTGGATCTCAGATAAGTGACATTGAAGGGGTTTCGTACATGGCCTTTATCGTGCCAGGGCTTGTGATGATGGCTATTTTAAATGGGTCATTCCAAAACATCGCCTTTTCATTTTTTCAGTTAAAGTTTATGAAGACTGTTGAGGAGATTCTCGTATCTCCTATGCCTGCATGGACGGTCGTGTGTGGGTATGTCACAGGGTCACTTCTTCGAGGGCTCGTAATTGGAATACTGGTATTTGCATCAGCATATATTTTCGAAGTAATCCCAGTAGCGCACCCATTCTTAGCGCTTGTAATTGCTAGTGCGACAGCAATTTTATTTTCGTTAGTTGGGTTAGTAAACGCTATTTATGCAAAGGGGTTTGATGGAATCAATATTATTCCGACGTTTGTGATCATGCCACTTACGTATCTTGGTGGAGTATTTTATTCTCTTACACTACTTCCACCAGTGTGGCAGACTATTTCGCACTTTAATCCAGTGTTTTATATGGTGAATGCATTCAGATATAGTATTTTAGGATTTTCAGACATCGCGTTTAGTACTTCAATTTTGGCACTCCTTGGGTTTATGGTATGTATGTTTGTATGGGTACTGTATCTCTTTAAAACTGGAAGGGGTTTGAAGGTGTAAGTAAACTATTAAAATCTTTTTGACTCTTTTGGCACAAGTGTGTTAGATTTAGTCGAGACAACTTAGGAGGTTCTATGTTCAAGGTTTGTCACGCGCCGTTTGATCCAAGTCTGTTGATTTCACGATCGGCATATTTTGCACTTGTGTATGAAGGAAAAAGAAAATCAAGGTTTTTTGTTGCTTGTACATGTCGTGATGTTGAAAAACGTCAAGAATATGCCAAACAGTACGAAATCGTTGCTGAGTGCTTAAACGAAATAAAGTCATTTGGTTTTGTTCGTGAGATGTTGCGTTCCATTCAATATGCAATACAGTGTGAAGAAGTGAGACGTCAATCTTATTCTCGTCCTTCAATTCGAATCAGTCACAGAGCAGATTTTGGACGTCTAGATTTTGACAGACCAGGGCAAGGTGGAACTGGTGTTGACGGGTACTGGTAATGAATCTTCCTGTCCATGCACAGCTTAGGCTCGAACGAGAATCACGTATGCGATTGTTTCTTCTACTTCATCAGGATGATGATGTTGAGGAATACAGGTACAGAGCAAGTGGAGAAATGTATTGCGCACTTTGTGGATGTCAGTACCGCTATCATCCATACTTTGACGAGCATACCTATAACGGTCAACCAATTGATCATCGACTGTGTAATGGAGATGTTGTTCATCTGTAAACTAGTGAGCAATTCCTGTTACCAAAATCACTATCAACTTTCGTTGGTGGTGATTTTTTAATGGCGCTTACTTGCTGATTTTTTTACTTGTTCTAAAAAAGTTTCAAAGCATCCGACCGGTGGACAGCTTTTGTTCACATTCATCTTATCTCTAACACGCATTTCAACTAAGTCTATTCCAGCAAAACCAAGAAGTGCATACTTCCAAATAATATGAATTGGGGTAAATTCAGAAACAATCGGAATACGATAGTACGCTGCATATGAGCCAGCTGTACAAAATACTTTTGCCGTTTTATTGGTAAGTAATGGGACAGCTTTTCCTTTTTCGTTATATTGATATGCAAAATGTGGAGAAAACATTGCATCTGCCCAGTTTTTTAGTCCTGCCGGCATCGAAGCCCACCATATTGGATGCACTATGACTATTTCATTTGCCCACGTAATCATCTCCTGCATCTTTTTTATTTTATTTTTATCAGAGGTACTCAGACTGTCTGGTTCGAATGTCATATACGGAAGTGAGAACTCAGCATCATACACATTAAGTGTTTTAGTCTCGTGGCCTAGACGCTCTGCTTCATCTCTATACGTCTCTGCAATGATGA
>CAYXKW010000017.1:0-12894 GCA_964464695.1 uncultured Candidatus Saccharibacteria bacterium
TGATGTTTGAGTTGGTACCGTAGATGTTGGTTGCGGTGAGAGCGGTTGCTGAAGCGGTTGAGAGGTTGGTTTGACCATTCACAGCAAGATTACCAGTAGTAGTTGCATTACCGTTTGCATCTACTGCAAAGTTAGAGTTAGCAGTCCATGCACTTCCATTCCAGTAGAGTGTTTGATTAGCGACCGTTCCGCTGGATATAGTTCCTGCACTCATCCAATAGGTTGATGTGCCATTTGTAGCAAGCACTTGCCCTGGTGTACCTGTTGCATTATTTGAATCGCGAAGTTCTCCGGTAATCTGAAGTTTACTAATTGTTGAAGATGCTAGCACTGAAAGCCCTGAAACATTAAGACTCCCAGATGTCAGACTATCCGACGACAGACTTGATGCAGTTGTCGTTGCAAGTGTTGTTAATCCTGTCACAACAGAATTTGTAGTTGTAGAATTGCCGATGATTGCGTTTGTAAAATTTGCAACCGTAGCTACAAGAGATGCAAAGAAGCCATTTGTTGAAGTTGCATTTGTTGCTACAAGGTTCGTCGTTGAAGCATTAGTAATTGTGGCATTTGTGGTTGTAGAGTTTCCAATGACTGCATTTGTAAAGTTAACAAGTGACGAGACTAAGAAGGAAATAAATCCATTTGTGCTTGTGCTGTTAGTACTAACGAGATTAGTTGCTGTAAAGCTTGATGCTGTTGTGGTGGCAAGCCCAGTTGTTCCAGTGAAAGTCTTATCCCCTGCAAAAGTCTGAGTTGTAGTAGAAATAACTCCACGAGATACAACTCCAGCATTTGGGATATTGAAAGTATGGGTTGACCCAACTGAAGTAATACCAACGTCGTTTCCAGCTGTTCCAACTGCAAAGAATTGTGATACTCCTGAGAGGCCGTTTAGTGTCGTGATACCAGAACCAGCAATTCCAAGTGCGTTCCATGTTATTCCATCATGAACATAGAGCTGATTTGTAACCGTATCAAAATACATTTTTCCTTTTGACGCCACAAGACCTGTACTTGTTGCACTTGTTAATGCTCCGTATGAAGTAATCGCAAAAGGAACAACCCCCATTTGTGAACGAAGACCTCCGGCAAGAGTCATCTCACCTGTGTTAAACGGTGCGCCAAGTTCTACCGTTACGTAATACGCTTTATCAAAAGCAAGATCAGTAAAAGCAACTGCAGATGTTCCTCCGTTTACATCACCAACTTGTCCAATTGGGATTGTGAAGAAGCCGTTAGTAATCGTTACACTCCCTTCATTCTCTTCGAATAAAAGTGTTCCGGCAGTCTGTGCATCGTACACACGAACAGTTACATTTGCAGAACCTGATTGCACAACACCTGAAGTGTTAGTGATAAATCCTTGATAGTTGATGAACGATGGAGTCGGTGCAGAAAACACAATTGTCCCCCACCCCATGAAGAGGGCAACAGCAAGTAGTGAAGTGATTCTTTTTTTCAGAAAGAAAGTGGTCTGCATGTGGACAAGATAGAGTTCAAGCTCATTATGTAATTATATACGAAAAAGTCTTGAAAAATATAGAGAAAATCGTTTTTGTTGGGGATAACCAGATGGTACTTTTATACACAAGAAAATGTGGATAACTCCTTGACATTTTTTTAAAAAATAATCAAAAATAGACTAAAAAATGAGAATAATCTTCATTGTAAAATAAGGTTTTTTTAGAAATCATTCTAAAAACCACGTTTTCTCACTCGAATAGTCTTGACAAAATGAATAATAAGTTGATTAATAAAGGTTTTTCAGCAAAAAATAGGATAAGTTTGACAAACAATTAATCTATCGCAAAAAAGAGCGAAGCCTTCGGCTTCGCTCTTTTTTACCTCCCCGTCACCAAAAAAATTACTTTTTATCTTCCTCTTTTTCCTCTTTCTTCTCCTGATCCATTTCTTGTTTATATACTTTTAGATGCTCCCAAAAATGTGGAACTGTCCCCTTGTTTTGGACCGCACTTTTCACGAACCAGTTACGACTTTTTGCATACATTTTTGTTGTAAAAATATCAAAGTGATACATGAATCTCACCATCACGTGAAAAATATATTGCATAAAAAATTTACGCGTCTGGACACTTTGTTTTAACAAAAAACGAATGATGGTATGTAAGGTAACTGAAACATTTTTCGGACCATTGTACGAAGGGTCAACAACAAATGTTCCTTTCTGTATCTTATACTGCTGTAACAAAAGTACCGACATTGCGCTTAGCACACAAATCGCTCCTATAGTTACTAAAATGAGTATAAGCATTATTTTTCAAGTGTTTTTTGGATACTCTATCCAATGTTATATCGTACGAATCGTACAATTTGCGTGTTTTCTCCGAACTTCTGAATAGCTCCGTCAAGCTTTTGCTTCACCGTCATATCTGGATTCTTAATGTAGGCTTGTGACAAAAGTGCAGTTTCTTCACCTGCTCCATCTTCGTTGTTAATTGATGTAGGAGCCATTGCGCATACGTGCATTGCGAGATCTTTTGCAAGCGCCACGAACTCTTCATTTTTTGCAACAAAGTCCGTCTCACAGCCAAGCTCAAGAAGCACTCCAACAGTACCTGTTCCATGTACATACGCAGAAATAACTCCTGCCGTAAGTTCACGGTCAGCTTTCTTGGAAGCAGAGTTAGCTGAGTACTCAGCAAGCACAGCACGTGCCTTCTCCTTGTCTCCATTTGCCTCATCGAGTGCCTTTTTAATTTGTGCAAAAGAGAGTCCTGTCTCCTCGCGAAGTTCTTTAAGTGCGTCCATAGGGGTAGTGGTTAGTTGCTAGTTATTAGTGTTTAGTGTTTAGTGAATACAAAATACATCAGTATGAGAGGCGCTAGATTGGTTAGATTTTAATTGGAAGCATTAATCAGCATGTACTGACCACTAACAACTAATCACTGACCACTGTGCCTATGCCTCAAGCTGTACAGCAAGTGCCTCCTTCATTGTCTCGAGTACAAACTTAACCGCAGGAACTGATCCATCATTACCAACAATCGGGTACTCAATACCTTCTATTGTACAGTCCGTGTTAGAAAGTGCAACCACTGGAATGTGAAGAAGTTTAGCTTCTTTGACACACATTATTTCATGACGTGGGTCTACAATGACGACAACGTGTGGAATGTTAGTGAGAGAAGAAATTCCTCCAAAATCACGATCCAATCGGTCGATATCACGCTGAATAAGGAGCTGTTCTTTTTTTGTATACACAGCAAGTTCACCTGTTTCCTTTTTCTTAAGAAGGTCATGAAGCTTTTCGATTCTCTTCTTCATTTGTGGGAAGTTAGTAAGAGTTCCTCCGATGAATCGCTCAGCGATGTACGGTGAGTTAACTGAAAGCGCCACTTCCTTTATGATTTGACGAATTTCTGGCTTTACTCCAACGAAAAGAATAACTTTTCCTGCTGCTTGCATAGCCTTGAGGTAAACAATTGCATCTTCGAGTTGCTTCTTTGTTGATTCGAGATTGATAAAGTCGATACCATTTGCATTACCTTCGATGAAAGGTTTGATAGATGGGTGACGACGTGTACGAGAATACCCGTATTGTAGCCCTGACTTTTTGAGAGCTTCTAGTGTGATTGACATAAATAAATAGCTAGTAGCCTTTAGCTCGTAGTCTTTAGCTAGGATGCGATACATTCCTAAAACTAATGACTAGAAACTAAACGCTGGTTAATAATTGCATTTGCCTCGTGCCACATCTAGAACAGCTCTTAGCTTGTAGGAATTAGGTCCAGGACACAAATCTGCTGATTTGCCTTTAGCTACTACTACAATCTAATTGCTTGCTCATTACTTTCTCCATTGTGCTAAGATTTTGCACGCGTCAGTATAGCTCGAAAGTGATGCTCAGGTGTCCAAATCCTGATTTGCCCGATTGGATGAATATATCAATTATAGCACAAATGATGTCTTTTGGGAAGACTCATTACACATCTAAAAAGCTATATTTTAAAACTCTATTTGACTATTCTTTATTCAAATACCCGCGGGTCATTTTTCCTACCAGTCCATAGCCTGTAGTCGATGGGTCTCCATCACACACTATTTTGTTCTGACACTGGTAAGCTTGTACTGCTTTTTGGGTACCTTTACCGAAATAATCCGTCTCATTTCCCGGCGAGCCTGGGCCTGTCGTTGCAAGAACAAATCCTTGAGCATTTAAAAATTTTTGCAACCGAAAAACATCCTCTCCTGTACTTCCAATAGTAAGAGTTCTCGATATGGAGATGTTTGAATTTCCAGATGATACATTTGTAGTAAGCGCAGATACAAGCATCGTGGTTGCCGAAATTTGCTTTACTGCTGCTACTTGGACATCAGTTGTGACAGGAACACCGACTGCTTCGACAGGTACACCCGAAACCAATACCATTTTCGATGAAACATATGAGGTATCAACCGCATACACCCCGTAATAATATGTTTTCCCTGTAATGACATCTTTATCGATACACACCTCTCCTACTCCATCACAAATAATAGACCCATCGTTGATACTGACAGGATATGTGGATGTTTTTTTTATGACTCGTACACTTTTGAATTCCTTGCCAATAGGGTTTTTCCAACTAATTCGTAATTGATTGTTATGAGATGACAACGCAACGCTTCCCGGAGTAGCAACAACTGCTGGTTGGTCACTGTAACTTGTATTCGAATAGGCAGACACTTGAGCTAGAGTTCCAGAGGCTTCTACCTGTAGTGAGCTGTATGGTGCTGTTGGATAAGAAACAGCCCCATCTTTAACTGTAATCTTTATCGTATTTGACTGAACACTATTATTACCGGCACCGTCTCCTGACTGCACGCTATACGTATAGGTCTGTCCGACTTCTACAGTTTTATCAATGTAGGTCAACCCTACACCGGATGGAGAAAAAAGAAATGTCCCATTCCTGTAAATATTATATCGAGTCACGCCGACGTTATCGCTTGCTTGAGACCATGACAAAACCACAACTGGGGCATCGTATGTCTTCACGACTGCAGCAATGGATGCTGGTGCAAGTGGTGACACTGTATCACTTGAATATGACGGAGCAGAATTTGTGTATGCAAATGTAGTAGCGCCAACATTCTCCGTGGAGATTAATAAAGAAACACTAAGTGCAAGTAAAGAAAAAGGAATCGTATTGCTACGCATGTCTACAGTGTATAAAAATAATTGAAGGAGGACAATGAATAACTCTTTAAAACTCTTTTTATTCCAAGAATTAATCCACCCTCAACCAACTTAGATCTCCGCCTAGGTCTTGTCCGCCTAGGTCTTGCCTTGGGAACTTTTTATGCAGACTATCTATATACCTCTTTTCTGTGTTGTACTCGCAAAACAATAATGACAGGTAGTGTAGAATGTTATTTTAAAAAGTGGGTAACTCTGTAATTAAACTATTGACACTATAGTATACTTTATACTAGTTACAAACTTCTATGAGATTCATAAAAATTAGTCTGACACTTTCTCACCATCTACTCTTTTACCAGCTAGGTTCACTTAGAAAAAAGAACTTCGGGGAGAGATTGGCAATTGCCTTTGAAAAGTTGGGCCTGTCATTTATAAAAATTGGACAGATGCTCTCAATGCGGTATGAAATCTTAAAAGAAAGTGACTGCATAGCTCTCCAAAGACTTCTTGATAAATCTAATGTCCTACAGTATGATCTCATTCGAGACATTATCGAGACAGAATATAAAAAACCAATTTCTAAAGTATTTAAAGATTTTTCCAAAACTCCTCTTGGATCTGCTTCTGTAAGCCAAGTTCACAAGGCCGTCCTTTTTGATGGTCGAGTAGTTGCCGTCAAAGTAAAAAGACCAAATGTTGACCGACATATCGCAAGTGATATTCGTGTACTTAAAACACTGGTCCTGATTGGTATGATTTTCTCCAAAACTCTTAGAAAATTTAAAGCATATACTGTTATAGTTTTTTTCGAAGACTGGATGCGACAGGATATCGACTTTCGCTTAGAAGCAAAAAACATAAAAATATTTAGAGAACAGGAGCTGAGTAACGTAACGGACAAATACGAGGTGTACTGTATGGATATTGTCGACGATCTTTGCACCAATAACATTGTCGTAATGGACTTTGTTGAAGGGATTCCAGTGAACAACAAGAAAGAATTACTGGCAAATAATGAGTACGATATCTACAAAAGTATTGAAAACTACACCAACGCAATGATCAAGAACTGGTTTAGAGATGATCTCACTGAGTATTACTATCAAGCTGACCCTCATCTTTCAAATATCATAGCACTTCCACATGGTGGCGTTGCAAATATCGACTGTGGATTAATCGCTCGATTATCAAAAAAAGAAATGAACTTATGCCGAAAAATAACACTTGCTATTTATTTTAAGGACGCTGATAAAGTTATAAAAGTTGCCACAGACCTTGCAGAGTGCGACTATGAAACATACAGACCTCTACTTCAAAAAGATGTCGAGAATTACCTTGATAGGACTGAAGAGGAAGGTCTTGGTTTTTGGTTTTTCGGTTTTACAAAAATTATGGTAAAGCACAATATGGACTTCCCTTCTTATCTAACAACGCTTGGACGAGGAAATGTTATTGTTGATGGTTTTATTAAGACATACATTCCTGAATACAACGCTCATGATCTTCTTAAAAAACAATTAAAAAATCATGCTATTCAGTATTTAAGAGACTCATTCACTGAGGATGACGTTTTACGATTAGGGTATACCTTTATTGAAAAGATGAAACAAGCTAATACTTCAAATAAATTTTTTGACACCATGCTTGGTGATATCTCAAAATTTTCAAAAGCTATACGTGGGACTCTTGACACGTAAAGTGTGTGTACTACACTAAAGGTACAGAGCTCCTAAATTATTAGAATTTAATTTACAAATATATGAATAAAATATCAGGCGTTTCAGACGCAACAATAGACAAAATAACTGCGCGTTACCGAGATGGTGGTAACGATGTTCTCAAGGTTATCAAGGATGTACACAACAACTTTATTGATTCGATTGTTGATATACATAACGACATACACAAGGAAACCAAAGAAACAAAGAAGAGTAAATAATTTTATATAAAAAGACTGGTAAATGCCAGTCTTTTTTCTTTGTTATTAGAACTATTCTACACAAAAGTTTCAAAGGTGTTTAACTAGAATTACTTCATGCATATTTGCTTTTATTCCTCCTCTGCTTCGCCGAATTCTGTCCCGGACACGAAACCTACTGGTTCGCCCGTAAAATTCTGCAAAGCTTCTACGATTGGACCCATGTTACCAATCATTATTTTTGGAAGGCCGTGCCAAGAGGCGCGTGATGGTGATCGGTCAAACGTTCTTGCTACGGAAGAGTGACCACAACCTCCCAAGGTCCATTTCGATCAACATTCACCCCTGGACCTGCACCCTCCTGAATCCATCTCTTTTTTACAACATAGTTGCCGTTTTCTTTGTAAACAGCAAGTTCATTTCCGGCCCCTCCGAACCAACACTGAATTCGAGAAACTTGTCCACTCGCCAGTTGTTCTAACGGCTTCTTTATGTAACAGTTACTATACTGACCCAGAGCATAGACTTCACCTTTAACTTCAAGAGAAATTTTTTCATGAGGGACATATTCTTTTTCTGCTACAGCTTCTGACTTCCATACAAAATCAGTAGGTGTGTATGTTGTCATTGGTTTAGAATCTGTAGGCACATTTACTACTGATGCTTTTGTGTCAGCGGTCGAAATCGTAGCTTCATGTGCTTCACTTTTAGCAATTTGTAATTTATAGATAACAAAAACTAGACCAAACAGAATGATGACTAAAAGAGAATATTTTATTGTCTTATTTATACGAGAATGGTAGCACAGAAATTAGCAAAAGAAAATTATACATTATTCCTCCTCTGCCTCCCCAAACTCCCCAGTAAAGTTCTGAAGAGCTTCTACAATTGGACTCATGTTACCAATCATAATTTTTGGAAGGCCGTGCCAACTCTCACGAATACGGTGATCGGTGACTCTATCTTGCGGGAAGTTATAGGTGCGGATTTTTTCTGAACGGTCTCCGGTTCCTACTTGAGATTTCTTTTCAGAGGCATGCTTTTTATCATCTTCTTCTTGAGCGAGTTGATCTAACTTCGCTTGGAGCATCTCTAAAGCGCGCTCTTTGTTCTTCAACTGCGAGCGCTCAATCGTACAACGAATAGCAATACCTGTTGGCTTATGAATCACACGTACCGCGGTTTCTACTTTGTTCACGTTCTGACCTCCTGCTCCACCTGAACGTGATGTTTCGAATTCCAAATCACTCGCAGGAATGGTAACTTTCGTC
The DNA here is from genome assembly GCA_964464695.1 of uncultured Candidatus Saccharibacteria bacterium. GTDB lineage: Bacteria > Patescibacteriota > Minisyncoccia > Phycocordibacterales > UBA5272 > UBA11704. Next base: position 8,333 of record CAYXKW010000017.1, read on the forward strand.
GCCTGACGAATAGGCATTACAGAAACAGTAACAGTGGACGTGTGTACACGACCATTCTTTTCTGTCTCTGGAATTCTTTGTACACGATGTACTCCTGTTTCAAACTTAAGCGCTTCATAACACCCTTTTCCTTTTACTTCAAATGACACATCTTTGTATCCTCCAACATCCGACAATGATTCATCTAACTTCGTCCAGCCCCATCCGCGTTCTTGTGCATAGTTTTGGTACATGAGTGCAAGCTCTGCAGCAAAAAGTGATGACTCATCTCCTCCTGCTCCACCTTGGATTTCGAGAATCATTGCACGAGGTGCTTCCTCTTGCGCCTTTGCAACTTCTGCAGTCTCTTCCATTTGCTTCCAAAGGCTCTCTACTTGCGGAGTTAGTGTGTCTAACTCACTTTGAGCCAATTCCTTCATATCTTCATCTTCTAAGAGCAATTTTGCCTCTTCTTGCGCAGTTAAAAGTCTCTCGTACTCTTGTGCGAGATATGTTGTGCGTGGGTTTTGTTTGAAATCATCTAGTGTCATAGTTTGAGGAAGCCTTTAGCCTTTAGCCTTTAGCCTTTAGCCTTTAGCAAATATTTTAGCATGAAATATAATTACAAAATTTAAAAGTCAGAAACGAGATGAAATACGAGAAGAGCGCATGTTTTTGGTGGGAGACGTAGTAGACCTACGGCGACCAACAAAAACATGCGCTCGACAAAGTAGTTCGCTCGTTTATGACTTCTTAGTAGCAGCCATTCTTTTCTTGAATTTGTCGACGCGACCGGTGGTATCAAGAACCTTTTCAAGTCCTGTGTAAAATGGATGACACGTAGCACAAATTTCAACTTCAATTGTTTCAGCTGTTGAACCTACTGTATATGTTGCTCCACAAGCACACGTTGCTGTTGCTTCTGGGAAAAATGTTGGGTGAATATCTGCTTTCATAAAATATAATAAAAGTTATTTAGTTTTAGGATTATACCATGTAAAACGGGAGTTTGCAACCAGAAATCTTAGGGCTTTTAGCCTTTAGCTGTTGGCTTTTAGCAAATACAGGAGCGTCTCAGAAGGAGACACCTCTGTATTTTTGTGGGTGTATTGAAAGCTAAAAGCCAATAGCTAACTGCCAAAAGCAGTACTACCTCTGCAACTTATCAATATCCGCCTGCACTCCCACTATCTTCCTCATCACAGAGTTACCATACCCAGCAGCTGCTGACAGCGCAGAACAAGAACGCCCAGAATAGTACTTACAGGCGGCATTACGCTCACTTGCTTCATTCCCTGTAACTGCACCTAAATCTTCTAGGTACAAAGCTGTAGCAGTGATTGCGTCTCGTGGATTCCATGGATCAGCAGTCTTAGCACCAGTAATTCCTTCAATTCTAGTTTCAAAAATTTGCCATGTTGAAGGAATAAACTGAGAAGGACCCATCGCACCTCCCCAACCTGTAGGCTTACCACCACTATACATTGCAATCCAACATGAGACAGGAGTCTTATCAAGTGGGCGACCTAACTTAGCAACAATTGAAGAAAAAACTGGCACATCACGTGTTGGATGCATTGTGCGAGGTTTTACTGCGCCAGTTTTAATCGACACTCCATCCCCAGTTAATGACTCACTAAGGTAACATGCCCCAACATTAATACCAAGTGACGATTCTTGCATAAGAATAGCCAAGATTAGTGCTGGACGAACTCCTGTTCCATTTGAAGCAAGTACTGCTAAGTCATACGCCTGTCCAAAAGAAATGTTATTAGTGTCACGAAGTTCAAAGAGCTTAGCTCGAATACCTGATGCTTCTTTCTCTCGCGCAGATAAAACTTTTTTATATTCCGACTCCTGATTTTTTGTGATAACTAACAGCGAATTCTTTTCCTTCTGATTTGTTTCTACTTTCTTTTTTTCAAGCTCTTGGGCAAGCTTCTTTTCTGTCTCCTGATCTTTTGCTTCGAGAAGCTCACCTTTCACTACTTCTAGTTTTTGTTTACTATCTCTAATGTCTTCAAAACTTTGTTTGAGTGCACGATTAATAACAGCGAAACTATCTGCATCTTCAAAAAATGAAGATAGACTCTTGGACTGAAGTGCAAAATCTATAACTGAATACTCCTCAAGATACATAGTCTTACGCATGATTTGTGAAAGCGAAGCTTTCTCACGTTCTGTCTTTGCATCTAATTCACTAATAGTCTGATTTTTTTGACTAATATTTTGAGTAATCTGACTAATCGCTTTGAGGTGAGTTTGGATTTTTAATTTACTTTGAGAGATTTTACTAGTGAGCACTGAGATATCATTCTTAAGTGAATTACCCTGTTGCTGTGTAACAGTGATATTTTGACCAAGGGCTTTTATTTGTGCCTCAAGGTCAGCAAGTTCTTGTTCTAGTTCGGCTTTTGATTGTTGTGCGTATACATGGGTCGGGACCTCTGAAATACCGGCTATAAGTATGAATACCGGTAAACAAAGAGCGATAGTAAAAAGCGCGAGAAATTTTCTCATTACTTTAGTATACCAGATGCGGGAGTTGTGTCTTATATTTCATTTTTGCAACCTGTGGAATACAAAGAGCGACCACTTCGTGGTCGCTCTTTGTATTCCAATTCTTTATATACATTATTCAGCAGCTGGTGCTTCTTCATCTTCCTTCTTACCTTTCTTTTCTACTTCAATTGCAGATAGGTCAACAGGAGCAATCTCCACTTCTTCTTGCGCAACAGAAATAGAAGCAATAACATCTTCTGGATTTATATGATATAGCTCAACTCCTGCAGGAAGTTTAATATCACTCACATGGATAACACTGTCGTTATCAGTAAGAGCTGAAAGGTCGACAATAAATTCATGAGGAATTGCAGTTGGTTCACCTTCGATAGAAAGTTCGTGCATAACCTTTACAAGCACTCCACCTGCCTTAACTGCAGCTGACTCACCAGTAAACTCAATAGGAGTTTTAACGTGTACTTTCTGCCCCTTCTCAATCACCAAGAAGTCTGCGTGGATTACATGACTCTTAACTGGATGATACTGAACATCTTGAATCATCGCAGTTTCTTTACCATTTGCAGTAACAAGTGAAACAGATGAAGAAGATCCTTCGGTTGAAAGAACTTTTGCGAATTCTTTTGCATCTACGAACACAGATACCGTTTCTGAATGTGAACCATAGTACACAGCAGGAATAAAGCCATCTTTTTTAGTTTCTTTTTTGGCGCGTGGGGCGCAAGTTATAGACATCATAGTTGTGCAATTATACACTATTTACCTGTATTAATCAAGACTTGTGGTTAATCTAAAGATAAGATCCAATATAGCACCCATTCTTTGTTATTTACCTTTATTTCTTTGGTTTTCTTTCTTTACCTCAGCGACACCATCTTCGATACTCTTTTTTTCCATAAAACCGTAAACTTTCGCAGTTTCTACTAACATCTTTGGATATGAAAAATTCTGAACAATGTGTGAATGCAATCTTTGTCCGAGCTCTTTCCCGTATTTTCTATCAGTAATAAGACGCTCTAAAGCAGCAGCCAACCCTTCTACATCTTTTGTTGGGACAAGTAATCCTGTATCTTCGTGACGCACAATCTCAGGTATTCCTCCAGTAATTGTAGTTACAACTGGAAGTCGCGCTTTACCAGCTTCGAGAAGTACATACGGCAGACCTTCTTTTACTGAAGAAAGGAGAAAAATATCATACTCATGCAGATTATCTTTTGTTGTGAGCGTTCTCCCAAGTAACGTCACAATATTTTCAAGTTTTTTAATTGAGATATATGCTTCCATCTTTTTTCGGTCTTCCCCTTCGCCTTCAATCGTATATTTAACGGGAATTCCTTTTTTTGCCAATACGTCAATTGCTTCTAATCCATAGAGATATCCTTTGTTACGAGTTAAGTCCCCGATACTCACAATGTGGACCTCTCTTCCTCTGACCTGTTCTTTTTTTGGAATGAACCCATTAACAACGACACCGTTATAAATGGTCGTGACTTTTTTTCGAATAAAAAACATCCGACCAATATCAGCTTCATCTTGTTTACTCACCGTAATTACTTTGTGCGCAAACAAACACGTTACCCATGTAAAAAAATAAATGAGTGCACGAATAAAAAATCTTCTATCTTCACGAAATGGTGCTCCATGCATTGTCACAACTACTTTCTTTACACCCAGAATTCTTCCGAGTAGTGCGCCAATACCTGCAGCCTTTGAGCTATTGAGGTGCAACACGTCTGGTTGCTCTCGTTTAATCAAATCATATGTCTCACGAAGCACCGCAAGCTCCTTTGAAAATGAAACGTCTCGCACCATACTTCGCAATGAGACTGTCCGAACACCTGCTTGATGTAACTTATCCTCCAATTCTCCATACCCACCAAAAGCAACGACACTTTCAACGCCTTTTGCTTCAAAAGCGGTTGCTAGATCGTAGACATACCGCTGAGCTCCTCCCCAATTGCTCTTTGTAATAAGATATAGTATTTTCATGCGAAGATTGCTATGATGGCTAGTATACCAATAGTCTTATGATAATACGACACACTCCAGGCCGCTTTATCCTC
>CAYXKW010000018.1:0-6564 GCA_964464695.1 uncultured Candidatus Saccharibacteria bacterium
TTCATATTTATGAAAAAATTACTACAAAACCAAAAAGGATTTACACTTATTGAAATCCTTCTCGTGGTTGCGGCTATTGCTATTCTTGCTGGTATTGTTATCGTAGCTATTAACCCAGCTAAGCAGCTAGGAGATACTCGTAACGCTTCAAGAAATTCAGCAGTTAACACAATCTTAAATGCTGTTACACAGTATGCTGTTGATAATAATGGAATTCTACCTGTTGGAATCTCAACTACTACAACAGAAATTTGTTCTTCAGCAGTTGCAACAACTTCTTGTACAGGTCTTGTTGATCTTTCTGTTCTTACAATTAACGGAAAGTATGTTACAGCAATTCCTGATGAACCACAGAAGACGAATGTTAACGGAGCGGGATATACAATTGCTAGAAATACATCTGGAAGAATTACTGTCTCAGCACAGTTCCCAGAGAGTGGGGCAGTTATTTCTGTAACACGATAATCCTCGGGTATGATTACTTGGTTTTCAAGTAAGAAAAAAACTGTAGCTTCAGTTTCTAGAAAAGATGACTTTGTTGCCCTCTCTTCACATGAACTAAGAAGTCCTCTCTCTGTCATCAAATGGTATTCTGAAATACTCCTCGACGAAGATGCTGGACCTCTCAATGAAGAACAGAAAAAATATCTTACTACAATTGAAAGTAGTAATCAGCGAGCAATTGATCTTATACGGTCACTACTAAACGTATCCAGACTTGATCTGGATACGTTTAGTATTTCTCCGGAAATAGTTTCAATCTCTGAATTAGTTGGCGAAATTATTCAGTCTGTAAAAGTTGATGCTTCTAAAAAAGGGGTTGAGATTTTTGAAAAAACTGAAGGGGAGATAAAAAATATATCAGTGGATAAGCATGTATGTTCACTCATACTAAAACAACCTCTTACTAACGCAATTGCATATTCACATGACGGTGGTCAGATTGAAGTCGTAACTTCTATGGCTGCAAAAAATGCTACTGTTGGCGGGATGTTATTGCCTGAAGAAAGTATTGTTATCTCTTATATAGATTCAGGTATTGGCATTCCTTCGGCCGACCAAGATTCTATTTTCTCTAAAATGTTTAGAGGGAGTAATGTAAAAGATACTGCTCTGTCAGATTCTGGCCTTGGTCTATATGTTGCTAAGACGGTAATGAACTTGCCACAAGTAGAAGGGGATATCTGGTTTACATCTACCGAAGGTGAAGGGTCAACATTTTATGTCGCCTTCCCAACAAAAGGAATGAAGAAAAAAGAAGGGAGAACAGTATTAGAATAGCTCTTAGCCATTAGCTCTTGGCTTTTAGTCAAGTGATACACATACAAAAGCGACACCGAAGGTGTCGCTTTTGTATGTTGTATTTACTGGGGATACTTACACTGTAGAGGCTAAGGCTACCTACTACACTCCACGTAACACACTAATTTTTGCTCCAATGGTATTTAATCGTTCTGCAATATCTGCATAGCCACGTTTTATTGAATATACATTTCTGAGTAATGATTCACCTTCAGCTGCAAGCATAGCAATAAGAATAATTGCCGTTGGACGAAGTGCAGGAGGGGAGACAATTTGTGCACCACGGAGTTTTTTGACACCGGTAACAAGTGCACGGTGTGGGTCAAGGAGTTTAATGTCAGCACCTAGTCGATTAAGTTCAGTGAAATAAATTGCTCGATTTTCCCAGGTCCAGTCATGGATAAGGGTTTGACCTTCAGCAAAACAAGAAATTGGAACAAAGAAGGGTAGATTGTCATTGTTAATTCCTGGAAAAGGTTGGGTATGAATTTTGTCATGCGGAGCAGTGAGAATAGAAGGTAGAACAGTGATATCAACAAGTGAGGTTCGGTTATTTTTTGCAACGTAAGGTTTTGATTCAGTGTGACGTAAACCCATACGTTTTAATTTTTCAAGTTCAAGTGTTAGGAATTCTATTGGACATCTCGATACGGTTAACTTAGATTTTGTCACTATTCCTGCAGAGAGGAAGAACATACTTTCAATAGGGTCTTCACTATTGTAATGTTCTACGTTACAGTGGATTTCTTTTTTACCATGTACAGTTAGTGTTGTTGTTCCAATTCCGTCTATCTGTACCCCAAAGGATTCTAATAGAAAACAAACATCTTGTACTTGATAATTAGGAGGTGCAAATTTAATGACAGTCACACCTTCAATTTTTGATGCAGCAATAATCGCAGTGATTGCCCCAGTATCTGATGATTCATAAAGAGGTATCACCCCAGGAGTTAGTTTTTTATAACTAACAACATAATGTTCGGACTTTGTTTCAACGTTAACTCCGAGGTAATCAAGTGCATACTTATGTGAAGCTACCGTTCTTTCACCCATCTTGCATCCTCCAGAGTGCGGAAGGGTAAAAGAATTACTAAAATGTATAAATGCCCCCGCAAAGGTAAATGAACGAATTTTTTCTGCGACTGATTTATTGATTTTTGAAAATGATAACTTTTTTGGCGGAGTTATTTCAAGAGCTGTTTCATCATGTACCCAGCGTATTTTTACACCAATACTTTCTAAGAGTTCTTTATACCTGTTAACTTCTTCAATGTGTGGAATATCTCTAAGCGTGGTTGTTCCTGTATTAACCAAAGCGGCAACCATCATATTGACAGCACCATTTTTAGAAGTATTAGTTGCAATCGTACCTTGTAATTTTCTCCCACCTTCTACTTTAAAATCAATGGTATCCTGGATACTAATAATATTATGCTTGAGAACTTCACTCATCTTCATGAGTTGTTCAATAGTCACATTTTGATTACCACTCTCAATTCGTGCAACAGCAGACTGTGAAGTCTTAAGTTTTTTAGCAAACTCACCTTGAGTCATTCCTTTCTCATCACGAAGTTTTTTAACAAAAAGCCCTATTTTTTCTTGATCATTTGATTCCATATTGGAAAGTATATCATATATGGTATATTGTCGAATATGTAAATCTGTGAATATGTAACGCTTTTACAGGAACGACCAGATTGTTAGTATTGCAATCACACCCATAATAAGGGTTGTTAGAATGGTAAAGATATTACTCATGAGCCCGTTAACTTTGTCCCCAAGAATTTCTTTATTATTAGCAACAATGATAATAATTACTAATAACGGTGCAGCAAGTATACCGTTTACAGCAGCCGCGTAGTAGAGCATGTGAATAGGGTCTATATCTATAAAGTTAAGGATAACTCCAACTAAAATAGCAATGCCTAAAACCATATAAAATCCAGGAGCTTGCTTGTAGGTTTTCCCAATTCCCATAGGCAGGTTAAATGTCTCTGCAACTGCATAGGCCAACCCTCCCGCAAGTACTGGGATGGCAAGCAGTCCAGTGCCTAATATACCAAAGGCAAAAAGTTGTACTGCAAATGGTCCAGCAAGTGGACGTAATGACTCTGCCAGTTCAGCCGCAGAAACAATGGCGTGATTACCGTTTTGGGTAAGCGTACTTGATGCAGTGATGATAATAAAGAATGCAACAACATTTGATAGGACCATTCCAGCAATTGTATCTGAGCGCATTTGTCGTAAATCCATTTTTGTAACTACTGGCTTACCTTCGCCAAACTCAGCGATTCTTCCTTTTTGAATTTCTTCCTCTACTTCTTCATCCGCCTGCCAAAAGAAAAGATATGGTGAAATTGTTGTTCCTAAAAATGCAGTTACATTAAGTAAGAAATCTTTATCCCATTCCATGGTTGGAATAAGAGCAGAGAATGCTATGTTTTTCCATTCTTGTTCAATGAAAAAAGCTGCAACAACATAGGAGAGTACTGTTGCAGCAAAATATTTTAGAATTTTTGCGTACGTTGGGTACGGAAGAACAATTGCAGTAGTAATGGTGAAAACCGTTATAAGTATAAGACCTACCCCAAAAGGAATAGGGGACATCATACTGATTGCTTGTCCCATTGCTCCTAAATCTGCCCCAATATTGATTATGTTTGCAACTGCTAGAAGCGCTACTGCTGTAATGAGTATTGTCCTTGAATAGTGTGACTTTATAACTCCTGCCAAACCTTGCCCCGTTGTCATTCCTATACGAGCACACATCTCCTGAACAGAAATCATGAGTGGAAGTGTGTAGACTGTCATCCATAGCTGGGTTAGTCCAAAAATTGCCCCAGTTTGGGCGTAGGTTACGATTCCAGAAGGATCATCGTCAGCAACTCCTGTAATTAATCCTGGACCTAAGGATTTTTTAAAACGACCCCACATTGATTTCATGGGTGCAGTATATCACTAGAATTTTCATTATTTGTTACACTTATACCATGAAAGTTAATCCATTTTTAGAATATATCGTTTATGATATTTTTGGTGAAAGTGAACCGATTACCATGCGAGCAATGATGGGCGCGCATATTTTATATTACGAAGGTAAAGCTTTTGGAATAGTTGAAAATGAAGAGTTATATTTTAAGGGAAGTAAAGAACTTGCGGTGTGGTACCTGGAAAGAGGGAGTAAGCAATTTACATATGGAAAACAGGGGAAGGATGCTCATCTGTATTATTTTTTAGTACCACACGAAGTGTATGAGAACAAAAACACAAGAGATGAGTGGCTAGATGTTGCACTTTCCGTAGCTACGATACCAAAGAAACGAAAGTAACAGGGTGTTACTTTGAAAGCTGGTGGGTAACTAGGTTTTGATAGGTAGAGTTAGTTTGCATAAGTTCCGTATGTGTTCCTTCTCCAACAACACACCCCTTATCCATGACGATAATTTTGTCTGCATTCCTCACTGTAGAAAGTCTGTGCGCAATAACAATAGTCGTCTTACCTTGTGAGACGGTATTGATTGCCTCCATGACATGTGATTCATTTTCAGTATCAAGAGCTGAAGTTGCTTCATCAAAAATAAGAATCTCAGGGTTTTTAATTATTGCACGTGCTATTCCTATACGCTGACGTTCACCACCTGAGAGTTTTACTCCACGTTCTCCAATAACTGTTTCAAACTTTTCTTCACCAAGACGGTGGTAAAATTCTGTGATGCGAGTTTGTTTGGCAACCTCCTCTAATTTTTCTTCCGTCCGCAAAGATTTAGAATTTCTAACACTTATTAGAATATTCTCTCGAAGTGTTTCATCAAATAGTTCTACATGTTGCTCAACATAACCAATGTGTTCTCGTAAGTAGGTGGCATCAATACTTCGCAGCTCATGACCACTAATAGTAATTGATCCTGATGAGTACGTATACATACGAAGGAGTAACTTGAGAATTGTAGATTTCCCTGAACCAGACGATCCGACAAATGCAACCTTTTTCCCGTGTGGAATGGTAATCGAAAGTTTTTCAAAAAGAGTGTTGGTGCTTTTTGGGTATGAAAAATCTAAATCGCTAATAACGATATCACCTGTGAGTTTTGGTTTTGTTCCGTGTTCAACAAAATCAGGGTCTTTATCAATGATAAGTAAATATTTTTCAAGCTCGGTAAAACGAAGAGGCATCTGTCTCAGGGCTTTGATAACATTAAAAATCTGACTATTAGCTTCTGTAATATATGACCATATTGCATAAATAGCTCCAATAGTGATTGCACTTGTGTATGCTAAATAAATAATTCCAAGAGAGCTGATTGAGCGTGAGATACTAAAAAATCCAAATCTTTTATTACCATGAGCAATTGATTTGTTCCAGACAAACTTTTTATAATCAAGGAATTCTTGCCGATTTGCTAGGTACTTCTGTAAATAAAATTTTTCGGCTCCTAAAATACGAATGAGACTAAGGTGTTGAAAAGATTCAGTTCGAACCTTTTTTTGTTTGTCCCAATTATTAACGTCATTTTTTATGAACGGTCGATGGTATGTTGCGAAATGGTTAGACCAAATAATTGCGATAACGAGAGTGATAAATGTCCACAATGCTACAACATGTGAGAAAAAAGACATTGCCACTAATGCAAAAATAATTTGGGTAACCGTAGGAAGGATTGTCAAAAATAATGTTGAAACAATATCTTCAAGCGCATTTTCTCCACGGTTAATAACCTGTTCTTTTACGGCAGAATGGTCTTCTGTGTATTGGAAAATATTTAAACTAAAGATTCTCTTGAATGAATATTCTTCAAGGTACTGTTGAATTGCGAAGTCTATTTTATTCTGGGCATGAATATCGGTGAAGTAACTAATCATGACTCGTACAAGTTGTAGAATGGCAGCTGTTATGACAAATATATAAGCTTGTTCAAATTCCTTTTGGACAATACTGTCTAATATTTTTGCGGTAAGATAAATGACATAGATATTGATTACTTGCTGGATGATGGTTGATACAAGCTGTATGTAGAAGTGTTTGTGGAATGGCTTAAGGAGATTCCATAACCGAAGAGAAAGAGAGATATATTTTCGCATCATCCAATCATACCAGACCTTTACTTTTTTAGTAAGTCTTGTGTTGTAAATAATTAATGTGGTATAATGTATTGTAAGAAAAACAATGAAGGAATAGAAAAGTGGGGGCCCAGGGCCCCCAAGTGATATATGTGAAAACAACACCAAAAAAAAGAGGTGTGGTGGGGGTGGTAATAATTAAAG
>CAYXKW010000018.1:6574-7937 GCA_964464695.1 uncultured Candidatus Saccharibacteria bacterium
ATTAAGTCTTGTGTTTAAAATACTTATTGTGTTATATTGTTTTGTAAGAAAAACAATGAAGCAAAAGAAAAGTGGCGCCTCCGGCGCCACTTTTCTATTCTTGCAAACCTAGCACAAATCTATGCGTGTAGGTGGAGATAGATATCTTCAAGTGCCTTCACTGCGTCACCAGCTGCAATATTGTTCTGGTGGTAGAGTCCGTCTGTACAGTCTCCAGCAGCCCAAATTCCCTTCACAGAGGTCTCCTGTGTTCGAGGGTCTACTATGATGTGGTTCACAGGATTCATAGCAACTATACCCTCCACAAACGACACCGCAGGGATTTGTCCTATCTCTACAAAGACAGCAGAAACAGGAAGGGTTATATCTTCCTGTGTGTCAGTTTTTGTGTAGGTAATTGATTCGACAAATGTTGATCCTTGGATTGATTTTGGAACTGCGTTTACTATAAGTTTGAAATGTTCCCTTGATTGTAATTTTTCTACAGTAATTGGGTCAGCTCGTGGCTCGCTACGTGAGAGTAACGTGACACTTTTACAGTATGCAAGGAGTTGTGCTGCAGATTCAAACCCAGCATTACCACCTCCAACCACAACAACATCCATTCCAGAAAATAGTGGTCCATCGCATGACGCACAATAGGTGATACCTTTATTCTCATATTCTTCCGCACCAGGAACTTCCAGCTTTCTTCTTGATGATCCAGTGGTAATGAGAACTGTTTTACCGGTTGATGTTGCTCCGTCTTCAAGAGTTACGGTGAACTCGCCATCGTTACCCGCAACCTTGGTAACATTTTTTCCTTCTTGTAGAGTTATAAATTCGCCCTTATATTCTTCTACGTGTGAGCGGAGAGCTTTCGCTAAATCTGTTCCAGAAATGTGTGGTGTACCAATCCAGTTTTGAATATCGTCAGAGACGATAGATTGCCCACCCCATTCTTTAAGGATAAGAAGAGTCTTAAGTTGTTTACGTGCTGCGTAGACTGCAGCTGCAGTGCCCGCTGGTCCTCCGCCGATAATGATTACGTCGAAATTAGTTTGCATAGATTTTGAGTATATCATGGCACCATACTCAGTAGTATCGTATTCCAAAATTGCTTTAAATAATTAAAAAGCTCTGCGTTCGCAGAGCTTTTTAATTATTTCTTTCTTCGTAGAAATGGTGGAAGAGCTTCCCATTCATCATCATCTTCCTCTTCGTCAAATTTAAAAACAGGTTTTTTCGCAGTTGTTGCTTTCTTGGTGTCATCAACGAGCTGTGTTTCACCTTCTTTCATTTCAAGATCAATACGCTTGTCATCAGTAGTTGCTTCAATTATGGTATCTCTAATTGACTCTACTTTCTCTGTTTGTTTCTCTGG